>NZ_JASJUJ010000007.1:0-291908 GCF_047467975.1 Citrobacter sp. C348 | reverse complement strand
TGACCCCGGTGTTATCTGCCGTGAACGTCACGTCGGCCTTTGCCACCGGATTGCCCTGCGCATCCGTCACCAGCGCCACAACGGCGTTGCCTGCCTGCCCGTCCGCCTTCGCTCCGGAGGTGACGCTCAGGTTGCTGTCGGTGATGTTGGCGGTGTCCCGGTCGGCGATAAATGCCGTCTCCTTGCTGGCGGCATTATTGCCTACCGTTGCCGTCACGATAATTTTCCCGGCCACGGTGCTGGTCAGCGTGGTGCTGGCCTTACCGTCATCGCCCGTGGTCACCACCGCAGACGCAAACGTAACCCCGGTGTTATCTGCCGTGAACGTCACGTCGGCCTTTGCCACCGGATTGCCCTACGCATCCGTCACCAGCGCCACAACGGCGTTGCCTGCCTGCCCGTCCGCCTTCGCTCCGGAGGTGACACTCAGATTGCTGTCGGTGATATTGGCGGAGTCCTGGTCGGCGATAAAGTGCGTTGTCGTGTCGGTTGAACTTCCGGATTCACGTATAGATGCGTTGACCTTATACTCTCCGGCAGTCTGAGTTCTGATAATCGCATTCACCAGACCCTCATCATTACTTGCAAACGTGTCTGCCGTAACCGTCGCTTCCGCCGTTTCGCCAACGGCGCTAATATCCACGATCACCCCCCCGGCAATATTTCCCCGGGTATCCGTCACCTTTATCGTTACCGCATTGCTGTCCATTCCGTTGGCTTTGGCACCCGCCGTAACCCTCAGATCACCTTCAGCAATATGCGCGGCTGATTTGTCTACGACAAAGTGCACCGTAGTCGACAACGCAGCTCGCGTTGCCGATCCTGAGCGAACGGCAACATTCGTTTCTCCGGCACGCTCATTGGTGATCTTCAGCGTCGTTTTACCCTTTGCATCGGTTAACAATGATGTATCGACCACACCATCATTATCTGCATCCGCTTCAACGGTAAAATTCGCCAGCGGATTACCCTGCGCATCCAGAACAACAGCTTCAATTTCGTTCGAACTTAAACCATCCGCATGAGCATGATTTTTGGTCACGTTCAGACCACTGATCATTGCAGTATTAGCATCAGCGGCAAATAATACCTGTGCTTCCCTGGTACTCCCGTCATCCGTTGTGACCGTCACAGAACCCTTTTTTGCTACCTTACTGCGTAGCATAACCGTTCCCTTTCCATCCGCATCCGTGGTAACAGAGAGTACTTTGCTGTTCGATTGCGTATCGGTATAAAGCGTGGCCGCGGAGTTGTTATTCTCATCCGTCAGGCCCGATACGCTGAAAGTCAGCTGTTGCCCAGGCACGCCTAAACCAGACTCATCGTTTACGGCGGCCGTCAGTGAAACAAACTTGCTGTTATCTGCGACAACGGGGCTCTTCGGCGTGACGACAAGTTCCCCCATCTCGTGGTGAGAGGGGCTAACACGGATAATTGTGCTGGCTGTATTCGAACGATTACCTTTATTATCAAAGCTTACCGCAGTCAGCGTGTATTCCTGCGCAGCCCCACTACGTGTCCCTTGGGTATAAGCAGGGATACGAACGTCAATTTCTCTTTCTGAACGTTTCTGCAGGGTCCCTCCCTGCTCTACGAATCCTGGCGATGACGTCCATTGCGTCTCTTTCAGCCCATATTTATCCTTGTGCAAGGTAACAGGAATACGGATCAGCTCTGAAGAGCGCGCCTCTGTAACATCCGGCAAACTGATACGCAGCACTTCCTGCTGACGATACTCAAGAACAATATTGTTGTTACGATCAACCAGATCGTATCGGCTGCCAGCCAGACTACGCATTGCCGCCACTGATGACGGATCGATCTGCTGATGCCACGGCATACCCAGTTGATAATTAAAACCGATCCCCATACGGGTATCATTTTTGCCCGACTGCCCCTGACGCTGCTCAGCGTTTAAACTCAGTAACGGGATCGGCGTGTATTCAAGGCCGGCCGTGACCGCAAACGGGTTACGTTGGCGATTATTCTTTCCGAATAGTGCAACGTCTTTGCCATAGTACTGCTCCCAGGTCAGCTTCCCCCCCAGTTGCGGGGCAAACGGTAACCAGCCTTGTGTCCGAACATCCCAGCCATTCGCCGGGCGTTCATCATAATCTCTGACATCCGGGGAATCCTTCCAGCCGGTGAGTCTGAAATAACCATTCGCACTTAATTTAACAAAGTCACGCCAATATTCCGCACCAATACCGGCGCGGGCATGTTCGCGGGAGAGGTCATAGTCGCCAAACGTATTAACGCCCAGCATATAATCAGAGATGAAGTGACGAATCCCCACCCCCAGATTCGACTGGTTGCGGTCATCCGTACGATGGAGACTTCCCTGGGTAAACACCACCCTATCCCCCCGATCGTAAAGTGGAACCAGCAGGTCAAGCTGAGAATTTTTCAGCGACAGTTTTTTGTCAGTCTCCAGCTGCACGCGGGCGGTTCCGAAGCGGTTCAGGAGCTCCTGCACCTCACTACTGGCCGCGGTGGTTGCCATGCTGTTGCCCAGGGTAACGGCCGCATCCGTATCAGGGTTGTTAGCCAAAAAGCTCCCGGCGCGGGACGCAATTCCGGCAATATTTTTCTCGCGTTCATTGTCAACTGAAGGGAGCGGGTCGTTTTCACCCCAGGCTATCTCAGGAAACGGGGTTAACGGCACATCCAGTTCATCACCCGCCTGCAATGCATTAAAACCGCGCGAAAAGGTACGTAATTGATTGAGTCTTTTCAGCGCATCCGTACTCATGTTGAATTTCGCCGCAACGGAATCCACACTTTCGCCAGGCTGGAGAATATACACCTGGGTTGGAATATCTACTGTAGAATTTGCCGATTGTGTATTAAGAAATCGCCGTTCGCTTCCCGTACCAGCAATCGCTGGCGTGAACGCAACCGTCACGGGGAATAAGAACTGGGTTATTATATTAATCCAAACAAAACGTCGAAAAAAATTTCGCATACATTAAAATACCTGTATAAAAGGAATGCACCATCCCCTCCTTGACAGAAAGGATATAATTACGTCGTTTATATAAAAGTTGGCCAGCATGGCCGTGATACCGTCAACCATTATTTACACATTATAAATTAAGCTATTTCAATTCCGATAAATTGCCTGACTTCAGTAACATGTTTTAGATTGAGTTTGCGGGCGATCACTCCCACTCGCGAATAAACCGTCTTGTTATTCGCATTAAGAAATGTTGCCACTACAGATATATTCGAATGCTGCGCAACTGCAATAGCAATCTTCTTCTCTTTTTCAGTCATCATGGAAAGTTCCTGCACCCTGGCTATATAATCTTCAATATCTGTCCAGGTCATCGAGCGGCCATTCTTGATACAACACAATATTTCACTCAAACCATCATCTCGATCAAAAGCTGTAATAGGTGCCAGAACCTTAGAATGAACGCTAATACCTTTCATCAGAAAGACATTCTGTTCAATATCCATATACTCAATAACATCCAATAACTCACCAAACGAATAAAACGAGTCGATATCAACAATGCATATTTTGTAGTTAAAATCACACTTTTTAAGCACATATCTAAATACTAATTTTATATATGTGTTTTTCGACAGAATTTTATACCTCATAACAACAATACAACTCATTAACAATGAAAGCAGATAAAAACCTTTGTCTGAAAGACTTAAAGAGACCATCAAAAACCTGAGTTGTTCTCCCGAGTGGTCTGGTGATTGTCATTGTGTTGCTCCTTATACGCACTAACTCAGGCGTGGCGAGAAGTGTGAACGTTAGAGACACGCCCTCAGCTAAAACCGTTCAGTCCTTACTCATTTACTTATACGACTAATCCTAACAACTCAATGCCGCAATAAGATACTTGTATCGAAAATTTAAGCATTTACAGACACATAAACTTAAATACAGTTAAAGTACAAACAATTTAACTACAAAAATGTGAGGGCTATCTAAATGTGCTATCATGCCAACATCAATGCTGATAAGAAAACAGCACGAGGAATGCAGGTGGTTTAAGCCATTATGTCACCATGAGGCACGGAGAGGCGGGAATGGTTTATTTGATTGATAAACGGATAAAATATCGTACTGAGGATGGCTCAATATGGCCGTTGGGCGATGAGGAATCAACTGTCATTTTGACCCTCACCATGAACCGACTCCTGGCATGTCTTCTTAATCGCCATGGACAAGTCCTGACCCGTAATGAACTGCTTGATGATGTTTGGGATGCCCATGGTCTGCGTTCATCAAATCATACACTGAATAAATACATATCCGAACTCAGAAAATGTTTTTCCCGTTTAGGTATTTCTGCCGAATGTATTACGACCGTACCCCGGGTTGGTTTTATGTTCAGCCGTAATATTGACGTCCAGATTATCGATAATGATATTCCTGAAAGCCTCTCTCAGTCTGAAACGGTATTGCAACAGGAAAACACCCTACAGATAAGCAAACAAGCAGAAGAAAGCCGTAGCGATCTGGTAGAAAAAAAACAAACACCCTATCAGCGATTCAGATACACAATATTATCGTTAATTATTGTAATAATGAGCATTATCATGTTAACAGAGAAATACTGGTATCCCGAGAACCGAACCGCAGACATAAAAGATACCCCGAGATATTTTTTATTTAACTATGAAACGTGTCCAGTCTACACCATTCAGAAAAATTCAATTTCACTTACAGAGAAGAAAAAAAGATTGTTTCTGGAGCTCGTTAGACGAGAAAATATATCATGTCTTATCGGTGCTTCTTTTACTTACCATGCTTCTGAATCTTATTTGTATGGTAAAGAAGGGCGTGTATTTATTAGTCGCTGCACCTCTAAAGATAGAAACTATATATCTTGCCTGAACTATTACTGGAGCGGTCATGAAAGTAATATATAAACAAAAATGGCTGTTCCCCTTTATGCTGTTATTGCTATTAGCATTCTCATTTTACAGATTTATATTCAATCGGTACCAGACTCCCGGTTTAGATATTAACTGTGCAACAATTATACATTACGATCATCTAGATCCCATCTTTATCTCTACTATTGAAATGAACTTTCGTCTGGGTAAGGATCACAATGGTAAAGTAATATTATCAGGAAATATCAAAACGGGTAGCAATGTACAAACCATCTCGCGAATGGCCGTGTTTGATTATGAAATAACCTCCCCAAACGAGATTTCAATCTATAATGTGGAATATATGAAGAACGCGCGCGATACCGCAAACGATGAGTTATTTAGAAATAGCTTCTTTTATGCTCAGAAAGGAACAAGTAGACAAATGCACCTGAGTCCGTCAGGTAATGCGTGGTTAATCGGAAACCTGCAGTCACCCTTTGCGTTATGTGTAAATAAAGAGGGATAACTACGCGTTCCCTCCTCCTGCGCAATCGTTTTCCTTGACGTTAAAACATGCTATTCTCTGTGGCCTCAAAAGTCGAGTGTTGTGCACCACAGGAGTTTTCAGACGCATGTCTTCCCGCAATAATCCGGCGCGAGTCGCCATCGTGATGGGGTCCAAAAGCGACTGGGCTACCATGCAGTTCGCCGCCGAAATCTTCGAAATCCTGAATGTCCCGCACCACGTTGAAGTGGTCTCTGCCCACCGCACCCCCGACAGACTGTTTAGCTTCGCCGAAAGTGCTGAAGAGAACGGCTATCAGGTGATTATTGCAGGCGCAGGCGGTGCAGCACATCTGCCCGGTATGATTGCCGCCAAAACGCTGGTACCGGTATTAGGTGTTCCGGTGCAAAGCGCAGCGCTGAGCGGCGTAGACAGCCTGTACTCCATCGTGCAGATGCCGCGCGGTATTCCGGTGGGCACGCTGGCGATTGGTAAAGCGGGCGCGGCGAATGCGGCCCTGCTGGCAGCACAAATTCTGGCGACACACGATAAAGAACTGCATCAGCGTCTGCATGACTGGCGTAAAGCCCAAACCGACGAGGTACTGGAGAACCCGGACCCGCGAGGTGCGGCATGAAGCAGGTTTGCGTACTCGGTAACGGCCAGCTAGGGCGCATGCTGCGTCAGGCCGGTGAGCCGCTGGGGATTGCGGTCTGGCCCGTCGGGCTGGATGCCGAACCCGCTGCCGTTCCCTTTCAACAAAGCGTCATCACCGCCGAGATTGAACGCTGGCCGGAAACCGCGCTCACCCGCGAACTGGCGCGTCATCCGGCGTTCGTCAACCGTGATATTTTCCCGATTATTGCCGACCGTCTGACGCAAAAGCAGCTGTTTGACAAACTGAAGCTGGCTACCGCGCCGTGGCAGCTGTTGGCAGACAATAGCGAATGGTCTGCGGTCTTCGACAAACTGGGCGAACTGGCGATCGTCAAACGTCGCGTCGGCGGCTACGACGGTCGCGGGCAGTGGCGTTTACGCGCCCACGAAACCGAACAACTGCCGGACGACTGCTACGGCGAGTGCATCGTCGAGCGGGGAATCAACTTCTCTGGTGAAGTGTCGCTGGTTGGCGCTCGTGCGCACGACGGCAGTACCGTCTTCTATCCGCTGACCCATAACCTGCATCAGGACGGCATTCTGCGTACCAGCGTTGCATTCCCGCAGGCCAATGCTAAACAGCAGGATCAGGCCGAGGCGATGCTCTCTGCCATCATGCAGGAACTGGGCTATGTTGGCGTAATGGCGATGGAGTGTTTTATCACCCCGGAAGGCTTGCTGATCAACGAACTGGCCCCGCGCGTACACAACAGCGGGCACTGGACGCAAAACGGCGCCAGCATCAGCCAGTTTGAACTGCACCTGCGCGCCATTACCGGCCTGCCGTTGCCGACGCCGGTGGTCAACAATCCTTCGGTGATGGTAAACCTGATCGGCAGCAACCTGAACTACGACTGGCTGAAGCTGCCGCTGGTGCATCTGCACTGGTATGACAAAGAGGTGCGTGAAGGCCGTAAGGTTGGTCACCTGAACCTGACCGACAGCGATACCGCTCGCCTGAGCGCCACGCTGGAAGCACTGATTCCCCTGCTACCGCCGGAATATGCCAGCGGCATTATCTGGGCACAGTCCAAACTGAAATAAGCCATTAATGCCGGGGAATGGATTTTATCCTTCCCCGGCCCCTCCTCTGGCGCGTAAAATCCCCTCCATTGCTGTTTTGTATTTTCAGGATTGAACATGAACGATGGAACGGACTATCGCGCGATTCTGCTCGCCGGTACGCCCTTAATCGATGTACGCGCCCCGGTTGAGTTTCAACAAGGTGCGATGCCGAAGGCTATCAACCTTCCCCTGATGAACGATGACGAACGTGCCGCGGTCGGGACCTGTTACAAACGTCAGGGACCGGAAGCGGCGCTGGCACTGGGACATCAGCTGGTGAGCGGTGACATTCGCCAGCAGCGGATGAATGCCTGGCAAGCCGCCTGTCGTCAGCACCCAAAAGGATACCTATGCTGCGCGCGCGGCGGTCAACGTTCACACATTGTGCAGCAGTGGCTGCGTGAATCCGGCATTGACTACCCGTTGATAAAGGGCGGTTATAAAGCCCTGCGTCAGGCCGCGATACAAATAACCGAAGAGTTGGTGCAAAAACCCATCGTCTTAATTGGCGGCTGTACCGGCAGCGGTAAAACGTTACTGGTGCAACAACAGCCAAACGGCGTAGACCTTGAAGGTCTGGCGCACCATCGCGGCTCTTCTTTTGGTCGCACGGTTGAGCCGCAACTGAGCCAGGCCAGTTTTGAAAACCTGCTGGCGGTCGAGATGCTGAAAACCGACAGCCGTCAGGACCTGCATCGCTGGGTGCTGGAAGATGAAGGCCGCATGATTGGCGCCAATCATTTGCCCGAGTGCTTGCGCGAGCGCATGACTCAGGCCACGATTGCGGTGGTCGACGATCCCTTTGAACTGCGCCTCGAACGACTGCGTGAAGAGTATTTCGTGCGCATGCACCACGATTTCACCCAAGCGTACGGGGAAACCCAGGGCTGGCAGGAATACAGCGAATACCTGCACCACGGTCTGTTCGCCATCCGCCGTCGTTTAGGGTTACAACGTTTTGCGGAACTGACCGAGCTGCTCGACGTCGCGTTGAACGAGCAACAGGCCAGCGGCAGCACCGACGGTCACATGGGCTGGCTGGTGCCGTTACTCAACGAATATTACGATCCGATGTATCGTTACCAGTTAGAGAAGAAAGCCGCGAAAATTGTCTTTCGCGGCACATGGCAGGAGGTGAATGACTGGGTTCAGACGCATTAATGCCGGTCGCGCTTATCCGCGCGTTTCGCCAGCCAGTCGCCCAGCACCTGAACAACCTGTACCAGAATAATCAGCGCCACCACGGTGACGATCATGACCTGGGTTTCGTAGCGGTAATAACCGAAGCGAATCGCCAGGTCACCAACGCCGCCGCCACCAACAATCCCGGCCATCGCGGAATAGCCGATCAGGCTGACCAGCGTTATCGTCAACCCACGCAGCAGGCCGGCACTGGCTTCCGGTAACAGCACCGTACAAATGATGCGCATCGGGCTGGCGCCAAAGGCCTCCGCCGCTTCAATAATGCCTTTATCGACCTCGCGCAGGGCGCTGTCCACCAGTCGGGCATAAAATGCAATCGCCGCTACCGACAGCGGTACCGACGCCGCAATCGGCCCGATGGTATTGCCGAGCAGAAACTGAGTTAACGGCAGCAGCAGCACCAGCAGGATCACAAACGGCACCGAACGGATGATATTCACCAGCACGGAGCTGAGCAGATACACAAAACGGTTCTGCCAGAATAAATGACGGTCGGTTACGAAGATTAAAAAACCCAGCGGCAGGCCGCCAACAATTGCCAGCACCGTTGAGATGCTCAGCATCTGGAAGGTTTCATTGAACGCCAGCGTCAAATCCGGCAATAAATCATCCACGAATCACCTCCACCTGTGCGGTACGTTGACGAATGTGCTCCACGGCGACATCGACCGCCGCAGGATTATGCGGCGCGGTCAGTTGCACCACCAATATCCCCAGCGCCCGCTCGCCAATATATTCAATTTTGCCGTGCAGGATATTCACCGCCACGCCAAATTTCACCGCCACCTCGGACAGCACCGGCTGTTCTGCCGAATCGCCAATAAACAGAATTTTTAACAGCTGCCCCGGCAAATGTTGCCGCAGGCGATCCGGTAGCGTCAGGTTGAGCGTGTGTGATACCAGCTGTTGGGTAAACGCGTGCTGCGGATGGGCAAAAACATCAAACACCTCGCCGGACTCCACCACCTTGCCGCCGGACATCACCGCCACGCGATCGCAGATAGATTTGATCACGTTCATCTCGTGGGTGATCAGGACGATCGTGATCCCCAGTTGGGCGTTGATCTGCTTGAGCAGTGCCAGAATGGTGGAGGAGGTTTCCAGATCCAGCGCGGAAGTCGGTTCATCGCAGAGCAGCACATCCGGGTGGTTGGCAATCGCACGGGCAATACCCACACGCTGCTTTTGCCCGCCGCTGAGCTGCACCGGATAACGGTTGGCCTTATCAGACAGTCCCACCAGGGCCAGGATCTCCGTCACGCGTGGGGCAATTTTACTGCCCTCCCAGCCTGCAGCCTTCAGGCTGAAGGCCACATTTTGCGCCACGGTGCGGGTATGCATCAGGTTAAAGTGCTGGAAGATCATGCCGATACGCTGACGCGCCTTGCGTAATTGACGTCCCTCAAGCGCGGAGATTTCCACGCCATTCACTTTTACGCTTCCCTCGCTCGGGCGCGTTAAGGCGTTCAGGGTACGCAGCAGGGTACTTTTTCCCGCGCCGCTGGTCCCAACAATACCGAATATCTCGCCTGCGCCGATCCGCAGGCTGACGTCATCAACCGCACGGGTTGACGGCCCACGGCCTGCGGCGAAGTCCACGCAAACCTTATCTATCTCAATCATAGCCACCTCAGAAATGCGAAAAGGGCAGTCATCGCTGCCCTGTTAACCCATTGGCGCAGCGATTACTGGGCTGCCGACATCCATTCCGGTTTCTGGAAGGCGCTGTAAATATTTTTCGGGTCGTCAATCACCGCGCGATAAGCCGGTGATTTCACCGCCTCAACAATGTCTTTGGCGAACGGTTTATCCGCATCTTCACTGCGTACCGCGATGATATTTTTCAGGTTTTCATCCAGATTCTCTTGCTTCAACGCACTTGCGAGATCCAGTTTTGCGGCAACGGCGAAGTTACCGTTGACCAACGCGCCGGTCACACCGTCGAGCGTACGCGGCAACTGCGCAGCTTCCAGCGGTTTGAAAATCAGCCCTTTCGGGTTGCTGGCGATATCACGCTCGGAAGCTTTAGTGGGATCGATATTATCTTTAATGGTGATCAAATCGATGGATTGCAGGAAGCGCAGCCCGCGAGCCAGGTTGGTAGGGTCGTTGGAAAGCGTAATCACGTCCCCTTTCTTCAGCTCATCCAGGCTTTTGATTTTATGTGAGTAGAACCCCATTCCGGCCGTCGGGACCACAATCAATTTGCTCAGCTTCAGGCCTTTGTCGGCAGTGAATTTGTCAAAGTACAGCGAGTGCTGGAACAGGTTGGCGTCAATGCTACCGTTGGAAAGCGCCATATTGGGCTGGACGTAGTCGCTGAATTCGCGCACCACCACCTTGTAGCCCTTTTCTTTCAGCGTCGGGGCAATAGCCTGTTTTACCATGTCACCATACGGACCCGGCGCGACGCCGAAAACGATAGTCTGTGGATCGCTATTGGCATGAGCAAACTGTAAGCCGCAGGCCAGTAATAATGCTCCGGTCGCGATGCGTAAATTGTGGCGCAATCCCATAATCTCTCCATTTTAACGTTGTGATGTGGTGTCTCACGCCGTTCATGCGGCGTTGTTGTTGTTGACCTGCCTAACAGGCTGATTGTTAACATGACACAGATCACAACCTGCTGTCCTTGAAATTATTTCATGATGTTGCAGAGTGTGTAATTGAAGGGGAAGGCATGAAAAAAGCCGGATGGCGCCACAAGCACCTTATCCGGCCTACAAATAACTCGATTACGCTGCTCTCGTAGGCCCGATAACACACGCGCATCGGGCATTCCGTTTGGCAGGTGTTCGATTAGAAATCGTAACGCAGACGCACCAGGTTCATGTCGCCCAGGTTATCGGTGCTGGAGGTAAAGACGTGTTCATAATCGACACGGAAGCCGTAGTCCAGCTGGAAGCTGATCCCCACGCCGTTGTCGGTGCGCAGGTAGTTACGGCCATTCACGTATTCAATACGATCACCCATAAAGTAAGGCTGAACGGATTTCAGCGCATACTGACCAACCGGGAAAGTGTAACCGGCAAAGTATTCCAGCCCCCACGCGTCACCGGCAAAATAGTCGTTAACCGACACTTTCTTGGTGGTCATGTAGTTTTGATACCAGCCGCCACCCAGGGAGAAGGTCCAGTTGTCCGGTTTCCAGCTCAGCGCAGTACCCACGATGTTCTGATCGTACGTTTTGCTGCCATTGCCGCGCATTTCCGCACGGGTGTAGTTCCACGCCGTACCCCAGGTTAAGTCGTCGGTAATGTGGTAATCGGCACCCAGCGAGCCGCCGCCTTTACGTTTGTAGCGCAGACCGTTGTTCGGGTTGTAGTCATCGCTGAAAAGATAAGAGGCATAGAGATCTACATCGCCCACGGTTTTCTTATACTTCAGTGATTTACGCGTACGATATGAACCATCGTAGTCGCCATTAATCCCGTTACCTGGTGCCTGACCGATCATATCGTAGTCCCAGATATCTGTTTTCGCACCGACCACATCATAGTAAATGCTGTTCTGTTGACCAAAGGTCAGCGTACCCCAGGTCGCACTCTTCAGCCCGGTGTACAGCATACGACGCGTGGTGTCGTTGGCGCCGTCGGCATGGTGATTATCCCAGTCGAACATCGCCGGGAAGTTAACACCCAGCTCGTAGTAGCTCACCCAACTGATGTCATCAAACAGATAGTAATCTGCGGCGAAGCGAAAACGGGTACCGCCGTCAAAACCGTTACGCTTGTAGCCATTCTTGCCATCGTCGCCCGCCATGTTCTGGAACTGGGGACGGATACTGCCACCGACGGTGAAGTTAAGACGGCTCAGCGGATTACCCGCCTGCGGATCTTGTTTCAGGACGGTGATTTCCGCCTGGGCGGCGAACGTCGTTAATGCCACTACTGCGCCGATCGATACCGCCAGCGCTGTTTTTTTTATAGTCATGGATTGTTTTACCTTGATAGATAGCCTGCCAATTATTCAGCACGCAAATATTAACGTTTATTAATACTCGCGTGTTGGCGGTTTTTTATTGTTCTGTGCGGTTAAATATCAAGGAGTTATCAATTTGTGCGGGATAAACAAAAAATACGCACCGGTGTAAAAACCGGTGCGTAATCATCACTAAAATGAATTAATTGTTAAACTGACGAAACAGGGCTTTGCCTTTTAGCAGACGTGCGCCGAGCCACCCACCGCATAATGAGAGCAGCAGCGCCCCGCAAACCGGTAAGATGACCCACAGCCGCCAGTCAGGCTCCCACGGGAAATCAAACACGCGGGTTTGCAGAACCGCCAGCGCGGTTTCAGCGCCTATGGCCGCCACCAGCCCGGAGACCATCCCCAGCATGGCGAACTCACACCATAACGTGGTACGCAGCAATTTCTTGCCCGCCCCCAGCGTCCGCCAGACCACCAGCTCCTGATGACGCTGGCGCATGCCGACCTGCACCTGCGCCAGCAGCAGCAACATACCGCAGGCGGTGACCAGCACCACCATCACCTCCAGCGCCCGGCTGACCTGTTCAAGCACCTGGCCAACCTGTTTGAGGATCGCGCCGATATCCAGCAGGCTGATGGTCGGAAACTCGCGGTTAAGCTGCGTTAGCATACCGTTGCCATTTTCCCAACGGAAGCTGGTCAGCCAACTTTGCGGCTGCCCGTCCAACGCGCCCTGCGGGAAGATAAAGAAGAAGTTAGGCCGCAGGCTTTCCCAGTCCACCTTACGCAGGCTACTGACCGTGGCGCTGAAATCCTGGGTGTCACCCATAAAGGTCACGCGATCGCCAAGTTTGACGTTCAATCGCTCCGCCAGCCCTTCTTCCATCGACACTTCACCTGCTTTTGGCGGCCAGCTTCCGGCGGTTATCGGGTTATGATCCGGACGGGTATCCTGCCAGGTCAGGTTCAGTTCGCGGTTCAGCGATTCATCCTGATTACCCTCGGTTGCCTTATCATTGATGGCGGTCAGACGCGCCCGCACAATCGGGTAGAACGACTCAGGGATCACCTGATGCTCGGACAGGAACGCCTTCAGCGGCCCCACCTGTTCAGTGGCAATATTGATGAGGAAGTAGTTCGGGCTTTCCGGCGGCATTTGCTGCTGCCAGCGGTCGAGCAGATCGCCCCGTAACACCAGCAACAGCGCCAGTAGCATAAAAGAGAGCGAAAAGGCCGACAGCTGACTCAGCGTTGACCACGGCTGGCGCAGTAAGCGACTGACCGCCAGACGCAGCGGCAGCGAGGTGAGCGTCAGGCCGCGCAGCAGGTTGAGCAGCATCCAGCCCAGCACGCCGCACAACAGCGCCAGCACCACCGCACCGGCCAGCACCGCCCACAGTAGCATGCTTCCGCCCATCAGCCCGGCCAGCAGCGCAACCACCACGATCGTCGCCACGGGCAAATAGATCTTCAGCGGCCAGACGTTGGCCACCACGTCGCGGCGCAGCACCCGCAGCGGCTGCGTGGCCAGCAGCAGACGATAGGGACGCAGCCCGACCAGCAGTGAAATGACGGTCATGGTGCCGAACGCCCACAGCCACGGCCACAGGCTGGCAGGCGGCAATTCACCCGGTAAAACGGGCCTGAGCAGCAGCACCAGTATGCGTTCAAACAGTAGACCACACGCCCCGCCGGTGATACCGGACAACGCCAACACCATCAACCACTGGCCGACAATCAGCTTGCGTAGCTGCGCCCTGCCCGCGCCGAGCGTTTTTAGTATCGCCACCAGATCGTAGCGGCTGCGGCAGTAATGATTCATCGCCACGGCAACGGCGGCCACCGCCAGCAGCAACGTTAACAGTGCCGACAGCAGCAGGAACTGTTGCGAGCGTTCGAGAGATTTCCCCAACGCGCCTTCATCTTGTTCCAGCCCGTACCAACGCTGCTCCGGTTTTAACTGCGGCAACAGCCACTTTTCATAATCTTCCAACTGCTGCGGCGTGCCGCCAAATTTATAACGCCAGGTAACACGGCTTCCAGGCTGGACGGCCCCCGTTTTTTCGACATCGGCAAGATTCATCATCAGACGCGGCGCGATCTGGAACGGGTTAAACCCGGAATCCGGCTCCTGTACCACCTCGCCAGCAATACGCAGCGTGGCGTCCCCGACATCAATGGCATCACCGATTTTCAAATTGAGCAGCGCCATCAGGCGCGGGGCCAGCAGCACCGAACCGGGCTGCGGTTTCAGCCCCGGCGGATTAGTTTGCAGCGCGCCATACAGGGGGTACACGTCATCCACCGCTTTGACGTTCGCCAGTTGCGGAGTATCGGCGGCAAAGGTCATGGTGGCGAAGGTCAGCTGTTCGCCCACCTTCAGGCCGCGCTGTCGCGCCTCGTCAATCCAGGCTTTCGGCACGTCCCGCGAGCTTTGCAGCGCCCGGTCGCCCGCCATAAATTCGCGGCTTTGCTGACTCAGCCCTTTTTCCATGCGGTCGCTGATATTCCCCAGCGCCAGCACGCAGGCCACCGCCAGGCTGAGCGCCAGCCAGACAATTAATAATGAGGGCGAGCGCCATTCGCGCCAGAACCAGCGTGCAATCATGCCTCCTCCTGTAGCAGCCCGTTGACCAGACGTAAACGCCGGTCGCAGCGCGCCGCCAGCTGCGGGTCATGCGTGACCAGAATCAGGGTGGTGCCGTGTTCACGGTTGAGAGAGAACAGCAGATCGGCAATTTTGTCTCCGGTTTGCCGATCGAGGTTGCCCGTCGGCTCGTCGGCAAACAGCACGTCCGGGCGTCCATTAAACGCCCGCGCCAGCGCCACGCGCTGCTGCTCCCCACCGGACAGCTGGGCCGGAAGATGATCGAGGCGTTTACCTAACCCCAACTGTTCCAGCAAGGCTTTGGCCCCTGCCTGACTGCTGCCACTGTTTTCCCCGCGCAATAACGCGGGTAGTTCGACGTTCTCGAGTGCGTTGAGGGTCGGAATGAGCATGAAGGACTGAAAGACAAAGCCGACATGCTGCGCGCGCAGCTGCGCCCGGGCTTCTTCATCCATGGTATGCAGCGGCTGCCCGACCAGGCTGACTTCGCCGCTTGTGCCATCGTCCAGCCCGGCGAGGATCGCCAGCAGCGTGGATTTCCCCGATCCCGACTCACCAATCAGCGCAATAGTCTCGGCGCGTTTGACAACCAGTTCAACTCCGGTAAGGATGGATAGCTCCTGATCCCCCTGACCGACGGATTTCTTAAGATGATGAACTTCAACAATGTTTTCCGCTGGCATTTGCCCTTCCTGTTCCTGGTTCTGTTAACTTTCCGCGCCGCCGCGGCGGACACGTTATTAATTCTGGGTGACAGCCTGAGTGCCGGATACCGAATGTCGGCCAGCGCAGCGTGGCCAGCGCTGCTGCATGATAAATGGCAAAATAAAACATCGGTGGTGAATGCCAGCATTAGTGGCGACACCTCACAGCAGGGCCTGGCGCGTCTGCCCGCATTACTGCAACAACACCAGCCACGCTGGGTGCTGGTCGAACTGGGCGGCAATGACGGCCTGCGCGGGTTTTCACCTGCGCAAACTGAACAAACCTTGCGTAAAATTTTACACGACGTTAAAGCGGCAAAGGCCGAACCGCTGCTGATGCAAATTCGTCTGCCAGCCAACTACGGTCGCCGTTATAATGAAACCTTTAGCGCAATTTATCCAAAGCTCGCCAGCGAGTTTGATATTCCTCTGCTGCCCTTTTTTATGGAAGAGGTCTATCTGAAACCCCAATGGATGCAGGATGATGGTATCCACCCTAATCGTGACGCCCAGCCGTTTATCGCTGACTGGATGGCGAAACAGTTGACCCCTTTAGTAAATCACGACTCGTAAAACAACGGAGATCCTGACAGGTAAAGTTATGCAAAAATCGGTCTTAATAACAGGATGTTCCAGTGGAATCGGCCTGGAAAGCGCGCTTGAGCTAAAGCGCCAGGGTTTTCAAATTCTGGCAGGCTGCCGCAAACCCGACGATGTCGCACGCATGAACGGTATGGGATTCACCGGCATCTTGCTGGATCTGGACTCTACAGAAAGCGTGGATCGCGCAGCCGATGAGGTGATCGCCCTGACCGATAATCGTTTGTATGGGATCTTTAATAACGCCGGATTCGGCGTGTATGGCCCGCTGCCGACCATCAGCCGTGAGCAGATGGAACAGCAGTTTTCCGCCAACTTCTTTGGCGCACATCAGCTGACCATGCGCCTGCTGCCCGCCATGTTGCCCCACGGTGAAGGGCGTATTGTGATGACGTCATCAGTGATGGGCCTGATCTCCACGCCGGGACGTGGGGCCTACGCCGCCAGTAAATATGCGCTGGAAGCCTGGTCCGATGCGCTGCGTATGGAGTTACGTCACAGCGGTATCAAAGTCAGCTTGATTGAACCCGGCCCTATCCGCACCCGTTTCACCGAAAACGTTAACCAGACCCAGAGCGATTCCCCGGTTGAAAACCCCGGTATTGCTGCACGTTTCACATTAGGGCCTGAGGCCGTGGTCGCCAAAGTGCGCCATGCTTTTGAGAGCGATAAACCGAAACTGCGCTACCCCGTGACCCTGGTGACCTGGGCAGTCATGCTGTTGAAGCGCCTGTTGCCAGGTCGCGTAATGGACAAAATTTTACAGGGCTGAGTTGAAGCCAGCGCGTCTGCCCCCATGTAAAAACAAATCGACGAATAGAGAGTGACTCCATGTCCGTACAAAATATTGTCATTATTAACGAATCTAACCTGCAGCAGACCCTTGAACTGTCGATGACCACGCCGGTCCTGTTCTATTTTTGGTCTGAACGCAGCCAGCACTGTCAGCAATTGACGCCGGTGCTGGAAAGCCTGGTCGCGCAGTACAACGGTCAGTTTATTCTCGCCAAGCTGGACTGCGACGCCGAGCAGATGATCGCCTCGCAGTTTGGCCTGCGTGCCATCCCAACGGTGTATCTGTTCCAGAACGGTCAGCCGGTGGACGGTTTCCAGGGTCCGCAGCCGGAAGAGGTGATCCGTGCGCTGCTCGAGAAAGTCCTGCCAAGTGAAGAAGAGCTGAAAGCACGCCAGGCCATCGAATTCATTGAAGCTGGCAACCACGCTGACGCACTGCCGCTGCTGAAAGAAGCCTGGCAGATGTCCAACCAGAGCAGCGAAATTGGCCTGCTGCTGGCAGAAACGCAAATCGCCCTGAACCGCTCCGACGATGCCGAAGCAGTGCTGAAAACCATTCCGTTACAGGATCAGGACACCCGCTATCAGGGTCTGGTCGCCCAAATTGAACTGCTGAAGCAGGCAGCGGACACGCCGGAAATCCAACTGTTGCAGCAGCAGGTAGCAGACAACCCGCAGGATGCCGCACTGGCCACCCAACTGGCGATCCAACTGCATCAGGTCGGACGTAACGAAGAAGCGCTGGAGCTGCTGTTCAGCCACCTGAGAAAAGATCTTGCTGCCGCTGACGGCCAGGCGCGTAAGACCTTCCAGGAGATCCTCGCCGCATTGGGCACCGGCGATGCGCTGGCGTCGAAGTATCGTCGTCAGCTGTACGCGTTGTTGTACTAATCCGCGTGATGTTGCCCGATGGCGCTTGCGCTTATCGGGCCTACAAATTCTACAAATACCGATCCCGTAGGCCGGATAAGGCGGTAGCCGCCATCCGGCTTCACATTACGTCTTCTTCAGATGCGTTACGACTAATTGGTGACGCGAATTATAGAACTTCCGATAGGTTAAATAGCAGGCGATAATGGTCGACAGGCTGGCGGTAGAAAGCAGCATGAAGGTCACCATAATCTGATATTTGATCGCTTTTACCGGATCGATACCGGCAAAGATTAACCCCGACATCATCCCCGGCAAGCTCACCAGACCGACGGTTTTCGCGGAATCAATGGTTGGGATCAACGACGCACGAATACTGTCGCGAATTAACGGCGCGGAGGCAATCTTCGGCGTGGCGCCGAGACTCAACTTTTCCTGAATTTGCTGCTGTTCGCTGTTAAATCGCTGGCCCAGATTGTTATAACACAGCCCGACCGCCACCATCGCGTTGCCCGCAATCATGCCGGAAATCGGGATCACCTGCATCGGCGTGAACGCAATGGAGCCTGACAGCACCAGTACCGCCAGCGTCAGTCCGGCCCCTGCCGTTATTGCAATAAACGACGAGATAAAGGCGTTGCCGATATATTTACTGCGTTTTTGCGCGTTATAGGCGGCGTTAAGACAGATAAACAGCACCATCAATAAGGTCAGAATACTGTGATTCACGCCAAAGATATATTTCAGCACGTAGCCGACGATAATAAGCTGGATAACCGCCCGACATACGCTCCAGAGAATATCTTTTTCCAGCGCCAGTTTTTCTTTATGGCTAATCAGAATAGCCACCACCACCAGCATCATCGCTAATGCCAGCGACTCATTGGTAATATTATGCTCGTTCATTGCGTGTTTCCTGCATTTCTCCGGCATGCGGTTGAAGGGTTATGACATTATCCGCATGATTAATTTCATCTTTGTCGTGCGTCACCCACAACACCGCCATATTTTTCTCGCGAACGTAGCGATGTATAAGCTCATTTACATTCCGCTTATTGGTTTCATCCAGCGCGCTGGTGATTTCATCGAGCAGCAGAATTTTGGGCAAAAACTGCAAATTACGAATGAGCGAGACGCGTTGCTTTTCACCGCCGGACAGTTCATTGATGCCTTTTTTGAGGATTGTCTCGGGCAGCTCAAAGCGCGCCAGATCGTCGAGAAATGCCTCTTCTTGTGGGTGTTTATGCCGAATTTGCCACGGAAAAATGAGATTGTCGTAAACGGTGTCGCCAAACAATGCAGGGGTTTGCGCACAATACGAGACCTGCTGTCGATACGCTTCGGGTTTGAGCGTGGATATCTCCTTTCCCTCAAAGAGGATCTCACCGTTGCTTGGGCTAATTAACGAGGCCACAATCTTCAGCAATGTGCTTTTACCGCAGCCGGATGGGCCTGTGATAAGCTTAAATTCCCCGGCGTGGAGATTAAAACAGATATTATTGAGAATCTTCGTGTTACCCGCCTGCCAGCCGACATCGTTGAGCTGGAGCAAAATACTGCTTTCTTCCATTATCATTCCCTTTTCACCGCTTTCGTGCAGACAGTCTATCCCTGTAATTTATTATTGGGGAGCCACCTTGATAAATCGGGTATAATTTGACTTATCAGGCAGTAAAGGACAGCGTAACAGGAGGTTTTATCGATGCTCATTTTCATCCCCATTCTCATTTTTGTCGCACTGGTGATTGTCGGTGCGGGCGTCAAAATCGTCCCTCAGGGATACCAGTGGACGGTGGAACGCTTTGGTCGTTACACCAAAACCCTGCAGCCAGGCTTAAGCCTCGTGGTACCGTTCATGGACCGGATTGGTCGTAAGATCAATATGATGGAGCAGGTTCTCGATATTCCGTCGCAGGAAGTTATCTCCAAAGATAACGCCAACGTGTCCATCGATGCAGTGTGCTTTATTCAGGTGATTGATGCGCCAAAAGCGGCGTATGAAGTCAGCAATCTGGAACTGGCGATCATCAACCTGACGATGACCAACATCCGTACCGTGCTCGGCTCGATGGAGTTGGACGAGATGCTTTCCCAGCGCGACAACATCAATACGCGTTTGCTGCATATCGTTGATGAGGCAACCAACCCGTGGGGCATCAAAATTACCCGTATTGAAATCCGCGATGTGCGCCCACCGGCCGAGCTTATCGACGCCATGAACGCCCAGATGAAAGCCGAACGAACCAAGCGCGCCTATATTCTTGAGGCCGAAGGGATCCGCCAGGCCGAGATCGTCAAGGCCGAAGGTGAGAAGCAGTCGAAAATCCTGAAAGCGGAAGGTGAACGCCAGTCCGCGTTCTTGCAGGCCGAAGCGCGCGAACGTTCCGCCGAAGCTGAAGCCCGTGCAACGCAGATGGTGTCTGAGGCCATTGCCGCCGGGGATATTCAAGCCGTGAACTACTTCGTGGCACAGAAATACACCGAAGCGCTGCAACAAATCGGTTCGTCCAATAACAGCAAAGTGGTGATGATGCCGCTGGATGCCAGCAGCCTGATGGGCTCCATTGCCGGTATTAGCGAACTGATTAAGGACAGCGCCAGCGAGCGGAACAAATCATGATTGCGATGATTCTGGTTCATCCACACCTCTTCTGGCTCAGCCTCGGCGGTCTGTTACTGGCCGCTGAGATGTTGGGCGGCAACGGCTATCTGCTGTGGAGCGGTGTGGCGGCAGTCATCACCGGTCTGGTCGTCTGGCTATTGCCGCTCGACTGGGCGTGGCAGGGCGCGATGTTCGCCGTCTTAACGCTGCTGGCAGCCTGGCTGTGGTGGAAGTGGTTGGCAAAGCGTGTGCAGGAACAAAAACCGGCAGACAGCCATCTCAACCAGCGCGGACAGCAACTGGTCGGCCGCCGGTTTGTGCTGGAAACGGCGCTGGTGAACGGGCGCGGACATATGCGCGTGGGCGACAGCTCCTGGCCGGTCAGCGCGCGTGACGATTTGAGTGCAGGAACACAGGTTGAGGTGATTGCCGTTGAAGGCATTACCCTGATTATCAGAGCCTTATAACCCACATAATGACAGGAACAAAGATTATGGTCAGGAAGACATCCCTCGCCTTTGCCGTGTGTACCTTGCTGGCGGGTGCCCCACAGGCATTCGCCTCTTTTGATATGGAAGACTGCAAATGGAGCGATGCGAGCTGTCTGCTGAAAGGCATCCCGGTACTCAGCCCAGAAAACGACTCCCGTGATAACCTGCTGCGTCTGTTGAGCCAGGAAAAATCATTCACCCTGCCGGTACAGTCGCTGCCTGCGGATGTTACCCACTCCCGCGATTACTACTTTGCTTATCATCCACAGTGGGATGAAGTCTCTCCGACACCAGCCGCCGCATCTGTGCAAAGCACAGATGATGTACTTGCCCACCAGATGGCCGAACTGCAGATTACTGCCGAAGAGATAAGCGCCGACGACGCAGAACATGAGAACCGTCATGTGTCGAATACTACGGCCAGCGTCAGCCAGTTCTTTGCCGCGCTGCTGGCCGATACCACGTTAACGGCGGAACAGCGCCAGGCGTTAGCCCGGGCACGCCTTGGGATACTGTCCGGCGCAACCGCGGAGCAAATTACGTCCTCGCTTGCCGCGATCCCTACCGACACCTCTGCGCAACAGTACAAAACCTATCTGATTGCCGCCGCCCGTTTCTACGAAGGCGACTACATCACTGCCGACCAGGATTTCACGCAGCTTACCACCAGCGGTAGTCCGTGGCTGGCAGAAACCGCGCAATACATGCTGATGCGCACAGCGCTGAACAAGAGCAGCCAGAACAGCGTCGGTGAATACGGCGATTTTGATAGTGCAAAAATCAACCGCCAGGATGCCAGTCAGGCGCAGACTCAAGCCCAGGCTTATCTGCAACGCTTCCCGCAGGGGCTGTACGCCGACTCCGCACGCGGCATGCTACGCCGGATTAACTGGTATCTGCAGGCATGGTCGCCGCTAGCCGGGTTGTATGAACAGACCCTCCAGCAGTCGGCGGACGCACAGCAACTGCGCGATACGGTTATCGAATACGATAATGTTTTCGGTATGCATTTCTTTGAAGGCCCCGTGGTGGAGGCCTTCCCCGACGCGCCGCTGGTCAGCTATATCGAGTTGCTGCGCGCGCTGCGTCTGAACAACGACAACAAACCGACGCTGTCGCAGGCCCAGCTTGATGCCAGCAAACCGGTGTTTGAAAAGGGGGGTAAACTCGCCCTGTGGCAGAACCTGCAGCTGAATCTGTGGATGGCGACGGGCAACTACGCAGCCATTGTGCAGGCGATGACCCCGGCGCAAAAACTCCCCGCGCACGATATTCTCGCCTTCAGCGAGCAGGTGCTGTACGGCGAAGCGCTGATGGGGCAACAGCAGTGGCCCGCTGCACGCGCGTTCTGGCAGCAGCTACTGAAACTTAGTCAGGATCCCGAACAGCAGCAGTACGTGCAGGCCAAGCTGGCGGCTACGCTGGTCTACAGCGGCGACGTTGCGGCCATTTTTGTACCGGACAGCGCGGTATCAAACCTGCGTTTCCGTTCGCAGGTGCTGAAAGCGCAGGCAACACCCGAGCTGCTGCGCCAGCAGGCCACTCGCGGCCCCAACAACGAAGAACGCACTATTGCCCTGCATACGTTGCTGGTACGCGATCTCACCGAGAATCGTTTTAGCGACTGGTTGAACGACAAAAAGCTGGCTGGCGCGATTACGCCACCGGTGATTGGCGAGTCGTTTGCTGATGTGAATCTGAGTACCTTTGACTGGAACGGCGACGCCGCCCAAGCCGGTTACACCTGCCGTAGCCTTGATGAAACGGTCACTGTGCTAAGCAAAAAAGCGGATGATGCCCACGCGCTGAACTGCCTGGGGGAGTTCTTCCGCACTTCGCAAACCCATGTGGATCTGCAGGCAGACAGTGCCGGTAACGACGTGCTGGGCACGGCCATCTCACGCAAAGAGCCGTTCGGGCAGTTTGACCGCCAGCGTTATTATCAGCAGGTGATCGCCTCCCCCAACGCAGAAGTCGAGGACAAGAGTTTTGCGCTGTACCGGGCCATCATGTGCTATGCGCCATCGGGTTATAACGAATGCGGCGGTGAAGAGGTGGACAAGTCGCAGCGTAAAGACTGGTACACACAGTTAAAGACGCAGTATCCAGGAAGCCCGTGGGCGCAAAAACTCAAATACTACTGGTAATTGCGCTGCTGAGCGGACAGGCTCAGGCCGGGGAAACGGTAGCGGCCCGTGAACATCAGGCCTTTTGGTTATGGTCCGGGGTAAAAGCCAGCGACGAGCTGCGGGACGCGCAAACGGTGTATCTGCACCAGGGGGAAGTGCTGACCCGCTCGGGCCTGGTGGTCTTTCAGCGTCTGGGTCTGCCGGTCAGCCGCCTGACCTTTCCATCAATTTGGCTGACCGTGCGTTTTACTACCCTCGACGTGCCGGATGCGATCCCGGCACGTATCGTGCGGCTGTTGCAGCGCTGGCAGGCCGCAGGCAACCACGTGGTCGGTCTACAGGTTGATTTTGACGCGGCAACCCATCAGCTCGCCGATTACGCCCGATTTCTGCAACAGTTGCGCCAACAGCTGCCGCCGGAGTTCGCCCTTGGGGTGACCGGACTGCTGGATTGGGCTAAAACAGGCGATGTCGCCACGCTGAACGCGCTACCGGTTGATGAACTGGTGGTGCAGAGCTATCAGGGACGTCACACGGTAGCTAATTATCAGGCGTATCTGCCCGCACTCACCCAGTTACGCATTCCGTTTAAGCTCGGGCTGGTTCAACACGGTAGCCGGGATGTACAAGCGGAAGCGCAGCTGGAGACATCGCCGTGGTATCGCGGCACGGTGGTCTTTATGCTGCAACCGCCTCGCCTTTAGGCCTTCGCTTTGTGGTGGCAGCAGCCGGAGAGATTATCGATGATCGGGCATTCGGCGCTGTCATCGCCGGGACAGCTGTCCGCCAGCGCCAGCAAATGTGCGCGCATCGCCTGCAGTTCGCTAATGTGCCGCTCGATATCGGCCACTTTTTCCAGGGTGCGCTTTTTCACATCTGCGCTGTGGCGTGCCGGATCGTTAAACAGGTTTACCAGCTCACCGCACTCTTCAAGGTTAAAGCCAACCTGCCGCGCCTGACGCAGCAACGTCAGTTCGTTCAGATGTTGCTGCGTATAGGTGCGGTATCCGTTTTCGCTGCGCATCGGCGGCGTCACCAGCCCTTTCTCTTCATAAAAGCGGATAGCTTTACTGGTTAAACCGGTTTTTTTAGCAACATCGGATATATTCACATCTTCCCCCTTGACCTTCCCCTTGATGGAAGGTTTAACCTTTATAACAGTTAGTCAAAACGATTGCCAAGGTCAATAAACCACCGACCAATCATAGAGGATTATTGTTATGTCTCAAACCATCGACCTGACCCTGGACGGATTGTCCTGTGGTCACTGCGTTAAACGCGTCAAAGAAAGTCTCGAGCAGCGTCCGGACGTTGAGCAAGCGGATGTCACCGTGACCGAAGCACACGTCACCGGTAGCGCCAGCGCCGACGCGTTAATTGAAACCATCAAACAAGCCGGTTACGGCGCAGAGTTAAGCCACCCAAAGGCTAAACCGCTGGCGGAGTCATCAATCCCGTCGGAAGCGCTGACAGCGGTCTCTTCTGAGCTTCCGGTAGCGACGGCTGAAGATGACAGCCAACAGTTGTTGTTGAGCGGCATGAGCTGCGCCAGCTGTGTTTCCCGGGTACAAAATGCGTTGCAAAACGTACCGGGCGTCACGCAGGCACGGGTAAATCTGGCGGAGCGTACTGCGCTGGTAATGGGCAGCGCTTCCGCCGACGAATTAGTGCAGGCCGTAGAGAAAGCCGGCTACGGTGCTGAAGCCATTGAAGACGACCTTGAGCGTCGTGAACGCCAGCAGGAAACGGCCATTGCCACCATGAAACGTTTCCGTTGGCAGGCCGCCGTCGCGCTGCTGCTCGGCGTCCCGGTGATGGTGTGGGGCATGATTGGCGATAACATGATGGTCACCGCCGATAACCGCAGCCTGTGGCTGGTCATTGGTCTGGCAACCCTCGCCGTGATGGTCTTCGCGGGCGGTCATTTTTACCGTAGCGCGTGGAAAAGCCTGATGAACGGCACCGCCACCATGGATACCCTGGTAGCACTCGGCACCGGGGTGGCCTGGCTCTATTCGATGAGCGTTAACCTCTGGCCGCAGTGGTTCCCGATGGAAGCACGCCACCTCTATTATGAAGCCAGTGCGATGATTATCGGTCTGATTAACCTCGGACATATGCTGGAGGCACGCGCCCGTCAACGCTCTTCCAAAGCACTGGAAAAACTGCTCGACCTCACGCCACCGACCGCACGCGTCGTCACCGACGAAGGCGAAAAAAACGTCCCGCTGGCTGATGTTCAGGCAGGCATGTTACTGCGCCTGACCACCGGTGACCGCGTCCCGGTAGACGGTGAAATCACCCAGGGCGAAGCCTGGCTGGATGAAGCCATGCTCACCGGCGAGCCGATCCCACAACAAAAAGGCGAAGGCGACAGCGTTCACGCCGGTACGGTGGTTCAGGATGGCAGCGTGCTGTTCCGCGCCAGCGCTGTCGGCAGTCATACCACCCTGTCGCGCATTATTCGCATGGTCCGTCAGGCGCAAAGCAGCAAGCCGGAGATTGGCAAGCTGGCCGACCGCATCTCCTCGGTGTTCGTTCCGGTGGTGGTCGTAATTGCATTGGTCAGCGCCGCAATCTGGTATTTCTTCGGCCCGGCACCGCAAATTGTCTATACGCTGGTGATTGCCACCACCGTACTGATTATCGCCTGCCCGTGTGCGCTGGGTCTGGCAACGCCGATGTCGATTATTTCCGGGGTCGGTCGTGCTGCAGAGTTTGGTGTTCTGGTCCGCGATGCCGATGCGCTGCAGCGTGCCAGCACGCTTGATACCGTGGTGTTTGATAAAACGGGGACGCTGACCGAAGGGAAACCGCAGGTAGTCGCCATCAAAACCTTCGGTGACACCGATGAAGCGCAGGCCATCCGTCTGGCTGCGGCCCTTGAACAGGGTTCCAGCCACCCGCTGGCTCGGGCGATTCTGGATAAAGCTGGCGATGCGGTCCTGCCGCAGGTCAATGGGTTCCGTACGCTGCGCGGCTTAGGCGTTAGCGGTGAAGCGGAAGGTCATAGACTGCTGCTGGGCAACCAGGCGCTGCTCAATGAACAGCAGGTAGATACCACTGAAATGGAAGCTGAAATCACCGCGCATGCCTCACAAGGAACAACTCCGGTACTGCTGGCGATTGACGGCAAAGCGGCCGCACTGCTCGCGGTACGTGACCCGCTGCGCAGCGACAGCGTGGCGGCACTGCAGCGTTTGCACCGCGCCGGGTATCGTCTGGTGATGCTCACCGGGGATAACCCAACCACCGCTAACGCTATTGCCAAAGAAGCAGGCATCGACGAGGTGATCGCAGGCGTTCTGCCGGACGGAAAAGCAGAAGCGATTAAACGCCTGCAAAGCCAGGGACATCAGGTGGCGATGGTCGGTGATGGGATCAACGATGCGCCAGCACTTGCCCAGGCTGATGTAGGGATTGCCATGGGCGGTGGTAGCGATGTCGCCATTGAAACCGCCGCCATTACGCTGATGCGCCATAGTCTGATGGGCGTAGCGGATGCGCTGTCTATCTCGCGGGCCACCCTGCGGAACATGAAGCAAAATCTGCTCGGCGCATTTATCTATAACAGCATTGGTATTCCCGTTGCCGCCGGGATCCTGTGGCCGTTTACCGGTACCCTGCTTAACCCAGTGGTGGCCGGGGCGGCGATGGCGCTCTCTTCCATCACCGTGGTAAGCAACGCGAACCGACTGCTGCGCTTTAAACCCAAAGAGTAACCCTGTGCCGGATGACGCTAACGCTTATCCGGCCTACAAAATGCAGGTGATATCGTAGGCCGGATAAGACGCTTTCGCGTCGCCATCCGGCGATTCACGCATTGCACCTTCCCGGACCACGCGCTAGCATGGGATTTTTCAACGGGAGGTCGTATGGATCTGTTATACCGGGTAAAAGCATTATGGTCTGCGCTGCGCGGTCACCATTATACCTGGCCTGCTATCGACATCTCGTTGCCCGGTAATCGCCATTTTCATCTGATTGGCAGTATTCATATGGGCAGCCGTGAAATGGCCCCTCTGCCCGCCAAACTCCTGAAAAAGCTCTACCGCGCCGACGCGCTGATCGTCGAAGCCGATGTTTCCGGTGACGATGCGCCGTTTGCTAACCTGCCCACATTTGCCGCTCTGGAAGACCGCATCAGCGACGAGCAGCTCCGCCACGTGCAAAAAGTCAGCGCTGAGTTGGGCATTTCCCCTTCCCTGTTTTCCACCCAACCTTTGTGGCAAATCGCCATGATATTGCAGGCAACCCAGGCGCAGCAGCTGGGGTTACGTGCGGAATACGGAATTGATTACCAGTTGCTGAAACAGGCGAAGCAGGCGCAAAAGCCGGTTATCGAGCTGGAAGGTGCTGCCAGCCAAATCGATCTTTTATGTCAGCTACCGGATAACGGTCTGGCGTTACTGGACGATACCCTGACGCACTGGCACACCAATGCCCGCCTGCTGCAACAGATGATGGGCTGGTGGTTAAAAACGCCGCCGCAGAATAACGATCTCACGTTACCCAATACGTTCAGTCAGTCGTTATATGACGTCCTGATGCACCAGCGAAATGAGGCATGGCGGGACAAGCTTAACGCGTTGCCCGCAGGCCATTATGTGGTGGCAGTAGGTGCACTGCATCTTTATGGGGAAGGGAATTTGCCGGAGATGTTGCGATAAAAAAATGGCCAATATTTCTATTGGCCCGTCAAAGAGGAATTTCATCATTATTATTATGCCGACGCTTAAAGCATCGGTGTAGGTCGATTGTCGCTCAAAGTCAGCATCCTGCCAATACTATTGCGCAAGATGGTACTATTTTTTCGACCGCCATCAGGCGTATGCTTTAGTCGTATTTTGTCTGAGCCAGGAAAAATTGCTATGACACCCGCCGTTAACTTACTCGAAAAAAACAACATTTCGTTCCAGATTCATACCTATGACCACGATCCGTCAGAGACCAATTTTGGTGATGAAGTGGTGCGTAAACTGGGTCTGAATGCAGATCAGGTCTATAAAACGCTGCTGGTTGCCGTGAATGGCGATATGAAACATCTGGCCGTCGCCGTCACGCCGGTAGCCGGACAGTTGGATCTGAAAAAGGTCGCCAAGGCGCTGGGCGCGAAAAAGGTCGACATGGCCGACCCGATGGTGGCGCAGCGTACCACCGGCTATCTGGTGGGCGGCATCAGCCCATTAGGGCAGAAAAAAAGATTGCCGACGCTTATCGACGCCCCCGCCCGGACGTTTGACACCATTTATGTTTCCGGCGGCAAACGCGGGCTGGATATTGAACTGGCGGCGGACGATTTGGCCAAAATTCTGGATGCGAAATTCGCCGATATCGCACGCCGCGATTAACCTGTTTTGGAATGATTGCCTGATGGCGCGCAGCTTTAAGGCCTACAACTGAATACTCTACAGGGCGTTATTGGTGAAGGCAGTTTGGACTCGGCCAGCGCGCAGGAACCGGAGCGTACATGTAGTACGTGAGGATTATTCGCTACGCTCCCCCTCCGGGCCGCCCTGATGGGCGTTCAAAACTCTGTGAGTTTTGTCCGAGCACTGCCCGCGTTCAAAATGGCGAACAAAATAGCCCTGTTACTGCCAGCTAACTTCACCCTTCGGCTCAAACGCACTGACATCCAGCGGTGAATTCTTCTGCACGTACTCTTTCAGCACTTCTGCATCGATAAACCCGGTGTTCACATAGCCTGGTTTGTTATCAATGCGTGGATAGCCGTCACCGCCGGTGGCGTTAAAGCTCAGCGTTGCCATACGATAAGTTTTTGCCGGGTCGACGGGCTCGCCCTTGATTTTCAAATCGTTAAGCTTGCCGTCTTGCGCCACAAAGCTAACGTTGGCAAATTGCGGGTAGGCCCCCGAGTCCGGCTTCATTTGCGCAACCGCCGTCAGATAGTCAATCACCTCTTTACCACTCATATCGGCATACACCACAATGTTGCCGAACGGCTGAACCTTGAGCACGCTTTTATAGGTAATGTCGCCGCCTTCGATGGAGTCACGCACACCGCCACCGCTCATCACGCCAAAATCAGCGCTGGTGCGCGCCATTTGCGCCGCCAGTAGCAGACGTCCCATATTGGTCTGGACAAAACGGACTTTGCTGCGGTCGCCTTCCAGACGCCCATTGACGCTGCCAATTTTGACCTCCAGCTGCGCTTTGCCTTTATTCTGGAACGGCGTTAGCAGGGAGAGCATTTGCGGGTTTTCAGCGATTTCCGGGGTGAAAAGTACGCGCTCACTTTTGCCGTTATCCCAGGTTACTTTCTTCTTCAGGTTGACCGGAATGAGCTGGTAGTTAACCATTTTCATTTCGCCATTGCGGAATTCAAAGTCCGCGCGGCCCACATATTTTCCCCACTCGTGCGCTTGTACGATCCAGATACCATTTTGCTTATCTGGCGCGCACGGGGTGCCCGGTACGTAATCAACCTGCTTTTTGTTTTCCGACGCCATGCACACCGGATCCTGTGAGTGACCACCCACAATCATCGCCAGCGCACCGGCAGGCAGGCTACGCGCCATTTCCACGTCGCCAGGGGCGTTGGAACCGTGGTTGCCGTTGTCGTAATGCCCCATGTGCGTGGTGGCAATAATAACGTCGGGCTTTTCACCCATATTGAGTTCCTGAATCACCAGCTTCGCTTCATCCGCAGGTTTACGGAACTCGATATCGGTGAAGAACTCCGGGTTGCCAATTTTCGCGGTGTCGTCGGTGGTTAAACCGATAACGGCAATTTTTAGATCCTGGCGCTTAAAGATGGCCCAGGGTTTGAATAAACGTTCACCAGTGCTTTTCTGGTAGATATTGGCGGAGAGGAGCGGAAATTTGGCCCATTTTTCCTGCTGACGCAGCACGGTAAGCGGATTATCAAATTCGTGATTTCCTACCGCCATCGCGTCATAGCCAATCAGGTTCATGCCGCGAAAATCCGGTTCCGCATCCTGAAGATCGGACTCCGGTACACCGGTATTAATGTCGCCGCCGGAAAGCAACAGGACGCTTCCGCCCTCGGCTGCAACCTCGTGACGAATACCGTCCACCAGCGTTTTTTGCGCCGCCAGTCCGTATTCGCCGTATTCGCTGCGCCAGAAGTGACCGTGATGATCGTTGGTATGCAGAATGGTTATTTTATAGGTTTTATCTTTTTCATAAGCCTGAGCAGACTGACCTGCCAGTGTAAAGGCGGCAAATAATGCCAGCGCCACACCCCGTTTCAAAAATTTCATGCTTCTCTCCCTGACCCAATATCAACCGCTGAAATTACAACGATATGAAATAATAGTCGAAAATGTTTTCAGAAATGAGACTTCCTTCAAACACCTTCCACAGGTATGTTAGTCGGATAATAATTACACCTGCTCCTTTCTCATCATTACTGAAGTGGACCTATGGCTACCAATCAAACCGCTCAACCGCTCCCCGGCTCTGCTGCGCAGTCGCAAAAAGCACGCACCTCGTTTGGCATTTTAGGGGCGATCAGCCTTTCTCACCTGCTCAACGATATGATCCAGTCGCTGATCCTGGCGATTTATCCGTTGTTGCAGTCAGAGTTCTCGCTGAGTTTTATGCAGATCGGGATGATTACCCTGACTTTCCAGCTCACCTCCTCCCTGCTTCAACCGGTGGTCGGTTACTGGACGGACAAATATCCGATGCCGTGGTCGCTGCCTATTGGCATGTGCTTTACGCTCAGCGGGCTGGTATTGCTGGCAATGGCCGGTAATTTCCATATGGTGCTGCTCGCCGCCGCGCTGGTCGGCACAGGTTCATCGGTGTTTCACCCGGAATCGTCTCGCGTGGCACGGATGGCTTCCGGCGGTCGCCATGGTCTGGCCCAGTCTATTTTCCAGGTGGGCGGTAACTTCGGCAGTTCTCTGGGGCCATTGCTGGCGGCTGTCATCATCGCGCCATACGGTAAGGGTAATGTAGCGTGGTTCGTGCTGGCCGCGTTGTTAGCGATTGTGGTACTGGCGCAAATCAGCCGTTGGTATTCGGCCCAACATCGGATGAGTAAAGGTAAGCCGAAAGTCGCCATCGTTAACCCGCTACCGCGCAACAAAGTGGTGCTGGCGATTAGCATCCTGCTGGTACTGATTTTCTCCAAATATTTCTATATGGCGAGCATCAGCAGCTATTACACCTTTTATCTGATGCAAAAATTCGGATTATCGGTACAAAACGCGCAGTTCCACCTGTTTGCGTTCCTGTTTGCCGTTGCGGCAGGGACGGTTATTGGCGGACCGCTAGGTGATAAAATCGGTAGAAAATATGTCATTTGGGGCTCTATCCTCGGCGTAGCGCCGTTTACCCTCGTTTTACCCTATGCAACGCTGGAATGGACCGGGATTTTAACCGTGATCATTGGTTTTATCCTGGCATCGGCCTTTTCTGCCATTCTGGTGTACGCTCAGGAGCTGCTTCCGGGGCGTATCGGCATGGTTTCTGGGCTGTTTTTCGGTTTTGCTTTTGGCATGGGCGGCTTAGGGGCCGCGGTGTTAGGGCTGGTTGCCGACCATACCAGTATTGATTTGGTCTATAAAATATGTGCTTTCCTGCCTCTTCTGGGGATACTGACCATATTCTTACCTGATAACCGACATAAAGACTGATTTTATGGCGGCCAAAAGTAAACTTTGGCCGCCATCACTTACAGTGACCATCAGCGTTTGCTCTATGCTTCCCCCCGCAGTTATCCGATCCGTGCTTTTTTACGCCTAAATTCCTGTTTTCATCAAATTTCAATAATTATTCATAAACATAAACATTAAAATTGTCATAAACTATTACTCGTAATTAGGGTTTTCAGGATCACCACAGCAATCAAAGGAGACGGAATGCATCACGCCACCCCGCTTATCACCACCATTGTTGGCGGCCTTGTGCTCGCTTTTATCTTTGGCATGCTTGCCAATAAACTGCGTATTTCTCCTCTGGTGGGATATCTGTTAGCGGGCGTTCTGGCCGGTCCATTTACACCTGGTTTTGTTGCAGATACCAAGCTTGCGCCGGAACTGGCAGAACTTGGCGTGATCCTGCTGATGTTCGGCGTGGGGCTACACTTTTCGTTGAAGGATTTAATGGCGGTAAAGTCCATCGCTATTCCCGGTGCGATAGCCCAGATAGCCGTAGCAACGGTGCTGGGTATGGCGCTTTCAGCTGTGCTGGGCTGGTCGCTGATGGTCGGTATCGTCTTTGGATTATGTCTGTCTACCGCCAGTACCGTAGTGCTCCTGCGCGCGCTTGAAGAACGACAGTTGATTGACAGCCAGCGCGGGCAGATCGCCATTGGCTGGCTGATTGTTGAAGACCTGATGATGGTGCTGACGCTGGTTCTCCTGCCAGCCATCGCCGGTATGCTGGAAAAAGATAACGTTGGCTTTGCGTCACTGGCCGTTGATATGGGCATCACCATCGGTAAAGTAGTCGCGTTTATCGCCATTATGATGCTGGTCGGTCGTCGCCTGGTGCCGTGGATCATGGCCCGTAGCGCCGCCACGGGCTCGCGTGAACTGTTTACCCTGTCAGTACTGGCACTCGCATTAGGTATCGCGTTTGGTGCCGTAGAAGTATTCGATGTTTCCTTCGCTCTGGGCGCGTTCTTCGCCGGTATGGTGCTGAACGAATCTGAACTGAGCCACCGTGCGGCGCATGACACCCTGCCGCTGCGTGATGCATTTGCGGTGCTGTTCTTTGTTTCCGTCGGCATGCTGTTCGATCCATTGGTCCTGATCCAGCAGCCGCTGGCTGTGCTGGGCACGCTGGCGATTATCATCTTTGGTAAATCCCTCGCCGCCTATTTCCTGGTGCGCCTGTTCGGTCACTCGCAGCGCACAGCGCTCACCATTGCCACCAGTCTGGCGCAGATTGGTGAATTTGCCTTTATCCTTGCCGGCCTTGGCATGGCGCTTAACCTGTTACCGCAGGCGGGACAAAACCTTGTGCTGGCAGGAGCTATCCTGTCCATCATGCTGAATCCGGTGCTGTTCGCCGTGCTGGAAAAATACCTCGCAAAAACCGAAACGCTGGAAGAGCAGACGCTGGAAGAAGCTATCGAAGAAGAGAAGCAAATCCCGGTCGATATCTGTAATCATGCCCTGCTGGTCGGTTTTGGCCGCGTCGGTAGCTTGTTAGGTGAAAAACTGATGGCTGCGGGTATTCCGCTGGTGGTTATCGAAACGTCGCGGACTCGCGTGGACGAGCTACGTGAACGTGGGATCCGCGCGGTACTGGGCAATGCAGCCAACGAAGAGATCATGAACCTGGCGCATCTGGACTGTGCGCGCTGGCTGCTGCTGACCATCCCGAATGGTTATGAAGCCGGTGAGATTGTGGCTTCCGCGCGTGAGAAGTGCCCGACGATTGAGATTATCGCCCGCGCGCATTATGACGATGAAGTGGAATACATTACCGAGCGCGGGGCTAATCAGGTAGTGATGGGTGAACGTGAAATCGCGCGTACCATGCTGGAACTGATTGAAACACCGCCTGCGGGTGAGGTGGCTACCGCCAGTTAATGTTGCGTGCCCGATGACGCTATCGCCATCGGGCAAGAACTTAACGCTCCCAGTAAGCCTCTTCGAGGCTGTCTTCCTTCTCCGGCAATCCGCGCGTCAGGCGCGGCGAATGCTGGTTCAGCACCTGATAACTTACGCGATTGGCATATTTACACACCTGCGCTAACGAGGAATAGGTCAGCCAGGTGTATTTGTGCTTGCTGGAGTTCGGCACATTGCCGCGATGGTAGCTGTTTGCCGTAATATCATGCAGCAGGGCCGCCAACGCACCGTCACCCGCGCCGTTGGTGTTCATGATTTTTTCCGGGCCACCCATGTACGGGGCAATGTGCGAATAAATGCGCAGCGGGTTGCTACAGTCTTTATGGCGCATCGCGCGGCTGAACTCGTACTGGTTGAACTCAGCAATAGCGCCAGGCAGCAGCGGATGCTGCGTTTTGCGTTTAACCTCATCTTCCGTAAAACCGGCCATATACAGGCCCACCGGACCGGCGGTACACAGCACCAAATCCACCCAATCCAGCGCTTTGTCAGATGCCAGCAGCGGGTCATTCAGGCCGGTCAGCGCTTCGGCTTCTTCTTCGTTCATCGCCAGAATGGAGACATTCTCTTTCAAGAATTCCTGCCACCACTGCGGGTTATCCGCAATAACGAATTTGGTTCCTAAGGTCAGCACCACCGGGACATTGTGCTTTTTGGCGAACTCAATAGCCTTCATGGTCGCTTCCGGCATCGGCTCGCCCGGTTCGCAGCGCACCAGATATGAGGTCAGCACCAGCGCAGAGGCACCGGCAATCACCGACTCGGGAATGCTGTCTGCCCGCAGTTTGTTCATGTGGCCGGGGCTGATGGCGAAGGTACGCTCTCCGGATTCGCCAATCAACGTGAAGCAGCGACCAATCGGCCCGTCAACGCCCTGCAGATAGTTCAGGTCGGTACGGCTGGAGGTATTGCATAAATAGCGATACGCGTAGCTGCCAATCTCAATGTTGCTACACATGACGCCCAGCAATACAGAGCGGTCATCCGCCAGTACCGAATAGTTGTGCATGGTGTTACCGATGGTTCCACCGGCAAACTGATGAGTGATTAAATTTTCCCGCACCAGTTCCTGATAGAGCGCCTCAGCAACATCATCAGCAATCACCAGAGAATGCCCGGCGCTTAATCCATAACGCTTCACAAAGTCGTCATCGACTTTGGCTTCTATATCCACCAGAGTCTGGTCGATACCGACGACCCAGGCGGCGCTGGTCTCGTTTTCAGGTTGAATTTGTTGCAGCAACGGATCGCGCGCGCTGACGGGAAAATAGTGTTTGGATTTGCGTTTGCCGGGAAATTTCATGGTCGATTTTACGGGTGGTTAACTGAGCGATGCATGGTAGCACATTCCCTCCTGCTCGCGCGACGCGGCGCTAATTTTCAATATCGGACGGTGAGATCGCAGTTTATCCGCCGTTAATTTCTACAATACATCACCTTTTACAAGGAGCGTTTTATGCAGCCGGAAAACAAGATCCCCGTCCTCGACCTTATTTCAGACGAAATGAAAAGCGTGGTGAACTTTCATCGCGATGACCTGCCGCCGTGGCCCGCCGCGGATGATTTCGTTGCCCAACGCCAGCACTACGTGCACGAGCGCCAGTTCTGGAATGCCGATGCTCCGCAGATGAGTACCCGGGAGTGCGTCATTTCTACCGCGTGCGGCCCGGTGGCGACGCGGATTTACTCCCCCCAACCCCATAGCCAGGCCACGCTGTACTATTTGCACGGCGGCGGTTTTATTCTCGGTAATCTGGATACGCACGATCGCATTATGCGCTTGCTGGCGAGTTACACGCGCTGCACGGTAATTGGCATCGACTATTCACTTTCGCCGGAAGCGCGCTTTCCACAGGCCATCGAAGAAATTGTCGCGACCTGCCAGTACTTTCATCACCATGCCGCTGACTATGCGCTGAACGTAGAGAATATCGGTTTTACCGGTGATTCCGCGGGCGCCATGCTGGCGCTTGCCAGCGCACTGTGGCTACGCGATAAGCAAATTGCCTGCGGTAAGGTCGCGGGCGTGCTGTTGTGGTACGGGCTGTACGGTTTACGGGATTCGATCAGCCGACGACTGATGGGCGGAGAATGGGATGGCTTAACGCGAGGCGATCTGCAGATGTACGAAGACGCCTATCTGCGCAGCGTCGATGACCGCGAGTCGCCGTACTATTGTGTATTTAACAACGATCTCACCCGCGATGTGCCGCCGTGTTTTATCGCCAGTGCAGAGTTTGACCCGCTGATTGACGACAGCCGCTTACTGTTCCAGACGCTCCAGGCGCATCGGCAGCCCTGTCAGTACAAAATGTACCTCGGCACGCTGCACGCCTTCCTGCATTACTCGCGGATGATGAAAACCGCCGACGATGCCTTGCGGGATGGCGCGCGTTTCTTCAGAGCGCAGCTTTAGCGATAGGCAGCGGTCAGTTTCAGCATCATTTCGATGTGTTCCGGTGCGTCATTCAGCGCCGGAATATATTCGTATTTCTGCCCGCCCGCTTCGAGGAAAATTTCTCGGTTTTGCTCGGCGATTTCCTCCAGCGTTTCGAGGCAATCGGCAGCAAATCCCGGACACATAACCTGGATATGCCGGGTTCCTTTTTCCGCCAGCATTTTGAGCGTTTCGTCGGTATATGGCGTCAGCCACGGTTCCCGACCGAAGCGTGACTGGAAGGTCATCATCACCTTTTCCGGTGGCAGTCCTAACGCCGACACCAGCTCCCGCGTGGTATCGCGACAGCGTTGCGGGTAGTCATCGCCTTCATCAGCGTAACGCTGTGGAATGCCGTGGTAAGAAAGCAGCAGTAAATCGGGTTCTCCGTGCCGGGCAAACGCATCTCGGGCGCTTTTGGCCAGCGCATCAATATACGCGCTGTCGTCTGCATAATCGCGAATAAAGGAGACACCTGGGATCGCACGCTTTCGCGCTAAAATGCGCGCCAGTTCATCCCACACCGCGGCTACCGTTGAACAGGAGTATTGCGGATACAGCGTTAACACCACAATGTGCTCAACGCCGCTCGCCAGCAGTTCATCGACCGCGCTTTCCAGCGAGGGTGAACCGTAGCTCATCCCCAGCGCAACCGGCGTATCCGGCAGGCATTTTGCCAGCGCCTGTTGCTGACGACGGCTGTAGACCATCAGCGGCGAGCCTTCATCCATCCAGACTGACTGGTATAGCTTCGCCACGCGCGGCGCGCGCAGCGGCAGGATAACTCCGCGCAGCAGCGGCCACCACAGCAGACGGGGAGTATCGACCACGCGTGTGTCGCTTAAAAACTGGCGCAGATAACGTTTAACTGCTTCGGGTGTGGGGGCATCGGGGGTGCCGAGATTGGCCAGCAGGATACCGGTTTTCGTCTGACGCATTACCGCCTCGTATTGATTCAAATTGTTGATAATTGTAGCGGAAAAGCGAGGAAGAAGAACTAATTGCTGCGAGAGGTAAGAATATGCCTGATGGCGCTGCGCTTATCAGGCCTACGAGATAATGGCAGGCCTGATAAGAATTTCACAACGCTAAAACTTAACCGAGGATTTTTTCCAGGTCAGCGCGAACGGCGGCAACGGCCTGTGTACCGTCAACTTTCGCGTATTGGGTTTGACCCGCTTGCGCTTCTTTCTGGTAGTAACCAATCAGCGGGGCAGTCATCTGATGGTATTCAACCAGACGCTTACGCACGGTTTCTTCCTGGTCATCTTTACGCGTGGTCAGCTCATCGCCGGTCACATCGTCTTTACCTTCAACCTTAGGTGGATTGAATTTGATGTGGTACACACGGCCAGATGCCGCGTGAACGCGACGACCAACGATACGATCAACGATCAGTTCGTCCGGTACCGCGAATTCCAGAACGTAATCAACGACGATACCCGCTTCTTTCATGGCGTCAGCCTGCGGAATCGTACGTGGGAAGCCGTCCAGCAGGAAACCATTACGGCAGTCTTCCTGTGCGATACGCTCTTTTACCAGCGCGATCACCAGCTCATCAGTCACCAGTTTACCGGCGTCCATGATGTCTTTCGCTTGTTTGCCCAGCTCGGAGCCAGATTTCACGGCAGCACGCAGCATATCACCGGTGGAGATTTGCGGAATACCATACTTCTCCATGATGAACTGAGCCTGAGTTCCTTTACCCGCGCCCGGAGCGCCAAGCAGAATGATACGCATTACGAAAATCCCCTTAAAGGTTGTCGATATTTTAAAAAAGCGCTAAACGATACCACCATCACGCAATTGGCTCAAGAAAGGCGCTTGACGCTGAAACGTTTAACGGTGGGAAAATTGAAAATAAGAAGAGAAAATGCCGGATAGCAGTGTAAACACCTTATCCGGCCTACGGTATACGAGATTTTGTAGGCCGGATAAGCGTTAGCGCCATCCGGCATCACATAACGCAACCGCTATAAGGACACCAGCAGCTGGTTCATGCGACGGATGAACTGGTTAGGATCTTCCAGCGTGCCGCGTTCGGCGAACAGCGCCTGATCCAGCAGCAGTTCAACCCACTCTTTGAACTGCGCTTCATCCTGGGTATCCGCCGTGCGTTTTACCAGCACGTGGTCCGGGTTGAGTTCAAAGATATATTTCACTTCCGGTACGGCCTGGCCCGCGGCGGCAAACAGCTTCGCCATTTGCGTGCTCATTTCGTCCGCATCGGTGGTTACGATAGCCGGTGTGTCGGTCAGACGGTGCGTCAGGCGCACTTCTTTCACGCGATCGCCCAGCAGGGTTTTCACACGCTCAACAAACGGCGTCAGCGCTTTTTCAGCTTCTTTTGCCGATTCGTCGACTTCATCCGCCAGTTTGTCGATAGACTCGTCAGCTTTAGCAACGGACTGGAACGGCTTGCCGTCGAACTCGGTCAGGTAGTTCATCATCCACTCGTCGATGCGATCGGACAGCAACAGAACTTCGATGCCTTTCTTACGCAGCAGTTCCAGGTGCGGGCTGCTCTTCGCCGCCGCATAGCTGTCAGCGGTGATGTAGTAAATCTTCTCCTGTCCTTCTTTCATCCGCGACACGTAGTCTTCCAGAGACACTGTCTGTGCAGAAGAGTCGGTGTGCGTGGAGGCAAAGCGCATCAGCTTAGCGATCGTTTCCTGGTTGGCGTGGTCTTCCGCCGGACCTTCTTTCAGCACCAGGCCAAACTGTTTCCAGAAGGTCTGGTATTTTTCTGCATCGTCTTTCGCCAGTTTTTCCAGCATCTGCAGTACGCGTTTGGTCAGCGCGCTGCGCAGGTTACGGGTGACGGTGCTGTCCTGCAGGATCTCACGGGACACGTTCAGCGGCAGATCGTTGGAATCTATCAGACCACGCACAAAACGCAGGTAGTTCGGCATGAACTGCTCGGCGTCGTCCATGATGAACACGCGCTGGACGTACAGCTTCAGACCGTGCTTGTGATCGCGGTTCCACATATCCCACGGGGCCTGCGACGGGATGTACAGCAGGCTGGTGTACTCCTGCTTACCTTCCACACGGTTGTGGCTCCAGGTCAGCGGGTCGGTGAAGTCATGAGCGATGTGCTTGTAGAATTCGTTGTACTCGTCGTCTTTGATTTCCGACTTGTTACGCGTCCACAGCGCCTGCGCCTTGTTGATTTTCTCCCAGGAAACCACGGTTTCACCGTCTTTCTCTTCCTGTTTTTCAATCTCTACCGGCAGGGCGATATGGTCAGAATATTTGCTGATGATGGAGCGTACACGCCAGTCATCGAGGAACTCATCTTCCCCTTCACGCAGGTGCAGGGTGATTTCGGTGCCGCGATCGTCTTTGGTAATGTCGGCCACGGTGTATTCACCTTCGCCCGCAGACTCCCAGAACACGCCGTTCTCCGGCTTGTCGCCCGCTGCACGGGTGCGCACGGTGACTTTGTCAGCCACGATAAATGCAGAATAGAAACCCACCCCGAACTGGCCGATCAACTGGCTGTCTTTCGCCTGATCGGAACCCATAGATTCGAGGAAAGATTTGGTACCGGATTTAGCAATGGTCCCCAGATGATCGATAACGTCATCGCGGTTCATCCCCACGCCGTTGTCGGCGATGGTCAACGTACGCTTATCTTTATCGAAGGAGACACGCACGCGCAGTTCACCGTCACCTTCATACAGGTCCGGGTTAGACAGCGCACGGAAACGCAGCTTGTCTGCCGCATCGGAGGCGTTAGAGATAAGCTCACGCAGGAAGATTTCTTTATTGGAATACAGAGAATGGATCATCAGGTGCAGAAGCTGTTTTACTTCTGACTGAAAACCACGAGTTTCTTGTCCTTTCATGTAGATCTACCTCAACAATGCCATTTTTAATGGTAAAAACACGTTGAGAGTGAAATGGGGACAGGGAATGATAATTTCAAGCGGAAACCGCCGTCGCGGCTTCCGTTTGTTCAGAATTTAATCTTATGACGCCCGGCAAGAGAGTGCGACAGCGTGGTGCCATCGACCATTTCCAGCTCACCGCCAACCGGTACGCCGTGGGCGATACGGCTGGCTTCAACGTCATATTGCATGCACAGCTCGGCAATGTAGTTGGCGGTAGCCTCGCCTTCGACCGTCGGGTTGGTCGCCAGGATCACTTCATTGATGTGCTCAGACGCCAGTCGCTGCTCCAGACGATCAAGCCCGATATCATCAGGCCCGATGCCATCCAGCGGCGACAGGTGTCCCATCAGCACGAAATAACGGCCGGAAAACTGCCCCGTTTGCTCAATGGCGTAGATGTCCGCAGGACTCTCTACCACGCAAATTTGGCCGTTTTCCCGGCGACGCGGATTCGCACAGATATTGCATACTTCTTGTTCGGTGAAGGTACGGCAATCCGCACAGTGGCCGATTTCCGACATCGCCTTCGTTAACGACTGCGCCAGACGCATCCCGCCGCTGCGATCGCGCTGAAGTAGCGCGAACGCCATGCGCTGCGCTGACTTCGGGCCAACGCCCGGTAGACAGCGCAGTGCTTCCATAAGCTGAGTTAACAGCGGGCTGGTTTGCATCAGAACGGCATCTTAAAGCCAGGCGGCAGTTGCATACCGGAGGAAACGGAGGCCATTTTCTCTTTCTGGGTTTCTTCAATGCGACGAGCCGCATCGTTGAACGCCGCAGCAACCAGATCTTCCAGCATCTCTTTGTCGTCTTCTAACAGGCTTGGGTCGATTTCCACGCGACGACAGTTATGCGCGCCGTTGATGGTCACTTTCACCAGACCCGCGCCGGATTCGCCGGTCACTTCCAGCTTGGCCACTTCTTCCTGCATCTGCTGCATTTTTTCTTGCATCTGCTGGGCCTGTTTCATCAGGTTACCCAGACCGCCTTTACCAAACATAGGCTTCTCTCTCAATCACGTTAAGGGATGACAACCATAAAACCATGGAAAATGGCTTACGATCAAATGGGGCGAATACTCTCTTCGTCCAGCTCCGCATCGAAGAAACGACGCAGTGTCTGAATGTTATTATCCGCAATAATTGACTCACGCGCCTGCGCAAGTTTCTCTTCATAAATGGCCTGACGCCACTCCAGCGGCGTGCGCACCGCAGGATTATCATCTTCAACGATGGTCAATTCAACCGCTGAGCCCGTTAAGGTGCTCAACGCTTCGGCAAGTCGTTGCTGCGCGCCGCTGGAATTAAGGTGCCGCTGCGTGGAACGCAGGTGCAGGCGAACCTCGTTGCCATTCTCTTCTTTCCAGGCATTGAGCGCCACCTGCTCCACCAGCTTGGGCAATGAAAGCTGACTGACCTGCGCGGCCCACGGGTCGCGTTCAATGGCTTCCGCCGCCAGTTTTGCCGCCAGTTCCGGTGTTTTTTCATGTTCCAGCGCTTTTTTCAGCGCCTTTGGCGTGGCAACAACTTCTTTGACTTCTGCAACCGGATTGGTCGTCTTCCAGCGATAGGCTTCTTTTTTCGCCGGTGCTTTCTCCAGCGTAGAGGCCGCCGGGCGCGCCTGAACGCGTTCCGTCACCGACGCCAGTCTTTCCAGCGCAGCATTATTCACCGGCCGCGCGCGGGATGCGGCTGCCGGTTCACTCTTTTTTGCTTTGGTCGCTCCCTGAGCACGCTGCAGTTGACTACGCGCAGCCAGCACCTGGCTGGTTGCCTCAGACAACGGCACGTCCTGATGCGCAGGCGCAGGTTGTTGCTCCGGGGCCTGTGTCGGTGCCATGACCACGCCAGGAGCCGCGGGTGCAAACGACTGGCGAGGGACTTCGGGTTCCGGTAGCGGTACGCGCGGGTGAAAAGCCAGCGCCCGCAGCAGCGTCATTTCTACGCCCATACGCCTGTCCGGCGCATACGGCAGCTCTTTACGTCCAATTAACAGAGTCTGGTAATACAGCTGAATATCGGTCGGCGGCACGGTCCGCGCCAGTTCGCGCATACGTTGTTCAATGGCGGCCATATCGCTACCGAGCGCGGAAGGCGTGAGCTGAACCATCGCAATCCGGTGCAGCAACGCCAGCATCTCAACCAGCAGCGCTTCCCATTCAATACCACGCGCGGCAGCGTCATTAACCAGCGTCATGGCGCGTTCGCCATTCCCGGAAACCACCGCCTCAACCAGAGACAGCGCTTGATCGTCGTCAAGCGTACCGAGCATGGTACTCACCGCCTGAGTTGAGACCTGGCCGTCGCCGCTGGCAATCGCCTGATCGGTCAGGCTTAGCGCATCGCGCAGGCTCCCGTCCGCCGCGCGCGACAGCAGCTGCAGTGCACGCGGTTCGTGGGCGATGTGTTCCTCATTGAGGATATGCTCAAGCTGATGGCGGATCTGCTCAACGTCCAGCGCTTTAAGATGAAATTGCAGGCAGCGCGACAGGATAGTGACCGGCAGCTTCTGCGGATCGGTAGTCGCCAGCAGGAACTTAACGTGCGCTGGCGGCTCTTCGAGCGTTTTCAGTAAGGCGTTAAAACTGTGGCGCGACAGCATGTGCACTTCGTCGATCAGATAGACTTTAAAGCGTCCACGTGCGGGCGCGTACTGGACGTTATCCAGCAAGTCACGGGTATCTTCGACCTTGGTGCGCGATGCGGCGTCGATTTCAATCAGATCGACAAAACGTCCCTGCTCGATTTCACGGCAGTTGTCGCACACCCCGCAAGGCGTGGCGGTAATGCCGGTTTCACAGTTGAGTCCCTTCGCCAGCAGACGGGCGATAGAGGTTTTTCCGACGCCACGGGTGCCGGAAAAAAGATAAGCATGATGAATACGCCCTAACGACAAGCCGTTAGCCAGTGCCGTCAGCACATGTTCCTGGCCGACGACGTCAGCAAAGGTTTGTGGGCGCCATTTTCGGGCTAAGACCTGATAACTCATTGGCAGGCTCTGAAAGGCTGGAGGGTGGATTCACAGGGGAGTAATGCTAACACAACCTCGCAGCGACGGCGAGGTTGACACGTTATATTCGGGCGTTATCGTTGCAGTCAGTTTGGTTTCGGGCAGCGCACAGAAACCGGAGCGTACACGTAGTACGTGAGGATTTTGAGCACTGACCGGGGCCAAAATGGCAAAAAAGATAGTCCGACTTAGTGGCCCGGGAAAGGGACCAGGCTGTAGCAGGTCAGCCCTTGTTTTTCCAGGCGCTGTTCGCCACCCAGATCGAACAAATTGATGATGAACGCCGCATCGGTCACTTCACCACCCAGACGGCGGATCAGCTTCACGGTCGCTTCGATGGTTCCGCCGGTCGCCAGCAGATCGTCTACAACCAGAACTTTGTCGCCCGGTTTGATAGCATCAACATGGATTTCCAGCTGATCGGTGCCGTATTCCAGCTCATAGCTTTCAGCAATCACTTCGCGTGGCAGTTTATGGGGTTTACGCACCGGAACAAACCCAACGCCCAACCCCAGGGCGACTGGTGCGCCAAACAGGAAGCCGCGCGCTTCGGTGCCGACAACTTTCGTGATACCCGTATTTTTGTAACGCTCAACCAGCAGTTCAATGCTGAGTGCGTAAGCTTTCGGGTCTTCCAGCAAGCTGGTGACATCGCGGAAAAGAATGCCCGGTTTTGGGTAGTCGTTGATGCTTTTGATGCTATCTTTGAGAAACTCAAGCTGCTGTGCAGTTGCGGTCATAAGTTTGTGCCTGATTGATACGGTATTACTTCACGGCGCACTATATACTCCATCCTCGACGCGTCTTGAATGATTTTTTGTATATATAAAGAGCAAAGGTTACATCTGTTTAACCTTTGACCGCCTGCGCCTGTGCTCGAAAACGGTCAAATTTACTGGCTGCGGGAGACAATTGCAACAGCGATTATTATGCTTCAGTGCTTTTGTTGCTCTTCATCAACCACCGGGATCCGCCACATAAAAATCAACAAGCAGGCGAGAATAACCAACAGCAGTCCGCGTACCCACATCATCTCAACCAGCCACAGCGAAACGCCAAACGTCAGCAAAATAAACACAATGGCGCGCGGCTTTGCCCCTGACGGCATCGCACGGTGTTTCTGCCAGTGGCGCAGATAACCGCCGAACCATGAACGGTACAGCAGCCAATCGTGAAAACGCGGCGATGAGCGGGCAAAGCACCAGGCGGCCAGCAGCATAAACGGTGTTGTGGGCAACAGGGGCAAAACCACACCCAGTGTGCCTAATACTACCGCTATCCAGCCAATGATGATTAGAATAATGCGTCGCATAATATCAATACTTAACACAGAGAATCGCTACTTTAGCATAACGGTTCTCATTTTCATCGGAGTGTTATCGTGAAAACCGCCCTGCTGCTTCAGACGCTCGAAAGCCAGCTCAACAGCCTGCGGCAGCGTTGCGCCCCTCTTGCGCATCACGCAACGCTTAGCGCCCGTTTCGATCGCCAGCTTTTTCGCACCCGCAGCACACGGTTACAGGCCTGCCTGGATGAAGCCGATGCTAACCTGATTGCGTTACGCCATGCCGTTGAACACCAGCAACTCCCCCAGGTAGCCTGGCTGGCTGAACATTTAGCGTCTCAACTGGAAGCCATTTCCCGTGAGACCGCCACCTGGTCGCTCAGAGAATGGGACAGCGCGTCGCCAGCGCTTGCCCGCTGGCAGCGCAAACGCGTTCAACATCAGGAATATGAGCGCCGACTGGTCGAGATGACGCGCGAACGTAAGGCTCAACTGGCTCGGGCAACTAATTTTGAGGAGCAGCAGCGCCTGCTACGAGAAGTGGAAGCCTTCGAGGCGCGTCTGGCACGCTGTCGCCATGCGCTGGAAAGAATAGAAAACGTGCTCGCACGTATCACCCGTTAATCGTCGGAGAATGTATGTCACTTGAAAACGCCCCGGACGAGGTCAAACTGGCCGTCGATTTGATTGTCCTACTTGAAGAGAATCAGGTTGCGCCTGAAACCGTGCTGAAAGCACTAGAGATCGTTAAGCGGGATTATGAAACGAAACAGCTCGCCTCATCCGAAAAAGAACGGTAGCAGGATTGCCTGATGGCGCTGCGCCATCAGGCAATCACATTTCCTATTAGCCTACTGAAGGCGTCGGATCATCACCGTTGATGATATCCGCGCTTAACTTCAGTCACAGTATCCCCTTTGGCGTTGTGCAAGTGCACTTCGAGTTGGTTAAAGGCGATATCAATGTTGTTTTCACGGCACAAGCGGTCAACCGCGCGGTTAAGTTCATCAACCGTGTGGCTGCGGTCGCGCAGTTCACGGACATACAGACGCAGTTCGTGATCCAGCGTGCTGGCACCGAAGGCGGTGAAGAACACGGCTGGCTCAGGATCGTGCATCACTTTCGGGTGTTCCATTGCCGCCTGCAGCAACACTTTTTTCACTTTATCGAGATCTGAACCGTAAGCGACCCCAATGCGGATAACCAGACGCGTGGTGGTATCTGAAAGCGACCAGTTGATCAGTCGCTCGGTCACAAACGCTTTGTTCGGGATGATCACTTCTTTGCGATCAAAGTCGGTAATGGTGGTCGCACGAATACGAATCTTACTGACTGTCCCGGAATAAGTGCCAATCGTGACGGTATCGCCGATACGCACCGGGCGTTCGAACAGAATGATCAGACCCGAGACAAAGTTACCGAAGATTTCCTGTAAGCCAAAACCGAGACCGACCGACAGAGCAGCGGCCAGCCACTGTAATTTATCCCACGATACGCCGAGCGACCCGAAGACCGTCATCGCACCGATAGCAATGATCGCGTAGTTGAGGATTGTGGTGATCGCATACGATGCGCCCTGGCGCATTTTCAGGCGCGACAGCACCAACACTTCCAGCAGACCCGGTAAGTTGCGGATCAGCGCCCAGGCCACCATTGAGGCAATAATCGCAAACAGCAGGCTGCCCATAGTGACATCTTTCACCACCGCGGCACCGGCTTCTGTGCCGTTGTAATGCCAGAGCGTGATACTGTCGAGATAGCTGAACACGGTGATCAGATCGGACCATATAGCCCAGAACAGCACGCCAAACAGGGCCACCATCAGCAGCATGGTAATACGCAGCGTTTGCTGGTTGACCTGCTCCAGCGCAATGGTAGGTTCTTCCTGCGGCTCAGCGCCTTCGGCCCCTTCTTTCACCAGGTTCTCACGACGGGCAAGTGCACGACGCCAGGCAATTCGGCGCGCCGCAACGCTCAATCCGCGCAGCACCGTCTGGTACAGCAGGTTCCAGATGATCACCAGATATACGGTCTCAATCCAGCGGCCGGATAAACGGAGCGTGGTATAGAAATAACCGGTTGCCGTCAGCACCATTAAAGCTACCGGGATAATCGACAATACCGTTATCGTCACCAGGCGCAGACCGTGCGATTCCTTATCACGCCAGCTCTCACGACACATTGGCCATACCAGGAAGGCAATAAGTAGCAAGTTAAAGAAAATAACAATCTGCCCAAGCACATCATCCATCAGATTGAGAGGCGAAAGCTCAGCGACCACCGACCAGAAATTTAGCGGCAGCAGTGCCAGACTAATACGCACGATCTGGCGGCGCCAGTGGCTGGTCTGTTTCGCGGGCATGCCGAAGTGGCGGATCGCCACGCCGTCTTTTTCCAGCACCTTCCAGCACAGGCCAAACACCAGCCAGAAGACGGCCATTTTCTTGCTAAATGCCCATAGCAGATCGCTGACGTTCAGTTGCATAGTCAGCAGAATCAAGCCCACGGCAAGGATAATCAGGCATGCGGGCAAGGCGCGAATCAGATCGATCAGTATCGCTTTAGGTGTGTTGAGCTGGCTGTCATTGCGCAAGTTACCCACCGCGGCGGCGAGTTTCGCCTGGTACGCTTTCAGCCACTTCAGGCGCCAGCGGATAAGCCCGGCTACCAACAGCAGCGGCAAACCGGCCAGGAATGCGATAAACACCGCCGGCCAGGCTTTTTCCCAGTTCACGGTGATTTTCATCGATTTAAACTGGTCTTTGAGCGTTTGCGGGAAGGATTTCACCCAATCCCAGTCCATTGGGCGGTTGCTGTTAACCCAGAAAATTTGCTGAGTGAGGATGCTCTTGAGGTTCTTCGACACGCTCATTAACTGCTGCTGGTTGATCTGCAGGTTAATCGCCATCATCAGCTGATTTCCCAACTGCTTATTCAGCTGGTCCAGCAGTTCACGGCGCATATCCACAACCTGCAGCAGCGCATCATGAACTTCGCCGTTCACTTCATTGCTGTGCCCTTCTTCCAGTTTGGCAACGAAGGCATCATTCTGGAACAGCGCATCACGCTGCTGGTTAACTTCAAATTGCTCCAGACGCAGATCGGCAATGCGGTTAGTCATATCAGCAAGCTCGTCTGCCGACGGCAGCGTTTGCTGCTGCTGATACAGAATGCGCGATAGCAGCAGACTGCCCTTCAGCACAGCGATTTGTTCTTTAATATTGCGTTCCGATTGCAGCGCACGATCAAGCCAGTTTTTGACTTTAATGTTTTGCTGCATCAGTGAGTTGCCGTTTTCCGTGGCGGAAATCAGGCGCTGGCTAAGCTGATGGTTAATATCCAGTTCCTGTTTTACCAACGGATTGGTCTGGATACGATCCGCTTCATCTGGCGTCACTGCTTCCTGCGCGGTTTTTTCGGTTAACGTCAGACGTTTGCTGTTCACCGCTTCCTGCAGCAACTGGAGCTGATGTTCGAGCCTGTTGGTGTTGGACGTCACGTAATCCCGTTGTTTTTGCAGGGTATCCTGCAAAACCGTGTTGCCCTCCAGGCTTTTACGCTGCTGGTCGATTTGCGCATTCAGCAATGCCTGCTGCGCCTGAAGCAGCACCTGCTGGCTGGGGCGTAATGCCGCCTCGCCAACGCTGGTACCATCCAGGCGATTGCGGATTTGCTGCATTTGCTGCGAGGCGGTGTACATCGCATTTTGCACGCGCTCGGGCTGAGTCTGTAGCGAAACCAGTTGGCTGTTATAAGCGGCCAGATCGTTTTGCGCGCTTTGTAGGTCATCCAGCACCTGGGCGACGCGCGACTCGAGTTGTCGCAGAGAGAGCGCGCTCAGTGTTTTTCGCGTTTCATCGTCATTATCGACATCGCTGAGCGAATTTAACGCCGCCGTCGCCTCGCGCATTTTTTCCGGCGCCTGGGCCACTTTCTGGCGTAGTTGAACGGTCTCGTCCTTCACCCGCTCAATTTTATCGAGCGTGGCGAGGGTATCGATGAGATCCTGCTGAACCAATTTATCCTGCGCAGAAAGGTCTTTTTGTTTATTCAGCGTGTCTAGCTGGCTCTGAATATCCGCTTTCGTCGGCAGTTCGCCATTCTGTTGCGCTCGCGCAAATGCTGATGACTGGCAAGACAGCAATAGAATGAAGAAAATAATGGTAATAGCAATGAGATGCTGTGAACGTTTATAAAGCTGCAACATAGTCATGAGGATGAATGTTTCTAACCAGAAAAGTGACCGAAAATAGTCAAGCGGCTAGAATATCACGGCTGTGATGGACAAAATAGCGGGGGTGAAAATGTCCAGGAAAATTCCTGGAGTGAAACCCTCTGGTCAGCAGGTCTCAGGCACGCGAAGCGTAGGGCACAGCAGACACATTTCCAGCAGCACAGCGACATATTCACGCGCGTCTTTTTTCAGGTCAAAAGACTCTGGTGCAAATAACCAGTTTTCTAAAATGCCGGAAAGATAGCTGCGCAGTAACACCGCCACACGACGCGTGTTCAGGTTCTCCGGCAACATTTTTGCGTTCATACAGTTGCGAAGGGTTTGCTCGATGCGATCATAGTTTTCAAGACACAGGCTACGTTGTGCCAACTGAACAGAGGCTATTTCCCCGACAAACTCGCATTTGTGGAATATAATCTCCATCAGCAAACGCCGGCGTTCTTCTGTCACGGTAGCTTCAAGAACGTAAACTAAAATTTCTCTTAATACTGATAGTGGATCGTCAGGGAATTTTGCCTGATACTCAGACTCTAGTTCATCAATATTGGGTTTTGCCAGCTCCCAGATTTCACTGAATAAATCCGACTTGTTTTTGAAATGCCAATAGATTGCACCACGCGTGACGCCAGCGGCTTTTGCGATCTCTGCAAGCGAGGTGGAAGAGACCCCTTGTTGCGAGAACAAACGCAGAGCAACATCGAGAATGTGTTGACGCGTTTCCTGCGCTTGTTGTTTGGTTTTTCGTGCCATATGTTAGTGAATTTACAGGCGTTAGATTTACATACATTTGTGAATGTATGTACCATAGCACGACGATAATATAAACGCAGCAATGGGTTTATAGGCTTTAAGCCATTGATCAATTTGAAATCGGACACTCGAGGTTTACATATGAACAAAAACAGAGGGTTAACGCCTCTGGCAGTCGTTCTGATGCTCTCAGGCAGCTTAGCGCTAACAGGATGTGACGACAAACAGGCCCAACAAGGGGGCCAGCAGATGCCAGAGGTTGGAGTTGTGACGCTCAAAGCTGAACCTCTACAGATAACAACTGAACTCCCGGGTCGCACCAGTGCTTTCCGCATTGCAGAAGTTCGCCCTCAGGTTAGCGGCATCATCCTGAAGCGTAATTTCACAGAAGGCGGTGACATTGAAGCGGGTGTGTCTCTCTATCAGATTGATCCTGCTACTTACCAGGCCGCATATGAAAGTGCAAAAGGCGATCTGGCTAAAGCGCAGGCGGCAGCTAATATCGCTCAGTTGACGGTGAATCGTTATCAGAAACTGTTGGGTACCAAGTACATCAGTCAACAGGAATACGATACCGCCAAGGCCGATGCGCAACAGGCAAATGCTGCCGTTATTGCCGCGAAAGCCGCAGTAGAAACGGCGCGTATTAACCTGGCGTATACCAAAGTCACGTCGCCAATTAGCGGCCGTATTGGTAAGTCTGCCGTTACGGAAGGTGCCCTGGTGCAAAACGGTCAGGCGACCGCGCTGGCAACCGTACAGCAGTTGGATCCGATCTATGTCGACGTCACACAATCAAGCAACGATTTCCTGCGACTGAAACAAGAGCTGGCGAACGGCAAACTGAAGCAAGAGAACGGTAAAGCGAAAGTGGAACTGGTGACCAGCGACGGCATTAAATTCCCGCAATCCGGTACGCTGGAGTTTTCTGACGTGACGGTTGATCAGACCACCGGTTCTATCACGCTGCGCGCCATCTTCCCTAACCCGGATCACACCTTACTGCCGGGTATGTTCGTCCGTGCTCGTCTGGAAGAAGGGATCAACCCAACGGCAATACTGGTTCCACAGCAAGGCGTAACCCGTACACCGCGCGGTGAAGCCAGCGCGTTAGTTATCGGTGCAGATGACAAAGTGGAAACCCGCCAGATTGTGGCAGCACAAGCAATTGGCGATAAATGGTTGGTCACAGAAGGACTTAAGCCAGGCGACCGCGTGATTGTCACGGGGCTGCAAAAAGTACGTCCAGGCGCGCAGGTAAAAGCGCAGGAAGTCACCGCGGATAACAACCAGCAAGCCGCAAGCGGTAGCCAGCCTGAACAGTCCAAGTCTTAACTTAAACAGGAGCCGTTAAGACATGCCTAATTTCTTTATCGATCGCCCCATATTTGCGTGGGTGATCGCCATTATCATCATGTTGGCAGGGGGGCTCGCGATCCTCAAATTGCCGGTAGCGCAATATCCAACTATTGCACCGCCTGCAGTGACGATCTCCGCGACCTACCCTGGCGCTGATGCGAAAACAGTACAGGATACTGTTACGCAGGTTATCGAACAGAATATGAACGGTATCGATAACCTGATGTACATGTCCTCCAACAGTGACTCCACGGGTACCGTGCAGATCACCCTTACCTTCCAGTCAGGTACGGATGCGGATATCGCACAGGTGCAGGTACAGAACAAACTGCAGCTGGCGATGCCGTTACTGCCTCAGGAAGTTCAACAACAAGGGGTTAGCGTAGAGAAGTCTTCAAGTAGCTTCCTGATGGTTGTCGGTGTTATCAACACCAACGGCACCATGACCCAGGAAGATATTTCAGACTACGTGGGCGCTAACATGAAGGACGCCATCAGCCGTACTTCAGGTGTGGGTGACGTTCAGCTGTTCGGTTCCCAGTACGCAATGCGTATCTGGATGGATCCGAACAAACTGAACAACTTCCAGCTGACGCCGGTTGATGTGATCAACGCCATTAAAGCGCAGAACGCCCAGGTTGCAGCCGGTCAGTTAGGTGGTACGCCACCGGTGAAAGGCCAGCAGCTTAACGCGTCAATCATCGCGCAAACCCGTCTGACCTCTGCCGATGAATTCAGCAAAATTCTGCTGAAAGTGAATCAGGACGGTTCTCAGGTTCGTCTGCGTGACGTGGCGAAAGTGGAGTTGGGTGGCGAAAACTACGACATCATTGCGAAGTTTAACGGCAAACCGGCTTCCGGTCTGGGTATCAAACTGGCGACAGGTGCTAACGCCCTGGATACCGCTAGCGCCATCCGCGCTGAACTGGCGAAGATGGAGCCGTTCTTCCCATCAGGCCTGAAAATTGTTTACCCGTATGACACCACGCCGTTCGTGAAAATCTCAATTCACGAAGTGGTGAAAACGCTGGTGGAAGCAATCATCCTCGTGTTCCTGGTTATGTATCTGTTCCTGCAGAACTTCCGCGCGACGTTGATTCCGACCATTGCCGTACCGGTGGTCTTGCTGGGTACCTTTGCAGTGCTGGCCATTTTCGGCTTCTCGATAAACACCCTGACGATGTTCGGGATGGTGCTCGCCATCGGCCTGTTGGTGGATGACGCCATCGTGGTGGTCGAGAACGTTGAGCGCGTTATGGCGGAGGAAGGACTGCCGCCGAAAGAAGCGACGCGTAAATCAATGGGCCAGATTCAGGGCGCACTGGTGGGCATCGCGATGGTGCTGTCAGCGGTATTTATCCCGATGGCATTCTTTGGCGGATCTACCGGGGCAATCTACCGTCAGTTCTCCATCACCATTGTTTCTGCAATGGCGTTGTCAGTACTGGTGGCGTTGATTCTGACGCCGGCTCTTTGTGCCACCATGCTCAAACCGATCGCTAAGGGCGATCACGGAGAAGGCAAAAAAGGCTTCTTCGGCTGGTTTAACCGCATGTTCGATAAGAGCACCAACCACTATACCGACAGCGTTGGCGGCATTCTGCGCAGTACGGGTCGTTATCTGGCGCTGTATCTGATCATTGTCGTCGGCATGGCTTATCTGTTCGTTCGCCTGCCAAGCTCCTTCTTGCCGGATGAAGACCAGGGGGTATTCCTGTCCATGGCTCAGCTACCTGCAGGTGCTACGCAAGAGCGTACCCAGAAGGTGCTGGACGAAATGACGGATTACTATCTGACCAAAGAAAAAAATAACGTTGAATCGGTATTTGCCGTTAACGGCTTCGGTTTTGCGGGACGCGGTCAGAACACCGGTATTGCCTTCGTGTCGTTAAAAGACTGGAGCGAACGTCCGGGTGATGAGAACAAGGTCGAGGCAATAACCGCTCGCGCGATGGGGGCGTTCTCGAAGATTAAAGATGCGATGGTCTTCGCCTTTAACCTGCCCGCGATTGTCGAACTGGGTACCGCAACTGGTTTTGACTTCCAGTTGATTGACCAGGGTGGTTTGGGCCATGACAAACTAACACAGGCGCGTAACCAGCTGTTTGGTGAAGTGGCCAAGCATCCGGATCTGTTGGTCGGTGTTCGTCCTAATGGCCTGGAAGATACGCCGCAGTTCAAGATCGATATCGATCAGGAAAAAGCGCAGGCGCTGGGCGTTTCCATTAGTGATATTAATACAACGCTGGGTGCAGCATGGGGCGGAAGCTACGTGAACGACTTCATCGACCGCGGTCGCGTGAAGAAAGTTTACGTCATGTCTGAAGCGGAATACCGTATGTTGCCGGAAGATATTGGAAACTGGTACGTTCGCGGTAGCGATGGACAAATGGTACCGTTCTCCGCCTTCTCTACCTCACGTTGGGAATATGGTTCACCGCGACTGGAACGCTATAACGGTCTGCCTTCCATGGAAATCTTAGGCCAGGCTGCACCGGGTAAAAGTACCGGTGAAGCCATGGCAATGATGGAGCAACTGGCAAGCAAACTGCCGTCCGGTATCGGCTATGACTGGACCGGGATGTCCTATCAGGAACGACTGTCTGGCAACCAGGCTCCGGCCCTGTATGCCATTTCACTGATCGTCGTCTTCCTGTGTCTGGCAGCACTGTACGAGAGCTGGTCAATTCCGTTCTCCGTTATGCTGGTGGTTCCGCTGGGGGTTATCGGTGCGTTGCTGGCCGCGACGTTCCGCGGATTAACTAACGACGTTTACTTCCAGGTAGGCCTGCTCACAACCATTGGGTTGTCGGCGAAGAACGCGATATTGATCGTCGAATTCGCCAAAGACTTGATGGATAAAGAGGGTAAAGGGTTGATCGAGGCGACGCTGGATGCAGTTCGTATGCGTTTACGTCCGATCCTGATGACCTCGCTGGCCTTTATTCTTGGCGTTATGCCGTTGGTTATCAGCTCCGGCGCAGGGAGTGGCGCGCAGAACGCCGTTGGTACTGGCGTAATGGGCGGGATGGTTACAGCAACCGTACTGGCTATCTTCTTCGTTCCAGTGTTCTTTGTGGTGGTTCGCCGCCGCTTTAGCCGCAAGAATGAAGATGTTGAACACAGCCACCCGGTTGATCACCATTGATTCATCGCTAATGAAAAGGCCGCGCAAGCGGCCTTTTTTCTGGAAAAATCATAAAAATCACTTATTGTGATTACGTTTATTTTCTGCCGAGTGAATAAGCGATATAATCCCTGTAGGCTTAAAGGCTATTCTTAAGAATTCTTGAGGTTTCTTATTTTACCTGAATAATTATTAAGATTAATCCTAGCAGCTAATCTGCATTGTTAGAGGTTGCCTTTGATTGCTAAAGCTAACTCCGTTAACCTGATGATTGCCCGAACAATAAAGAAGTTGTTCCATTTCGAATACCTTCATTTTTAAGGTAAAATGTAAAAAGGGTGCCACATCATAATTTTACGCAATTGTAATTTTTCATGATATGACGATGAAATCTTTTTTAGAGTAGATTATAGTTAAATCATCAGGCGTCACGGGCAAGTTTCAGGTAGTTTGTTGTATCCACCCCGAAGGTGTTCGGTTAGTTTAAACCACTAAGAAGGGGATGCGCTATGGACGAGTACTCACCCAAACGGCATGATATCGCGCAGCTTAAATTTCTCTGCGAAACCTTGTATCATGACTGTCTTGCAAACCTTGAACAAAGCAACCATGGCTGGGTTAATGACCCGACTTCAGCAACCAGCCTGCAGCTCAACGAACTGATAGAGCATATTGCAACCTTCGCACTTAATTATAAAATTAAGTACAATGAGGACAATAAGCTGATTGCGCAGATTGATGAATACCTGGATGACACTTTTATGTTGTTCAGCAATTATGGTATTAATACGCAGGATTTGCAGAAATGGCGAAAGTCCGGAAATCGACTGTTTCGCTGTTTTGTCAATGCCACCAGGGCTAATCCTGTTAGTTTGTCTTGTTAAAAAATATTACAATCATAGGTAAGAGTTATGTCTGATAAACCATTAACTAAAACAGATTATTTGATGCGTCTTCGACGCTGCCAGACAATTGACACGCTCGAGCGCGTTATTGAGAAAAATAAATATGAATTGTCCGACAATGAACTGGCTGTATTTTACTCAGCAGCAGATCATCGCCTTGCTGAATTGACGATGAATAAGCTGTACGACAAGATTCCAACTTCCGTTTGGAAATTTATTCGCTAATTGTTCACGAGGTTAAGTCAGGTATCGCGTTAGATTTGTTTGTCTGGCTGACCACCTCCTCATATTTACAATAGTTATTTAATTCAAATCAGGTGACTTCGATCACAATAAGGTAATGGGAACGCTCCCCTGTGCGCATTGCATTTTATTGTTTTGCCATAATGAACGTTCGGCAAACAGAAGATGCAGACTGTCCTGCATAACCTGTTGGGTCAAAAACACCGTTGTAGGCGGCAATCCTGCGCGCCTCATCAAAACGCTATACGTTCAAATGTAACTGTTATGCTAAATTGTGGTTAATCTGTTACTTTTTTCAGGCACTATCCCCTCTTAAAATGGGTCGATCCCACCTGAATATTGAAGACATCACGAAGGCAAGAGATGACAGAAATACAGCGCCTGCTCACCGAAACAATTGACGACTTAAATGTGCGCGAAAAGCGCGATAACAGACCGCGCTTTAGCATCAGCTTCATTCGCAAGTATCCGGGACTGTTTATTGGCATGTATGTCGCCTGGTTCGCCACGCTGGCGGTTATGCTGCAATCAGAAACGCTGGTCGATTCAGTGTGGCTGCTGGTGGTATTGTTTGTCATCCTCAATGGTTTTTTCTTTTTTGACGTCGCGCCGCGTTACCGTTTCGAAGACATCGACGTGCTGGACTTCAGAGTCTGCTATAACGGCGAATGGTATAACACCCGTTTTGTTCCGCCAGCGCTTATCGAGACCATTCTGCATTCACCGCGGGTGGATGGCGAACGTAAAGCCCAATTGCAAAAAATGATGGCGCGGAAAGGCGAACTCTCTTTCTACGACGTCTTCACGCTAACTCGCGCAGAAGCTGCCGGTCAGTAGCTTGCCTACCAGCCAATAAAAAAGTGCGTACCCGCTGGCACGCACTGGTTTCCCTGAAATATTGGCAAAATGTCTAACGTCTTTTCTTCCTGCCCTGCACCGCTTTAAATCGCGGATTCGTTTTGCAGATAACATACAAACGCCCTTTGCGTTTGACTATCTGACAGTCAGGGTGGCGCTGTTTGGCACTTCGAAGTGAATTAAGAACCTGCATATTAACCTCGCTTAGTGCCAATAAAATGGCCAAAACGTTTCTGGAAGCGCGCCGCACTGCCTTCGTTGTCGAACGTCTTCTGCTTCCCGGTGTAGTACGGGTGTGATTTAGACGAAATATCAAGGGTCACGTAGGGATACGTTTGCCCCTCAAATTCAATCTCACGTTCCGTTTTGATGGTCGAACCGACCTTAAAGTACTCATTGGCACTGGTGTCGTGGAATACCACAGTACGATAAAAAGGATGGATATCCGGTTTCATAGCAACCTCTAATTGTTACATTATAACATAACAATAAAGTACACTACTCTCGTCCCTGGCTCAACCTCATTTACACAGTGGGTAATTAATCTGGAAATACCCCTCTTAAATCTATTAGGTCATTCGAATAGATTTTTCACTTTCGGATATACTTTCCCTACGCTGTGTAAATAAGGATATCACTGTGACAACACGACATTTGATCGGCCTGGTGACCGGAATACTGATTCTGTCCATCCTTGCGCCAGTGGGTTTGAGTCTGTGGCTGGCGTATCGTCAGGTTGAAACTAAATTTATGGACGAGCTTGATTCTTACACCAGCCGGGTTGCTTTGCGCACAGAAAGGGTCGGCGAGCAGGCGAAAAAAGCATTACGCCAGATTGAGACCTTCAAGGGAGAACCTTGCGGAACGGAACATTTACTGGAAATGCGTCGTTTGTCATACAGCTATCGTTACATTCAGGAAGTGGTGTACCTTAAGGACAACGTCCCGCAATGCTCTTCCCTCGAGAATAAAAGCCGTGCTGTCGCCTTCCCTGCGGCGATGAAAGTCACCGAGGATGGCTACCGTGCCTGGTTAACCACGGATAACGACTTAGGTATCCAGCGTTTTATGGCTGCATTAGGCAGCGAAAACTATGTGGTGATGGTCGATCCCGCCACGTTCATTGACGTTGTTCCGTTTGGTTCGTGGCCGATTGATGTCGCCATTATTGGCGCCGATAAAAGCAGGATTGTCACCAGTAGCGGAACGCTACCCGAAGATATTTTGCAAAATTTTCAACAAGATAATGCCACTACGCATTTGCAAAAAGAGGGCGTTATTTACAACGCTCGTCCCTTCCCTGCATTAGGTATTACCGTCGTCAGTTGGGCATCTACGCTGCCGCTAAAAAAAATATGGCACCGACAGGCGCTTATCTGGCTCCCGGCGGGAATTCTTATCGGTCTGCTGACCGCCGCCTTTGTTCTGCGTATTTTACGTCGTTTGCAGTCTCCCCATCATCAGTTGCAGGAGGCTATCCAGCGCCGTGAAATTAAGGTGTACTATCAGCCGATCATTTCTCTTCGTACCGGGAAAGTGGTAGGTGCCGAAGCGCTGGCCCGTTGGCCGCAGCCCGATGGCAGTTTTCTCTCACCAGAGATTTTCGTCGCGCTGGCACAGCAGACCGGCCTGACAACCCCTCTCACTCGCCTGATTATCGAAAGCGTGTTTGACGATCTGGGCAAATGGCTTCATCACCATCCGGAGCAGCATATCTCCATCAATCTTGAAGCCGATAATCTGACATCAGAAACGCTGCCAGGTCTGCTCAGCCGGAAGGTGAATCACTATCAGATAAACCCGTCGCAAATTGCACTCGAACTCACAGAACGCGCCTTTGCCGATCCGAAAACCAGCGCTCCGTTCATCGCCAAGTACCGCCAGGCCGGCCATTCGATTTACATTGATGATTTTGGCACCGGTTATTCCAGTCTCAGTTACTTGCAGGATCTGGATGTCGATATTCTGAAGATCGACAAATCGTTCGTGGATGCGTTGGGATACAACAACGTGACGCCGCATATTATCGAGATCGCAAAAACGCTGAAGCTGGAAATGGTGGCAGAAGGTATCGAGACGAAAAATCAGGAAGAGTGGCTACGACAGCATGGTGTGCAGTACGGCCAGGGCTGGCTATACAGTAAGGCATTGCCAAAGGCAGAGTTTATCCTGTGGGCGGAGACACGACTGTAGCCGACATGCGAAAAGATTGAGATGGCTGGCGGCACGCCGCACAGCCAGTCACGTCAGTCATCCATAATGGGCGAGAATCCACCGTAGATCATGCGTTTGCCATCAAAGGGCATCGATTCGCCAAATTCCTTCATTCGGGGATCGGACATCATCTTCTGATTCGCCGCGTCACGGACTTCTTTTGAAGGATACTCAATCCAGCTGAATACCACTTCTTCATGATCCTGCGCTTTTACCGCCATGCGAAAATCGGTCAATTTGCCGTCAGGGACATCGTCTGCCCAGCATTCCACCACGCGCAATGCACCGAACTCCTTGAAAAGCGGAGCCGCTTTTGCCGCCATCGCGATATACGCCTCCTTGTTTTCAGCGGGTACGGCAACCACAAAACCATCAACATACTTCATGAGAAAAGCCTCCGAAGTTTACTGCGCGGCAAGCCAATTCTGGCCGCGTCAGTCGAGATTAAGTTTAGTCGTCAGCCCGCGATCATGCCGTAGGTTCATTCCGAACCCGAATGCGTGACTGCGGCTGATACCGAAACCACGGCAGGCAAAGCTGAATGAGCGGACCAATCGCCAGTGCATACAGCACCGTACCAACGCCCAGGGTTCCCCCGAGTAGCCAACCGATAAGCAACACCGACACTTCGATGGCCGTTCGAATTCGCCTCACCGGCCAACCGGTACGCGCGTGAATGCCGGTCATCAGACCATCTCGTGGGCCAGCACCGAACCCCGCACCGATATACAGACTGGTCGCTAAGGCGTTCAGTATCACCGCAGATACCAACAAACCGCTGCGGGCAAACAGGGATTCAAATCCCGGGATTACCATCAGCGCCACATCAGCCGCCAGCCCAATCATAATGACATTACTCAATGTGCCAAACCCCGGACGCTGGCGTAGTGGGATCCATGCCAACAGGACCAATACGCCCACGGCAATAATCACCAAGCCGATGTTCATCGACAACAGATTTGCCACACCCAGATGAAAAACGTTCCAGGGATCAGCGCCTAAATCCGCACGCACAAACATCGCCGTCGACACGCCGTAAAGCATCAGCCCGATAAACAATTGCAGTAAACGACGCAGCATGCTTTTCTCCTCTCCCTGCGCAGACAGTCTTCATCTTCAACGCAATTGGCACTATGATTAATGACCAGTTTCCAAAAAGTGGACTGCAATGTCATCTCGCCGTTATGGAAGTCAGTCTCTCCAGCGCCTGCTCGGGCACTGGCAGGAGAGTCCCTCACGTACCCCAATCTGGCGACAGCTGGCCGAAGCCTTGCGTCTGCTGATACTGGATGGCCGGCTGGCGCTGGATAGCCGGCTTCCCGGCGAGCGCGAACTTGCTACGGTGCTGGAAGTCAGCCGAACAACTATCGCCAGCGCAATGGCACAGCTGCGGGAAGAAGGATATCTGGAAAGCCGCCAGGGTAGCGGCTCACGGGTGATCCTGCCGGAACATATTCGCCATGTACCGACTCGCACCGTCACCGGTACCGCACTCGATCTGTCCACCGCCGCGCTCAGCGCAGGTCCCGAAATTCATCAGGCTTACCAGCAGGCGCTGTTTGCCATACCGCAGCATCTATTAAGTTCCGGGTATCTGCCCCAGGGGCTACCGTCTTTGCGCGAATCCATTGCCCGGCATTACTGCGAACGCGGATTACCCACGCAGCCGGATGAGGTTATGGTGGTCAATGGTGCAGTCAGCGGGCTGGCGCTGATCCTGCGGTTGCTTACCGGCCCAGGCGATCGCGTGGTGGTCGATCATCCTACTTACCCGCTCGCTATTGCGGCGATTCAGGGGGCCTCCTGCCGACCCGTGGGGGTGTCGCTGCCTGAACAGGGATGGGATACTGCGGGTCTTGTCGCCACCATCGCACAAACCGCCCCACGCATGGCCTACCTGATGCCGGATTTTCACAATCCTACCGGACGTTGCATGGACGCCGCCACACGCCAGGTGGTGGCCGATATCGCCGCCAAAACGCACACCACGCTGGTGGTGGACGAAACCATGGTCAATCTGTGGTATGACGCCCCGCCACCACCGCCGCTTGCCGCCTTCAATCGCGATGCACCCATCATTATGTTGGGGTCTGCCGGTAAAAGTTTCTGGGGAGGATTACGTCTTGGCTGGGTGCGGGCGTCATCACGGACTATTGCCGCACTGGTGCAAACCCGCGACACGTTCGATTTAGGCTCTCCGGTGCTGGAACAGCTCGCTACCGGCTGGCTGCTGGATAACGCCGCGCAGTTTCTCCCGGACAGAAGACAACTGCTCACCGCCAGACGCGACCAGTGCCATACTCTGATGCGATCGCATTTCCCGGAATGGCAATTTACCCAACCGCAGGGCGGGTTATCTTTCTGGGTAGAATTGCCCGATACGCTGGCGACGCTGTTTGCCACTCGCGCCGACAGCGCCGGTATTCAGTTAGGTACCGGAACGCGCTTTGGGTTAGCGGGTGCATTCGATCGTTTCTTACGCATGCCCTTCGCGCTGCCGGATGACACGATGCGCGCCGCCTTCAACACATTGCAGCCGATCTGGGACACTCTGCGTTCACAGGCAAGTCATGGGAAAATACGTAAAATAATCTAAGTGACGAGGAAAGGTGAAAGAGATTGCCGAACGGCAGAATTGGGTGGGGGCCCTGCCAGCTACATCCCGGCACACACGTCATCTGCCTTGGCTGCTTCCTTCCGGACCTGACCTGGTAAACAGAGTAGTGTTGCGGGAGAACCAACAGAGCCCCCATTGAGAGCGTTGTTAACCAACGCGCAGGCGCATTATCACTGCTGCACCGTGTAATTGCAACCCATCCAGCACCAGATGCTGTTTTCTTGTGCAATGCGGCTTCACTCACCCGCCATTCCAGATTATGCTGGGGAATTAGCGCAGGAATAACTGATGGATATACAAGACTCTTTCCCCCAACGCGTCTGGCAAATTGTCGCCGCAATCCCCGAAGGATTCGTCACTACCTATGGTGATGTCGCCAGACTTGCCGGATCTCCGCGCGCAGCGCGTCAGGTCGGCGGCGTCCTCAAACGGCTTCCCGAAGGCAGCACCCTGCCGTGGTATCGAGTCGTTAATCGCCATGGTGCTATATCGCTGACCGGGCCGGATCTACAGCGCCAGCGTCAGGCATTGCTGTCTGAAGGGGTGGTGGTTTCGGGAAGTGGGCACATCGATTTACAACGTTATCGCTGGGTGTATTAACCCTCCCCTGGCGGAGAGGGTTATGCCAGTCTTAGTACTGCGTAGGTGCAGGGACGGCTGAAGACGGATTCACCTGCGTGGGAGACGTTGACGGCACCGTAGTTGCCGCACCACCGCTGGCCTGAACCGGAACTTCCGTCTGCTGAACAGGAACCAGCGTCAGATCGGCCTTGGTACCGCCCTGGTTGATAACCGGCTGCACGGTGTCCGTAATAAACACCAGTTTGTCGTTCACCATAATGGCTGCACTCAACAAAATACGGGCGTTCGGCTGAATATCTGCCGGGTTAAACGGCAGCACAAAGCTAAATGGCGCCTGCTTCCCTTCAGTACGCACCGCTTTTTGCGACAGAACTTTTGACGGGGCATCCGCCAGCGAAGCGTCCGACAGTGTGACGGTCAGTACGGCATCCGGTGGCAGCGCAACTTTCTGGCGGATCCACACCGTACCAGAAACATTCGGCTGTTGAATTTTTGACTGTGTGTCAGCAATTGACGTAGTAGGGCTTGGCGCAGGTGTCTGAATATCTGCACTTTTATCAGCACAGGCCGCCAGCGCGACCGCAACGGCTAAACCACTTACCATGTGCACGAGTTTCATTAAATTCTCCTTATCGTCAATGCACCAGCGAGAACTTTCCTCGCCAGAAGAGTGGTTAACAAAAACATAACGTGACTAAGTGTGGTACAAAGTAGCTATTTTTGCCTGCAATCGACCGGTAATTCAGACAATTGCACCCATCGGACCACTTTCAAAATTGCGTTATACTCTGCCTACTTCGCTGCGACATCGACATGACCTGGAGAGCATCTATGAGTCTGGCACTAAAAAGTTTGCTGACATTATTGAATTTGGAAAAAATTGAAGAAGGACTCTTTCGCGGCCAAAGTGAGGACTTAGGGTTACGTCAGGTTTTTGGCGGGCAGGTCGTCGGACAGGCGCTGTATGCCGCTAAAGAAACCGTGCCAGAAGAGCGGCTGGTGCACTCCTTTCACAGCTACTTTTTACGTCCCGGCGATAGCCAAAAACCGATAATTTACGATGTCGAAGTGCTGCGCGATGGTAACAGTTTCAGCGCTCGCCGCATTGCCGCCATCCAGAACGGGAAGCCCATTTTCTACATGACCGCCTCTTTTCAGGCGCCGGAAGATGGCTTTGAACATCAAAAAACCATGCCGCACGCACCTGGGCCCGACGCGCTGAAATCCGAAACCGAAATTGCCCGTTCAGTAGCGCATCTGCTGCCGCCGCTGTTGAAAGAGAAATTTATCAATGACCGCCCACTGGAAGTGCGTCCGGTGGAGTTTCATAACCCGCTCAAAGGCCATGTCGCCGAACCGGCACGCCAGGTGTGGATCCGCGCCAACGGTACGGTGCAGGACGACCTACGCGTGCATCAGTATCTGCTGGGCTACGCCTCCGACCTGAACTTCCTGCCCGTGGCGCTACAGCCGTACGGGATTGGTTTTCTGGAGAAAGGGATTCAGATAGCCACTATCGACCATTCGATGTGGTTCCATCGTCCTTTCAATATCAATGAGTGGTTGCTGTATAACGTCGAGAGCACCTCTGCCTCCGGTGCCCGGGGCTTTGTGCGCGGGGAATTTTATACACAGGACGGCGTGCTGGTTGCCTCTACCGTACAGGAAGGGGTGATGCGCAATCGCAACTGATGTCTTATCCGGCCTACAGACTACATCTGTCGTAGGCCGGATAAGCGTTTAGCGCCATCCGGCAGAGTGAAATATCAAGCGTTGTAGGCGTTTTCACCGTGGCTGTTCACGTCCAGCCCTTCGCGCTCCTGCTCTTCCGGTACGCGCAGCCCTACCGTCATGTCCGCCAGCTTATAGCCGATGAAGGCCACCACGCCGGACCAGACAATGGTAATCGCCACGCTTTCGAGCTGCACCAGCACCTGATGCCCCATGGTCACGCCCTCAGCAAAGCCTACGCCACCCAGCGAACTGGCGGCGAACACCCCGGTCAGAAGACAGCCGACAATGCCGCAAACGCCGTGCACACCGAACACATCGCACGGGTCATCAACGCGCAGAAAACGCTTCAGCATCGTCACGCCCCACAGCCCCGCCAGACCGGCAATTGCCCCGATGATCAACGCACCGCCGACGCCAATGTAACCACAAGCAGGGGTCACGCCAACCAGGCCCGCAATGGCACCAGAACACGCCCCCAGCAGCGACGGTTTACCGCGCAGCGCCCACTCACCGAAGATCCAGCCGAGAATGGCAGCAGCGGTCGCCACCACAGTATTCACAAAGGCCAGTGCAGCGATTTCATTTGCCGTCCCAGCAGAACCTGCGTTAAAACCAAACCAGCCGATGTAGAGAATCGCGGTCCCGGTAAAGACCATCGGCAGGTTATGCGGTTTGAAAGCCTCTTTGCCAAAACCCACACGCTTGCCAATCAGATAAGCACCCACCAGCCCGGCGATCGCGGCGTTGATATGCACCACCGTCCCGCCCGCAAAATCCAGCGCGCCATGGGAGGCCAACAGACCACCACCCCAGACCATATGCGCAATCGGAATGTAGGACAGCGTCAGCCATACCACCACAAAAATCAGTACCGCAGAGAAGCGAATGCGTTCAGCCAGCGCCCCAACGATAAGTCCAACGGTGATGCAAGCAAATGAGCCCTGGAACGCAACGTGAATGTACTGGTAGAAACTCCCCGTTACCGCCGTCAGGGCAATGTTTTTCAGCATCACCCAGTTGAAGTTGCCGAAGAAACTATTCCCCTCGCCAAAGGCCAGCGAGTAGCCATACACCACCCATAAAATGCAGACCAGTGCAAACGTCACCGTCACCTGCGTCAGCATCGACAGAACGTTCTTGCCACGAATCAAACCGCCGTAAAACAGCGCGATGCCCGGAATGGTCATAAACAACACCAGCGCGGTACATATCATCATAAAGGCGTTATCAGCTTTGTCCGCGACGGCTGGCGCTGCCATCGCCAGCCCCGGCAGCAGTGCCAGTGAAGCGATACCCGTTTTCATCGTTGCTATCTTCATTTTTTGGTTTCCTATCACTGTGTGCCAGAAGTTACAGTGCGGCTTCGTCGGCTTCGCCGGTACGAATACGAATCACACGTTGCAGCTCGGCGACAAAAATTTTGCCGTCGCCAATTTTTCCGGTGTAGGCCGACTTGCTGATGACGTCGATCACCTCATCAAGCTGATCGTCGGCAATCGCCACATCAATCTTCACCTTCGGTAAAAAATTGACGCTGTATTCGGCTCCCCGATACAACTCGGCATGGCCTTTCTGTCGACCAAAGCCCTTCACTTCGGTGACGGTCAGCCCCTGAATACCAATAGAAGACAGTGCTTCACGGACGTCTTCCAGTTTGAACGGTTTGATTACCACGGTAACCAGCTTCATAGATCCCCTCCAGTCAGAATTCAGTAGTGGCTGCAGATACACAGGATGAATATTGCAAGGGGTGTGCCAGGAATGAAAAACGCGGGATGATTCAGGCTCGCAGGGCGCGGCCGGGGTAGAAAAAGAAAAAACGCACTATAACGGTGCATAGTGCGTTACATTTTTGCACCAGATTGTTGATTGCCGGATGGCGGCGTAAACGCCTTATCCGGCCTACGATACCGCGTTGGTCACGGTCTGATACGCGCAGCGCCATCAGGCAATAATGGAATCCTCATGCGCACTGGCCGCCAGCTCTTCACCAGCCAGTTGCAGCTGATACATTTGCCAGTAGCGGCCTTGCGCCGCCAGTAATTGCTGATGTGTGCCGCGCTCGACGGCCTGCCCCCGGTGCAGCACCAGAATGGTGTCTGCTTCCACGATCGTGGAGAGTCGATGGGCAATCACCACCAGCGTAGTGTGTTCGCGCACAGCAGCCAGCGCCTGCTGAATGGCCTGCTCCGTGCCGGAGTCAATACTGGCGGTGGCTTCATCCAGAATCAGTACCTGCGGCGTTTCGACCAGAACCCGCGCCAATGCCAGCAGCTGTTTCTGCCCCACGGACAAATTATTGCCCTGTTCGCCCAATCGGGTGTGAATACCGTCACTCAGACCGCGTGCCAGCTCAGCCAGCTGTACGGTCTCCAGCGCCTGCCACACTCGATCTTCAGAAATATCGCGGCCCAGCGTGACGTTTGCCAGGAAGGTGTCCGCCATCACAACCGGGTCCTGCTGCACCATCGCGACGCCCTGACGTAAGACGCCGTGACTCAACGAGGAGAGGGGGCGCCCGTCCAGACGGATCTCCCCTTGCGTCAGCGGATAGTAGCCCATCATCAGGCTGGCGAGCGTACTCTTGCCGCTGCCGGTATGCCCAACCAACGCCACAAAACTACGTGAAGGCACGGACAGGCTGATATTTTTCAGCACCAGATTGTCATCGCGATAAGCAAATGACACGTTATCAACCTCAATGTTGCCACTCTTCAGCGGTTGATCATCGTCGCCATAATGCTGCCGCGGTCTGTCCATCAGTTCGAAGACGCGTTCACCGGCGACAACCGCTTGCTGCAGCATGGATTGTTGAGTCGTCAGCTCAATCAACGGCTCGTTCAGACGCCCGAGATAGCTGATAAACGCATACAGCACGCCAACCTCGATAGATGTGCCAGAGGTCACGCTGAACAACATCAGTAAACCGCAGAGGATCAGGGCGGAAAACAGGCTCAGCAACGGACGCAGTAAAAAACCGTCCAGTCGCAGGGTCTGCATGCGTGCCATATAGTGCGAACGGCTAGCCTCGCCCATACGCTCCCCAAAGCGTGCCTGCTGACGAAACTGTTGGATCACGCTCATACCGTTGATGACTTCATTGAAACCATCGTTGATATCGGCCAGATAGGCACGAACACGGCGCACAATCGGTGTGCTGTAACGTTGATAAATCACCATCACCACCATCACCGCCGGGAAAATAGCCATCGCGACCAGCGCCATACGCCATTCGAGGCTAAACATCGCCACCAGCATGGCACCAATCAGAGCCGCACTGCGCAGTACCGTCGCCACGACCGTCACGTACAGGTCGCGGATCACTTCGGTATCGTTGGTTACACGAGAGATAAGCTGTCCGACGGGCTGGATGTCAAATTCACTCAACGGCTGGCGCAGCGCAGCATCCATGACATCCGTGCGTAGCTGTTGCACCACACCGACGGCAGCCTGGTTAAACAACAGCGACTGCGCATAGTGCAGTCCCGCCGCCAGCAGTTGCAGACCGACATAAGCCGCAACCAGACCAGCCACCATCGCCAACGGCAAATTGTTTTTCGCCACCATGTTATCAATAAAGTAGCTTATCAGCAGCGGACCGCTGACTTCCGCCGCCGCAGCCACCCACAGCATCACCACCGCAATGGCCAGCGGTTTTCGCCACGGTGAACCATAGCGTAGTAGCCGTTTCAGCGTCGGCCATAATTGCCCAAAACTACGCATTCGCCGCCTCCTCATTTAACGCAGGGGCATCAGACAGCGCCGCTTCCAGCTGCTGATAGCGATACATATCACTGTACCAACCGGGTTGCTGAACCAGCGTGTCATGGTCGCCACGCTGGGCAATATGTCCGTGCTGCATCACGATAATCTCGCTGGCTTCTGTCAGCGCCGACAAGCGGTGGGCGCTGATAATAACCGTTCTTCCCTCGCCCCACTGGCGCAGGTTATGCAGGATCTGATGTTCGGTACGGCCGTCTACCGCCGACAGCGCATCGTCAAGAATCAGAATTTCCGCATTAAGCAGCAGCGCGCGGGCAATAGAAATTCGCTGTTTTTGCCCGCCCGAGAGCATCACGCCCCGCTCGCCCACTTCGGTGTCATATCCCTGCGGCAAACGTAAAATATCCTCATGCACGCTGGCGAGGCGCGCCACATGTTCGATTTCGGCCTGTGTCGCCTGCGGGCGTCCAAGTGCAATGTTATTGCCGACGGTGTCCGAAAACAGGAACGGCGTCTGGCTAACAACTGCCAGCCGACTGCGCCAGCTATCAAGCTGTAAGCGCGTCAGCGGAATGTCATGAAAGCGCACGTCGCCCTGGGTAATATCAAAGTGGCGCTGGATCAGCGACAGAATGGTACTTTTTCCCGCACCGGTCGGCCCACAAATACCCAGCATCTGCCCAGGCTTAAGCTGGAAATTAACGTTTTCCAACGTCGGGCGCGCCATCAGCGGGTAGCTGAATTCACGAATCGCAACCGCCAGTTCCCCGCGCCCTTCCGGCACGGGTTCCGTGCCATCATTAACAACGGGAGCTTCCGCCAACATGGCGCGAATACGGCTGTAGGCGGCGCTACCGCGCTCGACGATATTAAACATCCACGCCAACGCCAGCATCGGCCAAATCATCAGACCGAGATACATCATAAAGCTGGTCAGCTGACCGAGCGTCAGCGAACCGTGAACCACCATCCAGCTTCCACCGCCAATCGCCAGCAGGTTCGCCATACCAATAGCGATATAAATGGTGGGATCGAAGCGGGCGTCGATGCGCGCGACGCGCATATTTTTCTTACCGGTATCCTGCGCATCTGCGGCAAATAAGGCCGACTGCCGGTCCTCCAGACCAAAGGCTTTAATCATGCGAATGCTGGTCAGGCTCTCCTGAGTACGATCGTTGAGACTGGAGAATGCCGCCTGCGCCTGCTTAAAGCGATTATGAAGCCGATCGCCGTAACGCTTAATCATCAGCGCCATCACCGGCATCGGTAGCAAGGCAAATAGCGTCAACTCCCAGCTTATTTGCGTAGACATGACGATAAGCACCGCACAGCCCATCACCAGCGAGTCGACCAACGTCAGCACACCTTCTCCGGCGGCGAACACCACCCGGTCAACATCGTTGGTGGCGCGCGCCATCAGATCGCCCGTGCGATGGCGCAGATAAAATTCAGGATGTTGACGGCTCAACTGACGGTAATAATCTTCGCGCAGCTCAACTGCCAGCTGGTAGGATGCCCCAAACAGCAGCACGCGCCAGACGTAGCGCAGCAAATAGACCACCACCGCAATCAGCGCAATTGTGCCAACCCACATTAGCAGGCGTTCGGTCGTGAAGCGTTGAGCCGTCACGCCATCAACAATAATACCGACCACTTTAGGCGGAATAAGTTGAAGGATAGCGATGATGATAAGCAGGGCCACTGCCCCGAGGTAGCGACGCCACTCCCGGCGAAAGTACCAGCTTAATTGAGCAAATAATCGCACGCGTTATGTCCTGACATGATTTCCGACAATGAGCGCCGGGAGAATTATTCAATAGGTAGAGCAGTTGTGTATTTAATCTGTTCCATCGCAAAGCTTGAGGTAACGTCCGACAACCCCGGCACGCTGTTCACCAGCCGTTTGTAGAAGTCATCATAGCGTTTCATGTCGGCGACCTGCACTCGCATCAGGTAGTCATACTCCCCGGCCATGCGCCAGAATCCCAGTACCTCTGGCATCCCGGTCACTTCAGTCACAAAGCGACAGTACCATTCACTGCTGTGATGCTGCGTTTTGATCAGCACAAAGGCCGTTAACCCAAGTCCCAGCTTTTCGGGATCCAGCAGCGCGACTTTGCCAAGCAGAACGCCGTCATCCTCAAGTCGCTTGAGTCGTTTCCAGCAGGGGGTGGTTGTCAGATTAACGGCATCTGCGAGTGCCTGCAAAGAAAGGGTGCAATCCTGTTGCAGCAAGCTGAGCAGCTTGCGGTCAATTTTGTCTAACATATCCACTCCACAGAGAAGAATTTTCTCCCTACATTCTATTTTAAAGGCTAAATGGCAACAATTTTTTCCGTGCTTTTCGTTACTCTAGGCACAAAATGACAAATGGATATTAATGATGAATAGCTCCTGGGTTAAAAACGCCATCAATGAAATCAATGCGGATTATCAACGCTCCGCAGATACTCATCTTATCCGCCTGTCACTTCCGGCGTTCCCGGGGATTCAGCTGTACCTGAAAGATGAAAGTACACATCCGACCGGTAGCCTGAAACATCGACTGGCGCGTTCACTGTTCCTGTACGGACTGTGCAATGGTTGGATCAAAGAAGGCACCACCATTATTGAGTCGTCTTCCGGCTCCACGGCGGTTTCTGAAGCCTATTTCGCCCGCCTGCTGGGGCTACCGTTTATCGCCGTCATGCCGTCCTGCACGGCAAAACGCAAAGTTGAGCAGATTGAGTTTTACGGCGGTCGCTGCCATTTCGTGGAAAGCGCCTGCGAAATTTATGCCGCGTCTGAACAGCTGGCCCGTGAACTCAACGGCCATTATATGGATCAGTTCACCTACGCTGAGCGCGCTACCGACTGGCGCGGCAATAACAATATTGCCGACAGTATCTTCCGCCAGATGTCATGCGAGCCACATCCCGTTCCCCGCCACATTGTGATGAGCGCCGGAACCGGCGGCACGTCAGCAACCATTGGGCGCTACATTCGCTGCCAGGGTTACGACACCAGGCTGATGGTGGTCGATCCGGAAAACTCTGTTTTTCTGCCATACTGGCAGGCGCGTGACGCCACATTACGCAGCCCGGTGGGCAGTAAAATCGAAGGTATCGGTCGCCCGCGCGTCGAGCCCTCTTTCATTCCGGACGTGGTTGATGAAATGCTGCGCGTGCCGGATGCCGCCAGCGTCGCTACCGCGCACTGGCTGGAAACGCAGTTGGGCCGCAAAGTCGGAGCTTCAACCGGGACCAATATGTGGGGTACGCTGCAACTTGCCGCCCGCATGCGTGAGGCTGGAGAAACAGGTTCACTGGTAACGTTACTGTGCGACAGCGGCGAACGTTATCTTGAGACCTACTACAACCCAGAGTGGGTTAATGCGCACATTGGCGATTTGACACCATGGAAAGCGGAAATCGCCCAACTGCTGAATACCCAGTAAACCGGCAAAAAAAAGCCAGACCTAATGGTCTGGCTTGCTGGAAGGGATCTCTCATTCGGGGGAATAAGGTAGATGCGGATTATCCAGCCAATGTGTTAAAAAGTGCGATACCGCCTGATTGCGACAATGTCCAATCACCGGTAAATCAGGAAGCTCAGCAATTAATTGCGGCATGGCGTTGCCCATAATCAAACCTCGCCCCACGCTGCCCAGCATCTCGCGATCGTTCATCGCGTCACCAAATGCCATGCACTCAGCCATAGAAAAACCTAAATGGTCACTCAGTACCGCCAGCGCGGAGCCTTTGTTACAGCCTAGCGGCAGCACTTCAAGACAGTCTACGGCGGAAAAACAGAGATTTGCCTGCTCACCCAGCGCCTCATTCAATTGAATGCGCAGGCGTATCAGGTCGTCATGATCGCCGCAGAAGCAGATCTTCGTCACCTGATGCGCGGGGATACGTTTCACATCCACGACCTGATAACGGAATCCGCTGTACACATGCGCCTTGAGGATCGACGGGATCTCCTGCCCGGTGAACCAGCCATTGTCATTGAAGACATGCATGCTGGCCTGGGTATCCCACTTCTGATGCAGGACGATATCTGCTGCCTCGGGTGCCAGATCCTGACGATGCAGTACGTCCCCTTCCAGCGAATGAATACGCGTCCCGTTACCCGTTATCAAAAATGCGTCCAGTGAGAGGGTCCCTAAGATATGACGCATCTCCAGCACATGGCGGCCAGTGGCAAACGTCAGAGTGATGTCGCGTTCACGCAGGCGCGCCAGCGTCGAGAGTGTTTCGTCACCTAAATGGTGATTCGGCATCAGCAGGGTGCCATCCATATCAAATGCAGCCAGACGAGCCATTTCTTTCTCCACACTGTGACGCGGTTAACTTGTGGTTCAGTATCACCTGAGATATACGGAAGTAATAGTGAATAGATAAAACGAATTGTTCCGGGTTTATGTTGCCTGAAGGATAAAGTGCAAATGCGGCTTTTGAATCGATTGAATCAGTACCAACGCCTCTGGCAGCCCTCAAACGGAGAGCCGCAGTCGGTCACCGTCGGCGAACTGGCTGAACGCTGTTTTTGCAGCGAGCGCCATGTCCGTACGCTGCTACGCCAGGCACAGGAGGCGGGCTGGCTGGCATGGGAAGCACGCTCAGGACGCGGGAAACGAGGGCAACTGCGCTTTTTGGTCACGCCCGACTCGCTGCGCAATACGATGATGGAGCAGGCGTTGCAAAAGGGAGAACAGCGTAGCGTGCTGGAGCTGGCGCAGTTGGCTCCCGGAGAATTAAGAACGCTGCTGCAGCCGTTTATGGGTGGCCAGTGGCAAAACGATACGCCAACGTTGCGTATTCCCTATTACCGCCCACTTGATCCCCTCCGCCCCGGCTTCCTCCCCGGCCGCGCCGAACAGCACCTTGCCGGGCAAGTCTTCTCCGGACTGACGCGTTTTGACAGTACAACCCAGCGCCCTTGCGGCGATTTGGCCCACCACTGGGATATCTCCGCCGACGGCCTGCGCTGGGATTTCTATATTCGCTCCACGCTGCACTGGCATAACGGTGACGCGCTTAGCACCTCGCAGCTACATCAACGCCTGCAACAGCTGCTGGAGCTGCCCGCGCTCAATAAATTATTTATCAGCGTGAAGCGTATTGAGGTGACTCACCCTCAATGCCTGACGTTTATTTTACATCGCCCCGACTTCTGGCTGGCACACCGTCTGGCCAGCTACAGCAGTCATCTGGCGCACCCGGAACAGCCGCTCGTCGGCACCGGTCCGTTTAGGCTGACGCTGTTTACACCGGAGCTGGTCCGTATCGAGAGCCATGACCACTATCACCTCAGCCACCCGTTGCTGAAAGCCATTGAATTTTGGATAACACCGCAGCTTTTCGACCAGGATCTGGGTACCAGCTGCCGCCATCCGGTGCAAATTGCCATTGGCAAGCCTGAGGAACTGCCGATGCTTAGCCAGGTTAGTAGCGGGATCAGCCTCGGATTTTGTTATTTAACACTCAGGAAAAGCGCGCGACTGAACGTGCTTCAGGCGCGTCGGCTGGTCAATATCATCCACCGCTCTTCCCTGTTGCAGACGCTTGAGGTGGAAGAGAATCTGATTACCCCAAGCAATGCGCTGCTGCCAGGGTGGACCATTCCGCAATGGGATCAGTTGGATGAAGTGGCCCTGCCGGAAAAACTGACGCTGGTATATCACCTGCCAGTAGAGTTGCACGCCATGGCCGAACAGCTTCGCCAGGTGCTGGCAACGCTGGGCTGCGAGTTAACGCTGATTTTTCACAATGCCAAGAACTGGGACGGTGACCATCCGCTGGCCCAGGCAGATCTGATGATGGGCGACCGTCTGATTGGCGAAGCACCAGAATATACACTTGAACAGTGGCTACGCTGTGATCAGCTCTGGCCGCATGTTCTGGACGCCCCGGCATTCTCTCATCTACAGGCCACGCTGGATGCGCTGCAAATCCAGGCTAATGAGGATCATCGTCACGCGGCGTTACAGCAGGTTTTCACTAACCTGATGAATGACGCCACGCTAACGCCGCTGTTTAATTACCATTACCGCATTAGCGCCCCACCGGGTGTCAACGGCGTGCGGCTCAACCCCAGAGGCTGGTTTGAATTCACCGAGGCCTGGCTGCCGCCGCCTTCATCGTGAAGAAGCTGGTCGACGCCGCGCCCAGGCGCTACCATAGGGTTTTCGTTATTTGTCAGGAAAAACCATGAAACGTGCCGTTGTCGTATTTAGTGGAGGTCAGGACTCCACCACCTGTCTGGCGCAGGCGCTGCATCAATATGATGAAGTGCACTGTGTGACCTTTGATTATGGTCAGCGCCATCGCGCTGAGATTGATGTCGCACGTGACCTGGCCTTAAAACTCGGCGCACGCGCACACAAAGTTCTCGACGTCACGCTGCTTAGCGAACTGGCGGTCAGTAGCTTGACCCGAGATAACATTCCGGTACCGGATTACGAACCGGAAGCCAACGGCATTCCCAACACCTTTGTGCCCGGACGTAATATTTTGTTCTTAACGCTGACAGCGATTTATGCATATCAGGTGCAAGCGGAAGCAGTCATTACTGGCGTTTGCGAGACCGATTTCTCCGGCTATCCTGATTGTCGCGATGAGTTTGTCAAAGCGCTGAATCATGCCGTAAGTCTGGGCATGGCAAAAGATATCCGCTTTGAAACCCCGTTGATGTGGCTTGATAAAGCCGAAACCTGGGCACTGGCCGACTACTGGGGCAAGCTGGATCTGGTGCGTGAAGAGACGCTGACTTGCTATAACGGCGTTAAGGGCGACGGTTGCGGCCAGTGTGCCGCCTGTAACCTGCGTGCCAACGGCCTGAACCATTATCTGGCGGATAAACCGGCAGTGATGGCGGCCATGAAGCAGAAAACCGGGTTAAAGTAATTTATCGCGATGATAATGCCGGATGGCGACGCTAATGCGTCTTATCCGGCCTACAAATCGGTATCATTTGCAGGCCTGATGTTTGCAGGCCCGGCAATCTTCCCTTACTTCACCATCTGCTCCAGCTTTTCGCGCAACTCCCCTTCCAGCGGCAGCGCTTTCTGCGTTTTTAAATCGATACAGACGAAGGTAATCAACGCATCGGCCACGACCTGCCCTTCCGGCTCTAACGTGATGGTCTGGTTTAACACACCGCTTTTGCCATTTAACTGTTGTACCTGACTGGTGACCGTCAGCAGATCACTCAGCACGGCGGGGCGCCGGTAGTTAATATTAATGTTAACCACCACAAAAGCGATGTTGTGCGCGGTCATCCACTGGAAGCTATCACTGTTTTCCAGACCGTCCCAGCGGGCTTCTTCCAGAAACTCAAGGTAGCGGGCATTGTTAACATGTTGATAGACATCGAGATGAAAACCACGAACTTTGATTTGTGTTTGCATAGCGCAGGAACCCTAATTTGTTTTTATAGGAATAGACTTGAGGATAAGGAGGTCATAACTGGTATGACCTCTACAGTCTGGCAAATTTTCAGCGCTCTGCAAGTTATTAAAGTGTTAAAACAGCCAGGTTACGCTCCACCAGTGAACTGCCCATTCCCGGCACCTGTTTTAAGTCATCAACCGTTTTAAACGGCCCGTACTCCTCCCGGTAGCTGACAATCGCCTGCGCTTTCTTTAGCCCGACACCATTCATGACCCGCGCTAAATCCTCCGCCGACGCGGTATTGATGCTTACCCTGGTGCCTTCATCATCGCTGGCTTTCGTCGGTACCGTTGCTTTGCTATGCGCCGCACCCGCCCCCTCTGCTTTGGTCTGGACTGCCTGGCTTTTAGCGACCGGTTCCGCGGCCAGAGTACTTTGGCTCACGCCAGCACAGGTTAATGAAAGGGTGATAAGCAGTGCTTTGATTCCATGTTTCATACTGTTTTCTCCTTGTTTGTTAACAGTGGAATCACGATAGCGAGGTGGAGAACGGCAGACAAATGGCAAAATTCAGAAATGGAAAAGGCCGCGAAAGCGGCCTTTGGTGTATACAACTTTTTGCAATTTTTTGCGAAGCGTCTCGATTATTGCTGCTGTTCCAGCGCGTCACCGACTTTAATTTTTGCCGCTTTACGCAGGTTACTCATCAGCGCTTCGAAGACGATCTGCGCGTTGTTCTGAGTAATCCCCTGAACCATTGCTTTCTTCTGCTCTTCTGGCATCGAACCCGCTTTCACCGCGTCGAGCGCCAGCAGAACAACGTTGCCCTGCATATCGTTCGCTACGCCGTAGCTCGGCTTGTCATTCGCCGGCAGCGCCAGACCAAACGCCGCCTGGCTCAGCGGATCCTGACCTGTACGGCTCAGGGTTTTCGCTTCACCAAAACTCAGACCTGCCGCTTTCATTGCTTCATCGCCTTTACCGGCTTTCAGCGCAGCCAGCAGTTTGTCGGCATCCAGCTTCGCTTGTTGCTCTGCTTTGTTGTGCTTAACGAGCGCGGTTACCTGATCTTTCACTTCAGCCAGCGGCTTAACAGCTTCCGCTTTGTGCTCTGCAATACGCAGCACAAACGCGCGATCGCCATCCACGGTGATGATGTCAGAGTTGCTGCCCGGAGTGCCATTCTCACCAACCAGGCCACCATTGAAAATGATGTCTGAAACCGGTTTGAAATTCAGCTCTTCAGGCAGGCTGTCACGGCTAAACCAGCCCGTTTCAACGGCTTTCATACCCGCTGCCTGCTCAGCCCCCGCGAGGGATTCGTTATCGTTGCTTGCCGCATCGCTGACTTTCTGCTGCAGCGCATAGTAGGCATCCAGCGCTTTTTCCTGCTTCACTTTCGCCGCAATCTCGTCACGTGCTTCGCTCAGCGGTTTAACCTGCGCTGGCTGGACATCATCAAGACGAGCAACCAGGAAACCCACAGAAGACTTGATCACGCCTGACAGTTGGCCTTTTTCTTTCAGACCCGCATTCTTCAGCTCTTCTGGTGTGGTGGATTCTTCCAGCCATCCCATATCACCGCCGTTACGGGCAGAGATAATGTCGGCAGATTTTTCCTTCGCCAGGGCGGCAAAATCACCACCTTTGTTCAGCGCATCCAGTACCGCTTTGGCTTCATCTTCCGTTTTGGTCTGGATGATGCTGTAGCGATTACGCTGCGGTTGAGTGAACTGATCCTGATGCTGGTCATAATAAGACTGAATATCCGCATCGCTGGCTGTTTCCTGCATAGCTGCAGCATCCAGCTTGATGTAGCTCACACGGAACTGCTCCGGCATCATAAAGTGGTTTTTATTCTGCTCGTAGTAGCTGGCAACTTCCTGCTCGGTCACCGACTGTTTCGCTGCAAGTGCGTTGACGTCAATAGTCGCTTCACGCACGATACGCTGCTGTGCAACCAGAGCCGCCAGTTCGTCCGTTTCACCCTTCAGCATGAACTCTGTCCCGGCTACGCCGTTGATCAACTGCTGGGTGGTGAGCTGGTTACGCAGCGCCTGAGCATACTGGTCTGCGGTCATCCCCATCTGATTGACAATTGCGTTATAGCGGTTGTTATCAAATTTACCGTCAACCTGGAAAGCAGGCGTTGAGAAGATAGCCTGTTTAACCTGCTCATCGCTGATGCTGAGCTTCAGTTCGCGAGAGTATTGGTCCAGCAGCGCTTCGTCTACCAGACGATTCAGCACCTGCTGACGCAGCGTTTTCATGTAGCCTTCATTCGCCGCCAGCTCAGAGAACTGATCGCCCAGCTGCTGCTGCATGCGATTACGTTCACTGTTAAACGCATTCTCAAACTGCCCGCGGCTAATTTCCTGGCCATTCACTTTTGCGGCGTAGTTGTTGCTTCCGCCAATCAGGTAACCACTCACGCCGGTCAAAATGAACGACACGATAATGATACCGAAAATAATCTTGAGCACGAGACTGTTAGCAGCCGTGCGTAAGCTGTCCATCATGGTGTAACCACACTCCGCTGTAGGTGACTGTATACCTCACGCAGCATAGCGTTTTCTGAACGCTGCGTGGAAAGGTCTATTGTGACAAGAAACAGGGGCGATTGTCAGCCCACAACACGTAGAAAGTCCCGGAATCACAAATAAAAAAGGCACATCTGTTGATGCGCCCTTGTACTTAGTCACATCCCCAAAGGGGGAATCACTTAGTTTACCGCGTCTTTCAGTGCTTTACCTGCACGGAAACCCGGTACTTTAGCCGCGGCGATAGTGATCTCTTTACCAGTTTGCGGGTTGCGACCAGTACGGGCAGCACGCTCTTTAACGGCAAAAGTACCAAAACCTACCAGCGCTACGTCATCACCTTCTTTCAGGGATTCGGTAACAGAAGCAATAATTGCATCTAACGCACGTCCAGCCGCAGCTTTAGAGATATCAGCCCCTGCAGCAATTTTGTCGATCAGTTGAGATTTATTCACTCTTCTCTTCCTCTTTATAATTTATATCGCACCTGAATCCTTCAAAGTGCGAACGCGCAGCAGTTATATCAGGCCTGCCATGCCCTTACAACACCCGTTAATGATGGCAAGCCTAATCCGTCATCTAAATTAGCTATACAAAAAAAGGCTGGCAAGCCCGAAATGGCCTGCCAGCCCTGTTTTTATTGACGCTCTTTGCGCGAGGTCACTATTTTGCCGTCACAACCTGCATACCTGAAGGTTCGTTTTGCAGTGCCAGAGTCAGAACTTCCTCAATGCGCTTCACCGGATGGATGTCCAGATCGGCGAGAACGTTGTCCGGCATCTCTTCCAGGTCACGTTTGTTTTCATCAGGAATTAAGACCGTTTTGATACCACCACGGTGTGCTGCCAGCAGTTTTTCTTTCAAACCACCGATCGGCAAAACCTGACCACGCAGGGTGATCTCGCCGGTCATGGCAACATCCGCACGAACCGGGTTACCGGTCAGGCACGATACCAGTGCGGTACACATAGCAATACCTGCGCTTGGACCATCTTTCGGCGTTGCCCCTTCAGGGACGTGAACGTGAATATCACGTTTTTCGTAGAAGTCCGGGTTAATACCCAGTTTCTCCGCACGTGCGCGTACCACGGTCAGCGCTGCCTGAATGGATTCCTGCATCACTTCGCCCAGAGAACCGGTGTAGGTCAGCTTGCCTTTACCCGGCACACAGGCGGTTTCGATGGTCAGCAGATCGCCACCCACTTCAGTCCACGCCAGACCAGTGACCTGACCTACGCGGTTTTCGTTGTCCGCACGGCCGTAGTCAAAGCGCTGCACACCCAGGTAGTCGTGCAGGTTATCGCCATTGATCTCGATATGTTTCAGTGACTTATCAAGCAATAGTTGTTTCACCGCTTTGCGGCACAGTTTGGAGATTTCACGCTCCAGACTACGCACGCCCGCTTCACGGGTGTAGTAACGAATAATGCCCACAATGGCGCTATCGTCGACCGTCAGTTCACCTTTTTTCAGCGCGTTACGCTCAATCTGCTTCGGCAGCAGGTGGCGTTTAGCAATATTCAGCTTCTCGTCTTCGGTATAACCGGACAGACGGATCACTTCCATACGATCCAGCAGCGGTGCCGGAATGTTCATGGAGTTAGAGGTCGCAACAAACATCACGTCGCTGAGATCGTAGTCCACTTCCAGGTAGTGATCGCTGAACGCCACGTTCTGTTCGGGATCCAGCACTTCAAGCAGTGCGGACGCCGGATCGCCACGCATGTCGGAAGACATTTTGTCGATCTCATCGAGCAGGAACAGCGGGTTTTTAACGCCCACCTTGGCCATTTTCTGGATGAGTTTGCCCGGCATTGAACCGATATAGGTCCGGCGGTGACCGCGGATTTCCGCTTCGTCACGCACGCCACCCAGCGCCATACGGATGTATTTACGCCCGGTCGCTTTAGCAATGGACTGCCCCAGAGAGGTTTTACCCACCCCCGGCGGCCCTACCAGGCACAGGATCGGCCCCTTGATTTTGTTGACTCGGCTTTGAACCGCAAGATACTCAAGGATGCGGTCTTTCACGCGCTCCAGACCATAATGATCGGTATCGAGGATCTCCTGCGCCTGACGCAGGTCTTTTTTGACCTTGCTACGCGCGTTCCACGGTACCTGCACCATCCAGTCGATGTAGCCGCGAACCACGGTCGCTTCTGCCGACATCGGAGACATCATTTTCAGCTTCTGCAGTTCTGCTTCCGCTTTCTCTTTTGCCTCTTTCGGCATTTTCGCCGCGTCGATTTTACGTTTCAGCGCTTCGTTTTCATCCGGCGCGTCGTCCATCTCGCCGAGTTCTTTCTGAATGGCTTTCATTTGCTCGTTCAGATAGTACTCACGCTGGGACTTCTCCATCTGCTTTTTCACGCGGTTGCGAATACGCTTCTCAACCTGCAGCAGATCGATTTCAGATTCCATCATTGCCATCAGATATTCCAGACGTTCGTTAACGTCTGACATCTCCAGCACGGACTGCTTATCCGCCAGTTTTAGTGGCATGTGCGCAGCGATGGTGTCCGCCAGACGTGCAGGATCGTCAATGCTATTAAGCGACGTCAGCACTTCTGGTGGGATTTTCTTGTTCAGCTTGATATAGCCTTCGAACTGGCTGATTGCGGTACGCACCAGCACTTCCTGTTCGCGCTCATCAATGGCCGGCGAATCAAGGTACTCCGCTTTCGCAGAGAAATGCTCACCGTTATCAGACAGCGCAGAAATACGCGCGCGCTGTAACCCCTCGACCAGCACCTTTACGGTGCCGTCAGGCAGTTTCAGCATCTGCAAAATAGAGGCCACGGTCCCGACGGTGAAAAGATCGTTTACACCCGGCTCATCCGTTGATGCTTCTTTCTGTGCGACCAGCATGATTTTTTTATCATGGTCCATGGCCGCTTCCAGACAACGGATAGATTTTTCCCGCCCTACAAATAAGGGTATGACCATGTGCGGATAAACCACCACATCGCGCAACGGCAATACGGGGATTTCAATGCGTTCAGAACGCTCAGGATTCATAGAGCTCTCTCTTAGTTTAGTGTCCGCCAGGTAATCAGGTGGCATTGCTGTGCTTCTTATTACCACCTTTAACATGTATGTCAGTATATGGGGATGTTTCCCACACATTCAACGCCATGTTTACGGAAAAATAAAAGGGGAGATAAAATCCCCCCTTTTTGATTAACCGATTGTATAAAATGGTTAATTATTCGCCAGATGCCTGCTGCGCTTCCGGCTTACCGTAAATCAGTAATGGCTTGCTCTGACCACCGATAACGGACTCGTCGATAACCACTTTTTCGACGTCTTCCATAGAAGGCAGATCGTACATGGTGTCGAGCAGTGCAGCTTCAACGATAGAACGCAGACCACGTGCACCGGTTTTACGCGCCATCGCTTTCTTGGCGATAGCATCCAGCGCTTCGTCACGGAATTCCAGATCTACACCTTCAAGATTGAACAACGCCTGATACTGCTTGGTCAGGGCGTTTTTCGGCTCTTTCAGGATTTGGATCAGCGCATCTTCGCTCAGCTCGGTCAACGTTGCCACCACCGGCAGACGTCCGATGAACTCGGGGATCAGACCAAATTTGATCAGATCTTCCGGCTCAACCTGCGACAGCAGTTCACCTTCGCTGGCTTTATCAGACTGGGCTTTTACCGTCGCGCCAAAACCAATGCCGGAGCCGGTTTCAACACGGTTAGCAATCACCTTATCCAGACCGGCAAATGCGCCGCCACAGATAAACAGGATCTTAGAGGTATCAACCTGCAAGAACTCCTGCTGCGGATGTTTACGTCCGCCCTGCGGTGGCACAGCGGCAACCGTACCTTCGATCAATTTCAACAGCGCTTGCTGTACGCCTTCGCCGGAAACATCACGCGTGATGGACGGGTTGTCTGATTTACGCGAGATCTTGTCGATCTCATCAATATAGACAATACCGCGCTGCGCTTTCTGTACGTCGTAATCGCACTTCTGCAACAATTTCTGAATGATATTTTCAACGTCCTCACCCACATAACCTGCTTCGGTCAGGGTGGTGGCGTCGGCCATAGTGAACGGAACGTCCAGCAGGCGCGCCAGCGTTTCAGCCAGCAGCGTTTTACCGGAACCCGTCGGGCCGATCAGCAGGATGTTACTTTTGCCCAACTCGACGCCATTGCTGGTGTCGCCGTTGCGCAGACGTTTGTAATGGTTGTATACCGCGACCGCCAGCACTTTCTTCGCCTGCTCCTGACCGATAACGTAATCGTCCAGGTGGTTGCGAATTTCATGCGGCGTCGGCAGCGCACTGCGTTCACGATGCGGTGCGACTTCCTTAATCTCTTCGCGAATGATGTCATTACATAAATCAACACATTCGTCGCAGATATACACGGATGGTCCGGCAATCAGCTTGCGCACTTCATGCTGGCTTTTGCCGCAAAAAGAGCAGTACAACAATTTGCCCGAGCCATCTTTGCGTTTATCTGTCATGGGTCAAAACCTCTTCTTTGTTCTTTGTGCCGCACACGACGACGCAAATGCCATTCTCAGGCGCAAGCCGCTTGTCAGCGTTGTGCCGCCCTTCATTAGTATATACACAAAATCATTCGAGCTACATCGAGGCGGCAACTAAGCGACTCCCCAGGCGCTTACATAAGTAAGTAACTGGGGGGAGCGCTGGCAGCCAACAAAGAGGTAGCGTGAAGGATGAAGTGTATAGCGACACACTTGCGTCCTGGGCATCAATTACGATGGGTCAAAATCGAGTCGACCAGACCGTACTCTACTGCTTCAGAAGCAGAGAGGAAGCGATCGCGCTCGGTGTCACGTTCAATCTGCTCAAGCGATTGACCCGTATGATGCGCCATAAGTTCATTCATGCGCCCTTTCACTTTAAGGATTTCACGGGCATGAATTTCAATATCCGTTGCCTGGCCCTGGTAACCGCCCAGAGGCTGGTGGATCATGACGCGAGAGTTAGGCAGGCAGAAGCGTTTATCTTTTGCCCCTGCAGTCAACAGGAACGCGCCCATTGAGCACGCCTGGCCCATACAAATGGTGCTAACGTCCGGCTTAATAAACTGCATGGTGTCATAGATAGACATCCCTGCGGTAATTACCCCACCCGGGGAGTTGATGTACAGGTAGATATCTTTTTCTGGGTTTTCCGCTTCCAGGAACAGCATCTGCGCCACGATCAGGTTAGCCATATGGTCTTCGACCTGGCCGGTCAGAAAAATGACGCGTTCCTTAAGTAGACGAGAATAGATATCAAAAGAGCGCTCGCCACGTGAGGTCTGTTCAATGACCATCGGCACCAGCGCCATATGGGGTGCAAAGTTATCTCGTTCGCCGCTGTATGACATTTCCGTCTCCTGGATAAAATTTGAAAAAACCTGCTGTGCTGATTGTAACCTTATGGACGGATTATCAGCTAGTCCCTCAGTAATGGGTACGACATCGCCATAATTCAAGCATAACAATCTTTTGTTGTAACGCTAACACTGAAACGCTGTTTTCGCACCCTTCCCATGCAAAATGCGTGACAAAAAAAAACCCGCCACCGGAAGGTGACGGGCTTATGTGCGAATTTCGTGCTAAAAACGCGACGAATTACGCCTGCTGGTTCATCAGTTCGTTGAAGGTAGTGGCTTTTTCAGTCACTTTTGCCTTCGCCAGAACCGCTTCAACAGCCTGCTCTTCCAGAGCGACGTTACGCATGTTTTCCATCAGCTCTTTGTTCTTGCTGTAGAATTCAACCACTTCTTTCGGATCTTCGTAAGCAGAAGCCATCTCTTCGATCAGGCCTTTTACGCGTTCTTCGTCAGCTTTCAGCTCGTTGGTACGAATAACTTCGCCCAGCAGCAGGCCAACAACAACGCGACGCTTAGCCTGTTCTTCGAACAGTTCACGCGGCAGTTCCAGAGCTTGTTTCTCGTTGCCACCGAAACGCTGTGCAGCCTGACGACGCAGAACGTCGATTTCGTTGTCAATCATGGCAACAGGAACGTCGATGTCATTCGCTTTTACCAGACCTTCGATCGCCTGAGACTTAACGCGGTTACGCACGGCGCCTTTCAGCTCGCGTTCCATGTTTTTACGCACTTCAGCACGCAGACCGGCAACAGAACCATCTTCCACGCCGAAACGCTTGATGAATTCTTCAGTCAGTTCCGGCAGTTCACGTTCTTCAACTTTCTTCAGGTTGATAACGAATTTAGCCGCTTTACCTTTCAGGTTTTCAGCGTGGTAGTCTTCCGGGAAGGTCACTTCGATAGTGAACTCTTCGCCAGCTTTGTGACCTTTAACGCCTTCTTCGAAGCCTGGGATCATACGACCCTGACCCATTGCCAGTACGAAGTCAGACGCTTTGCCGCCTTCGAACTCTTCGCCGTCTACAGAACCGGTGAAGTCGATGGTGACACGGTCTTCTGCATCAGCAGCGCCGTCTTTGTCTTTCCAGGTCGCCTGCTGCTTACGCAGGGTGTCCAGCATGACGTCAACGTCAGCGTCGGTGACTTCAACAACCGGTTTTTCAACTTCGATTGCGTCCAGACCCTTCAGCTCAACTTCCGGGTAAACTTCAAACTCTACCGCGTAAGTAAAATCTTCACCCAGTTTGTATTCGCCCGGAACGTAGTTCGGAGAGCCAGCCGGATTAATTTTTTCTTTGATGATTGCATCAACGAAGTGACGGCTCATCAGGTCGCCCAGAACGTCCTGGCGAACAGAAGCGCCATAACGCTGAGCAACAACATTCATCGGTACTTTTCCCTTGCGAAAGCCGTCAATACGCACTTTCTTCGCTACGTTGACCAGCTCGCTTTTCACAGCGTTTTCGATGCTGTCAGCAGCGATAGTAATCGTTACACGGCGGCCAAGGCCTTGAGTGGTTTCAACTGAAACTTGCATCTTGTTACCTCAAAAAATCACAGTGCTCGGTCAACTCTTCTCCGCAAGCACAGGTTGTTGGCTTCGCGGAACCGGGATGTTCTCAAAATCAATCACATTCCCTGTCGTCAGAATCATCCCGAAGACATTCCGAAAAATAAGACGCGCATTATAGCGGCATCACTTTTATGAGTCGAGAACGGTTATCGCGCGTTGCTGCGGCTTTTTTCACAATTCCCGGCTAATTTTTGTCTGAATACTGTACGACTGACTCAGAATTCAGACAAAACAAAACGGCCCGCAGGCCGTTTTCACATAATCTGTAGCAACATACTGGAAAAGCGCCGGTTGTTGCAAATCCGTTTTTCTACGCGATGCTTCCCGCTCCACGACAGGGAGGCGATGCAAAAATCGTGTCCTGCAACGCTTCCCACTCCTTGGTGGTGTAGGTATGCAAGGCTAACGCATGTACGGTTGTGGAGAGTTCCGCCGTTAACGTACTGTAAATCATCCGATGACGATTAAGAAAACGTTCACCTGTAAAGCGATCGCTGACCAGCACAACCTTAAAGTGGCTTTCAGAACCTGCCGGAACATTGTGACGATAGCTTTCATCCACAACTTCGAGGAACACGGGTTGGAACGCTGCCCTTAATTTTTCTTCTATTTGCTCACGAATCATCATGAAATTTTTCCTCCGACAACGCTGAGATGTCACCCATCCCTTTAAATACTAGCCGCTTTTACCGTTTCCATTACACCTTAGCAACAAAAAATTAGCGTTTATCTGATTTTCTCAGCCAAACGAATGAAGTTCACTGATTCAACCGTTCGGTTTATTGCAAAAAGTCCATTAATGGTCTCATCAAAGTAGATAAACGGACAACGCAATGAATTTACATGCGTTACCCACTTCCCCTCGTCTCTGGCAATGTTATGATGACGGGAATTTTCTCTAACCATAAAATGTAGATCCACTGAGAACCCCTGGCATGTTTAAAAAAATCCTCTTTCCGTTAGTCGCGCTGTTTATGTTGGCTGGCTGCGCAACGCCACCGACCACCATTGACGTTTCGCCAAAAATTACTCTGCCGCAGCAGGACCCTAGCCTGATGGGTGTGACCCTCAGCATTAATGGGGCCGATCAGCGTCAGGATCAGGCTCTGGCCAAAGTCACCCGCGACAATCAACTGGTAACGCTGACTGCATCCCGCGATCTGCGTTTCCTTCTGCAAGAAGTGCTGGAAAAACAGATGACCGCGCGCGGTTATATGATTGGTCCAAACGGTGCTGTTAACCTGCAAATCATCGTGAGCCAGCTGTACGCCGACGTGTCTCAGGGTAGCGTGCGTTACAACATCGCCACCAAGGCAGACATCGCCATTATTGCGACCGCAGCCAACGGCAACAAGATGACCAAAAACTACCGTGCAAGCTATTCTGTTGAAGGCGCGCTGCAGGCCTCTAACAAAAATATTGCTGAAGCCGTTAACAGCGTCCTGACCGACACCATCGCTGACATGTCTCAGGACACCAGCGTTCACGATTTCATCAAGCAGAACGCACGTTAATTTCTGCCCTATGGCCCGGCGCACGTCGGGCCTAAAGACGCCATGTCCAGTCACTACTTACGTATTTTTCAGCAACCGAAGTCAGCGATTCTGCTGATACTGGGTTTTGCTTCCGGTTTACCGCTCGCGCTGACCTCCGGTACGCTCCAGGCTTGGATGACGGTCGAGAACATCGATCTTAAAACTATCGGCTTCTTTTCTCTGGTCGGTCAGGCCTATGTCTTTAAGTTTCTCTGGTCCCCGGTGATGGACCGCTACACGCCACCTTTTTTGGGGCGGCGTCGCGGCTGGCTGCTGACCACGCAGATATTGCTGCTGATTTCTATTGCCGCAATGGGTTTTCTCGAACCCGGTACACAGTTGCGCTGGATGGCTGCACTGGCGGTAGTGATCGCCTTTTGCTCGGCGTCGCAAGACATTGTCTTTGATGCCTGGAAAACAGACGTTTTACCTGCCGAAGAACGCGGTACCGGTGCGGCCATCAGCGTGCTCGGCTACCGCTTAGGGATGCTGGTTTCCGGTGGACTGGCGCTGTGGATGGCCGATCGCTGGTTAGGCTGGCAGGGTATGTACTGGCTGATGGCGACCCTGCTGATACCGTGTATTATTGCCACCCTGTTAGCCCCCGAACCCACCGATGCGATTCCGGTCCCAAAAACGCTGGAACAAGCCGTTGCCGCGCCGCTGCGCGATTTCTTTGGCCGTAACAACGCCTGGCTTATCCTGCTGCTGATTGTGCTGTACAAGCTTGGCGATGCCTTCGCCATGAGCCTGACGACCACATTTTTAATCCGCGGCGTTGGATTTGATGCCGGTGAAGTCGGCGTGGTCAATAAAACGCTGGGGCTGCTGGCAACAATTGTTGGCGCACTGTACGGCGGGATCCTGATGCAGCGCCTGTCGCTGTTTCGCGCATTGCTGATTTTCGGCATTTTGCAGGGCGCATCGAACGCGGGTTACTGGTTGCTCTCCATTACGGACAAGCACATGTTTAGCATGGGAGCGGCAGTATTCTTCGAAAATCTGTGCGGTGGGATGGGGACAGCAGCATTTGTCGCTTTGCTGATGACGTTGTGCAATAAATCCTTCTCCGCAACGCAGTTTGCCCTGCTCTCCGCGCTTTCCGCTGTGGGGCGCGTTTATGTCGGCCCGGTCGCAGGCTGGTTTGTCGAAGCACACGGTTGGCCCACGTTTTATCTGTTCTCCGTCTTTGCCGCGATCCCTGGCCTTATTCTGTTGCTGGTCTGTCGCCAGACGCTGGAACATAGCTGGAAAAACGAAAGTTTTATCCCGCGCACGGAGTTTCGTAGCGCGTACAACCTGGCATTGATGACGCTGGTGGCGGGCTGTTGTTTGCTGGTGGTCTGGCTGTTACTGCTGACAATGAACGCCCTGGACTATACTAACTTCTCCTTCCTGCCGGAACTGCTTGAAGTTGCGGTCGTGGTCGCAGTCTGCGGTGTGGTATTCGGTGGATTGCTGGATTATCTGGCGCTGCGCAAAACGCGTCTGGCGTGATGTTGCATATTTATGCTCTAAATAATTCGAGTTACGGGACAAAAGGCGTGAGCGTTTTGAACAGCGCTTGCGCTGGCCCCGTAGGGGAGAGGCCGAAAGGCCGAATCACGCGGCGACGCAGCAAATCCCCAGGAGCTTACATAAGTAAGTGACTGGGGTGAGCGAGGACAAATTCGTCGGGAACGAATTTGAACGCTGTTCACAGCGCCCGTAAGGGTGAGGCCCAGGATGGGCCGAGTTATTGCCAACACACCCGTAGCTTGAAGTATGACGAGCATATTTGGCCGTTGTAATAACTCTGCGTAATTATAACGGCTAAATAAACAACACTTAATAAAAATATTATTTGTTGTTTTGTGCGCCATAGATTTTGGAAATTATTGACGCCTTTTATAAATTCTATTTTCCTTACTCGATTCAGCCAACGCCATTCTATTTTTTGTTCTCTAATTGTCCTTTTAATGATAATCAATTGTTAATTAATTGTTTTATTTTAGCATTGGTTATACCAATTGCCCTTCGCACTGCCCCCGCATGCCCGCTTTCGTTATAACGTGATGTTGCAACAGGTTCTTAAAGTCAACGCGGTATATATTGCAACATATGTGACATGCACGGCAGAACCCGGTAACACAGATCCAATGATGTTTACAGTAATGTAACCTTCCCGTAAAATGCCCTCACACTTTAAACGCCACCCGGTCCCGTGGAATTGAGGTCGTTAAATGAGACTCAGGAAATACAATAAAAGTTTGGGATGGTTGTCATTAATTGCAGGCACTGCATTACTCAGTGGCTGTAATTCTGCGCTGCTTGACCCTAAAGGACAGATTGGTCTGGAACAACGTTCATTGATACTGACGGCATTTGGCCTGATGTTGATCGTCGTTATTCCTGCCATCTTGATGGCTGTTGGTTTTGCCTGGAAGTACCGTGCAAGCAATAAAGATGCGAAGTACAGCCCGAACTGGTCACACTCCAATAAAGTGGAAGCTGTGGTCTGGACGGTGCCTATCTTAATCATCATTTTCCTTGCCGTACTGACCTGGAAAACCACGCACGCGCTTGAGCCAAGCAAACCGCTGGCGCATGACGAGAAGCCCATTACCATCGAAGTGGTTTCCATGGACTGGAAATGGTTCTTCATCTATCCGGAACAGGGTATCGCTACCGTGAATGAAATCGCCTTCCCGGCGAACACTCCGGTTGAATTCAAAGTGACATCCAACTCCGTGATGAACTCCTTCTTTATCCCGCGTCTGGGTAGCCAGATTTATGCCATGGCCGGTATGCAGACTCGACTGCATCTGATCGCCAACGAAGCCGGTACTTATGATGGTATCTCCGCAAGCTACAGCGGACCTGGCTTCTCCGGTATGAAGTTCAAGGCTATCGCAACAAAGGACCGCGCAGAATTCGACCAATGGGTTGCTAAAGCTAAACAGTCCACGAACACCATGAGTGACATGGCAGCGTTCGAGAAAGTTGCTGTACCAAGCGAATACAACCAGGTGGAATATTTCTCCAACGTGAAACCGGATTTGTTTAAAGACGTTATTAACAAATTTATGGCTCACGGTAAGAGCATGGACATGGCCAAACCAGAAGGTGAGCACAGCGCACACGAAGGAATGGAAGGCATGGACATGAGCCACGCGGAATCCGCGAACTCAAGGGGCTGAGGAAGAATACGATGTTCGGAAAATTGACACTGGATGCAGTCCCGTTCCATGAACCAATCGTCATGGTTACGATCGCTGCCATTATCATCGGTGGGGCGGCCTTACTGGGCCTCATTACTTACTTCGGTAAGTGGACCTACCTGTGGAAAGAGTGGCTGACTTCGGTTGACCACAAACGCCTTGGCATCATGTATGTCATCGTCGCCATCGTCATGTTGATTCGTGGCTTTGCTGACGCCATCATGATGCGTAGTCAGCAGGCGCTGGCGTCTGCAGGTGAAGCGGGCTTCTTGCCACCTCACCACTACGACCAGATCTTCACGGCTCACGGCGTGATCATGATCTTCTTCGTCGCCATGCCATTTGTTATCGGTCTGATGAACCTGGTGGTTCCGCTGCAGATCGGCGCACGTGACGTTGCCTTCCCCTTCCTGAACAACCTGAGCTTCTGGTTCACCGTTGTCGGCGTTATCCTGGTTAACCTGTCTCTGGGCGTAGGTGAATTCGCACAGACCGGCTGGCTGGCCTATCCGCCGCTCTCGGGAATAGAGTACAGTCCAAGCGTCGGGGTTGATTATTGGATATGGGCGGTGCAGTTGTCCGGTATAGGTACAACCTTAACCGGTATCAACTTCTTTGTGACCATCATCAAGATGCGTGCACCGGGTATGACGATGTTCAAGATGCCGGTATTTACCTGGGCATCTCTGTGCGCCAACATCCTGATTATCGCCTCCTTCCCAATCTTGACGGTCACCGTCGCGTTGCTAACCCTGGATCGCTATCTGGGCACCCATTTCTTTACCAACGATATGGGCGGCAACATGATGATGTACATCAACCTGATTTGGGCCTGGGGCCATCCGGAAGTGTACATTCTGATTCTGCCGGTCTTCGGGGTGTTCTCCGAAATCGCAGCGACCTTCTCGCGTAAACGCCTGTTTGGCTACACCTCGCTGGTGTGGGCAACCGTGTGTATCACCGTTCTGTCGTTCGTTGTTTGGCTGCACCACTTCTTCACCATGGGCGCAGGCGCTAACGTTAACGCCTTCTTCGGTATTACCACCATGATTATCGCCATCCCGACTGGGGTGAAGATCTTCAACTGGCTGTTCACCATGTATCAAGGCCGGATCGTATTCCACTCAGCGATGCTGTGGACGATTGGCTTCATCGTGACCTTCTCAGTCGGCGGTATGACCGGCGTACTGCTGGCGGTTCCGGGTGCGGACTTCGTACTGCACAACAGCCTGTTCCTGATTGCGCACTTCCACAACGTTATCATCGGCGGCGTGGTATTTGGTTGCTTCGCCGGTATGACCTACTGGTGGCCAAAAGCGTTTGGCTACACGCTGAACGAAACCTGGGGCAAACGCGCATTCTGGTTGTGGATCATCGGCTTCTTCGTGGCCTTTATGCCGCTGTACGTGCTGGGCTTTATGGGCATGACCCGTCGTCTCAGCCAGCAGATTGACCCGCAGTTCCATCCGATGCTGGTCGTTGCCGCCTGTGGTGCCGCGCTGATTGCACTGGGTATCCTGTGCCAGCTGATTCAGATCTACGTGTCTATTCGCGACCGCGAGCAGAACCGTGACCTGACCGGTGACCCATGGGGTGGTCGTACGCTGGAGTGGGCAACCTCTTCCCCGCCTCCGTTCTATAACTTTGCCGTTGTGCCGCACGTCCACGAACGTGATGCCTTCTGGGAAATGAAAGAAAAAGGCGAAGCGTACAAGCAACCTACGCACTATGAAGAGATTCATATGCCGAAGAACAGTGGCGCCGGTATCGTCATTACCGCCTTCGCAACACTGTTTGGTTTCGCCATGATCTGGCATATCTGGTGGCTGGCAATTGCAAGCTTCGCAGGCATGATTATCAGCTGGATCGTGAAAAGCTTTGATGAAGACGTGGATTACTACGTGCCGGTCCCGGAAGTCGAAAAACTGGAAAATCAGCATTTCGATGAGATTACTAAGGCAGGGCTGAAAAATGGCAACTGATACTTTAGCGCACGCGAATGCCCACGCGCACGAACACGGGCACCACGATGCAGGTCAGAACAAAATCTTCGGATTTTGGGTCTACCTGATGAGCGACTGCATTCTGTTCTCTATTCTGTTTGCAACCTATGCCGTTCTGGTGAACGGCACCGCAGGTGGCCCAACAGGTAAGGACATTTTTGAGCTGCCGTTCGTACTGGTAGAAACCTTCCTGCTGTTATTCAGCTCCATTACTTACGGCATGGCGGCGATCGCCATGTACAAGAACAACAAGAGCCAGGTGATTTCCTGGCTGGCGTTGACCTTCTTGTTCGGTGCCGGATTTATCGGGATGGAAATCTATGAATTCCATCACCTGATTGTTAACGATATGGGCCCGGATCGTAGCGGCTTCCTGTCGGCGTTCTTCGCGCTGGTTGGTACGCACGGTCTGCACGTCACTTCCGGTCTTATCTGGATGGCGGTGCTGATGGTGCAAGTTGCCCGTCGCGGCCTGACCAGCACCAACCGTACCCGCATCATGTGCCTGAGCCTGTTCTGGCACTTCCTGGATGTGGTGTGGATCTGCGTGTTCACTGTTGTTTATCTGATGGGGGCGATGTAATGAGTCATTCAAATGTGAGCGGCGGCGCATCCCATGGCAGCGTAAAAACCTACATGACAGGTTTTATCCTGTCTATCATCCTGACGGTCATTCCGTTCTGGATGGTGATGACAGGTTCTGCCTCTCCTGCTGTTATTCTGGGGACTATCCTCATTATGGCAGTGGTACAGATACTGGTTCACCTGGTGTGCTTCCTGCACATGAATAGCAAATCTGATGAAGGTTGGAACATGACGGCCTTTGTCTTTACTGTGCTAATCATCGCCATTCTGGTTGTGGGCTCCATCTGGATTATGTGGAACCTGAACTACAACATGATGATGCACTAAGAGCGGCGATTATGATGTTTAAGCAATACCTGCAAGTAACGAAACCAGGCATCATCTTTGGCAACCTGATCTCGGTGATTGGTGGATTCCTGCTGGCCTCGAAAGGCAGCATTGATTATCCCCTGTTTATCTACACGTTGGTTGGGGTGTCACTGGTTGTGGCGTCGGGTTGTGTATTTAACAACTACATCGACAGGGATATCGACAGGAAGATGGAGAGGACCAAAAACCGCGTGCTGGTTAAAGGTCTGATTTCTCCTGCGGTCTCGCTGGTATACGCCACCTTGCTGGGTATTGCTGGCTTTATGCTGCTGTGGTTTGGCGCGAACCCTCTGGCCTGCTGGCTGGGGGTAATGGGCTTCGTGGTCTATGTGGGCGTCTATAGCCTGTATATGAAGCGCCATTCCGTTTACGGTACGCTGATTGGCTCACTCTCCGGCGCTGCGCCGCCGGTGATTGGCTACTGCGCCGTAACCGGTGTGTTCGATAGCGGTGCGCTGATTCTGCTGGCTATTTTCAGCCTGTGGCAGATGCCGCACTCTTACGCAATTGCGATTTTCCGCTTCAAGGATTATCAGGCTGCCAACATCCCGGTACTGCCGGTGGTGAAAGGCATTTCGGTGGCGAAAAACCATATCACGCTGTACATCGTGGCGTTTGCTATCGCCACGCTGATGCTAACCCTCGGCGGCTATGCAGGTTATAAATACCTGATTGTTGCGGCGGCGGTGAGCGTCTGGTGGTTAGGCATGGCGCTACGCGGATATAAAGTGGAAGATGACAGAGTCTGGGCGCGTAAGCTGTTCGGTTTCTCCATCATCGCCATTACCGCACTGAGCGTCATGATGTCCGTCGACTTTATGGTGCCAAACTCGCAGAACCTGCTGACTTACGTCTGGTAAGTTAATCGTCACATCTTCTATGCCGGATGGCGGCTGACGCCTTATCCGGCCTACAAAAAAGCACATTGCTTGTAGGCCGGATAAGATACGTTAGTATCGTCATCCGGCATTTTCGTCTCCAGCCGACGCCCCTCACAACCCCAACATTTGTTAATGAAGCGCATATTTACCCCGCCCGCATACCGCTTTACACTAGGCGCGAAATTAATACAGAGGTGGGAATGAACGATTATAAAATGACGCCCGGTGAGTTGCGCGCCACCTGGGGTTTAGGGACCGTATTCTCGTTGCGTATGCTTGGCATGTTTATGGTCCTGCCGGTTCTGACCACCTATGGCATGGCGCTACAGGGTGCCAGCGAAGCGCTGATCGGCCTTGCCATTGGCATTTACGGTCTGGCACAGGCCGTCTTTCAAATCCCGTTCGGGTTACTTTCCGATCGTATCGGGCGTAAACCGCTTATCGTCGGCGGGCTGGCGATATTCGTTCTCGGCAGCGTGATTGCCGCCCTCTCAGATTCCATCTGGGGAATTATTCTCGGCCGGGCGCTGCAAGGCTCTGGCGCGATTGCCGCCGCCGTAATGGCGCTGCTGTCTGACTTAACCCGTGAGCAAAACCGAACGAAAGCGATGGCGTTTATCGGCGTCAGCTTTGGTATCACCTTCGCTATTGCGATGGTGCTGGGGCCGATCGTCACCCACGCGCTGGGATTACACGCACTGTTCTGGATGATTGCCGCACTGGCAACCACCGGTATCGTGCTGACCATTTGGGTGGTTCCCAATAGCACCACTCACGTGCTGAACCGCGAATCAGGCATGGTCAAAGGCAGCTTCAGTAAAGTCCTGGCGGAGCCTAAACTGCTGAAGCTCAATTTCGGCATCATGTGCCTGCATATTTTACTGATGTCCACCTTCGTGGCTCTGCCAGGCCAACTGGCAAAAGCAGGCTTTCCCGCTGCCGAACACTGGAAAATTTATCTGGTGACGATGCTGCTGTCCTTTGTTTCCGTGGTGCCGTTCATCATCTACGCCGAAGTAAAGCGTCGAATGAAGCGGGTGTTTCTCGCCTGCGTACTACTGATCCTTATCGCAGAAATTGTATTGTGGAGCGCGAACATTCGTTTCTGGGGGCTGATTGCAGGCGTGCAGATATTCTTCCTCGCCTTTAACCTGATGGAAGCCCTCCTCCCCTCGCTTATCAGCAAAGAGTCTCCGGCTGGCTATAAAGGCACGGCGATGGGTGTGTACTCCACCAGCCAGTTCCTCGGCGTCGCCATCGGCGGTTCGTTGGGCGGCTGGGTGGTCGAGATGTTTGACGGTCAGGCGGTATTTTTGGCCGGTGCACTTCTGGCGGCAGTTTGGTTGGCGGTGGCAAGTACAATGAAAGAGCCGCCGTATGTCAGCAGCCTGCGCGTGGAAATCCCCCCTGAAATTGCCGCAGATGACACACTAAAACAGCGACTGCAGGCAAAAGAAGGCGTGAGTGAGGTGTTAATCGTGGCAAAAGAGCACTCTGCCTATGTGAAAATCGACAGCAAAGTGACTAATCGATTCGAAATTGAGCAGGCGATAAGCCAGGCGTGATGATTGCCGGATGGCGACTATCGTCTTATCCTGCCTACCAATAGCGTGTGCTATCTGTAGGCCTGATAAGCGTGGCGCCATCCGGCATAAGAACTTAATCGCGGAAGTTCTTGAACTGGAACGGCTGGCCGAGATCGCCGCCGCGCACCAGCGCCATGACGGATTGCAGATCGTCACGTGCCTTGCCGGTTACACGAATTTCTTCGCCCTGAATTTGCGCCTGCACCTTCAGTTTGCTGTCTTTAATCAGCTTGACGATTTTCTTCTGTACCGCGCTTTCAATGCCCTGCTTCAGCTTCGCTTCCACAAACCAGGTTTTTCCGCTGTGAATAAAGGTTTCTGGTACGTCCAGCGACGTCCCTTCAATCCCGCGCTTCAGCAGCTTGGCGCGCAAAATATCCAGCAACTGATTAACCTGGAAATCAGACTCGCTCAGCACCTTAATGGTCTTATTGGCTTCATTCAGCTCAAAAGTGGCTTCAACGCCACGAAAATCAAAGCGTGACTCCACTTCGCGGCTCGCATTATCGACCGCATTACGCGCTTCCTGAAGATCAACTTCAGAGACAATATCGAAAGATGGCATCTTTTCCTCTCCCTTCGTTTTTGATGCGAAGCATAATACCTGCAAAGTTACTCAACAGACAGCGCTATACTAGGCTGTATCCCCTAATTGTACGTGCCAATGGTAGCGGCGAACAATAATGGGATGCAGACGATATGGATTAGCACCTGGTGCTGTTGCAGGTGAGGAGGATGAATGAGAATTACCGTACTGGGATGCGGAGCCTTAGGGCAGCTTTGGCTTACCGCGCTATGCAAACATGGACATGAGGTTCAAGGGTGGCTACGCGTGCCACAACCTTATTGCAGCGTGAATTTGATTGACACGGATGGGTCAGTTTTTAATGAATCCCTGACGGCAAACGATCCCGACTTTTTGGCAAAAAGCGATCTGTTACTGGTGACGCTGAAAGCCTGGCAGGTTTCTGATGCGGTAAAAAGCCTGGCAACTATTCTGCCAAAGACCACCCCAATTCTGTTGATTCACAACGGAATGGGCACCATTGATGAGCTGCAAAGCATTACGCAACCGCTGTTGATAGGCACCACCACGCAGGCCGCTCGCCGTGATGGCAACGTCATAATCCATGTGGCGAAAGGAACAACGCGCATCGGCCCGGCGCGTGAACAGGATGGCGATTTCAGCTACCTGGCGGAAATCCTGCAAGAGGTGCTGCCGGACGTTGCCTGGCACGACAACATCCGCGCGGAACTGTGGCGTAAGCTGGCGGTGAATTGCGTCATTAACCCACTCACCGCGCTGTGGAACTGCCAAAACGGCGAGTTACGCCAGCATCCTGAAAAAATAGCGCTGATATGCGAGGAAGTCGCGGCGGTTATCGAACGTGAAGGTCATCATACATCCGTGGATGATTTACGCTATTATGTTGAGCAAGTAATTGACAGTACGGCAGAAAATATCTCATCCATGCTGCAGGACATTCGTGCTCTGCGCCATACGGAGATTGATTACATTACCGGTTATTTGTTGAAACGCGCGCGTGCGCACGGCATCGCCGTCCCGGAAAATGCCCACCTGTTTGAAATGGTAAAGCGAAAGGAAAGTGAATATGAGCGCTCAAGCACTGGTATGTCTCGCCCCTGGTAGTGAAGAGACCGAAGCGGTCACCACTATCGATCTGCTGGTTCGAGGCGGGATCCAGGTGACAACCGCCAGTGTAGCCAGCGATGGCGACCTGACGATTGTTTGCTCGCGCGGCGTCAAGTTGCTGGCGGATGCACCGCTGGTTGAAGTCGCCGACGGCGATTACGACATTATCGTGCTGCCAGGCGGTATTAAAGGCGCAGAATGTTTTCGCGACAGCCCGCTGCTAATTGAAACCGTTAAACAGTTTCATCGCTCCGGGCGTATTGTGGCAGCCATATGTGCCACAGCCGCCACCGTGCTGGTTCCGCATGACATTTTCCCCATCGGCAATATGACCGGCTTCCCGGCGCTGAAAGATAATATCCCTGCTGGGCAGTGGCAGGATAAGCGCGTGGTATGGGACCCTCGCGTTAACCTGTTGACCAGCCAGGGACCAGGGACGTCTATCGATTTCGGGTTAAAAATAATCGATCTGTTGGTGGGGCGCGAAAAAGCCCATGAGGTGGCGTCACAACTGGTGATGCCCGCAGGCATTTATAACTACTACGAGTAACACTTCAGGCCACTCCCTCTAAAAGGAACCGTTATGAAAGGATATCTGAGCGGAGTGGTTTTACTGCTCCTTTCCAGCACCACCGCCGCAACCCAGCTTGAAATTAAGAGCCTTGAGTTCCGTTATCCCAACAGCACTGAAATGCAGTATCGCCTGCCATGGTTTTCCTCAACGGATAACCCGCAGGTTGCAAAACGCATTAACGATTATATTTTCGCAAGCTTCATCAATCGGTTACCAGGGAATAACCCGCAGGCGACAGTGAATCAGTTTGCGAAATCAGAGATGAATGCCACCGCCAACCTTGACTACACGGTCGAGTATCGCGACGCCAACGTGCTGACCCTGAATATGTTTGCCGAAGGCTGCGGGGCCTATTGCGAGTCGTATAACGTGCCGATGAGCTTCGATTTAGCCAATGGCGCGGCAATTACCCTTAACGATCTCTTTTCTCGCGCCACGATGGCCGAATTAAACACCCGCATCAGAAAAGATATCCGCAGCCAAATTGATACCTTTGTTGCCGCACAGAAATCACAAAAGTCGGAGCCAATAAAAGAGGAAGAAGGTGAAGATTTGGGCTATGACGACTTCTACGCCTCATGCGCCACCTACACCGACGGGTTGTACTACATCGACAAATTCTCCCTGCAAAAAGATCATCTGACTTTCCTGAACGGACGCTGTAGCAACCACGCCAACCGCGCGGGTGACGAACTGGGCGATTTCACAACAAAAATCCCGACCGCAGAACTGCATAATCAGTTCACGCCATACGGCCAGTATCTGACTGGTGCAAAGGGTACAACACCGGTTGAGCCCGCGCCCGGCATCGACGGCAAGGTGATGTACGGCACGCTGGGAAAAAGCCTGCGTATTGTGTTGAAGGTGGACTGCAAATACGGTGATTATTTTGAAGGGGCTTACTACTACCAGAAATTTGGCGCACCGATTGAATTAACCGGCAAGTGCGACACTGCCAACAATCAACATTATGAACTGAAGACCTCTGACACAGAACAGGCGCAAGAGAAGATGACGCTGGAATTGAAAGACGGTGTCTATCAGGGTATCTGGGAATCGAACGGGAAGACGCTTCCCGTGCGTTTTGAATAATATCGTGATATTGCCGGATGGCGGTGTAAACACCTTATCAGGCCTACAAAGACGTACAGTTTGTAGGCCTGATAAGCGCAGCGCCATCAGGCAGAAGTCACTACGGGCGATACACCTTCACGTTTGCAAAACCCTGCTCGCGCAGATACAGCGCCTGCAGGCGGCTCATCACACCGCGTTCACACCACAGCAGCCAGGTTTTATTCTGGTCCAAATCGCCAAAGTGGGTGCTCAGCTTGTAGAACGGCAGCGAAACCACGTCCACGCCTTCCACTTTCAGCGGCTTATCATCCTGTTCATCCACAGAGCGGATATCCAGAACCACGTCGTTGGGGCCAAAACCGCTCACGGTTTCAACTTCCACCACGGCCTGCTCGGTCTGCTGAGCGATATCGCGGATATCGATATTATTGGCTTCTTCCACCACTTTATCGAGGATGGCGAAATCGAAGTTTTCTTCTTCGGCTTCGATCTTCGCTTTAATGGCTTTTACCGTCGGGCTTTTTGAGATCACGCCGCAGTATTCCGGCATGGTACGAGCAAAGTCTTCGGTACCAATTTCACGCGCCAGATTAATGATGTGTTCTTTATCGTGCGAGATCAGCGGGCGCAGGATCAGCGTGTCGGAGACGTTGTCAATCAAACGCAGGTTAGTCAGCGTCTGGCTGGAAACCTGCCCCAGCGCTTCACCGGTCACCAGCGCCTGGACGCCGTAGCGCTCGGCCACTTTAGATGCCGCGCGAACCATCATACGCTTGAGGACCACGCCCATCTGGCCATCGTCAACTTTCTCGAGGATCTCACCCACCACCGGTTCAAAGTTGATGGCGACAAAACGTACGCGATGCGAACTCCCGAAGCGGTTCCACAGGTAATGCGCCACCTGACGAACACCGATTTCGTGCGCCGCACCACCGAGGTTAAAGAAGCAGTAGTGCACGCGACAGCCGCGACGCATCAGCATATAGCTGGAAACGCCAGAGTCAAAACCGCCGGAAATCAGCGACAGTACGTCTTCCTGGGTGCCAATCGGATAGCCGCCAATACCTTCGTAGCGACCTTTCACCAGCAGCAGTCGGTCGTTTTCGATTTCAAGATTGACGGTCACATCAGGCTTGGTCAGCTTCACGCGCGCGGATTCAATATGTTGATTCAGCCCACCGCCAACATAACGTTCCACTTCAATAGAGCTAAACTCATGCTTACCACGGCGCTTCACGCGCACGCAGAAGGTTTTGCCTTCCAGTTGATCGCGGTACTGCACCAGCGCTTTCTCGAAGATATCGTGCATATCGGTAAACGGCACGTCTTCCACTTCGAGAATATGGTGGATACCCGGAATGCGGGTCAGCGCGTCACGAATATCCAGACGCTGGTTTTCATCTTTGGCGCGAACCTCAACGTGGTCCCAGTGGCGGACGACGGCAAGGTCTTCATCATAGTGTTTTAAAACGTTACGGATGTTCCCTGTCAGAATTTTTATAAAGCGCAAACGCACAGATTGGCTTTTGATGGTGATTTCTGGGAACAATTTAATGATAAACTTCATGGCGGCAATGGTTCTTTGGCAAGCATCAAAGGCTTGTATTGGGGAATAATACAGCAGCCCATACCTGCGGCTGCATCCAGGCGCGGAAGTATACCACTACGCGAGCTTCCTGTGCACATTGCGCATTATTTGATAATTGCCCGAAGTCCGTTACCATAGCTTGGGCTGAAAATATTGAGAGTCAGACATTCATTATGCCGAAGAAAAATGAAGCGCCCGCCAGCTTTGAAACAGCGCTGAGCGAGCTGGAACAGATTGTTACCCGTCTGGAAAGCGGCGACCTGCCGCTGGAAGAGGCGCTGAACGAATTCGAACGTGGCGTACAGCTGGCGCGTCAGGGACAAGTTAAGTTGCAACAGGCTGAACAGCGCGTGCAAATCCTGCTGTCCGAAACCGAAGACGCCGCCCTCACGCCTTTTACACCGGATAATGAGTAAATGGATTTTACGCAGCAGCTACAGGCTTGCGTTGAGCAGGCCAACCAGGCACTGAGCCGTTTTATCGCGCCACTGCCCTTTCAGAACACTCCCGTGGTCGAGACCATGCAGTATGGCGCATTATTAGGCGGTAAACGTCTGCGCCCGTTCCTGGTCTACGCGACCGGCCAGATGTTTGGCGTCAGCCTGAGTACGCTCGACGCGCCCGCCGCGGCGGTTGAATGCATCCATGCCTATTCGCTGATGCACGATGATTTACCCGCGATGGACGACGACGATCTGCGACGCGGCCTGCCGACCTGCCACGTTAAGTTTGGCGAGTCGAATGCGATTTTAGCGGGTGATGCGCTGCAAACGCTGGCGTTCTCTATTATCAGCGACGCCCCGATGCCGGAAGTTGCCGACCGTGATCGCATCGCCATGATCTCGGAACTGGCTCAGGCCAGCGGTATTGCCGGCATGTGCGGCGGTCAGGCGCTGGATCTGGCGGCTGAAGGTCTCCAGGTTGAGCTGGAGGCGCTGGAGAAAATCCATCGCCATAAAACCGGGGCCTTGATTCGCGCCGCCGTGCGTCTGGGGGCATTAAGTGCCGGAGACCAAGGCCGAAACGTCCTGCCGATACTCGACAAGTACGCCGAAAGCATTGGTCTGGCGTTCCAGGTTCAGGATGACATACTGGATGTGGTAGGCGATACTGCAACATTGGGTAAACGTCAGGGTGCCGACCAGCAGCTTGGCAAAAGTACCTATCCTGCACTTCTGGGTCTTGAGCAAGCCCGGAATAAAGCCCGGGATTTAATCGAGGATGCCCGCCAGTCGCTCAGTCTGCTGGCCGCGCAGTCACTCGATACCTCGGCACTGGAAGCGCTAGCGGACTACATAATCCAGCGTGATAAATAAACCTACATATCCAATGAGCTTGCGATGAGTTTTGATATAGCCAAATACCCGACCCTGGCGCTGGTCGACTCCACCCAAGAGTTAAGACTGCTGCCAAAAGAGAGCCTGCCCAAGCTTTGCGACGAACTGCGCCGCTATTTGCTCGACAGCGTGAGCCGTTCCAGCGGGCATTTCGCCTCCGGTCTGGGCACGGTGGAACTGACCGTCGCGCTGCACTACGTCTACAACACCCCATTTGACCAGCTCATCTGGGATGTGGGACACCAGGCGTACCCGCACAAAATTCTGACGGGGCGCCGCGATAAAATCGGCACCATCCGCCAGAAAGGTGGCCTGCATCCGTTCCCATGGCGCGGCGAGAGCGAGTATGACGTTTTAAGCGTCGGACACTCCTCCACCTCCATCAGCGCCGGTATTGGCATTGCGGTTGCCGCCGAGAAAGAAGGCAAAGAGCGCCGTACCGTTTGCGTGATTGGCGACGGGGCCATCACTGCCGGTATGGCGTTTGAAGCCATGAACCACGCGGGCGATATTAAGCCCGACATGCTGGTTATCCTGAACGACAACGAAATGTCGATTTCAGAAAACGTCGGCGCGCTGAACAACCACCTGGCGCAGCTGCTCTCCGGCAAACTGTATTCCTCATTGCGGGAAGGCGGGAAGAAGGTCTTCTCCGGCGTGCCGCCGATTAAAGAACTACTGAAACGCACTGAAGAACACATTAAAGGCATGGTGGTGCCGGGCACGCTGTTTGAAGAGCTGGGCTTTAACTACATCGGTCCGGTAGACGGTCACGACGTGCTGGGACTTATCACCACGCTGAAGAACATGCGCGACCTGAAAGGCCCGCAGTTCCTGCACATCATGACCAAAAAAGGTCGTGGCTATGAGCCTGCGGAAAAAGACCCAATTACGTTCCATGCGGTACCCAAATTCGATCCGTCCAGCGGATGTCTGCCAAAAAGCAGCGGCGGCCTGCCTAGCTACTCCAAAATCTTCGGCGACTGGCTGTGCGAAACCGCGGCCAAAGATAACAAGCTAATGGCGATCACCCCGGCCATGCGTGAAGGTTCCGGTATGGTGGAGTTTTCGCGTAAATTCCCGGACCGCTACTTCGACGTGGCGATTGCCGAGCAGCACGCGGTCACCTTTGCTGCCGGACTGGCAATTGGCGGCTATAAGCCGGTGGTCGCTATTTATTCCACCTTCCTGCAACGCGCTTACGATCAGGTGCTGCATGATGTCGCCATTCAGAAACTGCCGGTCCTGTTCGCCGTGGATCGCGCGGGGATCGTGGGCGCAGATGGACAAACCCACCAGGGCGCGTTCGATCTTTCTTTCCTGCGCTGCATCCCGGAGATGGTCATTATGACCCCGAGCGATGAAAACGAATGCCGCCAGATGCTGTTTACCGGTTATCACTATGCTAACGGCCCGGCCGTGGTGCGCTACCCGCGCGGTAATGCAGTGGGCGTTGAGCTGACGCCGCTGGAAAAATTACCTATTGGTAAAGGCATCGTGAAGCGTCACGGGACAAAACTGGCAATCCTTAACTTCGGTACCCTGATGCCAGAAGCCGCTCAGGTTGCGGAATCACTGAACGCCACACTGGTCGATATGCGCTTTGTCAAACCGCTGGACGAAACGTTGATTCTGGAGATGGCGGCCCGCCACGAAGTGCTGGTTACGCTGGAAGAAAACGCCATTATGGGCGGCGCGGGCAGCGGCGTAAACGAAGTGCTGATGGCACATCGCAAGCCGGTTCCGGTGCTGAACATTGGCCTGCCTGATTTCTTCATCCCTCAGGGGACGCAGGACGAAGCGCGCGCCGATCTTGGTCTTAATGCCGCCGGCATTGAGGCCAAAATCAAGGCCTGGCTGGCATAATCCCCTCCCCGCTCCTGCTATGCTTAATCATTATCACGCTAAGCAGGAGCGGAATATGCAATACAACACCTTAGGAAAAACTGACCTTCGGGTCTCTCGCCTTTGTCTGGGCTGCATGACGTTTGGCGAGCCCAATCGCGGCAACCACGCCTGGACGCTGCCGGAAGAAAGCAGTCGCCCAATTATCAAACATGCTCTTGAAGGCGGTATTAACTTTTTTGATACTGCCAACAGCTACTCCGCCGGCAGCAGTGAAGAAATTGTCGGTCGTGCCCTGCGTGACTTCGCCCGCCGCGACGAGGTGGTGGTCGCCACAAAAGTATTTCACCAGGTAGATGATTTAGCGGAAGGGTTATCCCGGGCGCAAATCCTGCGTTCTATCGACGACAGCCTGACTCGCCTTGGCATGGACTATGTCGATATCCTGCAAATTCACCGCTGGGATTACAACACGCCTATCGAAGAAACCCTGGAAGCGCTCAACGACGTGGTGAAGTCCGGCAAAGCACGCTATATCGGCGCCTCTTCGATGCACGCCTCCCAGTTTGCGCAGGCGCTGGCCTTGCAGAAACAACACGGCTGGGCGCAATTTGTCAGCATGCAGGATCACTACAACCTTATCTACCGTGAAGAAGAACGCGACATGCTGCCGCTGTGCTACCAGGAAGGTGTGGCGGTGATCCCGTGGAGCCCACTTGCACGGGGACGTCTGACGCGCCCCTGGGGAGAAACGACCGCGCGTGTCGTGTCGGATGAAGTCGGAAAGAATCTGTACCGCGAGAGTGATGAAAACGACGCGACAATAGCGGAACGGTTAACCGGGGTGAGTGAAGAAATCGGCGCTTCGCGCGCGCAGGTAGCGCTGGCGTGGCTGCTGAGCAAACCGGGCGTCGCTGCGCCCATAATTGGCGCCTCGCGCGAAGAACAGCTGGATGAGTTGCTCAACGCGGTCGATTTAACGCTAAAACCGGAACAGATTGCCGAACTGGAAATGCCGTACAAACAGCATCCGGTGGTGGGATTTAAATAATCATTGACGTTTGTGCGATTGCAGATTGTAGGCCCGATAAGCGCCGCGCCATCGGGCAATCAGTGCCGGATGCGCTATGCTTATCCGGCCTACAACGGCCCCGAAAAGGGGTTAAATAATGCCCATCGGCCAGTGATGACCAATAAAATAGAGGATCCCTGCGGAAAGTATCCCCGCCACAATATCGTCGATCATAATCCCCGTACCACCATGTACGTTACGATCGAACCAGCGAATAGGCCAGGGTTTCCACATATCCAGAATACGGAAAATCACAAATCCGGCGGCGACCCACTGCCAGTCGAGTGTCGGCAGAGCCATCAAGGTTATCCACATCCCGACAAACTCATCCCAGACGATACTGCCGTGATCGTGTACGCCCATATCTTTCGCCGTTTGATGGCACAGATAGACACCGATACAAATAGCCAGCATGACGACCAGTGAATACAGCTGCCACGGCAGAAACGTCATCAAATACCAAAATGGGATCGCCGCCAGCGATCCCATTGTACCGGGTATAATTGGACTTAATCCGCTGCCGAATCCGGTGGCCAACAGGTGCCACGGATTACGCATACTCAAACGGCTTTTTGCGACATCTTTTTTAAGGCGCAGCAAAATGGTCATATCCTTTCCAGTCAAACGTGACAGGCTTACCGTCACGCGTAAAGTGCATCCCTTCCACGTCCGCACTCATCTGCCCAATGCAGGTAAATGATACGCCAAGATGCCCCAGCGCGACGTCCAGTGCACCACGGTTTATTTCCGGTACGGTAAAGCATAACTCATAATCTTCACCACCTGAGAGCGCCCAGCGCAGCGCCTGCTCCGGCTCAACGTGCCGGGAAAATGCCGTGGAATACGGTAACGCATCGACATTAACGCGTGCACCGCAGCCGCTGGCATTAACGATATGCCCGAGATCGGAAATCAGACCGTCGGAAAGATCGATCGCCGCACTGGCCAGGTCGCGCAGGGCCTGCCCCTGTAAAATTCTCGGCGTGGGGCGCAGGTGACGCTTAAGCAGATAATCCGCGTCTTTGGCATCCGTTACCTGCAACCGGTTTTGCAGAATAGCTAACCCGGCAGCGCTGTCGCCCGGCGTACCGGTAACGTAAATCCAGTCACCCGGCTTCGCACCAGAGCGTTTTAAGGCTCGCCCGACCGGGACGTAGCCATGGATACCCAACGTCATCGACAGTGGCCCACGCGTGGTATCACCGCCAATCAGCTGCATATCATAGTAATTGAGGAGTTCAAACAGGCTATCACTGAAGGCTTCAAGCCAGGCTTCATCGACGTCAGGTAGCGTAAGCGCCAGCGTCAGCCATGCCGGGTCCGCCCCCATCGCCGCCAGATCGCTTAAATTAACCGCCAGCGCTTTCCAGGCCAGGTCCGTTGGATCAATATCGGGAAGGAAATGATTGCCTGCCACCAGCGTATCGGTACTGATCGCCAGCGTTTGTTTTTCAGGGATATTCAGGAGTGCACAATCGTCACCAATGCCGGTTTCGACGTCAAGACGAGAGCTTCTAACACGGTCAAAATAACGGGCAATCAGGGAGAATTCGCCACATGCCATACGTTATGCCTCAGCAGGAAAAAAGAAAAGGCCGGCGGCAGCGGAAATAGATTCCGCCATCCTGCCGGCCTGGCGATCACTTTTTGTTAGGGCGAATCGCAGGTGCTGCTTTATCCAGTACGCCGTTGACGAACTTATGGCTATCTTCGGCACCGAAGGTTTTCGCCAGTTCAATCGCTTCGTTGATGGCCACTTTATACGGCACATCACTACGTTTAGACAATTCAAACAGTGCAATACGCAGTACGGCTTTTTCTACCTGACCCAGCTCTTCCAGCAGACGAGACAGGTAAGGCTTCATCAGGCCATCCAGGTACGCGCTGTTAGTCGCCACCCCGGACAGCAGTTCACGGAAATACAGAACGTCGACATCTTTCACGTCCTGTTCCGCCAGGAACTGGTATTCAACATCGGAGATGTCGTTCTGGGACAACTGCCAGGAGTAGAGCGCCTGGACGGCACACTCACGGGCGCGGCGACGAGCAGCAGGTTTCACGGATTTCCCCTTACAAAAATCAGGCCTTAATGGCTTTCAATACATTAATCATTTCAAGCGCGGTCAGTGCAGCTTCTGCGCCTTTGTTACCGGCTTTCGTGCCAGCACGTTCGATGGCTTGTTCAATACTTTCGGTGGTCAGAACACCGAAGGCTACCGGAATACCGCTGTCCTGAGCGACATGCGCCAGGCCATTGCTAGCACCGCCAGCCACATATTCGAAGTGTGCGGTACCGCCACGGATAACCGTACCCAGCGCAATCACCGCGTCATATTTACCGGTTTTTGCCAGAGCGTCTGCCGCCAGCGGCAGCTCATACGCGCCTGGAACCCAAACGACGGTAATGTTTTCATCTTTAACCTGACCAATGCGCTTCAGGGCGTCGATCGCACCTTCCAGCAGGCTGTCATTGATAAAGTTGTTGAAACGCGCAATGGTGATGGCGACGCGAGCGTCCGGAGTAGCAACGTTAGCTTCAATAATGTTCATATTCTTCCTTCGGATTCACTAGACCCCGCAGGGGGGCGGATTTTATCATAATAATCTGTGCGCTGCTTCCCTTTCGAACCGGGAGATCATGCGCTCACTAAATGCAGGCAAACGTCCGGACCTACATGGCGTATCTCGTTGAATTTGAAATGGGGGGCATCGGCCAGTTTCTCAAGGCCTGGCAGCACACATAATCCTCGCGCGTCACTGCCTAATAGTTTAGGCGCAACATAGACGATTAGCTCATCCACCACCCCGGCCTGCAATAATGCGCCCGCAAGCGTTGGGCCTGCCTCAACCCAAATGCTGTTAATTTGCTGCTTGCCCAGTTGCATCATCAACACTACCAGATCCAGATTCCCATTATGCTCCGGCACATTCAGCGTGCGGACGCTCTCCGGCCAGACACGCGAATCGTCGCTGCTGCGCGCAATCCAGGTTTCTCCCGGCTGCTGCACAATACGATGTTCAGGTGTGACCTGGTTTTGACGATCGAGAACAATGCGGATTGGCTGACGCAGGTTTTCCTGCGGATACAGCGCCTGGGTCGATTCATCAAGCTCCGACCAACGGACGGTAAGCTGGGGGTCGTCAGCCAGCACCGTGGCGCTGCTGGTTAAAATAGCATGGCTTTGCGCACGCAGGCGCTGCACGTCGCGACGTGCCTGTGGTGAGGTTATCCACTGGCTTTCGCCGCTGGCCATCGCCGTACGGCCGTCAAGCGATGCGCCGAGCTTAAGCTGAACATACGGAAATCCGGTGCGCATCCGCTTGAGAAAACCTTTATTCAGCTGTTCGACGTCGTTCATCATCATGCCGTGGCTGACATCAATACCGGCCTGCTGCAAGCGGTAAAGTCCACGCCCCGCCACCTGCGGGTTAGGATCCTGCATCGCGGCAACAACACGCGTCACGCCCGCAGCAATCAGCGCATCGCAGCACGGCGGCGTACGCCCGTGATGACTGCACGGTTCGAGCGTGACGTAGGCGGTTGCCCCCTGCGCTTTAACACCGGCCATACGCAGCGCATGGACCTCGGCATGGGGTTCGCCCGCGCGGTGATGATATCCTTCACCGACGATTTCCCCGTCTTTAACAATGACACAGCCCACGTTGGGATTAGGGTGGGTCGTGAAACGTCCACGCGCGGCCAGCTTCAGCGCTCGCGCCATGTACAACTCATCCTGCATGGCTTAATCCTGTAGGCGAGCAATCTCTTCGCCAAATTCTTTGATATCTTCAAAGCTCCGGTAAACCGAAGCAAAACGGATGTAGGCCACTTTATCGAGCTTTTTCAGTTGCTCCATCACCAGATTACCGATCATTTTACTCGGCACCTCGCGCTCGCCCGTCCCACGCAGCTGTGATTTTATATGGTTTAACGCCATTTCGACGTCATCTGCGCTGACCGGCCGTTTCTCAAGCGCTCTCAGCATGCCGCTGCGCAGCTTCTCTTCATTAAAAGGCTCGCGCACGTCGTTGCTTTTTACAACGCGTGGCATAACCAGTTCTGCCACTTCAAAAGTGGTAAAACGTTCGTTACAGACCAGACACTGCCGACGGCGGCGTACTGAAGAGCCCTCGCCGACAAGACGAGAGTCAATTACCTTAGTGTCTACGGCGAAACAGAATGGGCAATGCATACGGCGTCCTGTACCTCAGTGGTTCATAGAGATCTATTTTACCCTGAACTGGCGCGACAACAAAGGCAGAGCGCTTTTGAGACAAAGGATCGATGCCTTCGTGCTCTGAGCACACTACCATTATGCTATCGCGACAATGTAGGAAGTAATCATAATGACAAGACGTTACCTAAGAATTCTCCTGGTGGGAAGCCTCTTTAGTCTTAATGCCTGCGCACAGCAAGCCGAAGTACGACAGATGCATCAAACCGTAAGTACCTTGAGCAAAGAGATGACCCAGCTCAATCAGGAAACGGTAAAAATAACGCAACAAAATATGTTGAATGCGAAATCCACCCGCGGCGTCTATTTATTACCGGGTTCGAAAACCCCCGCCCGCCTGAACAGCCAGATTGGTACGCTCCGCATGTCACTGGTCAATATTGCACCGAATGCGGACGGTACGCGCCTGACTCTGCGCATTCAGGGAGAATCCAACACACCGTTACCGGCATTTAGCGCCACCGTAGAGTACGGGCAAATCCAGGGCACCACGGACAACTATCAGGAAGTGAACGTTAAGAATGAATTGATCAACGCTCCGGCAAGCCTTCTTGCCCCCAGTGACGTAGACATTCCGCTGCAGCTCAATGGCCTGTCACTTGACCAACTCGGCTTTGTACGCATCCATGACATCCAGCCTGTGACCCAATAAACTTTTTTGCGGAGCGTTTTGTGCGTTCCGCAACACCCATCCCCGTCATTTTGTTACTCCGCTGACATCACCGATATTTTTAGTAAAACTTGGCAACATTCATGTGAGTCAGTACAATTCGCCGCCTAAAGTACGCAAACGTGAACGCAATCGATTACGTAAATGATAGAACTGTGAAACAAGACATATTTTTGTGAACAATGATTTTTATAATAGGCTCCGAAGAATTACGAAATATTTAGAAACGCAAATTGCGCCTTTTTCACTCCCGAAAGGGATTTCAAACAGTGGCATACATATGAAAAAAACATTACTTGCAGCCGGTGCAGTGCTGGCGCTCTCCTCGTCTTTCACTGCTAATGCAGCAGAAAACAACAAACCGGAATACCTGTCCGACTGGTGGCACCAGAGCGTTAACGTCGTCGGCAGCTACCACACCCGTTTCGGACCGCAGATCCGTAACGATACCTACCTGGAATACGAAGCTTTCGCTAAAAAAGACTGGTTCGACTTCTATGGCTACATGGATGCACCGGTATTCTTCGGCGGTAACACCGATGCGAAAGGTATCTGGAACCACGGTTCACCACTGTTTATGGAAATCGAACCCCGTTTCTCCATCGACAAACTGACCGGTACCGATCTGAGCTTCGGTCCATTCAAAGAGTGGTATTTCGCCAACAACTACATCTACGACATGGGTCGTAACAAAGATGGCCGCCAGAGCACCTGGTACATGGGCCTGGGTACCGACATCGACACCGGCCTGCCAATGAGCCTGTCCATGAACGTGTACGCTAAATACCAATGGCAGAACTACGGCGCTGAGAACGAAAACGATTGGGACGGCTACCGTTTCAAAGTGAAGTACTTTGTACCCATTACCGAACTGTGGGGCGGTAACCTGAGCTACATCGGTTTCACCAACTTTGACTGGGGTTCCGATCTGGGTGATAAGAGCGCCTATGCTGAAAATGGCATTAAACAGCGTACTAACGACTCTATCGCCTCCAGCCATATTCTGGCACTGAACTATGACCACTGGCACTATTCTGTTGTTGCCCGTTACTGGCACAACGGTGGTCAGTGGAACGATGACGCGGACCTGAACTGGATGAAAGAAAACGTTCGTTCTACCGGTTGGGGTGGTTACCTGGTAGTCGGTTACAACTTCTAATCGACGCGAGTTTGTTGCCGGATGGCGCGATGCTTATCCGGCCTACCGTCCTACGTAAAGCCAGCTTAATCGCTGGCTTTTTTGTCTATTGAAAGCCCATAGACAATTTGTAGGCTTTCTTCAGGCAAAAAAATCCCGACCTTGCGATCGGGATTCCAGTTCTTACCTTACGCTCCGCGTCAGTTACGGCAGAATAGACGGCTGATCCGCCCCTTCTTTCTCGACCTTCTGCTGCAGCATGTGCTCACGCTTCATGCCCAGCTTCAGCGCCAGCGCCGATGCTACGTAGATAGAAGACGCAGTACCGATGGACACACCGATAAGCATGGTCAGCGAGAAGCCTTCCAGTACCGGACCACCGAAGAGGTACAGCATCAGAATAACCACTAACGTGGTACCGGACGTAATCAACGTACGGTGTAGCGTCTGGGTCAGCGACACGTTAAAGATTTCATAAGGCGTCCCGCGACGGATTTTGCGGAAGTTCTCACGAATACGGTCAGAAACCACGATGCTGTCGTTTAGCGAGTAGCCGATAACCGACATCAACGATGCGACGATAGTCAGGTCAATCTCAATATGGAACAACGACAGGATCCCAAGCGTGATTATCACGTCGTGCGCCAGCGAGATAACCACGCCCGCTGCCAGTCGCCATTCAAAACGGAAACCGACGTACACGAGAATGGAGATCAGCGCTACGATCAGCGCCATCGCACCGTTTTGCGCCAGATCGGCACCGACGCTAGGCCCGACGAATTCGATACGCTTGACAGCAGCATTCTGGTCGGTGGCTTCGTTAATGACGCTCAGCACCTTGCTACCCAGCACCTGCCCACCGTTTTCACCTTCGGTTGGCGGCATACGTACCATAATGTCGTGACTGCTACCGAAGTTCTGCAGAAGCGGCTCAACAAAGCCCGCTTTCTCCAGCGCATCGCGCATCACGTCCATATCCGCCGGTTTTTCCAGCGTAATTTCAATCACCGTACCACCGGTGAAATCGAGACCCCAGTTAAACCCGCGTACACCCATCACCACGATGGCTGCGATCAGCAGGAAACCAGAGATGCCGAAAGCCCAGTAGTCCCAGCGCATAAAGTCGATGACTTTACGGCCGTGGTTCAATTGTTCAACAGTATATTCCTGTGCCACTTCGCACTCCTCAGATTGACAGCTTTTTGACGCGCTTGCCGCCATACAACAGGTTTACGATGGCACGTGTCCCGACGATCGCGGTAAACATCGACGTCGCCACACCAATACCGGTAGTAATCGCGAACCCTTTAATTGCCCCGGTACCGACTGCATACAGGATCAGAACTTTAATCAGCGTCGTAATGTTCGCATCGAAGATGGAACTGAATGCGCCCGCATAACCTTCGTTGATCGCCTGCTGAATCGAACGTCCGTTACTCAACTCTTCTTTGATACGTTCGTTGATCAGTACGTTCGCATCGACCGCCACGGCAAGGGTTAAGACGATCCCCGCGATACCCGGCATACTTAGCGTAGCGCCCGGCAGCAGCGACATGATACCGACAATCAGTACCAGGTTCGCAATCAGCGCGCTGGTCGCAATCAGACCAAACTTCTTGTAGAAGAAGATCATAAACAGAATAGAAACAGCCAGACCAGCCAGACATGCTTCCAGACCCTGTTTGATGTTCTGCATACCCAGAGTAGGGCCGATAGTGCGTTCTTCAACAATCTGAATCGGCGCAATCAACGCACCGGCACGCAGCAGCAGCGAAAGCTGACGCGCTTCGTTCGGGTTGTTGATACCGGTAATACGGAAGCTGTTACCCAGGCGAGACTGGATGTTGGCGATGTTAATCACTTCTTCCTGTTTCACCAGCACGGCACGGCCGTTGGCATCTTTCTTACCGCTGTCTTTGTACTCCACGAACAGGGTCGCCATCGGCTTACCGATGTTGTCCTTGGTGAAGTTAGACATGATGTTACCACCTGCGCTATCCAGCGAGATGTTAACCTGCGGCTGATTGTATTCGTCCTGGCTGGAAGTGGAGTCGGTGATATGGTCACCGGTCAGGATCACGCGTTTGTACAGCACAACCGGCTGCCCTTCACGCGACTGTTTCACTTCCGAGTCACCCGGTACGCGCCCGGATGCCGCCGCAGACTGGTCCACGTTAGTGTTTACCAGACGGAACTCCAGCGTCGCGGTTGCGCCCAGAATCTCTTTCGCACGCGCGGTGTCCTGAATACCCGGCAGTTCGACCACAATGCGGTCGGCACCCTGACGTTGAACAACCGGCTCAGCCACACCCAGTTGGTTAACACGATTACGCAGAATATTGATGTTCTGCTGTACCGCGTACTCACGGGCTTCGCTCAGACGCGCGTCGGTCATTACCGCGCGCAGCGCATTGCTGCCCTGGCTGGAAATAACCAGATCCTGATGACGCTTGCTCAGGTAAGAGATAGCCTCGTCACGCGCTTTGCCATCACGGAAAGTGATGCTCAGACCGTAGTTATCTTCTTTACGAACGGTAGTATAAGGAATGCCTTTTTCACGCAGATCGCTGCGCAGGCTATCGATATTTTGTTCCTGCAGTTTACCCAGCGCGGTGTCCATATCCACTTCCATCAGGAAGTGAACGCCGCCACGCAGATCAAGACCGAGTTTCATCGGTTCTGCGTGAATAGCAGCCAGCCAGCGAGGTGTTGCCGGAGCAAGGTTAAGCGCCACGACGTATTGATCACCCAGCACGCCCAGCAGCACTTCACGCGCGCGCAATTGGGTATCGGTGGAGTCGAAGCGCGCAAGAATAGCGCCCTCTTCCAGAGCCACAGACTTAGGTGTGATTTTTTCTTCTTGTAACGTTTTCTGGACCTGGATCAGCGTTTGCTCACTGGCGGCGGCACCGCGCACGCCAGTGATTTGAACAGCCGGATCCTCACCATACAGGTTGGGAAGTGCGTAAAGCAGGCCGACGATAATCACGACGACCAGCATGATGTACTTCCACAAAGGATAACGGTTTAACACGGCAGTTCCCTTTGGGAAAACGGAATATTACAGCGCCTTCATGGTGCCTTTCGGCAGAACGGCAGCTACGAAGTCACGTTTGATAACCACTTCAGTGGTGTCGTTCAGTGCGATAGAGATGTAGCCAGTTTCCGCTACTTTGGTCACACGACCGACCAGACCACCGTTCGTCAGGACTTCATCACCTTTGGCAATGGAGCTCATCAGATTTTTATGTTCTTTGGTACGCTTTTGCTGTGGGCGCAGGATCATGAAATAGAAGATCAGACCAAACACCACCAGCATCAGAATCAGAGACATCGGGCTGCCCTGCGCCGGAGCACCTGTTGCCGCTACCGCATCAGAAATAAAAAAGCTCATTCAAATTCCCTCATTATTAAAATTAATCAACGTTCACAGGTGGAACAGGTCGACCCTGACGTTGGTAAAAATCGGTTACGAAGCTCTCTAATTTACCCTCTTCAATAGCCTTGCGTAAACCCGCCATCAAGCGCTGGTAGTAGCGAAGGTTATGAATGGTATTGAGTCGCGCGCCCAATATTTCGTTGCAACGGTCAAGATGATGCAAGTAAGCGCGTGAATAATTGCGACAGGTGTAACAATCGCACTCAGCATCGAGCGGACTGGTGTCGCTTTTATGTTTCGCGTTACGAATTTTTACCACGCCGTCAGTCACAAACAAATGGCCATTACGGGCATTTCGCGTTGGCATCACACAGTCAAACATATCGATACCACGACGCACGCCTTCAACCAGATCTTCCGGTTTGCCGACGCCCATCAGGTAACGAGGTTTATCTGCCGGAATTTGCGGGCAAACATGTTCCAGAATACGGTGCATGTCTTCTTTCGGTTCACCCACAGCCAAACCGCCGACAGCGTAGCCATCAAAGCCTATATCTACCAGACCTTTAACAGAGATATCACGTAAATCTTCGTAAACGCTGCCCTGAATGATGCCAAAAAGCGCATTTTTGTTGCCGAGGCTATCAAAACGGTCACGGCTACGCTGCGCCCAACGCAATGACATCTCCATAGAGCGTTTAGCATAGTCCCAGTCAGCCGGATACGGTGTACATTCGTCGAAAATCATCACGATATCGGAACCGAGATCGTATTGAATCTCCATCGATTTCTCAGGATCGAGGAAAATCGGATCGCCGTTGATCGGGTTGCGGAAATGCACACCCTGCTCGGTAATCTTACGGATATCGCCCAGGCTGAATACCTGGAAACCACCGGAATCGGTGAGGATCGGGCCTTTCCACTGCATGAAGTCATGTAAATCGCCATGCAGCTTCATGATTTCCTGCCCCGGGCGCAGCCACAGGTGGAAGGTATTGCCCAGAATAATTTGTGCGCCGGTCGCTTCAACTTCTTCCGGCGTCATACCTTTCACCGTACCGTAGGTACCGACAGGCATAAAAGCAGGCGTTTCCACTACGCCACGATCAAAAACCAGGCGTCCGCGGCGAGCGCGACCGTCTGTGGTATCCAGTTCAAATTTCATCTTAACTCCTGCGTCAGAAAAACAGTCCGACGTAAAATACTCATGCCGGGAACTTACTCCCCGACACGCTCAGAAATAGCCTGCGGATTGTACGTGATAAACATCGCATCACCGTAACTAAAAAAGCGATATTCCGCTTTAACCGCTTCATGATAGGCGTTCATGGTGTTTTTATAACCTGCAAACGCCGAAACCAACATAATCAATGTCGATTCAGGGAGATGGAAGTTGGTTATCAGCGCATCGATGACGTTGTACTGATAGCCCGGGTAGATAAAGATTTGCGTATCCCCGAAGAACGGTTCAATCAGATCATTTTTCGCCGCCTGAGCCGCGCTTTCCAGCGAACGAACTGAGGTCGTCCCTACCGCGATCACGCGATTACCGCGCGCTTTCGCCGCCAGTACCGCGTCAACCACGTCCTGCGGAACTTCCGCATATTCGGAATGCATGGTGTGATCTTCAATGGTGTCTACGCGCACCGGCTGGAACGTCCCCGCCCCAACGTGCAGCGTCACAAACGCCATCTCAATGCCTTTGTCGCGCAATTTTGCCAACAGCGGATCGTCAAAGTGCAGGCCCGCGGTCGGTGCAGCTACGGCGCCCGGTTTTTCGCTGTATACAGTCTGGTACAGTTCGCGGTCGGCGTCTTCATCCGGGCGGTCGATATACGGTGGCAGCGGCATATGACCGATGGCGTTGAGAATATCCAGTACGCTGCGTTCGTCGTCAAACGCCACTTCAAACAGCGCATCATGGCGCGCAACCATCGTCGCTTTAATGCTTTCATCATCGCCCAGCAACAGCTCAGCACCCGGCTTCGGCGCTTTGGATGCGCGAATATGAGCCAGAATACGTTTGTCATCGAGCATGCGCTCAACCAGCACTTCAATCTTGCCGCCGCTGGCTTTACGCCCAAACAGGCGGGCCGGGATCACGCGGGTATTGTTAAAGACCAGAAGATCTCCGGGGTTGAGCTTGTCGAGCAAATCGGTGAAAGTACCGTGCGTCAGCGCGCCCGTTGGCCCATCCAGTGACAGCAAGCGGCAGCTACTGCGCTCTGCTTGCGGATAGTGGGCAATCAGGGATTCAGGAAGTTCAAAGGTGAAATCGGTAACGCGCATGACACTGACTCAGACTAAAATAAGAGGCGGGTAGTCTAGTGCCGGGGCGCTTTCCCTGCAACCTTTACCCCGCTTTTGGACAGATAATCGATAATGAATTTTCTTGCACATTTACATCTGGCGCATTTAGCCGACAGTTCACTCTCCGGCAACCTGCTGGCGGATTTTGTTCGCGGAAACCCGGCATCCAGTTTTGCGCCTGAGGTGGTGGACGGCATTTTCATGCATCGTCGAATAGACGTCATGACCGACAACCTGCCGGAAGTCCGTGAAGCTAAAGAGTGGTTTCGCAGCGAAACGCGCCGCGTCGCGCCGATTACGCTGGATGTGATGTGGGATCACTTTTTATCTCGTCACTGGGCAGAAATCTCGCCGGATTTCCCGTTGACCGACTTTGTCCGCTACGCCCACACCCAGGTTGCCACTATTTTGCCAGAATCGCCGCCGCGCTTTGTCAATCTGAACAATTACATGTGGTCAGAGAAATGGCTGGAGCGCTATCAGGATATGGATTTTATCCAGGATGTGCTCAATGGCATGGCCAGCCGCCGCCCGCGTCTCGATGCCCTGCGCGACTCGTGGTATGACCTGGACAGACATTACGACGCACTGGAAGAACGCTTCTGGCGTTTTTATCCGCAGATGATGGAACAGGCCCGCCGTAAAGCACTTTGATCGCCCGACAGCACTGGGCCGAATAAGGTGACGCCACCATCCGGCAAAACATTGATAGCCAAAACCTGTCTCATTGATTGTCAGCGCCTCTTTGTCTTCTTCCCGAACACTCTCTATACTGGCCCGCGTTGCGTTCCACAAAACCCTTAACTTTGCAGGAGAATTATATGGTACTGGTAACTCGTCAGGCTCCGGATTTCACAGCAGCTGCGGTACTGGGTAGCGGTGAGATTGTTGATAACTTCAACTTCAAACAGCATACCAACGGTAAAACCACCGTTCTGTTCTTCTGGCCGATGGACTTCACCTTCGTTTGCCCGTCTGAACTGATCGCGTTCGACAAACGTTACGAAGAATTCCAGAAGCGCGGCGTTGAAGTGGTTGGCGTTTCTTTTGACTCTGAGTTTGTCCATAACGCATGGCGTAACACCCCTGTCGACAAAGGCGGCATCGGTGCAGTGAAATACGCAATGGTTGCTGACATCAAGCGCGAAATCCAGAAAGCTTACGGCATCGAGCACCCGGAAGCGGGCGTTGCGCTGCGTGGTTCTTTCCTGATCGACGCGAACGGCATTGTTCGCCACCAGGTGGTTAACGACCTGCCGCTGGGTCGTAATATCGACGAAATGCTGCGTATGGTTGACGCGCTGCAGTTCCACGAAGAGCACGGCGACGTTTGCCCGGCACAGTGGGAAAAAGGTAAAGAAGGTATGAACGCGTCTCCGGACGGCGTGGCAAAATACCTGACCGAAAATGTCTCCAGCCTGTAATTTGGCATGAATTGAACAAGGCCCGCAAATTGCGGGCCTTTTTTATGGCTGTCGAATCTGTATTTTCATTAAAACGCAAAGCACGAACAACCCAGCGCGCCCCAGAAAGCCCGGTCATCTGACACAGGAATTCCCGACTTACGCGCGATATCATGCTGATGACCATGTACGCCGCAGCTGCCGCAGCACTGATGCATTTGCACCATCGCGCCAACTCTTGCGGCCACCGGCGGCGCAGAACGGTAATGCCCCGGCACCTTCACCACCGGCGACCAGTCAGGAACCACCGGAATAGCAGGCGGCGCCAGCGGCATGAAATGCCCGGCGGCATAGACGACTTTGCCGTCCACAACCGTCATTACCGATTCAATACCTTTGATCTCTTCTTCCTGCACGCTGAAATAATCTTTTGACAGCACCACCAGGTCGGCAAGCTGATCGTTGGCAATACGCCCTTTCTTACCCTGCTCGCTGGAGAACCAGGCGCTGCCCGCGGTCCACAGCTCAAGCGCCACGTCGCGCGGCAGGCGATTATCGTCGTCATACATCGCCATACCGCCGACGGTACGCCCGGACACCAGCCAGTACAATGCCGTCCACGGGTTGTAGCTCGCCACACGAGTCGCATCGGTACCCAAACCTACCGGCACCTCCGCCGCCAACATTTTCGCCACCGGCGGCGTATGTTTCACCGCATCTTTCCCATAGCGATCGACAAAATACTCGCCCTGGAATGCCATCCGATGCTGAACCGCGATCCCGCCACCCAGCGCTTTTACACGATCGATGTTACGCCCGGTGATCGTTTCTGCGTGATCGAAGAACCAGTGCAGACCGTTGAACGGGATATCACGGTTTACCTTCTCGAACACATCGAGCATACGGCTGATAGACTCATCATAAGTGGCATGCAGACGGAACGGCCAGCGATGTTCCACCAGATGTCGCACCACACGCTCCAGCTCATCTTCCATGCCTTCAGGTAAATCCGGGCGTGGCTGCAAGAAGTCTTCGAAATCGGCCGCCGAGAAGACCAGCATTTCCCCGGCCCCATTAGCACGGTAAAAATCCGTGCCCTGCCCAGGCTTGAGCATATCGGTCCAGCGTTCAAAGTCTTCGACCTCCTGCTTCGGACGCTGGGTAAACAGGTTATAGGCAATGCGTACCGTCATCTGTTTGTTGGCATGCAGTTGCTCGATTATCTCGTAATCTTCCGGGTAGTTCTGGAAGCCACCGCCCGCATCGATAGCGCTGGTCAATCCCAGACGGTTCAGCTCGCGCATAAACTGGCGGGTCGAGTTCACCTGCATTTCCAGCGGTAATTTTGGCCCTTTCGCCAGTGTTGAGTACAGGATCATGGCGTTCGGTTTGGCGATTAGCATCCCGGTCGGATTACCGTTGCTGTCGCGGACAATTTCACCCCCCGCCGGGTCCGGCGTCGCTTTGGTGTAACCCACAGCTTTCAGCGCCGCGCGATTTAACAACGCCCGGTCGTAGAGATGCAAAACGAACACCGGGGTATCCGGCGCAGCGTCGTTCAGTTCTTCCAGCGTCGGCATACGCCGTTCAGCAAACTGAAATTCACTCCAGCCGCCGACCACGCGCACCCACTGCGGCGACGGCGTGCGGTCGGCCTGTTCTTTGAGCATACGCAGCGCATCGGCCAGTGACGGTACGCCTTCCCAGCGCAGTTCCAGGTTGTAATTCAACCCGCCGCGAATCAGATGCAGGTGCGAATCATTAAGACCCGGGATCACGGTATGACCTTGCAGATCGACAACCTGCGTCCCTTCGGCGGCAAAGCTCATTACCTGCTCGTGGTTACCGGTAGCCAGGATCCTCCCGTTGGCGATCGCTACCGCCTCGACCTGTGGGCTTTGTCTGTCGAGAGTATGAATTTTTCCGTGAGTCAGAATCAGTGTGGCAGTTTGAGACATAACAATCTCCTGATAAACCGGTCAGGCTTTTTTCAGCCATCCGGCAAACAGACGGGTTACGATGGGCATCCACAGCCAGACCACCAGCGCAACCACACAAGCATCATTGATCAGATGCAGAAGTAACGACCCCTTCAATGAGGGCAGCACCATGCTGGTCAGCCAGGGGACCAGGTTCGTGCTGGGGAAAATCACCAGCAGTGTTATCAGGAACTGTTTCCAGCGCCTGGGCTGGCGTACATGGGCCGTGGGAGGCGTAAACCAGAACGCCGCTTCAGTACGAATTTCGGTTTTATCACCTTCTGCCAGCAGAGGAGCGATCTCTTCCACCAGCACACGGCGCGTATCGGACTGGGTCCAGCTGTACAGATGTTCCAGCGTGTCGAAGCGGATAATAATGTTCCACAGATTCTCGCCATCCGCAGGGCGAATCACATTCGCCCCGAGATGACCGGGAAATTCTGCAGCCACCGGCATAATTTTCCCCAGCCACTGCTCATACCGCTGCGCCTGCTCAGGCAACAGGGTGTGAGTAATCACCAACGTCACATGTTTGTTCTGCGCCATGAAGGATTCCTTGTTGAGAGGAAACAGGCCGCTTAGGCCAGGAAAGCAATACACAAAATCATTCATGGTGCATCGAGGCGGCAAGATTGTGTATCCCCGGGAGCATACATAAGTAAGTGACCGGGATACGCAAACGAAGCCAACAAAGATGCAACATGAAGGATGAAGTGTATTTAAGCTTTACGTTCCGGCGCGCCATGCACCATGGTGTAGGCATAATCCACGCCCATACCGTAGGCACCGCTATGCTCACGAACCAGATTCATTACCGCATCATAGGTTTCTTTACGTGACCAGTCGCGTTGGTACTCAAGCAGCACCTGCTGCCAGGTTACTGGTACCGCGCCAGCCTGCACCATACGGTCAATAGAGCGCTCATGGGCATCTACGGAGGTACCGCCGGAGGTGTCGGTCACCACATAAACTTCAAAACCCTCTTCCAGCGCCATCAACGCCGGAAAGGTCAGACAGACTTCGGTCCATAACGCAGAGATAATCAGTTTCTTACGCCCGGTCGCTTTCACCGCTTGTACGAAAGCCGCATCTTCCCACGAGTTCATAGAGGTACGTTCAATCGGTTTTACATCAGGATGCACGGCTAATAACTCCGGCCAGATATAACCACTAAAACTTTGCGTTTCAACCGAGGTATAAATGACCGGCACATTAAATATCTTGCCTGCTTTGGCTAATGCAACAGTATTATTTTTCAACGTCTGGCGATCGATATTCGCCACACCAAATGACATTTGCGGCTGATGGTCAATAAAAATAAGCGTAGAATTTTGTGGATCAATCAGTTCCCGAATAGACATAGCACACCTTCTTAATCAATAAGTTAAAAGGCGACGGGCTGTAACTGCCGTCAGCAGCAGGATCCTGAATCAGAAAGCTTGTTGAGTATAGCGGGAAATTTCTAACGAGTTATTAAAGAAAACTTACCGTTCTGTGAAACTATTAATTCTGTGTTGCGATATATCCTAAACAACATCAAAAAAATGCGCATGACTCATCTAATTTATTCACTGGCATTGTTTTTCTGCATTCGGTACAACAGAAGGGTTTAATTTTCAGGGTAATTTCCGTTTATGCGCATTAATCTGGACGTTCTGCTTATTCTCGACGCACTCGACAAGCAAGGCTCATTTGCCGCCGCGGCTGAATCGCTGTTCAAAACCCCTGCCGCACTCAGCTATATGATTCAGAAGCTGGAAAGTGATTTGAATATCGAATTGCTCGACCGTTCCGGACATCGGGCAAAGTTTACTGATACCGGGCTGATGATGCTGGAAAAGGGGCGTTTGCTGCTCAGCGCGGCGAAAGATCTCGAAAAACAGGCAATACAGCTGAGTTCAGGCTGGGAGAAAGAGCTGGCGATCGCGCTGGATGCATCATTTCCCTTCGCCGCGCTGTTGCCCATTATCGAGGCATTTGACGCCCTCAATAAGCAAACGCGTCTCAACTTCACCCACCATACGCTGGCAGGTTCCTGGGAAGAACTCACCCATAATGGGGCAGATATTATTCTGGGCGCGATTAATGAACCCCCGACATCTGCCGCCTGGTCTTACAAAATGCTCGGCACGCTTGATAACGTATTTGTTGTCGCGCCTACCCATCCCCTGGCCACAGCACAGGCTGACTTAACAAACGAACAGCTGTGTCTGCACCGGGCGATTGTGATAAGCGACAGCGCCCGCTTTTGTCACCCCTTGCAGAGCAACCTGATGGATGAACAGGCGCAAATTCGCGTCGATGATTTCCACAGTAAAGTGATGTTACTCCGTGCAGGAATGGGCTGCGGTTTTCTTCCCCGCCATATTGCCGGCCCGTGGCTGGAAACGGGCGAGCTGGTGGAAAAAACGGTCACCTCATTCCGCCAACAGGATGTCGCCTATATGGCGTGGCGCAATAACAGCGACGGGCTGGCGCAGCGCTGGTGGCGGGAAACGCTGCAGGCAAGCCCGGAGATTGCGCATTTATATCAATAACTCATCCACACCGACGCCGAGATCGCCGGCAGCGTCAGCACATCGCCAACCACCTGACCCTTGCCCTCTTTGTGCTGCCACTGTGCGACATTGAGCAACGGCGACGACGGCAGCACCACTTCACAGGCGTGTCCCCGGTTAATCGCCACCAGTACGCGCTGCTGGTTAAGTACCCGCACAAACACCACCACGTTGTCCTCGGCATAAATCACCTGACAGCCGCCGTGGCGTAGCGCCTTGCTGTGATGACGTAATTTCGCCAACCGCTGATACAGCGCCAGCAGTTCGCCGTCCTGTTGATCCTTCTGCCACGGGAACGGTTTACGACAGAACGGATCGTTATTTCCATCCAGCCCCACTTCATCACCGTAGTAAATACACGGCACGCCAGGCCACGTAAACAGCCACACCACCGCCAGAGGCAGGCGCGCAACATCTTTGCCCAGTAAAGATTTAAAACGAGCGGTATCGTGGCTGTCGAGCTGGTTGAACATACGCAACTGCTGCTGATGCGACAGTCCCGCACGGTAGTTATCCATCCACGCCATGCACGTTTGAGCATCAATAGACTGCGGATCGTAAGAGATGTCGGTGTTGGCGAGAAATCCCCACAGCGGGAAGGTAAAACCACGGTAGTTCATGGCGGCATCTTCGGCATCGGCCTGCAGCCACTGGCGCGCATCGCCAAAGTGTTCACCGACCACATAGGCTTCTGGCTGCGTTTCTTTCGCCGCCTGGGTGATCCCGGCCACATGCTGCAGGTTATTGCGCGCTCCACCGGCTTCTCCCAGCATGTGCACAACATCAAGCCGCCAGCCGTCCATGCTCCACGGCGCTTTTAACCAGTGACGGACAATGCTGTCCTCGCCGCGATAAATTTCATTCACCAGGCTTTCCGAGGCGAAGTCCAGCTTGGGCAGGCTTGAGTACCCCAACCAGTCCAGCGCGACGCCGTCGTCAGAGAAATGATACCAGTCGCGCCAGGGCGAATCCGGATTATGGCACGCTCCTTCCGTCCCGAGATTATGCCGGTCAAACCAGGCATGGGAGTCGCCGCTGTGATTGAATACGCCGTCCAACACCAGGCGCATTCCCTGTTGCTGCGTGTTATGCCGCAGGCGTAATAGCGCCCTGTCGCCACCAAACCGGGGGTCAACATGGCGATAATCTTCGGTATCGTATTTATGCACGCTCGGTGCGATAAACACCGGGTTCAGATACAGTGCTGTTACCCCTAAGCTTTTCAGGTACGGCAGCTTCTCGCTGATCCCGTCCAAATCACCACCATAGAACGTCGAGCCTCCGGCCTGTGCGTTCAGCGGTTCGTCCCAGTCGCGCTGCACAATATCGTGCCCGGCCGCGTGGTGGTAATAGACATTATCCTGTTCTGTATCGCGCGACTGACCGCGGGCAAAGCGGTCCGGGAAAATCTGATAGAAAACCTGGTCGGCCACCCATTGCGGACCATTGTCTGGCACATCCACAGCAAACTGTTCCAGCCGCGCGGGCGGAAATCGGCTGAACCCTTGCGGGGTAAACCACAGCTGGCGATCGAGCCACAGCAGCTTAAAACTATAGCGTCGACGAGGCTGGCCGCAGGAGAGATCTATTGCCGCGCGCCACGCGGTCACGCCAGGCTGCGGCTGGCTGCGCTGCTTATGCATGCTGAGCGAAATCTCTTCGTTATCATTTTCTGCGCGTAACGTGACCCGCTGGGGTGGATTGTCCCCTGCCAGCCAGAGCGTAATCGTCAGTTTATCTTTGTTTTGCTTAACAAATGGGGCAACCGGAAGGTGCCAGGCGTTCAACATCACGTATCCCCTTTGATGAAAATGAAGTCACCTTGCCATAGGAAAGTTAAGGATCACTCATCATCTTAACGTTTATTGGGGGAGGAGTTCGGGGGAGGAGAAAATGCCGGGAGGCGCAAGCCTTACCCGGCAAAAAAATTACTGTGCTTCAGCCGGTTGACGCGCACGGCGGCGTTTGAACACCCACCCCACCAGCAGCAGGGCAATCCACGCAAAACCAACGTACAGCGAAATACGGGTATCCGGATGGTAGCCAATAAGCGCGATGATAAAGACCAAGAAAATCAGGCCAATCACCGTCGTGACCACACCGCCCGGTACTTTAAACGTCAGTGCTTTGACCTCTTCCGGCGGCAGACGACGGCGGAAGGCAATCTGCGACAGCAGGATCATGATCCACACCCACACCGTAGCAAACGTCGCCAGCGAGGCAATGACCAGGAAGATATTCTCCGGCATGATGTAGTTGAGATACACCGCAAACAGCAGGGCAATGGTCATCACCATTACCGTTACCCACGGCACGCCGCGACGCGAGGTTTTGGCGAACATTTTCGGTGCGCTTCCCTGCTCCGCCATACCGTGCAGCATACGGCCCACGCCAAAGACATCAGAGTTGATCGCCGACAGCGAGGCGGTCAGCACCACAAAGTTAAGAATACCCGCAGCAAAGGTAATTCCCATATGCTGGAACGTCAGGACGAACGGGCTACCGTCGGTGCCCACCTGGTTCCACGGGTAAATAGACATAATGACAAACAGCGTGCCCACGTAAAACACGAGGATTCGCATCGGCACGGAGTTAATTGCACGCGGGATCGACTCCTGCGGGTTCTTCGCTTCACCGGCGGTAATACCGATGATTTCAATACCACCATAGGCGAACATCACCATCTGCAACGACATCACCATACCGAGCCAGCCGTTACTGAAGAACCCACCGTTGCTCCACAGGTTATGGATGCCGGTTGGTTGCCCACCGTTGCCGATCCCCCAAATGATGATGCCAAAACCGGCGACAATCATAATGATGATGGTGGCGACCTTAAAGAATGAGAACCAGAACTCCAGTTCGCCAAACACCTTCACACTCATCAGGTTGATGGCACAGATAATCAGCACCACGCTCAGAACCCAAATCCAGTGCGGCACTGCCGGGAACCAGACGCCCATATAAATACCGAAGGCGGTCACGTCGGCAATGGCGACAATCAGGATTTCAAAACAGTAGGTCCAGCCGGTAATGTAGCCAGCCAACGGTCCGAGGTTTTCCTGGGCATAGCGCGAGAACGAGCTGGCTGCCGGGTTATGAACGGACATTTCGCCCAGCGCGCGCATGATAATGTACGCCGCCGCGCCGCCGATAATATAGGCCAGCAACACGCTCGGCCCTGCCATTTTGATGGCATCGGCAGAGCCATAGAACAGCCCGGTACCAATTGCCGAACCTAATGCCATAAAGCGGATGTGCCGGGTGCTCAGCCCACGCTTTAGCTTGTTATTACTTTCCATCGATTCCTAACCTGTTAACACAATAAAAAAACCACGGGGCCATATTAATAGCCCCGTGGTTAAAACTTATTGTCAGTGATATTAGTGTGCGCTGGAGGTCACTTGTCGACCTGCTGCGCGGTCCCAAATTACGGCCAGGACCACCATCACGACTGTTGGCATCAACCACGCCAGACCTTGCTCTGCCAGCGGTAAACGCTGGGTCCAGGCCGGTAATACGTCGCCAATTGCAGAAGCTTTAATGCCATCAAGGATACCAAAAATCAGGCTGATAAACATCGCAGGAGCAATGACGCGGGAAGAATTATGCCACCATGAGCGGGTAAAGCTTAATACAACCAGTGCGATACAGGGCGGATAAATAGCCGTCAGGACCGGAATCGAGATCTGAATCAGGTGGCTCAAGCCGAGGTTTGACACCACCATCGAGAAGCCGCCAAGGATAAACACCAGCGTACGGTAAGACAGTGGAATGTACTGCGCAAAGAACTCAGCACACGCACAAGTCAGGCCAACCGCCGTCACCAGGCAAGCGATGAAAATCAACGCGGCCAGCAGCAGGCTACCTGCACCGCCGAAGGTGTGCTGAACATACGCATGCAGAATTGCCGCGCCGTTAGCAGACTGATCGACCAGAATCGCGCTGTCTGAACCCAGACGGAATAACGCGAGGTACAGCAGCGTTAAGCCGATACCGGCCATCAAACCCGCCCAGACGGTATAACGCGTCAGCAGACGTGCTTCGGTAACACCACGCGAACGAGCTGCATTAACGATAACAATACCAAACACCATCGCACCCAGCGTATCCATCGTCAGATAGCCGTTTACGAAGCCGTTAGAAAACGCCGCGGTTTGATAGGCTTCCATGGCATTGCTGATCGAACCGGCAGGCCAGACAATCGCAGCGACAGACAACACAACCAGCGCCAGAATTTTCAGCGGCGCGAGGAAATTCCCCACGGTATCCAACAGTTTGCCCGGATAGAGTGACACCAGGATAACAATTGCGAAATAGACCACGCTATAGATAAACAGCGGCAGCGCGGAGTCACCGGTCAGCGGAGCAATCCCCACTTCAAAAGAGACCGTTGCGGTACGCGGCGTAGCGAATAACGGCCCTACCGCCAGATAACAGACGGTGGCCAGCAGTAAACCTGCGACCTTGCCGATCGGGGTACTCAGGCTGTCCACACCACCACCAACTTTCGCCAGCGCCACAACGGTAAGCACCGGCAGGCCAACAGCGGTAATCAGAAAGCCAAAAGCCGCAGTCCAGACGTGTTCGCCGGCCTGCAAACCAACCATTGGAGGGAAAATAATGTTACCTGCGCCAACGAACAGTGCAAATGTCATAAATCCCAGTGCGATGATATCGCGTGATTTTAACTGATGGGTCATAAAGTCTTACTGCCTGTGGTGTGAATGTGGTGTTGTAAAAGTTAAATTTTTGCCTTTCCCTTGCAGGGACGATACAGCGGCATTTTTAAGCAAGTCCAGCGGGAAATTCTCCCAGTCTGGCGCGGCGAAGAATAGTTTTTCGATTTACCGCGTAAATGCAGTCGGTATGACAGCACATGGTGCGCAATTTAAACGCTTATAACGTTTTAAAGCAAGGTGGGATCTAAAAACCAGAACAATATAGCGATATGAAAAATCCATATAGCACAAAACACCATTTACGTGAAAAAGGTATGGGTAATAATGCGAACAAAAAACAATCAAACGTCGTAAAATTCAGGATGGCCGTATTGACCACAGTGAAAAAGCCAGCTTCTGCTTAGTGCTGTTAAGTGAACGCCTCAGTTTCAGAAAGCATCAACCTGTATTGGTGCAGGTAACGAATATGCTATCTCAGAGAAAGGGTTCCGTTCACCTTATGTTCATCGCTTCTCTGAAACATTGATTCCTGTGAACGTGTAAAGGGCGTTCTTCGCCACGCCCTTTACAATCCCGGCTCCCGGCAGGAAAATTGCCGCTCCGCGGTTCCCTCCGCTTATTCCTTCAGGCTACCGGGCCGGGCGCGAGGAAACCTCCCTGTAAAGCGCGCCCTGAGCCAGCATCCATGCTGGCTCTCCCGGCCTTACGGAAACACGTCGGCAATTTTCAGCCGGACCAGTCCACACCTCACCATCTGCGCTTTTATTTGAATATATCTGAACAGCAAAACGGATATAGCTGAAAGTCAGAACGCTGAAGCGACACCCTGGTCCGGCTGAAAATCGATGAGACGTTGACGGCTGACCGGGTCTGTCCGCAGGGATGCGGACAGAGGGGACGGCCTGCAGGGACGCAGGCTCGGCCCCGACCCGACAGGCAGACGGCATAAGACGAATGAATCGCGTAGCGACGATTTTCCCGCCGGGAGCCTGGGATGCAAGGGAGGCGGCGAGCCTCCCTTGCACGTTCACGGGTATAGCGATATCAGAGAAGCTACGCACATAAGGTGAACGGAAACTAATTCAGAGCAAAACATTCTCCATATATGCTTAACTGAACGGCATTTAACTCGCGCTGGCTTTTGGAAAGATAACCTTACGAATACGCGTCAGTCGTTACTTTTGGCAAGTAAACGTTCCGCCAGCACAAAGCTAAACCGCGTCCCTTTGCCCGGCTGACTTTCGATATTCAATCGGCTGTCGTGATGATTTAGAGCGTGCTTCACAATAGCCAGCCCGAGACCACTGCCGCCCGTTTGCCGCGATCGCGCTTTATCCACGCGATAAAAGCGTTCGGTCAAACGCGGGATATGCTCAGGCGCAATCCCTGGCCCGTTATCTTCGACGCTGAACTCGGCTCCCGGCGTCGCCCGCTGCCAGCGCACGGTGATATGCGTTCCCGCCGGGGTGTGGTTCACTGCGTTATAGATAAGATTCGAGATGGCGCTACGCAGTTGCTCCTCGTTACCCATCACGCTCAGGCGATTATCCACGTCGAAGGTAAACGTGTGTTTATTCTGACTCAGCGTTTGTGCTTCATGCTCAGCCACGCGCAGTATCATCGGCACATCCACCTTCTCATTCTGCGGCAGTGTCGGTGCGGCTTCTATTTTCGATAGCGTCAGCAGTTGCTTCACCAGTCCTTCCATACGCTGCGTTTGCTCACGCATGGTATCCAGCGCTTTCTCTCGCGTTGCCCCTTCCAGGGGATGCTCCTGCATCATCTCCAGATAACCTTGCAGCACCGTCAGCGGCGTACGCAACTCGTGGCTGGCGTTGGCAAAGAAATTACGCCGCGCGCCTTCCAGTTGGTGCATCTGCGTGACATCGCGCGCTACCATCAGCAACTGCTTGTCGGTATACGGCATCACCCTAATTTCCAGATGCCGCCCGGTATTAAGTACCAAATTAATTGGCCGACTAAAGTCGCGCGTTTTCAGGTATGAGGTAAATTCCGGGTAGCGAAGCAGGTTAAGAATATTTTGCCCACTATCGTCCGGCCAACGCAGTCCCAGAACCTGCTGTGCCAGGCCGTTACACCAGAAAATCCCACCCTCTTCGGTGGTCAGTACCACCGCATCAGGCAGCGATTCAGCCCCGCTGCGAAAACGCTTAATCAGATTACCCAGTTCGCGGCGGCGTTTTTTGTTACGCAGTTGCATTTGATGCAGGCCGTAAAGCAGCGGTTCCCAACTGCCCCGCCCCGGCGGAGGCGTCATACTCCTGTCGACCCACAGCCACCAGGACAAACGCAGTAAATTCCAGAAATGCCAGATAAGCAGACCCGTTACCGATGCCAGTAAAAACCACGGCAGATAACCGAAAAAAGCACTAAGGATAAAAGCCGGAATGCAGCAAAGTATCAGCTCCAGTACCAGCCTTTTCCATGACAATCGTTCCAGCAAACGTCGCACTCCCTATACAACTTGATCTAATGGGCTATTTTCCGTGCCGGTCAGAAGCGGGTTGAAAAACGGTATCCCGTTCCGCGTACCGTCTGCACCATGCGATCGTGGCCGCTGTGCTCCAGCGCCTTACGCAAGCGGCGGATATGCACGTCAACCGTCCGGTCTTCTACGTACACGTTGGTGCCCCAGACATGATTAAGTAGTTGTTCGCGGCTGTAGACGCGCTCAGGATGAGTCATAAAGAAATGCAGCAGTTTGAACTCAGTTGGCCCCATATCCAGCGGTTCTTCGCCGGTCATTACACGATGCGAGGTGGGATCAAGGCTCAGCCCCTGCATCTCAATAACTTCTTCAACCGCCATTGGTGAAATACGACGCAGTACGGCTTTAATGCGCGCCACCAGTTCCTTCGGCGAAAACGGCTTGGTGATATAGTCATCCGCACCGGTTTCCAGCCCACGTACGCGATCTTCTTCATCACCTCTTGCCGTCAGCATCATCACCGGGATGTCCCGCGTCATCGCTTCACGTTTGAGGTGTTTAATGAACTGTAACCCCGAGCCGCCGGGAAGCATCCAGTCAAGCAGGATAAGATCCGGCCAGGGTTCATTGAGTTGATTCACCGCACTGTCATAGTCTTCGGCTTCTACAGGTTGGAACCCGTTTTGCTCGAGCACGAAGCAGACCATTTCACGAATTGGAGCTTCATCTTCTACGACCAGAATACGTCTCGCCATGATTTGCCCTGTTTTAATTTAATCGTTCATACCCTCTATACGCCGCCATTATGCGTCAGATTTATGACAGATTTATGAAAAAGATAGTCCAGGCTTAACCAATGTTGTTGAATTATGACAGCCCGGAAACAAGATATTCACGCCATTGCAAGGGTATAATCCCCCTCATTGCTTTTTCGTCATGGAACTCGTATGCGCATCCTTCATACCTCAGACTGGCATCTGGGCCAAAACTTCTACAGCAAGAGCCGCGCCGCCGAGCATCAGGCCTTTCTTGACTGGCTGCTGGAGACCGCACAATCCCATCAGGTGGATGCCATTATTGTGGCAGGCGATATTTTTGATACCGGCTCACCGCCGAGCTATGCCCGCGAGATTTACAACCGCTTTGTCGTCAATTTGCAGCAAACAGGCTGCCACCTGGTGGTGCTGGCAGGCAACCATGACTCGGTCGCCACGCTTAATGAATCACGCGATATTTTGGCGTTTCTGAACACCACGGTGGTCGCCAGCGCAGGTCATGGACCGCAAATACTGAAACGCCGCGACGGCACGCCAGGCGCCGTGCTGTGCCCGATTCCCTTTTTACGCCCACGCGACATCATCACCAGCCAGGCGGGACTCACCGGCAGCGAAAAACAACAGCATTTGCTGGGGGCAATTACCGACTATTACCAGCAGCAGTACCAGGACGCCTGTGAACTGCGCGGTGAACGCAACCTGCCGATCATTGCAACCGGGCACCTGACGACCGTCGGTGCCAGCAAAAGTGACGCGGTACGTGACATTTATATTGGCACACTGGATGCCTTTCCGGCGCAGAATTTCCCGCCAGCAGATTACATCGCGTTGGGACATATTCACCGGGCGCAGGTCATCGGCGGAACAGAACATATTCGCTACTGTGGCTCGCCGATTGCCCTCAGTTTTGACGAATGTGGCAAAAGCAAAGGCGTGCATCTGGTGAGCTTCGAAGACGGCAAGCTACATACCGTCGACAATCTCACCGTACCGGTCACGCAGCCGCTGGCGGTATTGAAAGGCGATTTAGCCGCCATTACCGCCCAGTTTGAGCAATGGCGCGATGTAGAGCTGCAAACGCCCGTCTGGTTAGATATTGAAATCACCACCGACGATTACCTGCACGACATGCAGCGCAAAATTCAGGCGTTGACGGAAGACCTGCCGGTAGAGGTTCTGCTGGTGCGCCGCAGTCGGGAGCAGCGCGAGCGTATTATGGCCAATGAGCGGCGTGAAACGCTGAGCGAACTGAGCGTGACGGAAGTCTTTGACCGCCGTCTGGCGCTGGAGGAACTGGAAGCGCCGAGGCGGGAACGTCTTAATCAGCTGTTTAATGACACGTTACAGACGCTTGCCGGGGAGGCTGACGCATGAAAATTCTTAGCCTGCGCCTGAAAAACCTCAACTCCCTGAAAGGGGAATGGAAAGTCGACTTCACGGCAGAGCCTTTTGCCAGCAACGGTCTGTTTGCCATCACCGGGCCTACAGGGGCCGGAAAAACCACCCTGCTTGATGCGATTTGTCTCGCGCTGTACCACGAGACACCGCGCCTGAATACCGTATCACAGTCGCAAAACGACCTGATGACCCGCGACACCGCCGAATGTCTGGCTGAGGTCGAGTTCGAAGTAAAAGGCGAAGCCTACCGCGCGTTCTGGAGCCAGAATCGGGCACGCAACCAGCCTGACGGCAATCTGCAGGTCCCACGCGTGGAGCTTGCCCGCTGCGCCGACGGAAAAATTCTCGCCGATAAAGTCAAAGACAAGCTGGACATGACCGCCGCACTCACCGGGCTGGATTACGGACGATTTACCCGTTCGATGCTGCTGTCGCAGGGGCAGTTCGCCGCCTTCCTTAACGCCAAACCGAAGGAACGCGCTGAGCTGCTGGAAGAGCTGACCGGCACCGAAATCTACGGACAAATTTCGGCAATGGTGTTTGAAAAACACAAAGCGGCGCGCAACACGCTCGAAATATGCGAAGCACAGGCGGCGGGTGTCGTCCTGTTAAGCGAAGAGCAACAACAGCAGTTGCAGCAAAGTTTGCAGGTACTTACTGACGAAGAAAAAAATCTGCTGGCACAGCAGCAACGTCAGCAGAAAGATTTTCAATGGCTTACGCGCAGCGACGAACTGGTTCGTGAACAGCAGCGCGTGGCTAGCTTAGCGCAGCAGGCCCAACAGGCGCTTGCGGACGCCGCGCCTGAGCTGGCAAGACTCCAGCTCGCGCAGCCTGCCGCCCAGCTTCGTCCACTGTGGGATCGCCAGCAGGAGCAGACTGCACGCCTGGCGCAAACAAAGCAGCGGATCATTGAAGTAAATGCTCGCTTACACGCTAAAACCTCGCTGCGCGCACGCATCCGCAACGGTGCACTGCGCAGCCACGAGCAACTTCAGACCGAACTTACCGCACTGGCGCAGTGGTTGGCGGAGCATGATCGATTCCGCTTATGGGGCCAGGAGATTGCGGGCTGGCGCGCACTTTTTTCTCAGCGTAGTCGCGATAAGCATCAGCTTACGGCGCTCGCTGCCCGTATCGCTGAGTTACGCCAGAAACTGGCGGCGTTGCCGGAAAATGCCCTGACGCTCACCGCGGATGAGGTTGCGGTCGCGATGGAACAGCAAGCGCAATCACGGGCTTTCCGTCAGCGTCTGACCTCGCTTCATGCTCGCTATCAGCCGCTGCAAAAGCGTCTGCGCCAGAACGGTGAAAGCGTGCAAAAAGCGCAGGCACAGCAGGCCGCGCTCAATGAAACGCTCGCACTACGCCGACAACAATATAAAGAAAAAAATCAGCACTACCTGGACGTTGAAACACTCTGCAAACAGGAAGAAAAAATCAAAAGTCTGGAGGCGGAGCGCGCGCTTTTGCAGGCCGGACAGCCCTGCCCGTTATGTGGCTCTACTGCACATCCTGCAGTCTCGGAGTATCAGGCGCTGGAACTGAGTGCAAACCAGCGGCGTCGCGACCAGTTAGCCAAAGAAGTCGCAGCACTGAAAGAGGAAGGTCTGCTGGTTCTGGGGCAGGTCAATGCCCTGACACAGCAAATCCAGCGTGAGACAGAAGAGATACAGACGCTCTCTCAGGAGGAGCAAGCACTCACTAAAGAGTGGCAGGACGTTTGCACCGCTCTGAATATTACGCTGAATATTCAGGAGGATATTACCGGCTGGATGGGCGAACAGGAGCACTACGAGCGCCAGCTTTATCTGCTCAGCCAGCGCCTGACGCTGCAAAACCAGTTACACGATCAGCAACAACAGGAACGCCAGTATCAACAACAGCTGGCGACGACGCATCAAGGGCTGGAAAGCGCCTTGTCCGCGCTGTCACTGACTGCACCGGAAGACGGCACAGAGGCCGCCTGGTTAAGCGCCCGCGAAACCGAATTCGCGCAGTGGCAGGAGAAACAGACGCAGCATGGCGTGATTCAGGAACGCATTCACGCCCTGAAGCCGCTGCTCGATGCGCTTCCTGCAACGGACACCGCAGAAGCCGAAACGGTTATCCCTGAAAACTGGCGCGAAATTCACGACGACTGCGTGTCGCTGCAAAGCCAGCTTGCTGCACAGCAACAGCAGGAAACGCTGGAAAGCGAACGCTTGCAACAGTCGCAGGCGCAATTTACCGCCGCCCTGGCGGCCAGTTGCTTTGCCGATCAAGAGGCGTTCCTCTCCGCGCTGCTGGATGACGATACCGTCCGCCGCCTTGAGCAGTTAAAACAGACGCTGGAAAATCAATCGCAGCAGGCAACGGCGCTGTCCGGGCAAGCCAGCCAACAACTGCAGACGCATCAGGCGCTGCGCCCGGAGGGGCTGGACGCCGACGCACAAACCCTGCAAGCCCGGCTGCAACAACTGGCGCAACAACTTCGAGAGAACACCACCCAACAGGGGGAGTTACGCCAGCAGCTTAAGCAGGACAGCGATAACCGCCAGCGTCAGCAGGCATTAATGCAGCAGATTAAAGAGGCAGCCAGCCAGGTCGAAGACTGGGGCTATCTGAATGCGCTGATTGGCTCAAAAGAAGGGGATAAATTCCGCAAATTTGCCCAAGGCCTGACGCTGGATAACCTGGTATGGCTGGCTAACAATCAACTGACCCGACTGCACGGTCGCTATCTGCTACAGCGAAAAGCCAGCGACGCGCTGGAGCTCGAGGTGGTTGATACCTGGCAAGCCGACGCCGTTCGCGATACCCGCACGCTGTCCGGCGGTGAAAGCTTCCTGGTAAGTCTGGCCCTGGCACTGGCGCTGTCCGATCTGGTCAGCCACAAAACGCGCATTGACTCCCTGTTCCTTGATGAAGGTTTTGGCACGCTGGACAGCGAAACGCTGGATACCGCGCTGGACGCTCTGGATGCGTTGAACGCTACCGGGAAAACCATTGGTGTGATAAGCCACGTCGAGGCCATGAAAGAGCGCATTCCGGTGCAAATCAAGGTGAAGAAAATCAACGGGCTGGGTTATAGCAAACTCGACAGGATGTTTGCGGTGGAGTAGTCGACAGACGGATGCGGCTTCACAGGCCGGATAAGCGTTAGCGCCATCCGGCACAATATGTAGCATAATATTGCATACTCAGAGACGGATATGAAATGGCATTTCATTTCACTTATCCGCAAGCTATGCTCTTATTGGCGGCGAACGTTCGCCGCTGTGGCGCACATCTGCGCTGATATTGCTGGCAGGTCGTATGAAAAAAGTGATTTTCTCTTTAGCCCTCGGGACGTTTGGGCTGGGCATGGCCGAGTTTGGCATCATGGGTGTGTTAACCGAGCTGGCGCGGGATGTAGGAATTTCCATTCCTGCGGCGGGCCACATGATTTCATTTTACGCTTTCGGCGTGGTGCTGGGTGCGCCGATTATTGCTCTTTTTTCCAATCGTTTTTCGCTGAAACATATTCTGCTGTTTCTGGTCACGTTATGTGTGATAGGCAACGCCATCTTCACCCTCTCCTCATCCTATTTTATGCTGGCGGTCGGCAGGCTGGTTTCCGGCTTTCCACACGGCGCATTCTTTGGCGTCGGGGCCATTATTCTGACTAAACTCGCACGCCCGGGGAAAGTCACCGCCGCCGTCGCTGGCATGGTCAGTGGGATGACCGTCGCCAACCTGGTTGGCATTCCCGTCGGTACCTGGCTGAGCCAGACATTCAGCTGGCGCTACACCTTTTTGCTGATCGCCGTGTTCAATATTGCGGTCATCGCGTCGATTGCCTTCTGGGTACCCAACATCAGTGATGAAGCGAAAGGCAAACTGCGCGAGCAATTTCACTTTCTGAAAAGTCCGGCGCCGTGGCTTATTTTCTCCGCGACGATGTTTGGCAACGCCGGAGTGTTCGCCTGGTTTAGCTATGTGAAGCCGTACATGATGTATATCTCCGGTTTTTCCGAAACGCTGATGACCTTCATCATGATGCTGGCTGGATTAGGCATGGTGCTGGGCAATCTGCTGAGTGGGCGGATCTCGGGTCGCTATACGCCGCTGCGCATCGCGGTGGTGACCGACTTCGTGATTGTGCTGGCCCTGGTGATGCTGTTTTTCGTCGGCGATATGAAAGCCGCGTCGCTGACCTTCGCCTTTATTTGCTGCGCGGGTCTGTTTGCGCTGTCGGCACCGCTACAAATTTTGCTGCTGCAAAATGCGAAAGGCGGCGAGCTGTTGGGCGCCGCTGGTGGGCAAATGGCCTTTAACCTCGGTAGCGCGGTTGGCGCGTACTGCGGCGGCATGATGCTGACGCTGGGTTTTGCCTACAACTACGTAACCCTCCCGGCAGCCCTGCTGTCGTTTTCCGCCATGTCATCGCTGCTGCTATATGGGCGTCTGAACCGCCCTACGGGCATAAATTGTATGCCGGATAAGCGCCATCCGGCATAGCAAGATTACCCCTGCGGCCATAGCCAGGCCGCACCGCGAACCCCGCTGGAGTCACCGTGCAACGCCTTGCGTAAAGGCGTTTCACACTCTCCGCCAAAGACGAACTGTTTAATCAATGACGGAACCGTCTGATACAACCTGTCGACATTGCTCATCCCGCCGCCCAGCACGATGACATCCGGGTCAAGGATATTCACCACATGAGCCAACGATTTGGCCAGGCGCAATTCATAGCGGCGTAGCACCTGCTCCGCCAGTGCATCACCTTCACTCACCAGCCGAATAATGTCGCTACCTTTCAGTTGCTTACCGCTCAGACGATGATAATCCGTGGCGAATCCGGTCCCGGAGATAAAGGTCTCAATGCAGCCTTGCTTCCCGCAGTAACACGGTACTTCCTGCCGATAGCGCAGTTCATCTTCGTCCATCCACGGCAGCGGGTTATGTCCCCACTCACCCGCAGTACCGTTGCCGCCGATATGCGCCCGACCATTAAACGCCACCCCGGAGCCGCAGCCAGTACCGATAATCACCGCGAACACCGTTTGTGCGCCCGCCGCAGCGCCGTCTACCGCTTCAGAGACCGCCAGGCAGTTAGCATCGTTAGCCAGACGGACCTCCCGGTTCAGACGCACGCTTAAGTCTTTGTCAAAAGGCTGCCCATTGAGCCAGGTTGAGTTGGCATTCTTCACCACCCCCGTGTAAGGGGAAATCGATCCGGGGATCCCCATACCAACGGTTCCGGTCTGTCCGGTGGCTTTTTCCGCCATATCCACCAGTGCGGCAATAGTTTCTATGGTTTGCCGGTAGTCATCACGCGGCGTGGGCAGGCGATGGCGGAAAAGTTGCTCCCCCGCATCACTCAGCGCGATAACTTCTGTTTTGGTACCACCTAAATCGATTCCTATACGCACACGCTGGTCCTCATTTTTTGGGAATATCAACAGAGTAGAGGCGAGCATGGTGTTAGGCAATGCACGCCCGCCGACAATTCGTTATTATGCCCGCTGAATTTAACGACAAGGCCGTGGAAATTATCATGCTGTGGTTCAAAAATTTAATGGTTTACCGTCTTAGCCGCGATGTTTCTTTGCGCGCCGAAGAGATGGAAAAACAGCTTGCCTCAATGACGTTTACCCCTTGTGGTAGCCAGGATATGGCAAAAATGGGCTGGGTTCCGCCGATGGGATCGCACAGCGACGCATTGACGCATTCTAACAATGGCCAAATTATTATCTGCGCCCGCAAAGAAGAAAAAATTCTGCCGTCGCCGGTGATCAAGCAGGCGCTGGAAGCCAAAATCTTCAAGCTGGAAGCTGAGCAGGGTCGCAAACTCAAGAAGACCGAGAAAGACTCGCTGAAAGATGAAGTGTTGCACTCCTTGCTGCCGCGTGCCTTTAGCCGCTTTAGCCAGACAATGATGTGGATAGACACCGTTAATGATTTGATCATCGTCGACTGTGCGAGCGCCAAGAAAGCGGAAGATACGCTGGCACTGCTGCGTAAAAGCCTGGGCTCACTGCCGGTAGTCCCGCTGACCCTGGAAAACCCGATAGAGCTCACGCTCACTGAATGGGTCCGTTCCGGGACGACTGCGCAGGGATTCCAGTTGCTGGATGAAGCCGAACTGAAAGCTATGCTGGAAGACGGTGGTGTGATCCGGGCGAAGAAACAGGACCTGGTGAGTGATGAGATCGCCGTGCACATTGAAGCCGGAAAAGTCGTCACCAAGCTGGCTCTCGACTGGCAGCAGCGCATTCAGTTTTTGATGTGTGACGATGGCTCGATTAAGCGTCTGAAGTTCTGCGATGAGCTGCGCGACCAGAACGAAGATATCGACAGAGAAGATTACGGTCAGCGTTTTGATGCCGATTTCATCCTGATGACCGGTGAACTGGCAGCGTTGATTAAAAGCCTGGTGGAAGGATTAGGCGGCGAAGCGCAGCGCTAAACGCACCCGTCTTGCCGGATAACGCCACAAGCGGCTTATCCGGCATATTACGCTTACAGGTAACGGCAAAGATAGGACGTCGGCTCTGCGACCTGCAGATGAAATTCACTGTGCCCAGGCACGTTAAACGTCTCCCCGGCAGCATACACTTTCCACTCAGTTTCGCCCGGCAGCAATACATTCAATGCCCCGCTCACCACCGTCATCTCTTCAGGTGCCGCCGTGCCAAAGGTGTACTCGCCTTCCACCATCACACCCACGCTCGCGCGGCCAGTACTGCTGCTGGTAAAACCAATCGATTTTACTTTGCCGGAAAAGTATTCATTACTTTGAAGCATACCACTGGCCCTATCTCGTTATTAAGTTAACAACCAATATAGGGGCCTGACGTTCCCTCTGTCACGCAAAATTACGCCAGAAGTTCCGAAGCCAGACGGGCTATCAGCACATTCGACAACAGTACCGGAACGTCGAGTGATTTTTGCAGTACATCACGATGACGCTGATTAAACCCCAGGCAGTCGAGCATAATCACGTCGGCACCTTGCTCAAGAAGTTGCTTTCCAGCATCAATCAGTTGTTGTTCAGTGCCATCAATGGGATTGGCCACGGCATAGACTGGCGGCGTTTGTAGCACCTGCCATTTCTGCGTCTGGGCGGCGAGTAATTCAGTGACGGGTACAATCACGCCAACCTGATGCCCGTCGACAATCGACGCCACCAGAGGGGGAATAATACGTAAGGGCTCCAGCAGGATGCCGTTTCGGATCGTCAGACGGGTAATGACCGCAGTGCTCATCAGTAAAATGACGTCAAAGCCCTGGTTGTCCAGCACCTCAACGATACCCTGCAGCGCGCGTTCCACTTTCTGGCGCGAAACGTGCGCCAACTGTTGGTCACTGAGCAGCGTTAATAACACATCGTCGCCCGGCGAGATGGCATACTCGGCCATCACCTCTTCCCGCCGCATCTGCCCTAGCAAACTATGGTGGGTAATGTGTTGCTCATCGATATATTCTGTCAGGAGCGGTAATACCTCACACATCGGCACAACGCCAATCGTGAGGATAGCCAACGACGTACTCATGTGTTGCTCCACCGTCTTCTTACTTTGCTGTGAATTCCCGGATAAATGCCGGGCACTGATCTGCGCTACAAATGTTCAAAAGCGTAGCAGCAGATAAGCAATACATTGTGTAAAGATTCCAAATCATTCCAATAATTTATTGTTATCGTTTACTTTTCATTTTTCGCACTCTCCAGAGACGTGCGAAAAATGTGACACAGACAGCGTCCGACGTCAGGTTTTCTGCGGATCTTCATAGCGCTTTTTGGCATCCATTGCTTCCTGCGCGGACGGATGTTCGCTAATCAACGAATTCGGTTTGGGGTGGTCAGCGCGAAGTTGATACCAGGTGACCGTCTGGCCTGGCGAGCCTTTTTCAACAGTAACAATCGTCGCATGTCGTGGATAAGGAGGTTTTGTCGGCATAGCGCTTCCTTTTGAAGGGATAAGCGTTAAGTATAGACCCCACCCTGCAACCGCGGCGCGGCCTGTGACATCAGCGCCAGAATATCGGCCACAACCTGGGAGGGTTGATGGGTTGCATCAACAATAAAGTGCGCCGCCTGGCGATACAGCGCGTCACGCTGCTCAAGCACTTCCTGCACCTCTTCGGTCAACGGTTTACCGGTTAAGGTTGGGCGCAATCCTTCTTCAGGCGCGGCTTCCAGGCGATTCACCAGTACCGAGACCGGCGCGCTTAAATAAATGACCGTGCCGTTATTTCGCATATAGTGACGGTTATATTCGGTAAGAATAATACCGCCGCCAGTCGCAATAACCGTAGAGGGGCCGGTCACCGCCTGCAGAGCCGTTGTCTCCTGGGCGCGAAATCCATCCCATCCTTCTCTTTCAACGATTTCGGCAACGGTCATTTGCACATGTGATTGCAACCAGCGATCGGTATCAACAAACTGGAAGTCGATAGCTTTCGCCAGCGCCATACCGGTTGTCGTCTTACCACACCCCCGCGGGCCAACAAGAAAAAGAGGTTGCGTCATCGCAGAAATTCCCCAGAGAGCCGCCCACAAGCGGGATCTGATGCTGTTAAAGTTATAATCATACCATCAAACTAGTACATCACCAAAACGTAAAGAATAAGTTCCACCACAGGCTAAAAAGCCCATTGATTCTCACTATAACAAGATTTCACAATGATGAAAGTGTAAAAAATAAATTACAGTCGTTATTTTCTACGCTGAACTTCCAGCCACCACTTATCCAGTTCAGCAGCAAAATGTTGTCGGTCGCGCGGTGAAAGCGTGTCCGGGCCTCCGGTCTGGATCCCACTGGCACGGAGTGTGTCCATAAAATCACGCATCATCAGACGTTCACGGATGGTGGCTTCGGTATAGCGTTCGCCACGAGGATTCAGCGCCGCGGCCCCTTTTTCAATCACTTCAGAAGCCAGCGGTATATCCGCGGTTACCACCAAATCGCCTGCGCTACACTGGCGCACAATCTCGTTATCGGCAACATCAAACCCGGCAGGAACACGTAATGTACGGATAAAACGCGAAGGCGGCACGCGCAAACTCTGGTTGGCGACCAAAATCAGCGGCATCTGCATACGCTCAGAGGCCCGATACAAAATATCTTTAATCACATTCGGACACGCATCCGCATCCACCCATATTGTCATAACACCTCCTGGTTCCTGTGCAATCGTACATTGTCTCGTGCTTTTACTTTCCGGCAAAGTGCTGTTTCTCCTTCTGAACACATTCATTCCGCGCTAAGCTTAACTTTCCCAGGTATACCCTAAGTAATTCAAAAGTATGACGGGTATAAAACAATGAATATCACGCATAGGGAGTGACAAGATGGACAAGAAAATTGGTTTTATCGGCTGCGGCAATATGGGCAAAGCCATTCTTGGAGGCATGATCGCCAGTGGTCAGGTTCTCCCCGGACAAATCTGGGTCTATACCCCCTCTCCTGATAAAGTCGCCGCATTACACGACCAGTACGGCATCAACGCCGCGCAGTCGGCGCAGGAAGTCGCCCAAATTGCCGATATTGTCTTTGGTGCTGTGAAACCCGGCATCATGGTTAAAGTGCTGAGCGAAATCACCTCCAGCCTGAACAAAGATTCCCTGGTCGTCTCTATTGCCGCTGGCGTCACGCTCGATCAGCTTGCCCGCGCGCTGGGTCATGACCGTAAAATTATCCGCGCGATGCCCAACACACCGTCGCTGGTTAATGCGGGCATGACCTCCGTAACGCCAAACGCGCTGGTGACGCCGGAAGATACGGCTGACGTATTAAATATTTTCCGCTGCTTTGGCGAAGCTGAAGTGATTGCGGAATCGATGATTCACCCGGTCGTCGGCGTCAGCGGTTCTGCGCCGGCCTACGTGTTTATGTTTATTGAAGCGATGGCTGATGCGGCCGTCCAGGGCGGCATGCCCCGCGCGCAGGCGTATAAATTCGCCGCACAGGCGGTGATGGGGTCAGCAAAAATGGTTCTCGAAACAGGAAAACATCCTGGAGAACTGAAGGATATGGTGTGCTCACCAGGTGGAACAACCATTGAGGCCGTGCGCGTTCTGGAGGCCCGTGGTTTCCGTTCTTCAGTCATTGAAGCGATGGTTAAGTGCATGGAACAGTCGGAAAAACTAAGCAAATCCTGAGTGGGCAACCGGACGTCAGGCCGCCGCTTCAGTGCGGTTACGTCCGGAATTCTTTGCTTTATAAAGCGCCATATCCGCCGATTTCAGCCATTCTCGATAGTGTTCCGTTTCTGAAGTCAGCGGTGCAACGCCGACGCTGATACGCAGAGCAACCTGCGGAGCACAGGACAATCGCAATAGGCTGAGTCGTTCGTGGACACGAGACATGGCGGCGATGGCGCTGCTCGCCGGGGTACCGCACATAATCACAGCAAATTCATCGCCACCAAAACGCCCTATTACATCGCTGCCGCGCAGCGTCATCTGCAACTGACGCGTTAGCGCGACAATAGCCTCATCGCCAACGTCATGGCCCCAGGTATCGTTAATACTTTTGAAGTGGTCGATATCGATAATCAGTAACGTGGCATCGCGCTGATGACGGCGGCAGCTATCAAATTCATTGCGCAGCAAAAGCTCCCAATGGCGTCGGTTATACACACCGGTCATACCATCTCGCGTGCTCATCACCTGCAACCGACGCTTGTGCTCTGCCAGCTTGATGACCGTCTGATAGCTCACCCACGCAAACAGCAGCGGATACAACAACAACACCGGCAGCGACAGCATCACGCTCAGTTGCGTACTGCTAAATGCCACGAGGATATCCGTCAGTTGCAGAGTGACCAGACATGAGACAATCGTCAACACCAGACCGGCGATGAATAACCGTATTCCTCCTGCGCCCATCAGGTTGATACAGATAATCATCAGTAGAGCCGTCGATGGTAGCAGGTTTACCCCCATCAGCCCGATCCACATTCCGGTCAGAATCGCATCGGCTTTTAAGTTGGTGAATTCGCTATGCATCGGGTCATCTGCTTTGCCCGCCAGCTGCCATGCCAGATGCGGCCAGACAAAAGCCCATCCTACCAGTAAAAGCCACCAGCCTCCGGTGATCGGCTGAGACACCAGGACCGACGCGATAGGGAAAAACATCCCGCCCAGTCCCACCGCGCGCGGCAGCCTGATCCGTCGGGCAAATCGCAGTCCGGAGCGCTGATGGTCATTTTGATGAAGCGATAAAACCGCTTCATTTGGGACGACCTTTTTTTGATAGAAACTTTCATCATTCATCGTATTTAGGAACATTCTGAAACAAATTTCCCAAATTATAGAAAGTAGGACGTGCGCGGGAGTATGATATTTCGGGTGAGCGAATTTCGCTGCTCACCCTTATGTACTACGCAATTACGCTGCTTTTTTCAGGCAGGCACTCATAAATTTGTTGCGATCGTCACCTTTCAGCGACTGCTCCGTTGCCTGAACATTACATTCACGCATCTTCTGTTGCTGTGGCGTCAGGCTTTTTTCCTCGGGGGCCGATTTACTGTTTTTCAGGCAATCACTCATATAGCTCTTACGCGCATCCCCTTTTAAGGTCTGCGCTGTGGCCTGCTGGTTACAGGTGGTCATTCGTTGTTGTTGCGGGGTTAGCGTTTTCTCGGCGGCGCCAACAGTCGCTAAAAAAAGCAGACCAAAAAGCAACGTCATGACTAATGATATTTTCATAGCACCTTCCTTTTCTGAACGACGAGACACAGATAAGTCTGGCTGCTAACGATAAAAAAACCACCCGACAGCAAAAGTAATGCCGCCGGGAGTGTACTTATTTCAGTCCTAAGGCCGATTTCATGGTGTAGAACAGATCGGTCTGGTCGGTCAGACCAACCACATTCGCCGCATGCGGCCCATAGGCAGCAATACGCAGTTGGCTACCCGTATGCTCCTGAGATTCTTCTTCAGAGTTGCCGTAGCTGATGACCATCACCGCGCCATCTTTGGTGTTCAGCGCCTGAGTCAGGCCCGGCGCTTTGGTATCTGGCGCCACTATCTGGCTGGCATGCGCGTGATCGGCGGTTACCACCACCAGCGTATTACCGTCTTTCTTCGCAAAGGCCAGCGCGCGCTGTACGGCCTCATCCAGATCGACCGTTTCGCCAATCTGTCCGCACGGGTTAGCAGCATGATCCTGTTTATCGATTGACGCGCCTTCCACCTGCAGGAAGAAGCCTTTTTCATTTTTGCTTAACAGCTCAATCGCTTTATCCGTCATCTGTGCCAGCGTCGGCACCGTGTCGTTGCGTTTGGCATTTGGCGTACAGGTCACAGCCGGCTTATCAATGTTGCCATGGTACGAGGCTTTCGGTCCTTCCCAACGCACTGGCATATTACCTTCAGAGAACAACCCCAGCAGCGGTTTATCCTGACTGGCATCAGTGATTGCCGCAAGCGATGCGGCGTCGCTCACCAACTGATAGCCGCGCATCTGCGCCTGCTCACGCAGCGTCTTGCCCTGCCATTCACCCGCAGCAGCGGTTTCCGCAAACGTTTTTGCCCCGCCCCCCAGCGTGACGTCGGCACGAGCATTCAACAATTGTTCAGTAATTGACCCTTTACCGCCGTTTTCCAGCGCATTAGTCGGGCATTTTTCACGGGTCACGCTCGGACCGTAGCATTTACGTGACGTCACATGCGCAACCAGCGCAGCCGGAGTGGCATCCTGTAATTCAGCAGTAGAAACGTTGCCGGTAGCCAGACCTGCGGCTTTTGCCATTTCCAGAATCGTGGCGTGATCTTTTTCATGGATATCAACGCCCAGCGCACCATTATAGGATTTCACCCCGGTGGTCCACGCCGTTGCCGAGGCCGCTGAATCTGTCACGTAATCGGGTTTACCCGTTTTCTTATCCAGCGAATAGTGGGTGTATTGTCCAGTCAGGGGTAGCGCATCAATCCCTTTAAAAAAGCCGCCCGCGCCTTCGGCATAATTTCGCGCTGCAGTAATTTCTGAGTCACCCATACCATCGCCGATCAGCAAAATAATATTTTTAGCCGGTTTATTAATCAGTGAATCACGCAAAGCGGCCGTTTGATCGCCGGCTAATCGGCGGGCGCCACCCGGCGTGGTGATATCCCCCTGAGCGGCGCGATTATCCATAACCGGCACAGCAGATGATTCTGCATAAATAACCGGGGTAAACAGCAAAGGTAACAGGGCAATAGCGAGTGCGCTTTGTTTCACTTTATTTTCTCCATGTATAAATACGGTAAAATTAAAACAAAGCGACTATAAGTATTTGATGTGACACTTTTATGATGATTTATCGTCGTGAGGCGCTACCCAAACCTCAATACGCTTTGGGTACCCTCTCGCCTACATCATGCAAGGTTGTTAAACAGGCTGGCATGCGGCTTACGCCTGCCAGTGCGCCCTCAAGATGACGAATCAGTGTTTGCTGCTCATGCGTCGCCATCGTATGCAGCATTTCCATGATAACGCGCTCTAAGGTTTCTACCTGAGCGGCGAGATCCTGTGACTCTTCTTCTTTTTGGGCGAGCTTAAGTAACAACTCAGTGACGAGATTTTTCATTTGTGTATTCCCTTAACAAAATATGGGTCACGGTAGCATTATGGCTTCCAACTGCCTAGGGGATGAAAGTTGTATTTTTAGCAGAAATAAAACGTTTTGCGAAAACAATCACACCGCAAAATAAGATGAATTGGGAATTACGACAGAATTATTCAATATAAAAGGGTGAGAAGCTTAATAATCACCCAGTAATATAATACAAACTTATGGATAAACCCCGCTGACAGCCAGCGGGGTTTATTCGCCATTCAGCGCGTGCGACGCCGACGTCGTAACGCGACAGCCAGTTGCCAAATGTTGATCAGCACAATGCTCGCGGTCGCGATAAACACCCAGCGAAAACCCGCCATGGCCGACACAGTGGCTCCCATTAACGGTCCGGCGACGTTGCCCAGATACATAAACGACTGGTTATAGCCAAAAATACGCCCAGTTACCTGGTCGCTGGAGTATTTCACCAGTAGCGTTTGCACGGCAGGAAGCATTGCGCCATCGGCAAAGCCTAGCAGGAAACGCAATACCCCCAACTGCAACGGCGTTGTGACCCAGGACATGGCGAAAAACAGCACCACGGCAAAGATAAGCGTCGCCATGAGGATCCGTTCAGTTCCCACCCGATCGCCTAATTTGCCCAGCCGGGGGGCTGAAATCAGCGCCGATATGCCTGGCACCGAGGCAATCAGCCCACTAAGAAAGGCAATATTGCCGCTGTCTGGCACCATCGATTTAATAAACAGTGCCAGAATGGGACCAATTGATCCGTTGCACAACTGGATAACCAGGGTAGTAAAAAACAGGCTGATCACCAGCGCCGGATAAGGCAACGAGGCGAACACAGCCTTGCCGCTTAAGCGTTCACTTTTTTTAATCGTTGGGCGTACACCCTCTTTAATGAAGAATAGCGTGACCAGGAAACTGACCACCAGCAGCCCGGCGGTAATACAAAATACCGCTCGCAAGCCCACGTGGTCGGCAATAAAACCGCCCATCAGCGGCCCACCAATCACCCCGCTAATTTGTGCAGTAGAGAGCGTACTTAGCGCCCAACCGCTACGCTCACGCGGGACTTGCGACGCCACTAACGCCATCGCATTGGGGATGTATCCTGACGTTAATCCCATCACACCACGCAGCAGGAAAAGCTGCCAGACATTGGTGGCAAAGGCCTGCAATAAAATCGCAATCGCCATCCCCAGCGAAGCGCGCAGCAGCATCAGCTTACGCCCTTTGCGGTCGGCTAAACTGCCCCACATCGGCGAAACAATGGCAGAAATCAGAAAGGTGACGCTAAACGTTAACCCGGACCACATCGACAGCGCTTCATGCGAGGTCACCCCGAGCTGGGAGACATAGAGCGGTAAAAAAGGCAGGATTTGGCTGATCGCCAGTCCGGTAAAGAAGCACCCGAACCAAACGGAAATAAGGTTAACTCTCCAGGATTCCATAGGGACTCATAACGATAAGTAGCTGAAAACTGCGAGCAGCTTAACAAATTACGTGTCCGGACAAGGGCCCAGAGGTGCGATACCTCACAGTTTAGTATTTTATCTCCCCGCTCATCATATTTGTGATATTCATCACACATAACCCCTATTTATTGCAGGGGAATATGCTTTGAGGCTCCAGCGCAGATTTGTGAGTTTCCTTTCCCTGGCGACGCACGAAAACATTCTGCCAGAAGCCGAGGAATCCTGCGTTTTGTCGTGGTAATGTATGTGCTTTGCATTCATGGAATGGGTTTTTAAGATGGCAAAGTTGCGGGTAGGAATCGTATTTGGTGGTAAATCAGCAGAACATGAAGTGTCATTGCAATCGGCAAAAAATATTGTCGATGCCATCGACAAGACTCGCTTTGATGTTGTGCTGTTAGGTATTGATAAAGAAGGGCAATGGCACGTCAGCGATGCCAGCAACTATCTACTTAATGCCAACGACCCGGCGCGTATTGCGCTGCGTCCTTCGGCAACCAGCCTGGCGCAGGTACCGGGAAAGCAAGAACACCAGTTGATTGATGCGCACAACGGTCAGCCGCTGCAAACCGTCGATGTTATTTTCCCGATTGTGCACGGTACGTTGGGCGAAGATGGTTCCCTGCAAGGTATGCTGCGCGTGGCAAATCTCCCGTTCGTCGGTTCCGACGTGCTGGGCTCAGCGGCATGCATGGATAAAGACGTGACTAAACGTCTGCTGCGCGACGCCGGATTAAACATTGCCCCCTTTATTACGCTCACCCGCGCTAATCGTAATAGCATCAGCTTCGCAGAGGTTGAATCGCGCCTGGGCCTGCCGCTGTTCGTCAAGCCGGCTAATCAGGGCTCGTCCGTTGGGGTCAGCAAAGTCACCAACGAAGCTCAATATAACCAGGCCGTGGCGCTGGCATTTGAGTTCGACCATAAAGTGGTGGTGGAACAAGGGGTCGTTGGTCGTGAGATCGAATGCGCGGTGCTGGGGAACGATCATCCGCAGGCCAGCACCTGTGGCGAAATCGTTCTGAACAGCGATTTTTACGCCTATGACACCAAGTACATTGACGATAACGGTGCCAAAGTCGTGGTCCCGGCGGCCATTGCGCCGGAGATTAACGACAAGATCCGCGAGATAGCGATCCAGGCTTACCAGACGCTGGGTTGCGCTGGCATGGCACGCGTAGATGTGTTCTTAACCGCGGAAAATGACGTGGTGATCAACGAGATCAACACGCTACCGGGCTTCACCAATATCAGTATGTATCCAAAACTGTGGCAGGCGAGCGGCTTAGGTTATACCGATTTAATCACCCGTCTGATCGAACTGGCGCTGGAGCGTCACGCGGCAAACAGCGCGCTGAAAACCAGTATGTAAACCCCGCCAGGGTGCCCGATAGCTATTGGGCATCCTGCGTTTCGTCATCTTCCGCGCGGCGGCGGATAATCAATCCGGCAAGCCAAAAGCTAATCACCCAGGTAACCAGCCCTACCGCATAGGTTTGCCACCCCTTCGCTTCAAAGCCCAGTAATCCCACCACCCCGTTGAGAATAAAGATAAGCCCAATAGCAAACGCGTAGTAGTGCCAGTCGCGGCGAAGTTTTACAGGCAGGTTCATAACAGCTCCGGGGATCACAACGTTATAAAGACGCATCCTCGCACATTTCTCTCTGGCGGTCTGTGGCGTAGGCAGAATTTCTTAGATGTAATCTAATTTCACTTAAGGTTACATATTTGTGATGGCAGACAAAAAACGAAATCCAGGAATAATCCCTGGCTGAAATTACCATCATTCTGATATTGACAATCCCCATCACCTGTCAGACTCACTGTCAGTTACTGGCATTACGTCAAGAAAAGCAGGTTGTTGCTGGAGGTCTTTATGGCTGATTTTACGCTCTCAAAATTCCCGTTTAAGGGCAAGCATCGGGATCCCTCCTCGCTGACCGGCAACATTGTCTATGCCGTCTTTGTGCTGTTTTGCTTTTGGGTCGGGGCGCAGGTATTAACCCTACTGGCTCACGCACCCGGTATTTATGAACAGCTAATGCAACTGCAAATGCAGGAGAGCGGACGCCCGCACATCGAGATCGGATTGGGCGTAGGAACAATTTTTGGTTTGATTCCCTTCCTGGTCGGCGGTCTGATTCTTGGCACCATCGCAGCCGTGTTGCACTGGCGCCAACGCCATCACAAAGATGACTGACCCATACATTTTGCCCGTCGCTCATCCACCCGTTTCGCAAACCACGCGGTGGTCAGATTACGGGTAATCTTTGGACTTTCGAGCTGAATACCCGGCAGCATTTCGCGGGGTAAGGTTTTGCCCGTTTTCGCTTCCGCTAGCTTATACACGTTCTTGTACAACGCGGTCTCTTCAAACGCGAGGCTGTCACCTTTTTGCAACTGCCGATGGATATCACTCTCGCTCATGTCCAGCTTCCCGGCCAGCTTACGTACCGCCAGCTCTGTTTTGCCCGGATCGTTACTGTCGTAGCGAATCAAATCACCGTCCAACGCCAGTTTCACGCCGCTGGCCTTAGTCACCGCGTTCTGGAAAGCCGCATTACGACTGGCGTACCAGCCCGCATTAAAATCAGCGAAACGGAAGATAGGCGCGCTATAGTTCGCCGGGTAATTCAGCAAATGATAGGTCCCGAACCACAGCCCACCACGACGGGTGAAGACTTCCTGACGTACCGTCCCCGCCATTTTCCACGGATAGCCTGAAGCGTGTTGTTCAGCAAACGCGATGCTGACCTGCATCGGACCGCCTGTATGCACCGGATTAAGCGAACCGAATAGCGTCTGCCCCATCGGCACCATATTGATAAAATCATCAAAAATAGCGCTAAGCTGCTTTTCCGTTTTTACCGAATCCAGACGCTCGCTGTAGGTTTTGCCGGTCGGCGAGTTAATCTTCAGCGCGGTGTGCACCACAAACAGCGGAATATGCATGCGCTCAGCGCGGCGGTCGATCTCTTTCCAGGCTATTTTATTTAAGCCCGGTACCGCCGGGTCCGCCTGATAGTTAGACTCCTGCTGCGCTACCGCCAGCACCGAACAGACATTCTCAACCGTCGGTGCCAGCTTCTGGCTTTCAAACGTCCTGGCCAGATCCTGCGCCCAGGCGTCTCTGTCCTTCACGCTGGCCGGCATCTTCTGACGGACCACGCTCGCCACATCGACGGCTTTCTCCCCTTTTTTTAACGGCTGCGAAGACTGGCTACTGCATCCCACCAGCACCAACGCCGCCAGACAAGACCAGGGGTAAAGACGGGAAACCGTCGACATAACATCTCCTTTTGTTAGCTAAGCGTATGGGTTACGGCCTGAATATCCTGACCATCCAGCTCACGTTCGAAGCTGCGCAGACGCTTATAGATAGACATTAATTCCACTAACGTCGTCCAGGAGTTAATCAGATACTGGAACGATCCGCGCACCTGACCAAACACGTTGGTGATTTGCGTCATCAGACCGAGCGTAATCGTACCGGCAACAATTGACGGAAACAGCAGGAACAAACCGAAAACGTTATCCACCTGCAGGTAAAGAATACGGGCGATATTAAAGTACATATAGTGAAAATAGAGGCGGAAATAGTTCTGACGCACCGCGTGAAACAGCTCGCGCACGGTCGGCGGCGTTGCGCGATTAGCATCATCTTCGCCGTAGACCAGTTCTTTACGGTAAGCAGCTTCCACGCGCTGGTTTTTAAACTCCAGACCCGGGAGTTTGATCCCCACCACCGCCAGCAAGCCGGTGCCCATCAACGACCAGACAATGGCAGCAATCACCAGACCATAGGGAACATGGCCAACAATCGGCAGATCAGGGACATGCGCAGACAGCGTGACCAGCACCGGTAAGAAGGCAATCAGCGTCATAATCGCATTGATAAAACTGACGCCCATATCTTCCAGCGTAGAGGCGAAGCGCATGGTGTCTTCCTGCACACGCTGCGCGGCGCCTTCGATATGACGCAGATGCTGCCAGTGCGCCATATAATGTTCGTTCATCGCGGTACGCCAGCGGAACACGTAATGGCTGACGAAGAAATTGTTCATCACCCCAATTACCACGGCAATCAGCGCGATGCCAAGGAAGATCCCCACTTCATGATAGAACTGTTCAATCTTCACCTTATGAGGAGCGCTCAGTGCGGTTTGAATCAGGTCATAGAACGGCGCATACCAGGCGTTGACGGCAACCCCGACCTCAACCAGAAACCAGGTCACAAAGATAATCAGCGACGTGCCCAATATGGACCAATACTGCCAACGGTGTGGACAGTAGATAAACCAGAACGCGGCGAACAGGCCGACGCAGAGAAGGTAATATGCATAAAAAGTCAGATAATCCAGCGACCAGAACCGGGCGGCGCTGATAGGCACATCACCCGATACGCCGGTGATATGTGCAACCCAGGCTCCCCCACCTGCCTGCCAGAATACAACGGCGACCAGTGCCCAAATAAATGCCGAAATAAAGAACGGTCCCGGCTTTGGGAAAAAAGACGTAAACATAGTGCTCTCCTGCTAACTTCTTATCGTTATGACGACTGCTGTGCATTTGCCCGCGTGAAACGATGGCAAGACGGCTAACGCCCAATAAACACATGCTGAAACCGACAATTGTGACCAGAACCGACGCGCTTAGTTCGCTACCGGCCCGGAAGAATTGTTTCTATGGTTTTCATACCTGACAGCGTTCCGGCATATTCAGATTATCGCAGCGTGAGATCACAAAAGCGAACATCCACTCCGGGGGAAAAGGTAACGTTTACTCATCGTTACGTTTTTCACACTATGATTGGCGTAATAGCACTTTGCAATATGCCGATGAGTAGTATAAATACGCATACGCACGTCATCCTTTTTTACTACCCCTAACTCATGGACACCACCGTTGAAACGTAGTCTGCTTTTTTCTGCCGCGCTGTGTGCGGCGTCATTGACATCTGTCCAGGCGGCACAGCCTATCACCGATCCGGTCTTCGCCTCTGATATCGTCGATCGTTACGCCGATCATATCTTCTACGGCAGCGGGGCGACGGGAATGGCGCTCGTGGTCATTGACGGTAATCAGCGTGTATTTCGCAGCTTTGGCGAAACACGCCCTGGCAATAATGTTCATCCGCAGCTGGATTCGGTGATCCGCATCGCCTCAATTACCAAATTGATGACCAGTGAAATGCTGGTCAAATTACTCGATCAGGGCACGGTAAAACTGAACGATCCATTGAGTAAATATGCACCGCCCGGTGCACGAGTCCCGACCTGGCAGGGAACGCCGATCACGCTGGTGAATCTGGCGACTCATACCAGCGCCCTACCCCGCGAGCAGCCAGGCGGTGCGGCAAAACGCCCGGTATTTGTCTGGCCAACGCGCGAACAGCGCTGGAGTTACCTCTCTACCGCCACGCTGAAAGCTGCTCCCGGATCGCAGGCCTCCTACTCGAATCTGGCGTTCGATCTACTGGCCGATGCGCTGGCAGCCGCGTCCGGTAAGCCTTATCAACAGCTGTTTGAAGAGAAAATCACCCGACCGCTCGGGATGAAAGACACCACGTTTACGCCTTCACCCGATCAGTGCAAGCGCCTGATGGTCGCCGAAAAAGGGGCCAGCCCGTGTAACAATACGCTGGCGGCTATGGGCAGCGGCGGCGTCTATTCGACGCCTGGCGATATGATGCGCTGGATGCAGCAGTATCTCTCTTCAGACTTTTATCAGCGCAGCCAGCAGGCTGACCGGATGCAGACGCTGATTTATCAGCGTACACAGTTAACCAAAGTAATTGGCATGGACGTGCCAGGCAAAGCCGATGCGCTGGGCCTGGGCTGGGTCTATATGGCACCGAAAAATGGCCGCCCGGGGATTATTCAAAAAACCGGTGGGGGTGGTGGATTCATTACCTATATGGCGATGATCCCGCAGAAAAACGTAGGGGCCTTTATTGTGGTCACCCGTTCTCCGCTGACCCGATTTACCAATATGAGCGATGGTATCAACGATCTGGTGAGTGAGTTGAGCGGAAACAAACCCCAGGTTATCCCCGCATCCTGATTTAGTACTCAAAAGGCAAACGGTTAATATTCACCAGTTTGCCTTTATTCATTTCAATGTAGCCGCCTTTACGCAGTGCCGCGAGAATTTCTGCGACGACAGAGCGTGAAATACGTGTTCGTTGGTGGATATAGTTCATAACACCAACGCGAGAGCGCAGTAACTCATCCCATTTCATCATGGATATCAGCGTGGCGCGGATTTGCTCATAGGAGTTATTGCCAATTAATTGCAGGTCGCGTAATTCAAGCATGCAGTGCTGCCATGCTAACCAGCTAAAGGCCTCGCGCCATAGCTGGCATTGTTCAATGATATTAATCGTTTGGGACGCGGGCAGATAATAACCCGTACAGTAACCTTCTGTTATTAATCTATATTGAATATCTGTTTTCATCACACCATCAGCAAGTCCCATAATAAACGGTGCCTGTGTAATGCCAACCAGTATGGTTTCTCCTCGCCTCAGCGAGACAACCCCCTTTAAAACAACAAAAGTGTCGTTTTTATTTACATCACTGGAATATATTATTTGTTTTTCATTTTCATATTCAAAACGCTCGCCATATTTCGACAAACATTTATCCAGCTTACCAAATTCCAGAAAAGGCTTATCTACAGATAACATTTACGCATTCCTTGCATAAAAGCCCGTCAAATCCTTGACGGGCTTATTGGGATTAAAATACCGAGTCCTCTAATAGGAATTCTTACCAGGTATATTTAACGCCTGCATTCGCAGACCAGTCTTGATCGACATCACCACCGCCGAGGTAGCTGGCATCGGTATATGCGCTGAAGTTTTTGGTAAAGCTGAACTGAGTACCCAGTCCAACACGTACCGCAGAACCTTCTGTACCATTGTCGATGGAATCACCGTTGACGTTAGCATCGTTACCCGCATCGTCATAAACGTAAGCCAGTTTGAAGTACGGAGTCAGTGCCTGGTCATCGCTGTAAGCGAAGGTATAACCGGCATCAACACCCAGTTCATAACGCATGCTGTCATAAGACTGACCGTCAACTTTCATGTCGTTGCTCAGCTTATAGTCATCACCAGACTGGAACAGACCGGATACGCTACCGTAAGGCGTCACGTAACCTGCGTCACCCAGTTTCAGGTCATAACCCAGTTTCAGACCGAAGCCCCAGGCATCAGAAGCACTGCTACCGTCAACGTACTGACCGTTGCTCATGTTAGCAGACAGATCGTTGTTGAAATGAGAGTAGTTCAAAGAACCATCAATAAAGAGGTTGTTTGCGAAGCGAGCAGAAGAGTAAATATAGGCAGTCTGGCTATCCTGATCCACCTGTCCGCTGTTATCGCTTACGTCACCTTTCGCAAAGCCTGCTGCGGCACCGACAATCCACTGTGCATTGTTACCGTCAACTTTGGTATCAAGGCCGACCATGATGCCGTTAACGTCCTGATCGTAGTTAATGGTGCCGTTGTCGCCGTTGAAGCTGCCGCCGAAGTAGCTCACCCACGCGCCACCGTTATCCGCCAGACCGTGACGTGCATTGGTCAGACGCGTACCGACAGTATCCTGTTGCAGGTTCCAGATGTTGGTATTTGCAGACGGGATGCTCAGCGCCATGTTCGCGTAATCCGTCAGTTCCATCTGTTGCATCACAACAGTGTTGCCCACCTGTTGAGCCTGATAGGTGTATGCACCCAGGTCAGCTTTGTTTGCCGCAGAGAAGGTGGCGTTGGTGTTGACATCATCAACGTAAATCAGCTCTTTGCCTTTATAGTCAGCAACGGAACCAGTACCCGTCGCGTTATCAATGCGAACTTTGTAGTTACCGGTTGCAGCTGTAACGTTGTCGCTGGTGCTGCTGGCATCCGCTTCGTCACCGCTGTTGATATCGCCATTGCCGTTGACGGTCAAGTGACCATCAGAATTCATCGCAATCACACCGTAACCGTAGTTAGCCTGAGTGGTATCCCAGGTACGATCGTTGACGAGGTCAGAATTCAGCACGTAGTTATTGCTGTTAATGTTGAACACACCGGCGTACACGTTGCCGTTGTTATCAGCAACATTACCGCTAGTCAGTTCCAGTGTACCGGCAGTGAACAGGCTGGATGCGCCGTTGTTGCTAGTCTCGACATTCAGCATACCGCCGTTAGTTGCGGTAATGGTGTTGGCATACAGAGCAGTGCCCGTCCACGCTGAGCTGACGTCATCAGACAGCGTCACGGTACTGTTCGTGTTAATCGTCAGATGATCGGTATCCACTGCGCCGTCTTCGCCGATATTCATCGTAGAAGCGCCATTTAGCGTAATGGTATCAGACGTTAAGTAAGAACCGTCGGCAACATTCACCTGAGAGCCGCTGTTGATAGCCAGGGTATCAATCAGAGACGTTTTGGTGGAATTCCAGACTGAACCGTTATTCAACGCGATATCAAACACACCGCTCTGGAAGGAGTTTGCACTGTTAACACGGTTCCAAGAATCAGAACTTGTCGCACTTGGATCTAAGCTGTTAGCCGCAATGTCATAGAACTGGGAAGGGGTCACAACGGTGTCGTAATCAATATACGCAGCACCCGTCCAGCTGGTGTTATTCAGCGTCAGGTTCAGGTGATCGACGTTTTGATCATCATCTGCCCAGCCGCCGTGGGTATATACCGAGGTGGACCCATCAACCAAATGACCTGTAGGGTCAAAATTACTGTTCCAGGTACTCGTAAACAGAACATCGCCTAACAGCTGAGAATTATTCAGCGTGACGGTGTTTACCATACGGTTAGCAGAAGCGCTGTTATCGGTGAACGATAACGCAACATCATCCAGGGTAGAAGAATTACTGTAATCACTCGGCTCGGTAGAATTACCAAAATGTCCGGTTGATTCATTGGCAGTATAAGAACCCGATGTGACGGTTGAGTCATTTACTGTAATGGTGTTATCCCACTGAGTTGCGCCAGTGGTGTACGTAGCATTCGTGGTATCACCCTGTTCCAGGCTAATACCCGCAACCCGCGAATTATTGCTAATATTGATGGCGCTTTCGACATCCAGCGTTACAGCCGTTCCCAGTCCTGCAACAGAGTATGTTTCATAGACTGATTTCGAATTGGTACCATCCAGATAGGTATCGGTGTAATAGAATGCTTCATAATCATCATCAATCGTAGAGTGATCGATATTTAACATGAAGACATCACCGTCAACCCAATCATGAGCAACGGCATCCCCAAAGCCAGATACCGGCTTAGAAGTAATCATACCGTGAATATTGGAATTGGTTACATTGACAGTATTTGCCGTGCTGTCTGCGTAATCGCGGTTCAGATAATACGTAGAAACAACGCCATTAACCGTATCACCAGAGAATGCGGTATCAAAATAGCTGCTATCCGTTGCAGGGTTGTTATAAATATAACCACTGTAGGTCAGGTAGTCAGTATCTAACGCGCCATATGACGTCGCGTCGTCATGAAAAGCAAAGGTATCATAAGTCGTCGCATTCGCCTGAGAAGTGATTGCCAATGTGCAGGCTAATGCTAATTGTGAGACTACGAGTTTCTTTTTCCAAGTGTGCATTTGTCATCCCTCCTCAGGGACGTAATATAGTTGATCCATCAATTATTAATGCATAGTAAACATATTATGTTTCGCCGAAAGATTATGCGGTGCCATAGATAAAAGGTTCAATTATTCTTTACTTTAAGTCCGAATGCGGACAATAAACGAAATACAAACAAAAAAAGCATAAACCTTTTACTTTCAGTAAATTATGGGAAAATTAATAAAATAAACCATACAATACAATGATAATTAAAAACAAAACCACAAGGACAGCAAATAAACACACGCACAATGAAAGGTATTTAATCAACGATTAAACAAAATCAAACCCACAGCAAAACCTATTGATATTAAAAATGATAAATTCAATAAAGTATAAATAGCGCATATTAAATTTTTAAAAATACGGTACGCGGGTTTTACTCGCATAAGGCCAACTTTCGTAAAACACCCACACACAGGTTGAGGTATACTACGGCCTTCGATTCCACAAACATCAGGCATACCATGACAGACCTAATCCAACGCCCTCGCCGCCTGCGCAAATCCCCTGCGCTGCGCGCCATGTTTGAAGAGACAACACTCAGCTTAAATGACCTGGTGTTGCCGATCTTTGTTGAAGAAGAACTCGACGATTACAAAGCCATCGAGGCCATGCCCGGCGTGATGCGCATTCCAGAGAAACATCTGGCACGCGAAATCGAACGCATTGCCAACGCCGGTATCCGCTCGGTGATGACCTTTGGTATTTCCCACCATACCGATGACACCGGCAGCGATGCCTGGAAAGAAGACGGACTGGTGGCTCGCATGTCTCGCATCTGCAAGCAGACCGTACCGGAAATGATCGTCATGTCCGATACCTGCTTCTGCGAATACACCTCGCACGGTCACTGCGGCGTATTATGTGACCACGGCGTGGATAACGATTTAACCCTCGCTAACCTCGGTAAACAGGCAGTGGTTGCCGCCGCGGCGGGAGCCGACTTTATCGCACCGTCCGCCGCTATGGACGGTCAGGTGCAGGCTATTCGCCAGGCGCTGGACGCCGCGGGCTTCACCGATACCGCGATCATGTCCTACTCCACCAAGTTCGCCTCCTCTTTCTACGGCCCATTCCGCGAAGCCGCGGGCACCGCGCTGAAAGGCGATCGTAAAACCTACCAGATGAACCCGATGAACCGTCGTGAAGCCATTCGCGAATCACTGCTGGACGAAGCCCAGGGTGCAGACTGCCTGATGGTGAAACCGGCCGGTGCATACCTGGATATTCTGCGTGATATTCGCGAACGCACCGAACTGCCGATTGGCGCCTACCAGGTCAGCGGCGAATACGCGATGATCAAATTCGCAGCCCTGGCAGGGGCAATAGATGAAGAGAAAGTGGTGCTGGAAAGTTTAGGCGCGATCAAACGCGCGGGCGCGGATCTGATCTTCAGTTACTTTGCCCTGGATCTGGCTGAGAAAAAAATTCTGCGTTAATGACGCGGTGTTGCCGGATGGCGGCTTCGCCCTGTCCGGCCTGCACGCCGGGGCCCGGTGGGCAAAGCGCCATCGGGCACGTTAGCTCGCACGATAGTAAGGTTTGTCTCCGAGAATCGTCGCCCGGTGCATAATGCGCCGCTGCGGCAGATAGTCTGCATTGGCATAATGCTGCGTCACGCGGTTATCCCAAATAGCCACATCGTCAGGCTGCCAGCGCCAGCGTACCTGAAACTCCGGTTTGGTGATGTGGGCAAACAGGAATCCAAGCAACGCCTCACTCTCTTTTTCCGTCACATCGACAATCCGTGTCGTAAATCCCTCATTCACAAACAGCGCCTGTTTGCCGCTCACCGGATGCGTTCGCACTACCGGATGCAGCAACGGCGGGTGCTTTGCCACCGCCGCCAGCCAACGCTGATGCTCTTCTTCGGTATTACGGTATTTGAACTCCTGGAACGATTTACGGAAATCATGTTCGGCCCGCAGGCCGCTCAGCAATTGGCGAAAAGGTTCTGAAAGCGCTTCAAAAGCGGCAATGCCGCTGGTCCACAGCGTATCGCCACCTGTTGATGGCAGCTCTTTTGCCGCCAGAATCGCCCCGGCAGGTGGCGTCTCAATAAAGGTTACATCGGTGTGCCAGTTGTCGTTATCCGGCGGATTGTCGTTGTGAGTATCGAGGACGATGATCTCCTCAACGCCCTGCGCATGCGGGTAAACCGGATGGATATGCAAGTCGCCAAAACGCAACGCCAGCGCCCGCTGCTGCTGTGGTGTGATCGCCTGCTCGCGCAGGAACACCACCTGATGACGAAGTACCGCGTGGTACAACTGTTCAAACTGGTTATCGCTCAGCGGTCGCGTCAAATCCGCCCCGGTGACCTGCGCACCTATATAGGGCCCCAGCGGGATAATGCTCAGACGTTCACTCATTGTACTTCTCCATGCCAGGGCGTCAGACGGCGCTGAAGCGCACGCAAACCCAATTCTAAAATAAAGGCGATCACGGCAATCACCATAATTCCCGCCAGCACCACATCCGTTGCCAAAAACTCACCCGCTGACTGCACCATAAACCCCAGACCTCGCGTCGCGGCAATCAGCTCCGCCGCCACTAATGTCGACCACCCCACACCCAGTCCAATCCGCAGCCCGGTAAGAATTTCCGGCAAAGCACCCGGTAAAATTACAAACCACAATACCTGTGCGCGGCTGGCCCCCAGCGACTGGGCGGCCCGCACCCGCACCTGCTGCACACTTTTGACGCCCGCCAGCGCAGACATCGCTACAGGGGCAAAAATCGCCAGATAGATCAGCAGGATCTTCGAGGTTTCGCCGATGCCAAACCAAATAACCATCAGTGGCAAATAGGCCAGCGGCGGTACCGGACGATACAGTTCGATGATCGGATCGACGATCCCGCGTACCGTCGGACTCAGCCCCATCGCGATCCCCACCGGCACGCCGAGCAGCACCGCGGCCAGCAGAGCAATGACGATACGCGTCAGGCTGGCGGCCAGATGCTGCCACAGCGTGGCATCCATAAAGCCCTGCGGTCCGGCAATGACGATAAGTTTTTGCAGTACCTGCCCCGGCGGCGGTAAAAACAGCGGGCTGATGAATTGCAGTGCCGCCACTGCCCACCACACCACCAGAAGCACGCCCAATGTGCCAACACTTAACGTCATCTGACGTGAAAGCGGCCAGCGCCAGCGCAACGCACGCGGACGGGGTTTGTCGTTAATCACCACGCTCATGAGAACGCCTCCCGTTGCGCGAAAACGCGGCCTAGCACGTATTCACGCATGGCAATAAACTGCGGATCGGATTTAATGCTGCGACTCGGCTCCCCGGCCACAAAGCGGCGGGCGAAATTTAGCGGTAAGCGTTCCAGCACCCGGCCCGGTCCCGGAGACAACAGCACCAGTTCGGTCGCCATAAACACCGCCTCTTCGATATCGTGGGTAATCAGCAGCACCTGTTTGCCGGTCTCCTGCCACAGCGTCAACAGCAGGGTTTGCATCTGCTCGCGGGTAAAAGCATCCAGCGCGCCAAAAGGTTCATCCAACAGCAACAGTTGCGGATTTGCCGCCAGCGCCCGGGCAATGCCGACGCGCTGACGCTGACCACCGGAAAGCTGCCAGATAAAGCGCTTTTCCGCGCCTTCCAGCCCAACCTTCTTCAGCATGTCCTGCGCGATGCCTTGACGCTGTGACTTCTCTACACCGGCCAGTTGCAGGCCTAATCCGACGTTATCCTGTACGTTACGCCACGGCAGCAAGCCTTCGTTCTGGAACACCACGCCGCGTTCGGCCCCCGGGCCTGTTACTTTTTTACCCGCCAGCACGATGCTGCCGTGCTGATACGGCACAAACCCGGCAATCAGATTCAGCAGCGTGGTTTTGCCGCAGCCGGAAGGCCCGAGCACCACCAGCAGTTCACCGCCGTCGAGCGTCAGGTTGATGTCGTCCAGCACCGGCTTTCCGTCATAGCGGGCGGCAAGATGAGAGATTTGCAGCATCAGCGCCCCCTTATTGCACGAAGCGATCGGTAACGTACTGACTGTAATCCGTCGCCACAGCGGGCACTTTGCCCTGATCTTTGAGGAACTGCGCGGTGTCGATAATCGCTTTATTCACCGGTCCGGTCAGCTCGGCGGTTTGCTGCTGCGGTGTCAGGTAGGTGTTACCTTTTACCAGTCCCGGAATATCCGCTTCCGGCACGCCGCTTAAGCGCGACAGCTTGCTGATGTTGTCCGGCTGCTTTAGCCATTCATCGGGATCAGTAATATAGGGCTGTTGGGCATCAATCGCGCTTTTGGCAAAGGCCTTCACCACCTCAGGATGCTGCTCGGCAAAATCTTTGCGCACGACCCACACGTCCAACGTCGGCGCGCCCCACTCACCTACTTTCTCCGAGTCGGTTAACACCTTGCCGTCTTTTTCCAGCGCGTTCACCGCCGGTGCCCAGACGTAGGCGCCGTCAATATCCCCGCGCTGCCAGGCGGCAATAATCGCTGGCGGCTGCAGGTTCACAATCTCCACCTGACCGGGCTTGATGCCCCAGTGTTTTAACGCGGCCAGCAGGCTGTAATGGGTGGTGGAGATAAACGGCACGGCAATACGTTTACCGATCAAATCCTCAGGTTTGTTGATGCTTTTCTTCACCACCAGCGCCTCGGAGTTACCGAGTTTGGACGCCAGCAGGAACACCTCAATCGGTACCTGTTGGCTGGCCGCAACCGCCAACGGGCTGGAGCCAAGATTGCCAATCTGTACGTCGCCAGACGCCAGCGCCCGCACGATGCTCGCCCCGCTGTCGAACTTACGCCAGTCAACGGTGGCCCCGCTCTCTTTAGCAAATGTGTTATCCGCCTGCGCCACTTTGGCCGGTTCAGCGGAGGTCTGATACGCGACGGTGACGTTCACCGCCTGCGCCTGAAATGCAACCACTGCCAGTACGGCAAGGAGTGTATTACGCGATGATATAGCCATGATTGTCTGCTCCCCTGTCTTGTTATGTGGGGCAGTATTTCGTTACGGCACACTTTGATAAAGGAATTAAAAATTCTGGCTAAGAACAAAGCGTTTTTAGAAAAAAAGCGGCAATAGTTAGCTATTTCGCTCATGACAGATGGAATTCGTAGGCCTGATAAGCGCAGCGCCATCAGGCACTGTTGCCGGATGGCGGCGCAAGCGCCTTATCCGGCCTACAACACCTGCAAATTATTGCGATTTTGTTACATTCGTTACATAACAGCATCCCGGTGATTGCCAGCGTAATGCGGGCAGGCATCATAGACGCTATTGTCAGACAAGAGAGCAAGAAAATGATCCAGTTTGATCTTACCTCGCTGTAAGTGACCCACGATCAGAGCGAAGCTTTCACGGTGTCCGACACCGTACTGGTGATGAGCAAGGGACACATCATGCAGATCGGCTCACCGCAGGATCTGTACCGCCAGCCCGCCTCGCGCTTTATGGCGAACTTTATGGGCGATGCCAACCTGTTCCCGGCCGCGTTCAGCGAGGCGTTTGTCGATATTTACGGTTATCGCCTGCCAAGGCCGCTGCATTTCGCCACCCAGGGAGAAGGTACGGTTGGCGTGCGTCCGGAGGCAATTACGCTCAGCGATCGCGGCGAGGAGAGCCAGCGCTGTGTGATCCAGCACGTCGCCTATATGGGGCCGCAGTATGAGGTCACGGTAGAGTGGCACGGGCAGGAGATTCTATTGCAGGTCAACGCCACGCGCTTACAGCCTGACGTCGGCGAGCAGTATTACCTCGAAATCCACCCGTACGGCATGTTTGTGTTAGCAGATACCGTGTGATTGATGCCGGGTGGCACACATTGTAGGCCGGGTAAGGCATCAGCCGCCACCCGGCACAAATTCAGCGCTGGACGTTCAATTCAGCAATATCCGCAGGCGTGGTGCGACAGCACCCGCCAATCAACCGGGCGCCCGCCGCACGCCACTGGGGTAAATAATCCGCCAGCGTTTTACACGCTTCACCGTAAGTGTGCCAGGTTTTGCTCTGCGCATCGTAATGCTCGCCGGAGTTGGGATAGACCACCAGCGGCAGCGCCGTTAAGCCATGCAGATGCTGCAACGCAGCGGTGGTGTTTTCCAGCGCAATGCAGTTAATGCCTAACGCCACCACCTGCGGATACCCCGCCAGCAGCGCCACCACTTCGCGCAGCGGCGTGCCGTCGCTCAGGTGTTCGCTGTCACGCAGGGTAAACGAGAACCACGCCCGCGCGCGCGGGTATTCCGCCAGCAGTTCAGCCAGCGCCTTAATCTCAGTAAAACTCGGCAGCGTTTCGCAAGCTAACAGGTCAGCTCCGGCGTCCAGCAGCGCTTCAACGCGCGGTCGGTGAAACGCCTGAAACTCGTCTTTGCTGCGCACGTAATCGCCACGGTATTCCGAGCCATCCGCCAGATACGCGCCATACGGTCCCACAGACCCGGCCACCAGCAATGTACCCGCCTGCGGGTTTTCCGCCAGATATGCCTCGCGCGCTTTACGCGCCAGCTCTACGCTTTTGCCAATCAGCGCCTTCGATTGCGCCTCATCCAGACCACGGGCGGCAAAACCTGCCGGCGTGGCCTGATAGCTGGCGGTGATCGCACATTGAGCACCCGCCCGGTAGTAATCTAGATGGACTTCGCGGATAAGCTGCGGGTTTTCTACCAGCACTTTCGCTGACCACAGGCTATCGGCCAGGTTACAGCCGCGCGCCTCCAGTTCCGTCGCCATCGCACCATCCAGCAACAGGAAATCCTGTTTCTCAAGAAGGGTACGTAACGGATTATTCTGCGACATGGTGTGGCTCCTGTTTTACTTTACGGGGTTGAGTAAGGAAATAAGCACCATAGCACAACGCCACAAACGGTAACCCGCACCACAACGCAATTCTCTGCGCGGGATCGAAGGCCAGGCCGACACAGGCCACCAGGCACAGCACAAACCCCAATACGGGAACCAGCGGATACCACGGCGCACGATAATGCAATTCACTCACAGCCTTTCCTTGCTGTAAGTGACGGCGGCGAAAAACAAAATGCGAAGCGCAGATGCTCAGCCACACCGCCACCACCGCAAACCCGGAGATCGCCGACAGCGCCACAAATACCGTATCCGGGGCGATCACGCTGGAAAACAGCGCCAGCACGCCGCCGAGCATGCTGACCGATATGGCTGTCAGCGGCACACCGTTTTTGGTTACCCGCGCAAAACAGGCGGGCAGCGTACGTTCATTCGACAGCGACCACAGCATGCGCCCGGAAGCATACAATCCTGAATTCGCAGCTGAAAGAATGGCCGTCAGGATCACGACGTTAAAAATATCCGCCGCATATGGAATCCCCACCTTCTCAAACACCAGCACAAACGGGCTTTTCTCCACTCCCGCCTGCTGCATCGGGATCAATGCCGCCAGCACAAACACGGTGCCAATAAAGAAAATAATCAGTCGTGCGATAGTGGTACGAATCGCCACCGGAATCACCTTGCGCGGGTTTTCCGTTTCGCCTGCCGCGATGCCGATAAGCTCGGTTCCCGAGAAAGCAAAGTTCACCGCCACCATGGTCATCAGGATCGGCAGGCCGCCATGTGGAAACCAGCCTTCTGCGGTGATATTGCTCAACCCCGGCGCGGGTGAACCATCCTGCATCGGGATAAAGCCAAAAATGGCCGCCCCGCCGAGGATAATAAAGGCGATGATGGTGATGACTTTTACCAGCGAGAACCAGAATTCCCCTTCGGCAAAAAAGCGCGTAGAAATGACGTTCAGGCCAAAGATAACAACGCAGAAAACCACGCACCAGATCCACACCGGCACCTGTGGGAACCAATACTGCATGCAGAAACCGGCGGCGGTAAAGCTGGAGCCAAGCGCCACGGTCCAGGTCAGCCAGTAGAGCCAGGCTACGGTGTAACCCGTCGCCGGGCCGAGATAGCGCGCGGCATAAACGTGAAACGCGCCGGTTTCCGGCATCGCCACCGACAGTTCACCCAGACATTGCATCACCAGCCAGACCACCAGCGCGCCAATCAAATAGGCCAGCAGCGTCCCCGCCGCCCCGGTGGTGGAGATGATGTACCCGGTATTAAAGAATAACCCTGTGCCAATCACGCCACCTAAAGAGAGCATAATCAGGTGACGCGTTTTCATTGTGCGCTTCAGTGGCGCATTTTGTTGTGTTGTTTGCATATGACCTTCTAAACGTATGGACATCTAAACATCCAAAGAAGGTTTGTTATACCGCGTTTGTAAACACAATGCAAAGTTAGCCCTGCACCAGACGCAGATGCCCGCGCCGGGCGCTCAACACAGGACGAGGATTAACAATAAGATACAAAAAAGGTCGCCAGGCCATAACGCCTCCGCTATCAGGGTTTATTCAACTCTGGCAACGGAGACGTCCAATGACGTTCCCCCGAAAGTAGGAACCGCGCGTCACACCTCATACGTCCGGATGAGCGCACGGTCAGGAGTCGCTGGCTTGAACCTGTATCTGTGATTTACGGCTCATCAGCACAAACACCGCCAGCCCGGCCAGCAAAATACCCGGTGCGGAGGCCGCCATCACGCCTACCGTTCCAGTGCCCAGCGCCAGCATTTTCCCCGCCAACAGTGGACCACTCATCGCCCCGAGGCGCCCAACGGCCACCGCGGTGCCTACGCCGGTGGCGCGGATGGGGGTGCTGTAAAACAGCGGAGCCAGCGCATACAGCACGCTTTGGCCGCCGGTGGCAAACATCCCTGCGACAAATCCGGCCACCAGCATACCGCTCAATGACGACACCGTACCGAGCGCCAGCAGTGAAGCCAGCATCCCGGTGTAAATCAGTAGCGACATCACCACCGGGCGCAGTTTATCCATCAATGCACCGAGGATTAACGTCCCGCTGGCCGCGCCGATTTGCAGGGCAAACATCACGCACGCCGCCTGTGAGGGACGAAAGCCCTGTTCAACCAGCAGCATCGGCAGCCAGTTGATCAGCATATACACCACCAACAGGGTGAAGAAATAACACAGCCACAGCAGCAACGTAGCGGTCGCGGTGGCAGGGGCAAACAGCGCACGCAACGGTGCGGCGGCGGCCTGCGTTTGCTGGGCATACACATGTGATTCCGGTAGCCAACGCATCAGCAACGGCACCAGCAGCAGCGGGATCACCCCACCAACCCAGAACACAGTTTGCCAGGCGGAGGCCACACCGCTAAAACCCAGCGCCGCCGCCAGCGCTGCGCCAATCGGCACCCCGCAGTACATCAGGCTCACCGCGGTGCCGCGAAAGCGCGGGCCTGCGGCTTCGGAGGTCAGCGCGATCAGGTTCGGCAACGCCGCCCCCAACCCGACACCGGTCATCAGGCGGGCAAACACCAGCGACGAGAAATCCCAGGATATCGCCGTCGCCAGCGAAAACAGGCCAAACAGCGCCACGGAGCCAATAAGGATCCGCTTGCGCCCATAGCGGTCAGCCAGCATACCGCCCACCAGAGCGCCGGGCAGTAATCCCAGAATACCGGCGCTGAAGATCCAGCCCATCTGCATTTTATCTAACGCAAAAGCCTGGGCGATGCCGACGGCAGCGATACCGGCGGCCTGTAAATCCAGCCCTTCCATCAGAGCGACTAAAAAACACAGCCCGACGGTCAGCGTCAGACGGGAGGAGGATGCGGGGGTACGGGTTGTCATGAGGTGTACCTCTGAGGTCACGATGCAGGTGAAGCGCGGCTGATACGTTGCCAGCCGCGTCATTATTTTTATTGGCTGTTGCGCAGATCCAACGCCACGTCGACGATCATATCTTCCTGGCCGCCCACCATCCGGCGTTTGCCCAGTTCAACCAGAATATCCACCGCGCTCAGGCCATAACGCGCCGCCGCCACTTCGCAATGGCGCAGGAAGCTGGAATAGACCCCGGCATAGCCCAGCGCCAGCGTTTCGCGATCCACCCGCACCGGGCGGTCCTGCAGCGGACGGACTAAATCATCGGCGGCATCCATCAGCGCGTAAAGGTCGGTGCCGTGCTGCCAGCCGAGCTTATCCGCAGCGGCGATAAACACCTCCAGCGGCGCGTTGCCCGCCCCTGCGCCCATGCTCGCCAGGCTGGCATCAATACGGTCACAACCCTCTTCTACTGCCGCCAGGGAGTTCGCCACACCGAGGCTCAGGTTGTGGTGGGCATGCATCCCGGTTTCCGTTTCCGGCTTCAGCACCGCTTTCAGGGCGCGGAAGCGATCGCGAATGTCCGTCATGTTCATTGCCCCGCCGGAATCGACCACATAAATACAGGTCGCACCGTAGTTTTCCATCAGCTTCGCCTGCTGCGCCAGTTTCTCCGGCGTGGTCATGTGGCTCATCATCAGAAAGCCGACGGTGTCCATACCCAGCTCGCGCGCATACTGAATATGCTGGGCCGACACGTCCGCTTCGGTGCAGTGGGTCGCCACGCGCACCACCCGCGCACCGGCCTGGTACGCGTTTTTCAGGTCATGAATCGTGCCGATACCCGGCAGCAACAGCGTGGCGATTTTGGCGTGCTCCACCACGTCCGCCGCCGCTTCAATCCATTCCAGATCGCTGTGCGCGCCAAAGCCGTAGTTAAAGCTGGAGCCCTGTAACCCGTCGCCGTGCGCCACCTCAATGGAATCGACACGCGCATCGTCCAGTGCTTTAGCTATTTGGCGGACGTTTTCCAGCGAATATTGATGACGAATAGCGTGCATGCCGTCACGCAAGGTCACGTCAGAGATATAGAGTTTTTTACCGTTCATGCTGCTTCTCCTGCCTGACGCGCGAGTGACTGTGCCATCTTTTCAGCGGTCGCCAGCGCGCTGGAGGTCATAATATCGAGATTGCCCGCGTAGGCTGGCAGGTAGTGCGCCGCACCTTCCACTTCCAGATACACCGCAGTTTTCAGGCCGGAGAACTGGCCAATACCCGGCAGATTCACCGGTTTATCCTGTGGGATGATCTCAAACTGCACGCGCTGTTTCAGGCGGTAGCCCGGCACGTACGCGTGTACCGCCGCTGCCATTTGGTTAATCGACGCCTCAATTTCTGCCTGAGAAGCCTCTTCGCTCAGCACATACACCGTGTCGCGCATCATCAGCGGCGGCTCCGCTGGGTTGAGCACAATAATCGCTTTGCCTTTCTCGGCACCGCCCACCACTTCAATCGCCTTCGAGGTGGTTTCGGTAAATTCATCAATATTGGCGCGCGTGCCCGGCCCCGCGGACTTGCTGGCAATAGAGGCGATAATCTCGGCGTAATACACCCGCGCCACGCGGGACACCGCCGCCACCATCGGGATGGTCGCCTGGCCGCCGCAGGTCACCATATTGACGTTCAGCCGATCCACGTTGGCCTCGAGATTCACTACCGGCACGCAGTACGGGCCAATCGCCGCCGGCGTCAGGTCGATCAGGCGGATCCCCGGCTTAACCGCGCGTAAGGCGGCGTCATTTTTCACGTGCGCACCCGCGCTGGTGGCGTCAAACACGATATCGATATCGGCAAATTCCGGCATTGCCATCAGCCCCGTTACCCCTTCATGGGTGGTGGCGACGCCCATGCGTCTGGCGCGCGCCAGACCGTCGGATCCCGGGTCGATACCGACCATCACCGCCATCTCAAGCTGCTTGCCGTGACGCAGAATTTTAATCATCAAATCGGTGCCGATGTTACCGGAGCCGATAATGGCGACTTTACGCTTACTCATGACTGACTTCCTTTTGTAACCGCCGCAGAGAACGTGGCGGAGACTGAACCAATACCCTCGATATGGGCCTCAAAACGATCGCCCGCATTTACCGCGACCATCGGGCCTAACGCCCCGGTGAGAATGATGTCTCCGGCGCGTAGCGGCTCGCCGAGGCTGGCCATTTTGCGCGCCAGCCAGACGGCAGCGTTGATCGGATGCCCCAGACATTCGCTACCGCGCCCGCTGGAAACCTCCTCGTTATTGCGCGTCATTTTCATCGTGCAGTTTTTCAGATCTAACCCCGCCGGGCGCTGCGCCGGACCACCGACCACATACACGCCGCAGGAGGCGTTATCCGCCACGGTATCAACAAACTGAATTGACCAGTCGCGAATACGGCTGCCGACCACTTCCAGTGCGGGCAGCACCCACTCGATGGCGTTAACCAGCTCATCAAACGTGGTGTCGGTCGCAGGCAGGTCGCGGTTCAACACCAGCGCAATCTCCGCTTCAATCCGCGGTTGCAGCACGCGCTCAAACGGGATGGTGTCGTTATCGCCGTAACACATGTCGGCAAACAGCGTGCCGAAGTCGGGCTGACTGACCCCCAGCTGCTGCTGAACTTTCGGGTGCGTCAGCCCCACCTTACGCCCAACCACGCGACGCCCCTGCGCCACGTCGTGCTGCACGTTGATGTGCTGAATGGCGTAGGCCGCCTCGGCGTTGTCCACACCAATCAATTCGCGCAGCGGGGCAATCGCGACACCCTGCTCCTGTGCCTGGCGTAAATCAGCGGCTAACTGTTCAAGATTACGATTCGTCATATCCGTTCCTTAAGGTCGCGCGAGGAAGTTCAGCACCAGCTGATTAAAGGCGTCCGCATGTTCCCACTGCGCCCAGTGCCCGCAGTCGCGGTAAATGTGCAGCTCTGAACCCGCAATTCCGGCGAGCAGGCGCAGCCCGGCGTCCATCGGCACGAAGCGATCGTTGCGTCCCCAGACAATCAGGGTCTGGGCGTTGATCTCCGCCAGACGCGGACTAAAGTCCGGGAACTGTTTTGGATTGGCTTCCAGGCTCTGGACAAAGTTTTCCAGGTGATCGCGACGCGACAGCATGTTATTGAGTCGTGCCTCAAACAGCGCGTCGGTCAGGTCGCTGGTGTCGAACACAAAGATGTCCATCATCAACTTCAGATTCTCGATGGTCGGCTCGCGATACAGCTGGTTCAGGCGCTTGATGCCTTCAGTTGGCATCGGCGTAAACAGGCTCATACCGCCCGTCCCACCGCCCATCAGCACCAGCTTGCCCACGCGCTCCGGCCAGCTCAGGGTGAACGCCACGGCGCTGTGGCCGCCCATCGAGTTGCCCAGTAAGTGGACTTGCTGAAGATCCAGCTGATCGACCACACTTTTCAGGATGCGGGCGTTCAGATCTGATCGCGACCCGCGGTTAACGATCCCATCGCTTTTCCCCCAGCCCGGGCAATCCAACAGGATCACCCGGTAACCGGCCTCAACCAGCGGATCGATATTGCGGCTGAAGTTGGCCCAGCCCGTGGCGCCCGGGCCGGATCCGTGCAGCAGCACAACGGTCTCTTCGCCCTGCCCACAGTCATTGACATGTACGCGTAGGGTTTCGCCAGCTTCCTGCACCTCAAGAAAACGGCTGCTGGCGGCTTCGGTTTGCGGTTGGTAAGTCATGATCTTCTCCTGCATGTTCAGTTCTGTTTCAGTTCTGTGTGGCGGCGCTCAACGAGCCGAATCCGGCGATCCACTCCGGGATCGGGCGATAGTAACGGCCTTCGCTGCGCCAGTTGCCAAAGGCAGAAATGGCGGCGAAGGCAGCAACCCAGGTTTTCACTTCGTGCGTCGATTTACCCGCCATCGCGGACAGTTCTTCATTGCCAACGCCGTCCAGTTCCGTCAGACGCCCCTGCTCAAGCAGGGTCATAAAGCGGTTATCCCAGACGGGGTTGAGCGGGTGCAGCGTGTTTTGATCGGTCACGAATTTCTCGGCGGCGCTGATTACCCGCTGCTGGCGCAGCGCGCGCTCGTTTTCGGGCAATTGTTTCCCGCTGCCGAGCAGACGGTCACGCATATGGGCGTCGGCCTTTGCCAGTTCGGGCACCGGCGGCTGATGCGACAGCCCCCCGGAGCCTAAAAACAACACGCGTTTATTCAGCGAGCTGGTGAACTGACCAATCGCCTCACCGAGCAGGCGGGTACGCTGGAAGCCCGGCAGCGGGGTAGCGACACCGTTAATAAACACCGGCAATACCGGGACCTTATCCAGCCCGCCGAGCAAAAACTCCAGCGGCTGAGCAAAGCCGTGATCGACCTGCATGTTGTACGACACGGCAAGATCGATGCCGCTTTTCATCACCGCGTGGGCGCAGGCTTCCGCGAGATCCGCCGGCACCGGCAGTTCCCCCGCCGCGCTGCCAAAATCACCGATCGCCGTGGCGCCAATGCCTAAGCAAAACGGCGGCATCACATCGTAGAAAAAACCGTTGTAGTGATCGGGGGCAAACAGCACCACCAGTTCGGGATCGAACGCCGCAATGCGCGCACGGGCGCTGGCGATCACCCCGTTGACCTCGTCGAGCACGGCCTGCGCCGGGTCGACATAGCCCACCAGCGGCGAGTGGGAAAGACAATGAAGATAAGCGTGCATATCAGGCGACCTTTTCGACAGGAACCGCGGCATTAGCGCGGGTAAGCGTCATCACCGACGCCAGTTTATTCAGGGTGCTGCCCAGGGTTTGCGGAATAGCAACGGCGGCCACGAAGCGGTCCGGGCGCATCACCACCAGCGCGGCGTTGTGCTGAGCAAACCACGCGCGCAAGCGGTTTTGCGTATCGCCAATGCGGATAACCCCGTCGTGGTTATCCTGTGAGGTATGTATTTGTGTATCCGGCACCACCTGAATAAACCGGGTGCCGAGCGCCTGCCACTGCTGGATTTGCGCCTCGCTCATGCCCCAAAGCGGATTACAGCCCCAGCCAATCACCGCAAAACGCGGCCCAATGACGTTGTCGAGCAGGGTCACCTCGCCCGATTCCAGCGTCACCTTTGGCTGAATAAACATCTTGCCGACAGGAGACGTTTTCACGTCGCCTTCACGCACCAGCGCCCCGGCGTGATACTGTGGCATCGGCTTAAAACGCATTTCGAGGAAGTAACGTTTGACCGGCGGAAGGTAGTTCAGCAGCCAGGACACCCCGTCGCGCACCGCGCCATGCCAGCGTTTCGGCGGCGCCAGCACGTTGCCCGCAGTCACCGACAAATCAATCATGGCTTTGGCGTGATCGCGGCGTTCCTGCTGGTAGGTGTCCAGCAGCGCATCACCGGCTTTGCCCTCAATCACCAGCGCCAGTTTCCACGCCAGGTTGAAGGCATCGCGCATGCCGCTGTTGTACCCCTGCCCCTGCCAGACCGGCATAATGTGCGCGGCATCGCCCGCCAGCAGCACGCGGTCAATACGAAAACGTTCGGCCAGACGGGCGTTATGGGTATACACGCGCTGGCGGATCAGCTCAACGTTGTCCGGGTTCGGCAACACTTTGCTCAGCAACTGGCGCATATTCTCCGGCTCGCTAAGCTGCGCTTCGGTTTCCCCCGGCATCACCATAAATTCAAAGCGGCGCACCGCGTGTGGCAGTGCGGCGGAGACATACGGACGCACCGGATCGCAGCACAGATACACGTGTGGGGTGCTGAGCGGATCGTTGGCGATATCCACCACAATCCACTGATTTGGCGCGGTTTTACCTTCGAATGGCACATTCAGCGAGCGCCTGACGACGCTGCCGCCGCCGTCGCAGGCCACCAGCCACTGGGCCTGCACCGTTTCACGCTGACCGTCCGGTGCCTTCAGGTTCAGCGTCACTTCGCCATCCTTCTGACTGAACGCCTCCAGCTCGCGAGAGAACAGGCAACGCACGTTGGGAAACCGCGACAGCCCTTCCAGCATCACCGCGTCTACCTGCGGCTGAATAAACGCGTTGCGCCGCGACCAGCCAAACTCATCGGTCATCGGCTGGATATCAGCAAAGCAGCGGCCCTTGGGGGTAAGAAAGCGCATCGCATGCCATGGCGTGGTGTGCGGCAGCACGTTATCGACCAGACCGACGGACTGCAGGGTGCGCAGCGCTTCATCGTCAATGCCGATGGCGCGCGGATAGTCGATCAGCGCATCGAGCTTCTCCACCACCAGCACCTCAATGCCCATCTGGCCGAGATAGTTCGCCATCATCAGCCCCACCGGACCGGCTCCGGCAATCGCCACCTGCACGGTGTGTTGCACAGCGGGTTGGATATCCGGGTTTATCGTTGTCATTTCAGAACCTCACTACGCGGACAAAACGTCATGGCAGCCTCTGGAGAGACGCACCTGGCTTTGTTAAAAATATGTGAATAATTTTTTATTGTGCGGTCAGTATAGGAGGGTGTTTTTGCGCTACAATCAAAACATACCTGGATGTGCACTTAGTGCACTACGTTGTTTTATCTGTAGATTTGTCAACGAATATGAAAAGTGACGAGAGTACCGAATACAAAACCGTGCGCGGATTAACCCGCGGGTTAATGTTATTAAATATGTTAAACCGGCTCGACGGTGGGGCCAGCGTTGGTCTGCTGGCAGAGCTGAGCGGCCTGCACCGCACCACGGTCAGACGACTGCTGGAAACGTTGCAGGATGAGGGTTACGTCCGGCGCAGCCTATCCGATGACAGCTTTCGCTTAACCATCAAAGTTCGTCAGCTCAGCGAGGGATTTCGTGACGAGCAGTGGATTTCCGCGCTGGCCGCGCCGCTGCTGGGGGATTTACTGCGCGAGGTCATCTGGCCGACCGACGTTTCCACGCTCGACGTCGATGCCATGGTGGTGCGTGAAACCACCCACCGCTTCAGCCGCCTGTCATTTCACCGGGCGATGGTCGGGCGTCGTCTACCGTTGCTGAAAACCGCCTCCGGCCTGACCTGGCTGGCGTTTTGTCCGGAGAATGAACGTCAGGAGCTGATCGAAATACTGGCATCGCGACCGGGAGAAGAATTCCAGCTGGCGCGCGAACCGCTGAAGCTGGACGCCATCCTGACTCGCGCGCGCAAAGACGGTTTTGGACAGAACTATCGCGGCTGGGATCAGGAGGAGAAAATCGCCTCTATCGCCGTGCCAATCCGCAGCGAACAGCGGGTGATCGGCTGCCTGAACCTGGTGTATATGGCCAGTGCGATGACCATCGAACAGGCCGCGGAAAAACACCTTCCGGCCTTACAAAAAGTGGCGAAGCAGATCGAAGACGGCGTGGCGTCACAGGAGATTTTGGTTGCCGGGAGGTGAGATGGATCACATTTCCCCTCCCCCTCTGATTAAGAGCCACGTTCACTGCGCAATGTGTCGTCGTTATCTGCCAGCAGAGACGTTCGCGATTTACCGTTTCTGATTTTTCCATCAATACCAGGTTGAGGTTTACCAAACAGATAGCCTTGTGCGAAATCGCAGCCCAGAGCCTGAAGACTTTCCAGTTGTTCCTGTGTTTCAACCCCTTCTGCAACCGCCTTCATATTGAGAGATTTCGCCATACCGGTGATAAGTTTGATGATGTTAAGGGCGTCTTCCTGTGTAGATATCGAATGCACAAAGGACTTGTCTATTTTGATTTTATCGAAGGCAAGCCTGCTCAGCCGCGAAAGCGAAGAGTATCCCGTACCAAAATCATCAATGGAGATTTTCACGCCCAGGGCTCTGAGCCTGTTAAGCGTATTCATCGGCGTATTGCTGTCAGTAAAAAGAGAGGATTCCGTCACTTCCAGTTCAAGACGGTCAGCCGGAAGTCCTGTTTCTTTCAGAATAGACAACACTATTCCGGCAAAGGCTTTGCTGCTTAGCTGGACAGGCGAGACATTGACTGAAATTTTAACCGGAACCGCCCAGGAAGCCGCTTCCCTGCAGGCCATTTCAAGCACCGATTTCCCCATCTCATTAATCATTCCTGTCTTTTCCGCAACAGGAATAAAGCTATCCGGCGACAACAGGCCTTTAAGAGGATGTATCCAGCGGATAAGGGCTTCATAGCTGTAAATTTCCCTGCTGAAAGAATCTACAATCGGCTGGTAATAAACCACGAATTCTTTATTCGCTATTGCCATCGCCATATCATGCTCAAGGGTTCTGCTTTCTTGCAACTTATCTAACATGCGTTGCCGGAAGACTTTTATCTTACCAGACCCTTCTTTTTTGGCTTCATATAGGGCCAGATCGGCAAATTTATAAAGATAGTCGGAGCGGCGTTCAGTTTCGGAAATAACAATGCCAACGCAGGTGGTAATGTTGATAATTGTGTTATAAATCGTGTAGGGCTGGTTGATAAATTCACATATTTTTTGCGCGCGAGAAACAGCATGACTCTCAGTCAGACCCGTCGAGAGAAACGCAAACTCATCCCCACCTAAGCGATAAAGCGTATCTGAAGTCAGGCTCATCGAAACCAGGCGATGGGATATCTGACGTAACAATGAATCACCGACATCATGACCATACGTATCATTGACCTCTTTGAATCGGTCTAAATCAAACAACATCACTGTCACAGAACTATTATTCTTTTCTGCCGTCTCGATGGTTTTATTTAAATCTTCCCAAAAAAGCTGGCGGTTATTCATCTCGGTAAGAGAATCATGGTAGACGTCATATTCCAGTTTTGTATTCTGGATTTGCAGTTTTTCTTTAGATTTCTGCAATTCTTCAGCAAGACGCTTAACCTGAAGATGCGCCTGCAAAATATTTCTGTTCTGATAGAATATCAGCACGCCCAGTATCGCACTCAGTATGATCAGCAGTACTGAGATCGCTGAATAAATATAGTACAGCGCTTGAATTTTGAGGTTTGTACTATTAATCGAGTTAACATCTTTATTTAGCGCACCGGATGAAAGGCGGCCTAGCGGCGCATCCAGCGCATGCATTTTTTTCAAGTATGTCTGGAGCTCTGAACGATTCATTTTCTCAAGATGAACATCCAGATAGTTAAGTGTGTTTTCCAGTTGTAAAGCCAGTTCACCATGCGCTTCATTATTTTGTATATAATGTCCCAACTCACCTTCTTTCATTAAATCATTCTGGCTGAGCATGATGTCGAGGCGCAGACGTACATCATCGAGGTTCATAGAATCATCGATAGTGTAAAGACCAAGCCATGACTCAAAACGGTAGTATTCTGATACCAGTTGTGCAGCGGACCATGAATCGGTGTAGTGAGTCAGTTTCTGTAACTCTTGTTGCCGTTCATGCACGAGGTAAGAGATATACCCGGTAGATATAAAAAGAGAAAATATGATGCCCGCCAGTATTCTGTTCATGATGTTCTTCTGAACTCCTACTCAATATTCATTCTGCTGACCTGCCATGCTGAGCGTGCATAAAAAACCTGATTATTCAGTTCAGGCATGCTGTCATAGGGGTACACAATGAATAGGGGACCTTTATCACGGACGCGAATGTATTTTTCGTTGATTTTTACAGCAAGGATAACATTATATTTTTTGAAATCACTGAGTGGGATAATCGTGGTGTAGTCATTGAGCGCGGTGACCTTAACCACAGAACCTTTCGCGCCAACATAATCCATGAGCTTTTGCAGTGGAATACCCGTAAAGGTAGTGCGTCCATTATACCAGGGCGAGGTGGTCTGGAAACTGACCATGCCCAGCTTCTCAAGGCTGGCAATATCAAAAACGGCTTTCCCGTCTTCATTTGTATTTTCTATATTACCGGACAGCGTTAAAAGGGCTTTACCGGCAGGTTTAGAAAGTTCACCTGCCCAGAGCTGTGTGGAGACGACAAAGCTTAACAACATAACAATTAATCGCATTTTAACCTCGCCTGCCGACCGGATGTAAACGAATTATAATTTAGTTATAATGCTATTTACATATGCTGCCTGGATATTATTGATGAAGTAAACCCATTCATATTTTAAATCATTAAAATCAACAAGTTAACCATCACTCCATTTTATATTAATTAATAGCCCAGAAAATGTCTGCCTGCCACTATACAGGCCAAAAAAAACCGAAATCCCGCGCATAAAATGAGCGAGATTTCGGCATGCGTTCAGCCTGACGCGCTTCAGATTTTAAGCAGCTTTACCGTTTCTTCGATATCTATCTCATCTTCAGAGAAGATCAGCGTCGTACCCTGGAAGGTGGTGATGGCCAGCTTTTTCAGCGTGCGTACGTCTCCAGGCTTGACGTCTGACTTCGGCTTGATGCTGTTCATCAGCGCGCCGACAGAAAGTACCGCATTTTCTTTATCAATACGGGTCTCGGCAGGAACTTCTTCGCTGTACACCACCCAGGATTTGATCGCCGTGAGCTTCAGGCGCTCGCCTGCGATATAGATGTATTTGCTGTCGGGCACCACTTTCACCGCATAGGCTGACAGGCCTTTGTTGTTAGTGGTCGGCTCGAAGGTCACCGCCGCGTCTTTCTTGATCAGCTCAGGATTAGCAACCTTAATCACATGAAAATAGCGGTTATCGCCGTTTTCATCTTTGATAAATCCAAAGCCTTTATCTTTAAACCACGTTGTGATTGTTCCGTTCATTGCTGTTTCCGCCTGATTAAAACGTCATACTCGTAAAATTTGCGCGCAGTGTAAAACATCGGCCACGTCTTTGGCTACTCGTTGCCCCAGCGGTTGAGGAACTCGGCGATATCATCGATACGCTGTGCGTCAATCCCGGCCACAGTTGCCATCTCCTGCTGCGCGTCTTCGCCGATCTCTTCGTTGTTCATCAAACGGACGATCAGCTGTTGGAAGTAGTGCGCCAGCGCGTCGCGTTCTGCGTCGCTAACCGGCTTTGCGGCCTCGGTCGCGTACTCGTCGGCGATATCATAATATTTTAGCGGAATGTCGTTGTTCATCAGGTGCTCCGGGGTGAATGCGTGTGCCAGCAGTTGTCTGCCGCGTCTGAGGTGAATGATAGCATTCTTATTTCACCGTTAGCGATCTGTTTTATTGACTGCAATATTTTTCATATATCCGCAATATTTTCTGGAGCCACTTCGCATTTAATAAATCTCATTACGTTTAAATGACCCCATTTTTATTCAGCACGGTATAATAGCCGCAGGTTAAATAAAGCAGTAACGAAGGAAATATAAGATCATTTTAAATCTAATCGCCTGAATAATTCGAGTTGCAGGACGGCGGCAAGGGAGTAAATTCCCAGCAGCATAGATAACTATGTGACTGGGGTGAACGAGCGTAGCCAACGCATCTGCAATTCGAATTATGACGGGGATTCGCGGCATGAAGGTGCAGCAACACCCTCACACCGCTAACCACAAAACAACTAAGTAGAGGAGTTGATTATGGCTGACGCGAATTTTATGCCAGAACCCGCCGTAGCCCAAGCAGATTCTGAGGTTTTGCCGGATGAGTCGCAAAACCCCGAGCTGCTACGCAAAAACCACCGCAACCGTCTGCACGGCAAGCGCACCGTGGAGGCCAGCATTCATCCACGAGCGGAATCGGCGCAGGACAGTTCCGCCTGCTGCGAACTGTATTCGCGGATGGATAATAATTATCTGCCGCTCAGCGGAGAATGGCTGCCCAATGCCGGATTTGTTAATGGTATGCCGGTAAAAATACGGGTGATGAAAGATTGCATCGTTATTACGCCACAGCACACGAGAGAGTTATGGGGCTGTATAGAAGGAATGAGTGTGGTGAATATTAATAAGCAGAAAGTGACCCAGTGGTTAAAAACCTTTCCCGGCGCGTTGCATGATTTGGGCGATATACCGATGATTAAACGCAGCAAATAAAGCTTCGTCCCGTAGGCCTGATAAGCGCAGCGCATCAGGCCTGTTACGCACCACCATCTCTTCGCCGGATGGCGGGCAAGCGCGAGTCTATTCCTTCATTTCTAACGTTGACCATCTGGCTCCCGCATGTCTGACCGTAAAGTCCGCTTCGTTATGAATATCCCTGAAACCCGGCGTTCCGGTGTCCAGGCTGTTTTTATCCGCCGTCGCCGGCAAACAGCCCCGTCTGCTCCTGCACCGAGGCATAGTCGCTCTTCATCTGGTCCTGGCTGGCGCTGATATAGCCTGAGCCGGACATGCTGCCGTAGGTAAAGCTGCCCCCGGCCGCCGCGCTGCTCTGCTTCGACCGGTAGTCATTGCTGTCCTGGGCGCTGCTCATCCACAGGTCGCCACCGATATCCGCCACCACGCGGTCACCGCTGACCTGCGCCCCGTTCAGGATAGCGTCACGCCCGCTGACCAGCGAAACCGTACCGCCGCTGTCCAGCGTGGTCTCCGTCCACGCCGTGCCGTTGCCCTTTTCACTGCCTTTTGCGCCGTTGACGTTGGCGAAGACGCTAATACCGTAACTGTCAGAGTTGACGCCGATACCGACACCCACCCCGCCCCCGCTGCTGCTGTTTGTGCCCGTCGTCTGCTGGGTGTTTGCCGCACCGCTCAGCACAATATCGTTCGCCGCCACCAGCGTGGTGTCCCCGCCCGCCTTTATCTGGCTGCCGCCGATCAGGATGTCGCTGCTGATAGCAGAAGTGGTGCCTTCACCCAGCTTTTCCGTGACCTGATTTTTCAGGGATTCAGCAGCCTGTTTTGCCGCTTCGCGGGCCTGATCTCCGGCGAGCGAGTTATTCTCAACAACAACTTTATCCGTTGCGAACCTCACCGCCGAAACAGCATTTTCCCTGTACTCTCAGCAGCTTACAACTCGTTTTTCCCGCTGGATTCTGCTGCGCCGGACGCAACACCCCGATACGCGGTTTTGCTCCCCGTTTTCCACTTTTTCCCGACGCTGTTAAAGAACTTGTAACTACATGACCACGTACTATTCCCGCAGCCCCAACATGCGCCTCAACGGTAACTGGCTGGGAGAGGCGGGGTTCAGCACCGACACACCTGTCACGGTCAGCGTGGAGCAGGGAAGACTGGTGATCGAGCCGGTTAAGGGCTGACGGGTAAAGGAGATCCCGGCGCAGGGGCCGGGATTATTGTTAGTTACTGATTGATATTGAAGGACTAATAGAGGCTAAAATATCTATAACATCGTCCATAGTTGAGAACATATAATGAACGACTCCATCATGTATATTACCGTTTTGCTCATTAAACCATTCTAGATACTTAGATTTTTCAACGCGATAAAGTCCTGTAAGCATCATCCCTTTCTGCTCTTCCTGCATTTTCAATAGGTCACCTTCATCAGTCACTCGGAAGGAATAAATCCAATCGAACAGCACCTTAACTTTGCTACCTTCAGCGTTATCACCTGAAGATAAAATCAACTCAAGGGAACCAGAGGAATATCGAAAATCCTCTAGTTGGCTATTATGAAGAGAACCCTCAGCAAGGGGAATTTCAATCAATTTTTCAGACATATATGATTACTCGTCATACCTAAACTTGATCCTATTCTTCCCTGATTGGATCTCCAAAGTTGGGCGACCATCAGTACTACGCTCACTTACGATAACCGTTCGCCCATCGGGTAGTTTACCGACCCTTCCACTTGGTATTTCTTTAATTTCTGTGGGAGATAAGGCATCGAACTCTTTATTAGCAGCATTACTTCCACCTGTTCTTTCGAAAAGTTTTGAACGCCCTGTAGTCTCATTCCCTTTCGATGATGTCGAGGTTAAATCCTCAACAGTAATATTCTGCTTTTGACTGTTTCGCGCATTCTCCTCATCCTGCGGTTCCCAGCCGCCCGGCGTTCCTGAACCTGCACCACCAAATTCAGCTTTCTCAGCATCCGTCAGGTTCTTACCCGCATTCGGCCCCTCTGTCTGCTCTGCATCTTCAGCAGAACAAGCCCGCCCGAAGGAGCACTGAGTCGCTTTATCCAGCGCCTCCGTCATTTCCTTCAGCTTCTTGTCCAGCGCCGATGCCATCGTCTGGTTCGCCTCGTTCACCGCATCGCCGGTGTTACTGCCTGCAAGCGGTGGTGGCGTGATGGGAAGCGCCAGTGAGTTATTCTCAACAACAACTTTATCCGTTGCGAACCTCACCGCCGCAACAGCATTTTCCCTGTACTCTCAGCAGCTTACAACTCGTTTTTCCCGCTGTATTCTGCTGCGCCGGACGCAACACCCCGATACGCGGTTTTGCTCCCCGTTTTCCACTTTTTCCCGACGCTGTTAAAGAACTTGTAACTACATGACCACGTACTATTCCCGCAGCCCCAGCCTGCGCCTCAACGGCAACTGGCTGGGAGAGGCTGGATTCAGCACCGACACGCCGGTCATGGTCAGCGTGGAGCAGGGAAGACTGGTGATCGAGCCGGTTAAGGGCTGACGGGTAAAAAGATCCCGGCACAGTGGCCGGGATTAATCATAGTTATCAAGAAGTTATTTCTCTGGATTTATATATGTATATCTACTATCTATTTCTAGGCCAAGATCATTAGCTATTTTAAGCACTTGCGTGTATTCATCTTTGCTAATCACAACATCATAATCAGCAATGTGATCACATAGCGTCTCGAATGCTAATACACTCTCTGAGAACCCAATATAATCGAGAGCAAAGTCAACGAGCGAAGGATCCAACCGATCCTTTAACCCTTCACCTAATGATCTAATTTTGTCATTAATATCCATCGCGCCTACGCTATTTCTTAATCGGTTTTAAAGCTGGATGAGTCGGATTACTATCCGGGAACGCTGTTACTATTTTCCCACTAGCTGGCTCGTATACCACACGAACTCTAACACCTTCTCGCTCTTCCCAGGCAACCCATCTTGCTGGTCTTCCTGCATTTGTATACGCCCCACCCGTTCCGGTCTGGGCAAACCATTTGGTATCGGGTGAAGTAGCTATATCACCCACAGCATGAACAACCTTGTCTGCTGACCAGCTTTGAGGGAAAACTGTTTTTCCTGGATTTCCGGGATACAGATGTCCACCTTGCGTAGGGCTATCCCCATATAAAATATGCTGTTTCGCTTCCGGTGAAAGGATATCTACATATTTCTGGTTTGCAGGTGATAATCCAAGATCGGAGCTTTTCGCAACAGATAAAAACGCCTTAGCAGCTACATACTGGATTAACTTCGCTTCACTGGTCGGTACACCACTCGCCAGAATTTCCGCAGCCCGTTGCGGCGTCATTTCACCATCAGCCGTCAACGCACTGACCGGAACACCAAAGAACTCACCCCAGGCGGTTAACAGACCTTTAACGGCATCCTGCCCTTCAGGTATCTGACCCTGTGAGTTTTTAATCAGCGCTTCTGTTAACTCATCTGCTGTAGCGCCATTCTGGATCATACTGGCTGCAAGCGACTGCTGGGATAACCCCATATCAGCCATGCCTTTACCGAAGCTTTCAGGACTCAGCGCATTATTCTCAACAACAACTTAGAATCCTTTTAATTTCAATAACCGAGCTATCCACATCCCACCACCAACAAAGCTTCCGACACTGAGACTAATCTTGCAGAGTAGCAATATATTTTCCATAGTGAAATTAATTGGTATCCCTTTGAAAAAGAAGAACAACAACTCCCCTGCTACGTATAAAGTAATTGATGTCAAAAAAATGGACACAATACTTAATACGATAAAAAGAGGCAGGTGCAGAAACTTATTTTGCTTTCTCATTTTTTGCGATCCTTCTGAGAGGATTTCTGCTCTATATACTTCCCGCTGAGTTCAGATCCCACGCTACCACCGATATCGCCAGCCATACCTGGAAAATAGCTAGGTGTCATTTCTTTTGAAAGCCCAAGTTCTCCCTTCACTTCAGTAAACTGTCTCAGATCAGCATTAAACTTAGGATCCCAGCCACCTTTCCACCAGTTTGCCCCTGCATTAACACCCCATGAAAGTCCTTTACCAATGCCATAGCCGATACCAGAACCTGCACCATTGATAAGCGCACCAAACAGAGGGTCTTTGTTGTCTATCCAGTTACCCAGCGCACCACCTGTCGCATTCCAGCCCACTGTACCCGCCAGGCCATTACCCATGCTGAACACATTCACCCAGCCTGCAATGGCTGCATTGGCTGGGTCAATTGAACCGTCTACCCAGTAACTAACTCCTGCATTAGCGCCAGCACCCGGTCCCCACATCGCCTGAGCACTGCCAGGAAGCAGAGCCACTGTACCTGTTGCCAGCGCCAGCCCTACCGCATCACGCTCATTTTTCGCTTTCTGACAGGCGGCTCCACCAGGATTATCCGAACAACTCGCCATATCTATCCCATGCTGACGTATCCATGCTGCCTGAGCATCCTCACTCCCGCCCATCAGGTTATTCTCCGCAACAACTCTTTCCGACGTAAGTTGCTGCGATGGCCCCGATTTTCTCCTGCCCTTTCCGTGACTTACAACCGGTTTTCCCTGCTGTATATCTGACGCAGCAACATTTTTTCCAGATACGCCTTTCCACCTAGACACACTATCGCATGGAAAAGAACCCTCCGGGTAAATAGTTAGATTCCACGTAACACGCAGAAATTAACCGATCAATTCTTCTTTCGTCTGTTCTAAAATTTTTAAAAAATCGTCAACAGGAAATTTCATAACTACAGTTTCAGCCAAAATTCGGCTATCAGAAAAAAACTCTATTTCAATTGAATCAACCCCTTTATCTTTGTTCAACTGACATAGAATTTGCCCTTTATAAGATATTTCCGCTGTCAGTTCCTCATAACGAGAGTCACTAAAAAAATCCACTTCAAATCCGTCATTCATGCGCCTTACCTTCTTGGATCTAAGAAACCAGAAAACGAGCCATCAGAGTTATAGCGAATACCTTGACCACTTGGTAGACGATATTCCACGCCACCACGAGATAACTCTGTTCTGACAGTACCTGGATTACTCAATACATCACTAACAAACTTACTCGCAGATTCATTTTTTTGAGCCACATTTCCTTTTAAAGGTTCAAACGTTCCACCCTCTCTGCCAGCATGCTTTTCCCAGGCTCTTGCTGCAGCAGACATACCTTGCCCGTTAATTGGTTTATTTGCTGATGAAATAAGACTATCTTTCGCAGTGAGGCTGGCTTTACCATTTTTAGCAACTCCACCGCCGCCTTTCAGTAACTCTCCGTCAGCATCCTCAATCCCGATTTTCAGCATCGGGTTGATATCAAAGATATCAACTTTGTCTTTCTTACTCAGTGAGTTATTCTCAACCGCATTCTTCCCGGCCTGCGCGCCCGCTGCCGCAGACGACGTACTGTCTCCCGCCAGAGCGCCCGCCATTCCCGCGGACAGACTCGCCAGCATGCCGATGGTCTGCTTTTCCGCTTCGCTCAGCTCACTGACCTGCTTATCCGGGTACATCGCCTCCATTATCGCTTTCGCCGCCAGCTCACCCATGACAGCCCCTGCCGCTCCCGCCGCCGCGCTGTTTCCCTGCATCGCCGCTGCCGCGCCACCCAGTATCGCATGCGCTATCAGCGCCGCATCATCGCTTAATCCCGAATCATGACCAATAATATTCGCCAGGTACGGGGCCGATGCCCCCGCCAGCGCCGCGCCGGCATCTCCGCCCGCCAGCCCCTGAAGCGCTGCCGTCGCCGCCTGAATACCACGCTGAAAATCACTCCCTGTACCATATTCTGCCTGTGCATCACGCCAGGTCTGCGTCTCTTTCAGCTCTTCCGCCGTTTTATCCGGGTAAACCTTCTGCGCTTCCTCCAGCGCATTCAGCTCCCCCTGCGTCCGCGCGATATCCGCCGCCTGGCTGCCCATCTCCCCGATGAGGCTCACTTCCTGCAGCCGCTTCTGCTCTTTCTCTTTGTCAAAAATCGGGCTGATGCTGTCGTTCGCATGCTCCGTGTCACGGCTCAGACCCGCCACATCCTGCTGCTGATTCGCCGTGTCGCGAGCCGTTATCGTCCCTGCCGCTACCGCCGCCTGCGTCGTCCCGTCCGCATGACCGCTGTTGCCCCCGACCGTAACCATCCCGACCGGCATGTTGCCTTTGAACCCGCCGCCCGTGTCTCCACCGCCAGCGCTCACGCTGGCTCCCGCATGGCTGACCGTAAAGTCCGCTTCGTTATGAATATCCCTGAAACCCAGCGTCCCTGTGTCCAGACTGTTTTTATCCGCCGTCGCCGTCGAAGCGATTACCGCGCCGTCCAGCTGCGTGTGCCCGCCCACCGTCACGTCAAATCCGCCGTCGCCGGCAAACAGCCCCGTCTGCTCCTGTACCGAGGCGTAGTCGCTCTTCATCTGGTCCTGGCTGGCGCTGATATAGCCTGAGCCGGACATGCTGCCGTAGGTAAAGCTGCCCCCGGCCGCCGCGCTGCTCTGCTTCGACCGGTAGTCATTGCTGTCCTGGGCACTGCTCATCCACAGGTCGCCACCGATGTCAGCCACCACGCGGTCACCGCTGACCTGCGCCCCGTTCAGGATGGCGTCACGCCCGCTGACCAGCGAAACCGTACCGCCGCTGTCCAGCGTGGTCTCCGTCCACGCCGTGCCGTTGCCCTTTTCACTGCCTTTTGCGCCGTTGACGTTGGCGAAGACGCTGATGCCGTAACTGTCTGCGTTGACGCCGATACCGACGCCCACCCCGCCCCCGCTGCTGCTGTTTGTGCCCGTCGTCTGCTGGGTGTTTGCCGCACCGCTCAGCACAATATCGTTCGCCGCCACCAGCGTGGTGTCCCCGCCCGCCTTTATCTGGCTGCCGCCGATCAGGATGTCGCCGCTGTTGCCGCTTTGGCCGCTGCCCGTCGCGGCGATAATCAGGTTATTCCCGGCATTCAGGGTGCTGCCCGTCACGGTATCCGTCTGAGTATGCTGTTCAGATTTGGCGCTCTGCGACGTCAGCGAGACGCTGATACCCAGCCCGCTGTCCGCTTTGTCGCTGGCCCGGGCAACCGCTGCCGCCTGCACCGCCTGCGCGCCAGAAAGCACCGCTTTGGTGGCCTGCAGCGCCGCCAGACGGTCATCGCTCTCCCCCTTAGCATCCTGTGAGGTTTGCACCGCGCTGTTTACTGCGCTGCCTGCTGCACCTGACAGCGCCACCGTCAAGCCGCTGCTCTTCTGCTCAAACGTCTCATCGCGGGTACGTTTGTCATGGCCGGGCTCAATCACCACGCTGTCGCCGAGCACGGCAATATCTTTCTGTGCGATGATATCCGCACCGCCGATGTGCACCTGCTGACCGGCGGTAATGCTGACGTTGCCGCCGGTTGACCCGACCGTGCTGAAGCTCTCGCTCTGGGTGGTGCCCTGCTCGCGCAAATCATGCGTGGTTTTACTGCTGCCGATGGAAAAACCGATGCCGCCTGTTCCCATCACGCCACTTTTTTTCGTTTCTTTAAATCGCCATGCGGTGTCGGTATTGGTTGCGGCAATAATATCGACGTTGTTTCCGGCACCGAGCACCACATCGCCATCACCGACGACGGCTGAGCCCTGTACCAGAATGTTGTTCCCGGCAGCTACAGTCACATTGTCACCGCTCAGCAACGCGCCTTTTTCACGCGTGGCGCTGTCCTCCTCAATCGTGTGAGTGGTCTTTTTATTGAGGAATCCTTTTTTGGTTTTGGTGGTTTCTTCGTAGTGGTAGTCACTTTCCGTCGCCGTAATGAGATTCACATCCCGGCCCGCCGCTACGCCGATATCCCCCTGAGCAATCACATCGGTTGCCTGCGCATTCATATCGCGCCCGGCGATAATGACCGTGTCGCCACCGCTGGCAACTTCCGTTCCCTGCTGGCGCACGGACTCATTGATGATGGTTTTTTTCTTCGCGTGGTAACTGTCGCCTTCGGCCGTGGCCTCGGCCAGCAAATTGACATCGCGTCCGGCCTGCAGACCCACATCATTTTCCGCCGCCAGGCCAGCAGCGTGGGCGTTAATATCCTGACCCGCGATCAGGACCAGGTTATCGCCCGCAGAAATAGTGGTGCGATCCAGTCCAGAACGGTGCGATTCACTGCCCCCGTCGCGGCTGTTCTCGTGCGTGGTGGCCGCATTCAGGTTGAGATCGTTACCCGCAGTCAGCACCGCACTACCGCCAGCGTTCACGTCGCTTGCCGTCAGGTTGAGATTATTCCCGGCATTGATGCCAAGGTCCCCTCCTGCGCTGATGCTGCTTCCCTGCCAGCCTTGTGATGAACGGCTGGTCTCGTCAGTCCAGCGTCCGGCATGGCTCTGCGCATCGTTAATGTGATTCGCATTCACCGCAATATCTCCCGCGGCATTCATCTGCAGTGAATCGCCCGCCGAAAGCGTTGCGCCCGTGACGGTGATATTTTTGCCTGCCGATAGCGACAGCCCATCCAGTGCGGTAATCGACGCCATCGTGCCCAGCAGCGTATCTTTAAAACTCACATTGCCGTATTTATCCCACGCATTGATGTCAATCTGCTCCACCTGCGTCAGGTTATTAATGCTGCCGTCGAGACTTGCCAGTTGAACCGTTTTTCCGCTAATAGCGGCGCTGATGTTATTGATATCACCAATAGCGCTCAGGTCGAGGTTGCCCCCGGCCTGCATCAGGCCATTGTTGAGATTGTTAATGCTATTCTGGCTATCGAGGGTCAGGGTGTTATTCGCCAGCAGCGTACTGCCGGTGTTAGTGATAGTACCGCCTGCCAGCTGGACGTTATTTCCAGAGATGACGCTCCCGTTATTGACGGTGATATCCTTCGGCGACAGATAGAGCTTCGGTATCATCACCGTTTCACCGTTGACGGTCGCCGCTTCCCACCACAGCATGCTCTGCTCAAGAGAGGCAATTTGCTCCGCCGTCAGGGCCACGCCAAATTTCAGCCCCAGCGACTGCTGTGCGCTGGCGGCGCTGTCCATCAGATAACGCATCTGATCCAGATCGGAACCTATACCGTTGATATAACGGCTTCCTGTCTGATTCAGCATCGCATTACTGACGTAACGGGTATCGAACGCCGCGTCACCGAGAAAACGGTAATCGTATTCCGGATTCAGGTTGAGACGGTCCAGCATATACGCCGATCCGAGGAACTGATTTTGATCGGTATACGCACGGTTGGTTTCACGTGGGGCATCGCCAGGCGTAATCCCCAGCAGTACGTTCAACTCGGCAAACAGAGCCGGATCCAACTGACCCAGGCCGTTAAGCTTAGGATTAATGTTGATCAGGTACGGGCTTTGCGGATCGTCAGAGACAACAAAGTAGCCGTTTTGACCAAAAGGCAATGGATACGCGCTGGTATCCACCGCTTCCCCCTGATTAATCTGGCTGTTCTTATCGGTAGAGACGGTGTCCAGCGTTGCATCCGCGACATTCCCGGCATCCAGCGTGCCACCGTTAATCTGCTGCAGGGCATCTTGCAGTTGATCGTTCCACTGCGGCGAATTAACGCTAACCGCTTCACTATCTGCCAGTGTCTGCTTTTGCACCCCGGCGTCGATGGTCTGGTTGCTGAGAGTATTCAGCGCAGGTACGGCGATAGTGTTGCTAATTCCCCCAGTATTGGCAGTCGTAGTAGTATTGCTGATATCCTGTGCGAATCTCGCCGTAATATCGCCCCCTGCCTGTATAACGGCCCTGGCTGCAATTCCTTTTGATTCGACTTTTTCAGTGCCCGAAAGTGTGTAGATGAAGTAAACATCTTCAGCCTCAGGCACCCAATTTGAGTTAAAGCCAGCATATGTGAACTTATAGCTTCGGTATGTTTCGGTTATTTTGCTTTCATAACTTAGGTTATTTAATGTAGTTCCTGACATATCAATATTTCCGACAGCCAGAATGTTAGAAGCATTATTTATAACAGTATCGCCATATATAGAAAGATTCCTTCCTGCTGAAATACGGCTTGCGGTTCCATTCACATCAACAAGTTGCGTAGTTTTTTCATAAAGATAACGCAAGTCAGGAATATCATCAGACAGTAGATATAACTTCGGAGCAGGTCCGCTGTTGCCTCCGCCTACCAGTATTTCGTATTCGGGATGGCCTGCATCATTTCCCGTCAACGTGATGGTTGGACCCTCAGGAACTTGTTCATCAAAGGATTCTGTCTGAGTTGAATACGTTAAATTCTCCCTCTTATTTTCCAGAGTTCCGGTTTTAATCGTGATATCGCCGCTCTGCGTCTCGATGGTGCCGGAGGTGTTGATGACCTCGCGGTTGGCATTTCCCGCCGCATCTTTCTGCATCCACAGGCTGTTGCCCGCAAGAATATCGCCGCGCTGATTGGTGATAGAGTCGGCATACAGCGCCATGTTATTTGCCGCATACAGCAGCGCCGTGTTGATGATCGCCCCCGGTGTATTGAGCATGAGCGTTCCGCGCGTGCCGGTAAAACCGTCTACGGTAATAGTGTCGCGACTGGTGACCATGATGTCACCCCCACCCTGTACCGTTCCGGCGGCATTAAGCGCCACGTTGCTGCCGCTGAGGCTGCTCGTACCGCTGCCGGTGGTAATTTGCCCATTGTTGCTCAACTGCCCGCCCGCGGTCAGGTTTACCATCTGCCCCTGCATGACATTGCGGTTGTCGATGGCACCCTCGCTGTTAACAGTGAGCGTGTTGCCCGCAGCAAGCGTACTGTTGGCGGTGAACGCATTCACCAGTTTCAGCGTCAGATTACCCAGCGCAACCACCTGCCCGAAGGCGTCCAGAGATTGGCTATTGAGAGTCAAATCGCCACCGCTGAACAGTTTGCCAGCCGTATTCTGGCTCACCCGATCGGCATTAACGGTCAGTTGGGTCGTTCCTAACACCGTACCGTTATTGGTCAACTGCTGGTAATTGAGCGTCAGTTGTCCCGCCTGCGTCGTCCCCTGGTTAGTGAACTGACTGCCCGTCAGCGTTGCGCTGTCGGCAAGCCAGTTCCCGTTGTTGGTGGCCGTTGCCGCATTCAGAATGAGATTTGTCGCCTGTAGCCAGCCCGCGCCGGAATACTGCGGCGTGGTGAGTCTCAACTCGGCGCCGGAAAGCAGCTGCCCCTCATTCAGCGCTCGGGTTGTGGCGTTAAGACGCGTGTTGCCGCCGCCCTGAATCACGCCGTAGTTAAACAGTACGGGCGTGGCAATCGTCAGTCCCTGACGGCTGACAATTTCACCACCCGCCAGGTTCGTCAGGTCACCGCTCAGCGCCAGCGTGGCGTCATTATCCCCCTGCAGGCGTCCGCCATTGGTTAACGCTCCGGACGTTATATTTAGCGTCGTCCCCTGAATGCTGCCCGCGTTAGCCACCGATGCCGCATTGAGATCCAATGCGCCGCCGGTGAGCATGCTGCCCGACGCCTGTTGGCTGACCGCGCCATTCATGGCTAACGTCAGGCCATTGACCCCGCTGATTGCCCCGGCGTTATCCAGCGTTGTTCCGTTTAACGTCAAATAACTCGCCGCCCATTGCCCGTTATTCGTCAGGGATAGCGCCTGTAGCGTGGCATTGCCGAGGGCGGTGACTTTGCTGCCCTCGGCAGAAGTGAGATTTTTGACGAGCATAAGCTGTAGCGCGTCTGCGCTTTGGATTGCTCCGCTATTAATCAGCGACTGCGCATTGAGCAGAATCGACTGCCCCTGCCACGTTCCTGCGTTGGTCACATCACCGGACGTCACTTTCAGCATTCCCTGGGTTAGCAGCGACCCGCCCGCCGCATTCATCAGTTCCTGCTGCGGGGCTGCCACCGTCAGGCTTTGCAGACCAATCAATACGCCCTGGTTATGAATACGATCCTGGCTTAGCGTGAGGGTATTTCCCTGTACCACCCCAGTGTTTGTAAGCTGCTGACCATCAAGCGTAATGTCACTTTCACTGAGGATGTTTCCGGCATTATTCAACTGCTGTGCAGCTAACGACATGGCTCCCTGACTCATCAAGTCGCCCGGCAGGGCAAATCTGTTACTGATGTCAGCCGTCAGCGCACCAAGGCTGACCAACGAACCCGCGTGCTGCCAGTTATCAGACGTCACCGCGACCTGTTGTCCCTGTAACGTACCTTGCGTAATCATCGTACCGACATCAACGGTCAGCGCGCCGCCGCTCAGCGTCAGAGACGTCGTGCCCGTGCTAAGCGTATCGCCGCGTAAAGCCAGTCCGTTCGCGCCCTGCCACAAGCCATTGTTGCGCAGCGTCGTTGCCGCAAGCATGAGCGAATCCCCCACGATACGCCCGGCGCTGATCAGGTCGTTTGCGGTGAGCGAGAGTCCGCCGCCGCTTTGAATTTGTCCGACGTTGGTCAGTTGCCCGGTCAGTATCCCTTCCAGGCCACCTAACCCGTTGAGCACACCGCTGTTATTCAGCGCATCGGCTGCCAATGTAAGGGTATTCCCCTGCATCACCCCGGCGTGCTCTACCGTACCCGCGTTCACCGTCAGCGCATTACCGGTTAGCCATTGCCCCGTCGTCTCCGTCGTCAGAGCACCCGCAGAAATCAATGCGCTGTCATTCCCCTGAACCAGACCACCGTTCTGAACAGTGTTTCCGTCGAGAGTGATAGTATTCGCCACCAGCATGCCGCTATTTTCCAGCGTTTGCGCCGTAAGTTGCGCACTCTGGTGCGCGAGCAGACGCCCAGAATTATTTATCGCGTCGCGCAGTTGCAGCTCAAGCGTGTCGGCCTGAATGTCGCCAGCGTTAATCAACTGAAGACCACCAAGGCGCAGATCGCCATCGGTAGCAATAATCCCGTCGTTAGTCAGGTACGGAATGTCCAGCGCCAGAGCAGTAAGGCTGTAGATCGTACCGCCGTTCAGGTTTTGCAGATTATCGGTACGCAGATTCAACGCCGCGTTACCCTGCAGCAGGCCGCTGTTAGCAATATGCTGGCTGTCGAGACTGAGGTTGTCTGCCAACAGCGTGCCGTTTTGAGTGATTGTTTGCGCCACGTTCAGGTTCATCTGCGTGGCACTCGATTTTCCGTCATGGGTGAGGGTGTTTGCCGTCACGGTCAGGTCATTTTTCGCCGCGTGGGTGCCGTTCAGATTTACCATCTCGGCTTGCAGGGCGATATTCTTCCCACTTTGCACCTGAGCATCCGTGGCTGTAGAGATACGCTGGCCTTTAATCGTCAGCGTATCTGCCGCATTGAGCTGACCACTAAGATCAACATCACGCGTGGCGGCAATATCCAGCGATTTCCCCTGCATCACACCGCTGTTGGTCACGCTGCCACCCTGAATACGGGAAGCATCCCCCGCACTCCATTGGCCGCTGTTACTCAGCGAATCCGCCTTCACACTCAGCTGTTTTCCGGCAGTGACCGTTCCCTGCGTGGCAACATGATTGCGCCCGGTCAGCGAAACATTTCCAGCGGCATCTATTTGCGCCGCACGCTGCTGGGCTATATCGCCGGCCTTCAGCACAATATCCTGACCCGCAGTAAGCGCGCCGCCATTCTGCACCAGCGTTCCTTGCGCAGTAAGCTGCAGGTTTTTATCACTGACCAGGGCGCTATCAGTCAGGGCGATAGCACCCTGACTGGTGATGGATAAATTATCCCCCGCTTTATGATCGCCAGAAAGCGCAACCTCTTGCCCTTTCATGGAAACAGCCCCACTGGCCAGGCTGGACTTAACGGTTAATTTTCCATTTGCATCAAGCGTGATATCACCCTGACGGGCGTTCAGATTCCCGAGGTTGACCCCCAAACCTTTCTCGCTGGAAACCAGACGGATCCGGTTGGCATACATTCCGCCTAGCGCACCGGTATCTACCGCGATTTTCGGTACATCCCCTTCGCCTTGCAGTTGACTCACCTGCCCCTTCGCCGTTATGCGGTTAGCTCCGGCTATCACACTGAGATTTTTTGCATGCAGTGCCGCGTTGATTTCCGTGGCGCGGGCAATAATCGACACCGCATCGCTCTGGCTACCATCCAGCCCTTTGCCTTCGATGGTAATGCTGCCTTTGCTTACATCCAGCGACTGCAGATTACCGTTAGCATCTAACACCGGTTTACCGGTAGTCAGGGTGGCGTTAGGCGTGTTGATAAATCCGCACCCGTTACAGGTAATGCCATAAGGGTTGGCGACCATGACGTTGGCGGCTTTCCCTGCCACTTCGGTGTAACCCTGCAGTTGTGAACGACTATTCCCGGTAACTTCGTTGATGATCCCTGTCGCTTCTTTTCCTGAACGCAGGTTCGGGTTGTTCTGGATAATGCCGCCAAGCTGGGTCTGATTTAATTGCCCGGTGGCGTTGTTAAGAATCAGCCCCTCTTTTCCCACGTTGTAGTCGTTATATTTGTTGTGTGAAATCCCGGACGCGTTCGGCGTAGCGATGTTCACTACCGGAACACCGTTGGCCGCCTTATCCATTTGCGTATTGCCGACAGGGGTGATGGTGGCGGCAATGGCCGGAAACAGGGGCTGCGTGGCCAACAGGGCGCTCAATACCCCACTAAGAACACGCTGAGAGAAACGAATCTGATCCTTTGTCATTATCCTGCTTCCTTAAAATGCCACGGCCACGCGGTAATAAATATTGAGATGATCCGGTGCCAGCCAGTCCGGGTACTTCACCGGCGTTCCAACGGTAAACTGACTGGAGAACCAGCGCCCTGAACTGGTTAATCCCAGCGCAGCGCCCCACAACGTGCCGGAGGCTGAACTATCAAAGCCATCCTGTTTCAGCCAGCCTCCGTCGAATGCCGCCATCGCGCCAATCTGCCCAAATACCGGCAACGTAAAGAGCGAATAATTCACTTCGTTGCGCCAGTAGCCGCCGTTATCCCCGGAAATGTATTGTTCTTTAAAGCCACGAACTGACGTTTCACCGCCCAGCGTCAGGCGTTCGCTGCCGTAAAGGCGGTCCGGTGACCACTGAAAATAGACGCTGCTCAGCCACCACAGATTCTCTGTCAATGGGCGTTGAAAGCTGCCGCTAGCGCTCCATTTGCGAAATTCTGCCTTCGGGACATCACCCTGTTTATTATTGTCATTCTCTGCGCCAAACCACGGCACACCCTGGGTAAACGTGGGGTTAAGCGTGGCAACGCCGGAGGCGATTTTTTGCGTATGGTTGATACCCAGCGAAATACTGGAAAGCTTGCGGCTACTGGTTTCCAGCAGGACATCATTCAATTTGTTACGGTTAATTCGATGCGTCAGGCCCAGCGCTGCCGCGGTTTTGATATCACCATTGCGAAACAGCCCCCAGGTGCCGGTCAGACGATGGGTTTCGCTGTCGCCAGTTGAACGCCAGGCATAGCCATTGTTATCAATGGTGCTGAGGTAATTACTCCAGCTGTAGTTGTAATCAAATAGCCCGTAGCCGTAAGGAATGCTCACGCCCGCAGCAACGTTCTGCGCATCTTTACTGCTGGAAAAATCGCTGCTGCGCCCACCGCTGATAAACCATTTATCCGCCAGGCCGAACGGGTTATTGGCAAATAACGCCCCGCTCAGTTGCCCCGTTCCGGTACTCTTTTGCCCGCTGTTATCAAAACTGACTGAGCCAGTAAGCGGCGATTCAGGCGCAGCCGTCAGGTTTACTATCGAGAAGCCTTGTTGGCTGCCAGGTAAAATTTCTATTTCAACCGGCGTCTGGCGAACCCGGTTCAATTGCTCCATACCCTGTTCAATATCGCGCAGATTGAGAATCTTTCCTTCCAGCCCAGGAAAGGTCATTTTCAGCGTGCGTGACGGGACACCTTCGAGACGAATCTCCTGCAATTTTCCCTCAAGTACCGTAATGCGCAGCACACCGGAGGAGAGATCCTGCTCGGTTAAAAAAGCACGGCTGGTGATAAAACCGCGGCTGATGTACCAGTCAGAAATCGCGTTCGTCAGCGCCGTCAGGCGAGCGATGTCCAGACACTGATTTACCCACGGTGCGGTTAGTTTTCTGGCGGCTTTGGGTGATAACTGGCTTGCGCCCTCAATATCGATACGAGAGGTCGTAAAACAGGCCCCAGAGGGCGTGGCAGGAAGCGTTGCTTTTTCCGATTGAGGGAGGACAACGCTACGGCCTAACTCTTCGCGCTGACGCTGGGTCTCATCAAGTAATTGCTGCTGCTGTTGCTGAACTGAACTGCGATCGGCAGGTGATAAAGGCGCAGCGTGCCCCGTCATGGTCAATGACAGAGCCCACCCTGACAGTAAAAAAGTAATCCCGACGTCCCTGATCTTCACCCGCAGCCCCACTTTCCATAACCCATCATGGCTGTTAAAAAATGAGCAAACTAGGTTAAAAGGCACAAAATGTAAATAAATGACACAGTGATATTAAGTTTGTAACCGTTTTCCTATTGCTTTTTAGGAAAAGTGCCCGGCTTAAATATCAAGTTTTCACCTGGAGGGCTTTATTTTCCCAGCGATTGGCCCAATCCCATCGCTAGTCGCCCATTTGCCCACATTCATCTTCTGGACAACACTCCAGGATGACACCACTGACCCAACACGTGGAGCAAACACCATGAACATCACGCAAATCCGTAATGCCACACTGCACATCACCTTTGGCGGCAAGACCTTCCTCGTTGATCCAATGCTGGCCCCGAAAGGTGCGTATCCGGGTTTTGCCGGAACGGCGCGCGCAGAGATCCGCAATCCGACCGTGGAGCTGCCCGTTGACATCGACACCCTGCTTAACGTCGATGCGCTGATCGTCACCCATCTGCATGAAGATCACTGGGACGAGGTTGCCGCGCGCGTTGTGCCGAAAGACAAGCCGATCTACGTACAAAATGATCAGGATGCGCAGGTGCTGCGAGGACAGGGGTTCACCCAACTGAGCGTATTGACAGAAAATACCGCGCTGGGGGACATCACCCTGCGTAAAACCGGCGGCCAGCACGGGTCGGATCGCGCCTACGCCGTGCCGCAAATGGCAGAACGCCTGGGTGACGCCTGCGGAGTTATCTTCCAGCATGCAGCAGAAAAAACGCTGTATCTGGTTGGCGATACTATCTGGCGCGATGAGGTAGAGGCCAATATGCAGACCTTCCAGCCTGATGTCGTGGTACTGAACGCCGGTTTTGCCCACGTCATCGGCTTTGGGCCGATCATTATGGGCGCGGAAGATGTGCTAAAAACCCACTTTGTGCTGCCTGAAGCGCAGATTGTGGCGACCCATATGGAAGCCATTAACCACTGCCTGCTGACGCGCGCGGCGCTGAAAGAATATGCGTTCGACAACCAGATTGCGCAATTCGTCAACGTGCCGGAAGATGGGGAAACCCTGACCTTTTAATGCCAACAGAGGAATCGTATGCGCCCGCTTACCGTCGCCATTGTCGCCGTGGAAGATTTCAGCCCGTTTCATTTTTCGGTGCCGTGCATAATTTTCAGTGACAAAATGGCGGCGAAAAAGCGCTTTGAGGTGCAGATATGCGCCGAAAATCCCGGTATCGTCTCTTCGCAGGATGGCTTCTCCGTCACCGCCTCTCACGGTTATGAGGCGGTGACGGCAGCCGATATTGTGGTGGTCCCCTACTGGGGCACTACCGGGCATCGCCCGCCGCAGGGTCTGCTCAATGCCCTCAATTGCGCGCGGCAAAACGGCGCACAGATTGTCGGGCTGTGTCTGGGCGCGTTTGTCCTCGGCTACGCGGGCCTGTTAGACGGAAAGCGGGCCGCGACGCACTGGGAATTTGAGCAAGATTTTCAGACGCGCTTCCCGGCGGCGCGTCTGGATATCAACGCCCTGTACGTTGATGACGACGGTATTATTACCTCGGCAGGTACCGCCGCCGCACTGGATTGCTGCTTGTACGTCATTCGCCAGCACTTTGGCAGCACGGTAGCGAACCAGATTGCCCGACGGATGATTGTGCCACCGCACCGCGAAGGGGGACAGGCGCAGTTTATTGAGCAGCCGGTGGCGAAAAATACCCAGGATCAGCGCATTAACACCCTGCTCGATTATTTACGCCAGCACCTCCACGAGCAGCATAACCTCGACACGCTGGCGCAGCGGGTGATGATGAGCCGTCGCACCCTAACCCGCCATTTTATGAAGGCCACCGGGTCAAGCGTGGCCGAATGGCTTATTACCGAGCGCCTGCGACGCAGCCAGGAGCTGCTGGAGTCCAGTTCGTTACCCGTCGAACGTATTGCTGAACAGGTCGGTTTTCTCTCTCCGGTCACCTGGCGCCAGCATTTTAAAGCCCACTTCGGCGTCAGCCCGGCTGAATGGCGCAAGACCTTCCGCGGCGCAGCGTAAACAGGCTCAGCCTCTTTTTTGCGCCAGCCACACCGTATGCCCGGTGCACTGTGGGTCTTCCATGATCACGTCAATGACCTCAAAGCCGTGCGCGGACAACAATGCACGGTATTCGTCGGGCGCCAGGCTTGCATGAAACAGCGGCTCACCTTCAAATTGCCCCATTGCGATGCCGTTTCCGGTACCGCTGGTGAACATCAGCGCGCTGCCGGGATGACTGAGCTGGTCAAAGATCGGAAACATCCTGTGTTGGTCCTGCTGGGGTAAATGGAAAAAGCTGTCCCACGCAATCAGGCCATCAAGCGCGAGCTCACGCATATCCTGCTCCAGCCAGCACTGGTCGGGAAAAGATTGCCGGGCGCGCGCCAGCATCGCCGCGGAACCATCCACTCCTGTTAGGTGAAAACCTTGCCGGATAAAATACCCGGCAATCGGCTGACCATTCCCACAGCCGATATCCACAATACTGCCCTTCCCGCCCAGTACCGCGATGAACTTATCCAGCCACGGTTTCTCAAACAGCGTGCGTGAACGCTGGCTGGCAAAGGCATCAGCATGGCGTCGGTAGATAGACAGAATGTTCTGGGCCGCAGAGTCGCTCACGATTTCCTCACTGTTTTACTCGTTCTGCCATCATGTTAAGCATAAAGACGCCATGCCCGCTATCACGCGTCACTGGCCCTGGAATGCGCCTCGCAGAACCCAACCACAAATACGCCAAAACCCTACGTGCTGTGGCATGATAGCGCGTAGATAACGTAATGAAGGGTGATGAATGTGAAACCGGTAACGCTATACGATGTGGCAGACCATGCAGGTGTCTCTTACCAGACCGTCTCGCGCGTCGTGAATCAGGCCAGCCACGTTTCCGCCAAAACCCGTCAGAAAGTTGAGGCCGCGATGGCGGAGCTCAATTACATCCCCAACCGCGTTGCCCAGCAGTTGGCCGGTAAACAAACGCCATTGATTGGTGTGGCGACGGCGAACCTTGCCCTGCACGCGCCCTCGCAAATCGTTGCGGCTATAAAATCCCGCGCCGACCAGTCCGGGGCCAGCGTGGTGATCGCCATGGTCGAGCGTAGCGGCGTAGACGCCTGCAAAGCAGCGGTGCATAACCTGCTCTCCCAGCGGGTGACCGGGCTTATCATCAACTATCCGCTGGATGAAGACGACGCAATTGCCGTCGCCGCCGCCTGCGGTACGGTACCGGTGCTGTTTCTGGACGTCTCTGACCAGTCGCCGGTTAACAGCGTGATTTTCTCCCATGATGACGGCGCACGCCTCGGCGTTGAGCACCTGATCCAGCACGGGCATCAGCGTATCGCCCTGCTGGCCGGACCGCACAGCTCAGTCTCGGCGCGGTTACGGCATGCGGGCTGGCATAAGTATCTGGCGCACTATCAGCAGCAACCCGTCGCGGAACTGGAAGGCGACTGGAGCGCAATGTCCGGCTTTACACAAACCATGCAGATGCTGAACGACGGCGTCATCCCGACCGCCATGCTGGTTGCCAACGATCAAATGGCGCTGGGCGCGATGCGGGCCATCAGCGAGTCCGGCCTGCGGGTGGCGACCGATATCTCGGTGATTGGCTACGACGATACCGAAGACAGCTCCTGTTATATCCCGCCACTCACGACCATCAAGCAGGATTTTCCGACGCTCGGGCAAACCAGCGTCGATAAACTGCTGCAGCTTTCACAGGGGGGTGAGAGCCTCGGCAATCAACTCCTGCCGGTGACGCTGGTCGAGCGTAAAACGGTGCTGCCCCCGAACAGACAACAGGCAACGCCGCAGGCGCTGGCGGAGTCGCTGATGCAGCTGGCACGTCAGGTTTCTCGGCTGTAACGTCTCCACAGCGAGCGCTCACATCTGCTGTTACTGAGCTGAATTACTGTGAGTCAGCTCACTGATTACCCACCCCATCCTTTACAGGATAATCTCAATCCTCGTATGTTCAGTTAAATTGTGAGCGGATAACAAATTTACACAGGATACTGCCATGACCCTGAACACGGATTCACTCGCCGCCGTACTGGCACGTCGCGACTGGGAAAACCCCGGCGTCACTCAGCTTAATCGTCTTGAAGCGCACCCGCCGTTTTGCAGCTGGCGCTCTGCGCAGGACGCCCGTAACAACCACCATTCGGCACAGTTACAGTCGCTGAACGGTGAGTGGAAGTTTGCCTGGTTTGCCTCACCTGAAGCGGTGCCGGAAAGCTGGCTTGCGGGCGATTTGCCGCAGGCCGATAGCGTAACCGTACCGTCTAACTGGCAAATGGACGGTTACGACGCGCCGATCTACTCCAACATTACCTACCCGTTCCCGGTCAATCCGCCGCACGTTCCAACGGAGAATCCGACAGGATGTTACTCGCTCACATTCAAAGTGGATGCCGCGTGGCGACAGACGGGACAGACGCGCATTATTTTTGATGGCGTGAACTCAGCGTTTCATCTGTGGTGCAATGGCCGCTGGGTCGGCTACGGGCAGGACAGCCGCCTGCCGTCCGAGTTTGATCTCAGTGATTTCCTGAGCGACGGCGAAAACCGTCTGACGGTGATGGTGCTGCGCTGGAGCGACGGCAGCTATCTGGAAGATCAGGACATGTGGCGCATGAGCGGTATCTTCCGCGACGTCTCGCTGCTGCATAAGCCGGATACGCAGATCCGCGACCTGCGTATCCACACCCGTTTTAACGATGATTTCAGCCGCGCGGTGCTGGAAGCCGACGTCAGAATGGCGGGCAAGCTGCGCGATGATTTACGCGTGACGCTGCAACTGTGGCAAGGCGATACGCTGACCGGTGAAGCCACTTCGCCTTTTGGTAGTGAGATTATTGATGAGCGCGGCGCGTATGCCGATCGCACCACTCTGCGCCTGAACGTTGAACGTCCGGCGCTGTGGAGCGCTGAAACCCCGAATCTGTACCGCGCGGTAGTGCTGCTACATACCGCCTACGGCACGTTGATTGAAGCCGAAGCCTGCGACGTTGGCTTCCGCCAGGTCAGCATTGAAAACGGTCTGCTGTTGCTCAATGGGCAGCCGCTGCTGATCCGCGGCGCCAACCGTCATGAACATCACCCACAAAACGGTCAGGTGATGGATGAAGAAACGATGGTGCAGGACATCGTCCTGATGAAGCAAAACAACTTTAACGCCGTACGCTGCTCGCATTATCCAAATCATCCGTTGTGGTACACCCTGTGCGACCGCTACGGCCTGTACGTGGTGGATGAAGCCAATATCGAAACCCACGGCATGGTGCCGATGAACCGCCTGAGCGATGACCCCACCTGGCTTCCGGCGATGAGCCAGCGCGTGACGCGCATGGTGCAGCGCGACCGCAACCATCCGAGCATTATTATCTGGTCACTGGGCAACGAATCCGGGCACGGCGCAAATCACGACGCTCTCTACCGTTGGCTGAAATCCGAAGACCCGTCCCGCCCGGTACAGTACGAAGGCGGCGGGGCGGATACCGCTGCGACCGACATTATTTGCCCAATGTATGCCCGTGTTGACCAGGACCAACCCTTCCCTGCGGTACCGAAATGGTCTATCAAAAAATGGCTGTCGATACCCGGCGAGCAGCGCCCGCTGATCCTCTGCGAATACGCCCACGCGATGGGGAACAGTCTCGGGGGTTACGCCAAATACTGGCAGGCATTCCGTCAGTATCCGCGTCTGCAGGGTGGGTTTGTCTGGGATTGGGTCGATCAGTCGCTGACAAAATATGACGACAACGGCAACCCGTGGTCAGCCTACGGCGGCGATTTTGGCGACACGCCGAATGACCGTCAGTTCTGCATGGACGGGCTGGTATTTGCCGATCGCACGCCGCATCCGTCGCTGTATGAAGCCAAACACGCGCAGCAGTTTTTCCAGTTTACGCTGTTGCCGGGCGACGAACGCCAGATTGAAGTGCGCAGCGAATACCTGTTCCGCCGCAGCGATAACGAAATCCTGCACTGGTCTGTCGCCCAGGACGGCAATCTGCTGGCCACCGGCGAGGTCTCGCTGGATATCGCCCCGCAGGGTTGTCAGCGGGTTACCCTGCCGGACCTCCCCATGCCGGACACCGCCGGTCAGCTGTGGCTGACCGTGCGCGTGGAACAGCCTCAGGCCACCGCGTGGTCAGACGCCGGGCATATCAGCGCCTGGCAGCAATGGAAGCTGGAAGAGAAACTCAGCCTGACGCTCCCCCCACGCGCCAGCGCCGTGCCACAGCTCACCGTCAGTGACGATACATTCGCGGTGACCGTCAGCGATAAACGTTGGGAATTCTGCCGTCAATCAGGATTGCTGACGCAATACTGGCTGGGCGGCGACGCGCAACTGTTAAGCCCGCTCATTGACCAGTTCACCCGCGCGCCGCTGGATAACGACATTGGCGTCAGCGAAGTGACGCGCATCGACCCTAACGCCTGGGTCGAACGCTGGAAAGCCGCCGGCCATTATCGCGCAGAACCTCAGCGGGTGTTGTGCGAAGCCGAATCCCTGTCGGAAAGCGTGCTGATTACCACCGCGCACGCCTGGCTGTATCAGGGCGAAACGCTGTTTATCAGCCGCAAGTCCTACCGTATCGACGGCCATGGCAAGATGCATATCACGGTGGATGTCGATGTCGCCAACGGAACGCCGCACCCGGCACGTATCGGCCTCAGCTGCCAGCTGGCGCAGGTTGCCGAACGCGTAAACTGGTTAGGTCTCGGCCCGCATGAGAACTACCCGGATCGCCTGAGCGCGGCCTGTTTTGACCGTTGGGATCTGTCGCTGGATGAGATGTACACCCCTTACGTCTTCCCGAGCGAAAACGGCCTGCGCTGCGGTACGCGCGAGCTGCGCTACGGGGCACATCAGTGGTGTGGTGACTTCCAGTTCAACATCAGCCGCTACAGCCAAAAACAGTTAATGGAAACCAGCCATCGTCATCTGTTGCAGCCGGAGGCAGGAACCTGGCTCAATATTGACGGTTTCCATATGGGCGTCGGCGGGGATGATTCGTGGAGCCCTTCCGTTTCCCCGGAGTTTCTGCTGAGCGCAGGGCGTTATCACTACCAGGTTATCTGGGGCTAAACATAATAATAATGGGCAGGTTACAACCTGCCCTTATTTTGCCTGAGGAAGTCTATTATGTATTATTTAAAAAACACTAACTTCTGGATGTTCGGTTTTTTCTTCTTCTTTTACTTTTTTATTATGGGTGCTTATTTCCCCTTCTTCCCGATCTGGTTACACGATATCAACCATATCAGTAAAGGCGATACCGGCATTATCTTCGCCTGTATATCGCTGTTCTCGTTGCTGTTCCAACCGGTATTTGGTCTGCTGTCAGATAAACTCGGTCTGCGTAAGCATCTTCTGTGGATAATCACCGGCATGCTGGTGATGTTTGCCCCGTTCTTTATTTACGTGTTTGGGCCATTATTACAGTTTAATATTTTAATAGGTTCGATTGTCGGCGGCATCTACCTGGGCTTTATTTATAATGCCGGGGCACCAGCGATTGAAGCCTATATTGAGAAAGTCAGTCGCCGCAGCAATTTTGAATTTGGCCGGGCGAGGATGTTTGGCTGCGTGGGCTGGGCGTTATGCGCATCCATTGTCGGCATTATGTTCACCATCAACAATGAATTCGTCTTCTGGCTGGGTTCCGGCTGTGCGGTAGTTCTCGCCCTACTGCTGTTCTTCTCGCGCACCGATACCTCGTCATCAGCAGAGGTCGCTAATGCCGTCGGCGCAAACCACTCAGCCTTTAGCCTGAAGCTGGCGCTGGAATTATTTAAGCAGCCAAAGCTGTGGTTCCTGTCGCTGTACGTGGTTGGCGTGTCCTGTACCTACGATGTGTTTGACCAGCAGTTTGCCAATTTCTTTACTTCGTTCTTTGCCACCGGCGAACAGGGCACGCGGGTATTTGGTTACGTCACCACCATGGGGGAATTACTCAACGCCTCGATCATGTTCTTTGCGCCGTTGATCGTAAACCGTATTGGTGGGAAGAACGCCCTGCTGCTGGCCGGGGCGATTATGTCGGTGCGAATTATCGGCTCGTCGTTCGCCACCTCGGCGCTGGAAGTCATCATCCTCAAAACGCTGCATATGTTTGAAATCCCGTTCCTGATCGTCGGCTGTTTCAAATACATTACCAGCCAGTTTGAGGTACGGTTTTCTGCCACCATTTACCTCGTGTGCTTCTGTTTCTTCAAACAGCTGGCGATGATTTTTATGTCGGTGCTGGCGGGTAATATGTACGAAAGCATTGGCTTCCATGGCGCGTATCTGGTGCTGGGTATTATTGCGCTGACTTTTACGCTGATTTCGGTGTTCACACTGAGCGGGCCGGGGCCGTTGTCTCTGCTGCGTCGCCGGGAAAGCCCGGCGCTATAACGCGGGGTTTGCCAGAGGGTGTAATAACAAGCCCGGTAAGCATCGCGCTACCGGGCCGTTTAACGGGGATTATTCTTCGATTGCCTGGCGAATTTGCTGCAACGACGCGGGATCGTCGATGGTGGTCAGATCGCCGGGATCGCGGCCTTCACAGATCGCCTGGATCGTACGCCTTAGCATCTTGCCCGATCGCGTCTTCGGCAGTTGTGACACAAACCAGACATGTGCCGGACGGCCAAAGTTACCAATTTGGCTGTCCACCAGCGCCATAATCGCCTTCTCTTCTGAATGCGCAATGTCGCGGTCTTCCAGACTGTCACTCTGTTTAGGGATAACAAACGCCACCGCCACCTGCCCTTTCAGCGCATCTTTCACGCCGACCACCGCCACTTCCGCGACGTTCGGATAGCTGGAAATACTCTCCTCTATCTCACGGGTGCCCAGCCGGTGTCCGGCCACGTTTATCACATCATCGGTGCGGCCTAAGATGAAGTAATAGCCGTCTGCGTCGCGGATCCCCCAGTCGAAGGTGGCGTAAACCTGGCGGGAGAACAGCGACCAGTAGGTGTTCACAAACCGTTCGTCATCGCCCCAGATGGTCTGAATACAGCCCGGTGGCAGCGGCCCTTCAATCACCAGCATACCCTTTTCGTTCGCTTCGCAGGGTTCACCGGTCACTTCGTTGAGCAACTGCACGTTGTAGCCATACATCGGCACACCGGGGCTGCCCAGACGCGACGGCCTGTCGTCCACGCCACGGGCAATTGCCATAATCGGCCAACCGGATTCAGTCTGCCAGTAGTTGTCGATCACCGGCACGCCCAGTGTTTGGGTTACCCAACTCGCAGTGGGTTCATCCAGCGGCTCGCCCGCCAGATACAGCACCTCCAGCGAGGAGAGATCGTGATTGCGGATCTGCGCGGTCGGGAACTTCTTCAGCACGCGAATGGCGGTCGGCGCTGAGAACATTCTGCTGACCTGATATTTTTCGACAATCTTCCACCACACACCGCAGTCCGGGTACGTCGGCAGCCCTTCGTACACCACCGTCGCCATCCCCGCCAGCAGCGGGGCATAAACGATGTAGGAGTGTCCGACCACCCAGCCGATATCCGAGGCACAGAAGAACACGCCGCCCGCTTTGCCGCCAAAGATGGTCTCCATCGACGTCGCCAGCGCCACCGCATAGCCGCCAACGTCACGCTGCACGCCCTTCGGCTTGCCGGTCGTGCCGGAAGTGTAAAGTATGCAGGAGGTTTCGTTCGACTCCAGCCACACCACCGGCACGCGCGCCCCGAGATGCTGCTGACGCAGCGCGGCAAAATCGAGATCGCGCCCCTCGACCCGCGCCATTTTCGCCAGCCCACGATCGACCAGTACCACGTGGTGCGGCTGATGCTGCGCCTGGTCAATAGCCTCATCGAGCAGCTTTTTATACGGCAGGATCTTGCCCCCGCGCGCCCCGGCATCCGCCGACACGATGACCTTCGGTCGGGCATCGTCGATTCGCGCCGCCACGCTGTGCGAGGCGAAGCCGCCGAACACCACCGAGTGGATCGCGCCAATTCGTGCACAGGCCAGCAGCGTAATGTGTGCCTCGGCGATCATCGGCATGTACACCAATACCCGATCGCCGCGCTGCACGCCTAGCGACAGCAGCATCGCGGCCGTCACGTTGACTTCGTCATACAGCTGACGAAAGGTAAACGTGCGCTCTTCTTCGGTTTCCGAGGAAACCGCAATCAGCGCCAGCGCATCGGGCTGCTTCTCCAGCCAACGGTCAATGGCGTTATGGCACAGATTGGTCGTCCCACCGCAAAACCAGCGCGCAAACGGCGGATGGCTATGGTCCAGCACCTGAGTGAACGGCTGCTGCCAGTCAATACGCTGGGCCTGCTCGGCCCAGAATGACTCAGGTTGAGTGATAGATCGTTGATAAAACTCGCTAAAAGACATAATGCTCTCCTGTTGAACTTACGCCTAATGAGTCAGGTTTTAGATAATGAACAAATCCATGTACTCATTAACCGGCATCTGTTCCAGGCGAGTTCTGTCCAGGGAAACATCCAGAATGCGCTGTTGTTGGCGGGTCGGGAACTGGCGCGCCAGGTTGATTTTGAATTTCTCAACCAGCTTCGGCATGCCGTCAGTCCGACGACGCGCGTGGCCGATCGGGTATTCCACCACCTCTTCGTCAAAACGGGAGCCGTCGGTAAACTCCAGGGTGATAGCGTTGGCGATGGCGCGTTTTTCCGGGTTGTGATAATCGGCGGTAAAGGCCGGATCTTCGAAGCAGTTAATTTTCTCACGCAGCGCGTCGATGCGTTTATCCTGCGCCACACCGTCTTCATAATCAGCCGCCGTCAGGCGTCCGAACAGCAGCGGGACCGCCACCATGTACTGGATGCAGTGGTCGCGATCCGCCGGGTTATCCAGCGGGCCTTTTTTATCGATGATGCGAATGCAGGCTTCGTGTGTACGAATCGTCACTTTTTCGATATCGGCGGCCGTCTTACCGGCAGCCAGCAGTTTTTCATGCAGCGTCATGGCGGCTTCTACCGCGGTCTGGGAGTGGAACTCAGCCGGGAAGGAGATTTTAAACAGCACGTTTTCCATCACGTAAGAGCCGTACGGACGCTGGAAGCGGAACGCTTCCCCTTTGAAGGAGACATCATAGAAGCCCCAGGTTTTCGCCGTCAGCGCAGACGGATACCCCATCTCGCCGGTTTTGGCCATCAGCGCCAGACGTACCGCCCGGGATGTGGCATCCCCCGCCGCCCAGGATTTACGCGTACCGGTATTCGGCGCATGGCGATAGGTGCGCAGCGACTGTCCGTCGACCCACGCCAGCGAGACCGCGTTGAGGATCTCATCGCGGGTCAGTCCCAGCATCTCGGCGACTACGGCGGTCGAGGCCACTTTCACCAGCAGAACGTGGTCGAGGCCGACGCGGTTAAAGGAGTTTTCCAGCGCGATACAGCCCTGAATTTCATGGGCTTTGATCATACCGGTCAGCACGGTTTTCATGGTCAGCGGCGCTTTACCCGCTGCTACCGCATTGCGCGACAGCCAGTCAGCGGTGGCCAGAATCCCGCCAAGGTTATCGGAAGGATGGCCCCATTCCGCGGCAAGCCAGGTGTCGTTGAAGTCCAGCCAGCGGATCATCGCGCCAATGTTAAACGCCGCCTGCACCGGGTCGAGCTGAAACTGAGTGCCCGGCACGCGAACACCGTTCGGCACCACCGTCCCCGGGACAATCGGCCCCAGCAGTTTTTTACAGGCCGGATATTCCAGCGCTTCCAGCCCGCAGCCGAGGGTGTCGAGCAGACAATAATGCGCGGTGTCATACGCCACCGTCGAGGTGATGGCGTAATTCATCACGTAATCAACGATATCAACGATTTCACGATCAAATTCAGGGCGGACGTTCGAAATAGGTGCGGACATAGGGTACAACTCCTGTTTTTATATTTAGAGGTTTGAATTAGCAACGCTTTTCGATCGGCACAAATACGCGATCTTCCGGGCCGGTGTAGTTGGCGGAAGGACGGATAATTTTGTTGTCCTGACGTTGTTCGATGATGTGCGCCGCCCAGCCGGTGACGCGGGCGATGACAAACAGCGGGGTGAACATTTCGGTCGGGACACCCATCATGTTGTAGGAAACCGCCGAGAACCAGTCGAGGTTCGGGAACATCTTTTTGGTGTCCCACATCACGGCTTCCAGACGGTCGGCGATGTTGTACATTTTCAGCGAACCGCCTTCCTGAGAAAGCTGCTTCGCCACGCGCTTGATCACCTGATGCCGCGGGTCGGCAAGGGTGTAGACCGGGTGACCAAAGCCAATCACCACCTCTTTGTTTTCTACACGTTTACGGATATCCGCTTCGGCTTCATCCGGCGTTTCGTAGCGTTGCTGAATTTCCAGCGACACTTCGTTGGCCCCGCCGTGTTTCGGACCGCGCAGCGCGCCAATGGCGCCGATAATCGCGGAATACATATCCGAGCCGGTTCCCGCAATGACTCGTCCGGTAAAGGTCGAGGCATTGAATTCGTGTTCGGCATACAGCACCAGAGAGATATGCATTGCTTTTTCCCAACTGGCCGACGGTTTTTCACCGTGCAGCAGGTGCAGGAAATGGCCGCCAATCGAATCATCATCAGTTTCCGGCTGGATACGCTCGCCGTTGTGGCTGTAGTGATACCAGTACAGCAGGATCGAACTGAGCGAGGCCAGCAGCTTATCGGCAATGTCGCGCGCGCCGGAGACGGTATGCCCCTCTTTTTCCGGCAGCGTGCAGCCCAGCGCGGAAACGCCGGTACGCATCACGTCCATCGGGTGCGAAGCGGCGGGCAGCGCTTCCAGCACAGTACGCACGTTTGCCGGGAGGCCACGCAGCGCTTTTAATTTAATTTTGTAAGCGTTGAGTTCATCGCGAGTGGGTAATTTTCCATGGATCAGCAGGTGCGCCACTTCTTCAAATTCGCACTGTTGCGCGAGGTCGAGAATATCGTAACCACGATAGTGTAAATCGTTACCGCTTTTACCAACGGTGCACAGGGCGGTATTGCCGGCAGTCACGCCGGACAGCGCGACCGATTTTTTCGGCTTAATAACATTCGTACTATTTTGCAGGATCGTTGTGTCGCTCATGTTGTCCTCGTTATTTTTATATATAGGGTATTGAGGGTATGCATCGCGTCGTACGTTGTAGGCCGGATAAACGTAGTGCCATCCGGCATTGCCTGATGGTGGCTGCGCCTTATCAGGCCTACGGCTTCGTGGCGTACAACGCGTCGAGTTTCTCTTCGAACTGGTAGTAGTTGATGCTTTCGTACAGCTCGTTGCGCGTCTGCATGATGTCGATAACGTTCTTCTGCGTGCCTTCCTGGCGCAGCACGTTGTACACCTGCTCGGCTGCACGGTTCATGGCGCGAAATGCCGACAGCGGATACAGCGCCATTGCCACGTTCGCACTGCGCAACTCATCGGTAGTGAACAGCGGCGTGGCGCCAAATTCAGTAATGTTGGCAAGGATCGGTACCTGCACGACATCGGCAAATTGGCGGTACATTGCCAGCTCAGTGATGGCTTCCGGGAACAACATGTCAGCGCCCGCTTCGACATACGCCTGCGCACGATCGATGGCGGCGTCTAACCCCTCCACCGCCAGCGCATCGGTACGCGCCATGATGACAAAGTTCGGATCGGTACGCGCATCCACCGCCGCACGGATCCTGTCGACCATCTCTTCTTTCGACACGATCGCCTTGTTCGGACGATGCCCACAGCGCTTGGCCCCGATCTGATCTTCAATGTGCAGCGCAGCGGCTCCGGCTTTGGAAATCGACTTCACGGTGCGTGCCACGTTAAACGCCGACGATCCAAACCCGATATCGGCGTCCACCAGCAGCGGCAGCGGGCAAACATCGGTAATACGGCGGATATCGGTCAACACATCATCAAGCGTGGAGATGCCGAGATCCGGTAAACCTAGCGATCCGGCCGCCACGCCGCCGCCAGAGAGATAAATCGCCTGATACCCGGCACGCTGGGCCAGCAGGGCGTGGTTCGCATTGATAGTGCCAACAATTTGTAATGGATTTTCTTTAGTGAGCGCGGCGCGAAACGCCAGCCCCGGAGAGTGCAGAGACATATCCCATCCTCTTGTTATCAACTTGTTATCGTTCGTTGATTAACCTAAAGCAAGGGGTATGCCAACGCCTTTATTGAGTACATTATTTTTATTTATTTCTTTTAAAACAATTAATTACAATTTAACCCGGATTTATTGTCGCACAAAAGCGTGTCAGCACGCGTTTCATGAAACCGGCCTGAACGTTTCATTGCAACATTTATGAAACACAACTAAACCCAATATTCGGTTCTTTAATTTTGGGGTTAGCGATGGCTGAGACGCATCTTCCACCACGCATGAATGACGACAAACCGGTTATCTGGACGGTCTCCGTCACGCGCCTGTTCGACCTATTTCGCGACATCAGCCTGGAGTTTGATCACCTCGCAACCATTACCCCAATTCAGTTGGGTTTTGAAAAAGCGGTGGCCTATATCCGCAAGAAGCTCGCCACCGAACGTTGTGATGCCATCATCGCCGCGGGTTCCAACGGCGCGTATCTGAAAAGCCGCCTGTCGATTCCGGTGATCCTGATAAAACCCAGCGGATTCGACGTGCTACAGGCGCTGGCGAAAGCCGGTAAGCTAACCTCGTCAATTGGCGTCGTCACCTATCAGGAAACGCTGCCCGCATTAACCGACTTTCAAAAGACGTTCAATTTGCGCCTGGAGCAGCGCAGCTATATCACCGAAGAGGATGCGCGCGGGCAGATCAACGAGCTGAAAGCCGGCGGAACGCAAGCGGTGGTTGGCGCGGGCTTGATTACCGATCTGGCGGAAGAAGCGGGGATGACCGGGATCTTTATCTATTCGGCGGCCACCGTACGTCAGGCCTTCAGCGATGCGCTGGATATGACCCGCCTGACGCTCCGACGCAACGGGCAATACGCCAGCGGCGATACGCTACGCACCCGCTATACGCTGGGTGATATGCGCGGTCATTCGCCGCAGATGGAGCAGGTTCGCCACACCATCATGCTGTACGCCCGCTCGCGCGCGCCGGTGCTGATTCAGGGTGAAACCGGGACGGGGAAAGAGCTGGCGGCGCAGGCGATTCATCGGGAATATTTCACCCGTCAGGACTCTCGACGTGGCAAGCCCGCAGCGCCATTTGTCGCCGTTAACTGCGGGGCCATTACCGAGTCATTGTTGGAAGCGGAGCTGTTTGGCTATGAAGACGGCGCGTTTACCGGCTCTCGTCGGGGCGGTCGCGCGGGCCTGTTTGAAATTGCCCACGGCGGAACGCTGTTTCTCGATGAAATCGGCGAAATGCCGCTGCCGTTACAGACCCGACTGCTGCGCGTACTGGAAGAAAAAGAGGTCACTCGGGTGGGCGGGCATCAGCCGATCCCGGTCGATGTGCGGGTGATCAGCGCCACCCACTGTCATCTTGAACAGCAGATAAAGCAAGGCCAGTTTCGAACCGATCTGTTCTATCGCCTGAGCATTCTGCGTCTCGCGCAGCCGCCACTGCGCGAACGCCTGCCCGACATCCTGCCGCTGGCAGAGGGATTCTTGAAACAGTCGCTGGCGGAACTCGACGCGCCGTTTTCTGATACAGTGCGTAAGGGACTAGGACTGAGCCAACAGACGCTGCTCAATTATGGCTGGCCGGGGAATATTCGCGAATTGCGAAATATGATGGAACGTCTGGCGCTGTTTTTGAGCGTGGATCCGCAACCTGAGCTGAACATCCATTTTTTGCAGCAGTTGTTACCGGAGTTAGCCGTCGCCGCCGAAACACCTCTGGTGTCAGCATCACTGACGCCGCAGCAGGTGCTGGCGCAATGTAATGGCGATAAAACCGCAGCCGCGCGGTATTTAGGCATCAGTAGAACCACCTTCTGGCGGCGATTAAAACAATAACCCGCCGGTACGATGACCAGCGGGTTGTTTGTTTTTCAGTTCAGCGCGTTATTTTTTCTTGTAAATATTAGCCGTGCCATGGATTTTATTGTCCGTTTGACCGGAGGTTAATACCAGGACGTCTGCGCCTTTCTCATCGGCTTTCTTAATCAGGTCTGCTTTAGCATCTGCGGCAGACATTTCATTGCTGGTAGAAATCGTGCCAATCTTGGTGTACTGAGACTCAACCTTATCAAAATCGACCTTCATCATCAGTTCCGCGGCATACGCGTTGGAAACGACAAAAGCTAACGCACCAATAAGTACCTTATATCCAGTTTTCATATAAAAGCTCCAGTTTTTATGTTTTTACGCCATCATCGACCCCTGAACATCGATAGTGCGAGTCAAGGATGATTAATAACTAGTTCAGCTTATTCGAAAAATCCAGAGCTAACGGAAATATAAAGAGATTTTGCGAAACGGAGATAACCGACGATCCTGCGCCGTTGCGTTCCCCGCTGCACCTGGCCGCGAATAATCGCCTGACATACCCGCTTGCAACAGCGCTATTGTTTCATAATACAGTGTGAGTAAATCCTCAGAAAAATGTACGCTGAAAACGTAGAGTAGCTGACGACGCAGAATAGTCTTAATCCAGACTGCGCATCACATATCCCTCTACTCTCACTGATGGAATCGTTGTTTATGGAACCTCTACACGCCGTCGTACTGACCGTCAGTTTGTTCGTATTAACCTTTTTTAATCCCGGAGCCAATCTGTTCGTGGTGGTGCAAACCAGTCTGGCATCGGGACGCCGGGCGGGCGTGATGACCGGTCTGGGGGTGGCGCTGGGCGATGCGTTCTATTCTGGCCTCGGGCTGTTTGGCATGGCGACGCTGATTACCCAGTGTGAAGAAATATTTTCACTGATTAAAATTGTCGGCGGCGCGTATTTACTGTGGTTCGCGTGGAACAGCATTCGACATCAGGCGACACCACAGATGCCAACGTTACAGCAGCCGATTTCCGCGCCCTGGTACGTCTTCTTCCGGCGCGGGCTGTTAACGGATTTATCCAATCCACAAACCGTGCTGTTTTTTATTAGTATTTTCTCGGTCACGCTGAGCGCAGACACGCCGACATGGGCCAGACTGATGGCGTGGGCAGGGATTGTGTTGTCTTCCGTTATCTGGCGTATTTTTCTCAGTCAGGCGTTTTCTTTACCTGCCGTGCGCCGCGCATATGGGCGGATCCACCGGATTGCCAGCCGGGTGATTGGTGCGATTATCGGTGCCTTCGCCCTGAGGCTGATTTACGAAGGGATTAGCCATCGATAGGAGAGTTTAACTTGACCATCGCGGCGTAATTGTCCGTAATACCGCCTGAATTTTTAAACGTATGTTTGAGTGGCAGTGAGATGGAACAGGTTACCCCCGTAAACGACACATTACTCCTGACAGAATGGCAGGCGCTATTGCGTCAGACTCCTCCAGAAGTTCACGCGATCCTGACTTCGTTAAGCGATAAGGAGATCCGCCATTTAGTGACTGTGTTTTATGACTACATGCTTTCCCATGCCGAGAGCGCATTGTTCCTGAATACCGAACAAGTCAGCGCACGGCTCAGCGGCAGCATGTTTAACTGGCTGCGCAGCGTGCTGGGTAGCGCGCAGGAAGACCTCTCACAGTTGCTGCTCAAACAACGCGAAATCGGCGTGGTGCATGCGCGTATCGGCCTGCCTATCGATCTGGTGAATCGCGGCGCACGCAAGCTGAAAGATGAACTGTATCGGGTACTGAAAAAGAAAGCGGACTACCCGCCTCACCTGCTGAGTGACGCTATCTGTTTCAGTAGTCTGGCGATGGATACCGCACTGGAGGCGATGACCGTTTCCTATTCGCCGGGCTATCAAAACTCCCTGAACACGCAAGAACAGTATCGCCTGCAAACGATTTATGACGACGTCAACGTCGAGCGCGAGCGGCAAATCCGCTCGTTTACCGACTGGGAAAACCAGTTTATCTACAACATTGCCACCGGATTACCCGTTGGGGAACTGGTCTTTCTGGCGAACTCCGATTTTGGGATGTGGTTCTCCCATAAGGGAAAACACATTTTCGGCAACAGCAATCTGCTTGCCGAAATGGAATCAGCGATCGCAGAAATTGATGGTCGTCTGACCCAGACGCTGTTGAACCTGCAGCAGCCCGCAGAAGCTGCGCGCATGAGCTTATTGCAGGATGTACGCCAGCTGTCGACAAAAATTCATTTCCTTCTCTCCTCGATGTTCGAGGCGCTGGTCAAGCAGGAAAACGGTAAAGATTCGCTGACCCAATTGCTGAACCGCCGCTTTATTCCGACCATAATGCGCCGCGAAATCTCGCTGGCGTTGCATTCGCGTAAGCCGTTCACCCTGGCAATGTTAGATATTGATTACTTTAAGCAAATCAACGACAGCTATGGGCATAACACCGGCGACATGGCGCTGAAAAGCGTGGCGGCGGTAATTTATGAGCATATCCGCAGCAGCGACTACGTTTTCCGCTACGGCGGCGAAGAATTTATGATCCTGCTGGTCGAGTCAGAGGTTTCACAGGCCAATATTATTCTGGACACCCTGCGTAAGAAGATTGCCGACCTGCGCATGGCTGCCTCGGCGACGGAATCCTTCTCGATTACCGTCAGTATCGGTATCGCCGAATATGACTACCATCCGGACTACAAACAGTTGGTGGATAAAGCCGACCGTGCGCTGTATCTGGCAAAAAGCCGTGGCCGTAACCGCGTCGAGACCTATCAGGAATAACCTTCAAGAAAGAAATACCCCCTTCAGGGTATTTATCTGACCTGCGTTAATTCTCGTGCTGTTATTTTTACAGAGCCTTCTGGCTGGCATAAAAATAACAGCCGCGAATAAGATGCAAATCAAATACATCATACCCTTATCGCGTTAGCCTATCCCGGTGATGGGTCTTCCTGAGTGCAGGGAGAAATATGAGGGATAATAAAAGATCATGAACGGGAAGAAGAAAACACGCTGGCAACGCCGCCCAGGCACCACCGGAGGGAAACTACCGTGGAATGACTGGCGCAATGCCAGCAGCTGGAGAAAAGCCACCCAGTTTCTCCTGTTTGCCATCAATATTTATATTGGCGTGACGTTTTATTACTGGGTCCGCTATTTTGAGACCGGCGGCACCAGCGTTTATATACCCAGACCGGGAGGAATTGAAGGATGGCTGCCAATCGCGGGACTGATGAACATCAGATATACGCTGGAAACCGGATACCTTCCGCCGATCCACGCCGCCTCTATGCTGCTGCTCCTCGCGTTTATTCTGATAAGCCTGCTGTTAAAAAAATCATTCTGTTCGTGGCTGTGCCCGGTGGGAACGCTGTCAGAGCTGATTGGCAACATGGGCAAAAAAATAGTGGGCCGTCATTTCACACTGCCGCGCTGGCTGGATCTGCCGCTGCTGAGCCTGAAATATCTGCTGCTAAGTTTCTTTTTGTACATCGCCCTGTCGATGCCTGCACAGGGGATCCAGTACTTTTTGATGTCGGCCTACGGCATGATTATCGACGTCAAGATGCTCGATTTCTTCCGCCACATTGGCACGGCAACGCTGGTTTTCGTGGCGATTATCAGCATCATGAGCCTGTTTATTCGTAACGCCTGGTGTCGCTATTTATGCCCGTATGGCGCCCTGCTCGGCCTCTTCTCCCTGCTCTCTCCCTTTAAAATCCGGCGTAATGCAGACAGCTGCATCGACTGCGGAAAATGTGCGAAGAACTGCCCGTCAAACATTCCGGTGGACAGGCTTATTCAGGTTCGCACCGTTGAATGTACCGGCTGCATGACCTGCGTTGAATCATGCCCGGTCGCCTCAACGTTGACGTTTTCACTGCAGAGACCGACCGGCAACGCCGCACCTAAACCGTGGTGGCAACGCGTCGCTTTACCAGGATGGGGAATGACGCTACTGCTGCTCGGTATTTTATTTGCCGTCATTGGCTATGCGATGTATGCCAACGTCTGGCAGACTCCGGTACCGGAGCATATGTATTTCCAACTGATACCGAAAGCCAGAATGATCGGGCATTAACGTTTACCGATCACCCACTATTTTTGATAAGCACACAGAATACCCATGCAATTGCACATAATGTTATCTTATGCAAAACAGGATCTTGTCCGCGCAAAAAAGGTTTGAAAATGCCGCTGAGCCAACTCCTCGCGCAAACCCGACCAAGGGTAGAGCAATTACATCATACCGCGCTCGCTGCCCCCTTCCCGGGTTACGTAATCTTTTTTAGCATCAGTACTGGTTATGAGCGCGCGCATACCGAAATAGCCCGCGGTCACTCGCTGGATGACGCCTGGCTTATCGGTTCCCAGGCGCTCCAGCGCTGGTGTCAGAAGGCATCTATCGATCCCATCTGGCTCCGTGTAGATGTCGTGAACAACATTGAAACATTGCGCTGGGACGCGCTGCAAAACACCTTACGCAAAACAAAGCGCAATTACTTCCGCTTTGGGCTGAGCTTCACCCCGACGTTTGAACAGGCGATCCTGGAGCAAGAGATCGCCGCCCACGCGCTTCTGTATATGGGTACGGAGGGCGTGGCGACCCCGAATGACAAAAATCTGGCGAACTATTCCCGAAAACGCTTTGGTATCGATCTGCAATGGCCTGACGATTCGGCTCAGGAGATTTGGCGTTTTACTACCAGCAGCGTTTTTAGCGATGGCCAGCAGGTTCTGTCCATTGAGTCTCGCGGCAAACATTCCGGGTATCGCCAGCTCACGTCATGGCAAGATGCACTGGACCCGATGATCCAGTCAGCAAGTCGCTATCTGGCACGCCAGGTGCAAAAATCTGGCCGCTACCATTACGGCTGGTTCCCCTGCTTCGACCGCGCGATCCCAACCTATAATGCCCTGCGCCATGCCAGCTCAACCTACGCCCTGCTTGAAGGCTGGGAGATCACTCAAAGTAAAGCGCAGTTTGACGCTATAGAGCGTGCGCTGTGCGACCTTACGACAACGTTAATTCGCACCTACCCTCTGCCCGACGGCAGTGAAGCGGATTTTCTGGTTGATACCGGTGACGAAATTAAGCTCGGCGGGAATGCCGTGTGTATTCTGGCTATGGCGAAATATACCGAGTTGACGGGAAACCGGCGTTATATCCCGCAAATGGAGCGGCTGGCCAACGGTATCTGCTTTATGCAGAACAGCGACACCGGCGGTTTCTGTCATGTTCTGCACGCTGCGGATTTATCCCTGAAGGCCGAACACCGGATTATTTACTATGACGGAGAGTCTGCTTTTGCGCTTATGCGTCTGTATGGTCTGACGAAAATGCCCCGCTGGCTGGAAACCGTCGAGCGGGCAATGGACTATTTTATCGCCCAAAAACACTGGCAGGCGCATGACCACTGGCTGAGCTATTGCGTCAATGAGCTGACGCTTTATCGTCCTCAGGAGCGCTATTATCGCTTCGGACTGGAGAACGTTCGTGGACACCTCGATTTTGTGCTGAACAGAATCACCACCTACCCGACGCTGCTCGAACTAATGATGGCGGCACAGCAAATGATCGCTCGCATGGCTGCGGATGACGCCTACCAGCATCTGCTGGCGGATTTTGATTTGCAGACGTTCTACCGCGCGCTGGAGTCCCGCGCACGTTATCTGGCAAACGGTTTTTTCTGGCCTGAACTGGCAATGTTCTTCAAAAATCCGCAAAAAATTGTCGGCAGTTTTTTCATACGTCATCACAGTTATCGGGTACGAATTGATGACGTCGAACACTACCTTTCGGGGTATGTGGCTTATCGAAAATATTTACAGAGCGGCGCACAAAAAACAGCCCTGCCAGCCCCAACACGCAAGCAGCAGTTGGTCTTTCTCGGTGGTAATTTCCGCCACGAAGGGAATGGTATTGAAATCTCAACAATACGCCGCTGCGCATTGTTCATACGTGAGCTCGCCATCAAGCCGATGGTGATTATCTCAAGCTGGAACCCCTCATTAGCTTCCACCGTCACCGCGTTATATCAGACAGGAAAGCTGCCAGAACCGGTTGCGGCGCTGACCGTCTATGACTGGTTACCCGACATGCTGGCACGCGCGGAGATACGCCCACTTCCCAACCACCTCCCGGGAACATTGATTAAAACCCGCCGGGACACCGCAGGCAGAATTGAAGCGCGACGCTACGCCGATGCTCAGGGTCAAATCAGCCATGAAGACTTTGTCCATCCACAGACCGGTCAGATCATGTTGCGCCGAACCTACCGCACCGTCGAGGGCGCAGCATCCCTCACCGGGCTCCAGCTCTGTTTTGCTCATCATGAGCAGCATTATGCGTCTGAAGGTGAATTTGCGGCGGCGATGCTCAAACACAATCTGGACAAGGAAACGACCTGGCACTTCCTGGTCGATAAGAATCTGGCGTGGCGAGAGTTTGTCTGTTCTGCGCCCAAAAAGACCCTGCATGCCACTATGACCGCCGTCATTCACTCAACCCATCGTCTGGACAATGGGCGCTATAAACAGGCATACCGTCACCTGTGGGAAGATGAAACACGGCTCGATCGTATCCTGGTTTTGACGCAGCAGCAGCATGCTGACCTGGCCGAGGACATCACCGGCGCACACCGACTGCGGACAATCCCCCATCATCTGGACGGCGCGCTGACGAGCAAGCAGTGGGAAAAAAGTGCATCGCAGCAGGTGCTCTTTATGGCGCGCTACTCAGCGGAAAAGCAGCACCAGTTGCTGTTTCGCGCCTTTGCTCTCGTCGTGGAAAAAGTACCCACGGCAACGCTGCACACCTGGGGAAACGGACCGTTAAAAGAACCACTCTCGCGATGGGTAAAACAGCACGGCCTGGAACGTCATATTCATCTACATGGTTTTTCTGCCGATCTGGCTGAGATCCATCGCCGGTCCAGTTGTTCTGTTCTATGTTCTAACCATGAAGGCTTTTCTCTTTTTGCGCTGGAGTCGTTAGCTTATGGTACGCCGCAGGTCAGTTTTGATATTAAATATGGCCCACGCGATCTCTTGCAAGACTCCGGGGCTGGCATTCTCGTCAAGCCGGATGATGAACAGGCGCTGGCGGATGCCCTGGTAACCCTGTTGCGCGATCCGCAAAAATTACAAGCGATGCAAAAAAATGCCCAACGTCACGCTGCCCATTTTTCCGAAAAACAGGTGGCCCGACTCTGGCAAACATGGTGGCAGGAGATTCAGTCATTAGGCGAAGATACCCCACGGCAAGATAGGCCATAAATGCTGACGAAATTATTGTGCAGGAGAGAGCCATTCGTTCAATATTGTACTGTATTCCAACGGGCTGACGGACGCGCGTGAACGATCGTCCTGTCAGGCGTACACTCTGGCAACGCTGGCTGACTCTCGGCCTGGCGCTGCTGTTTGTGTGCTCTGCCGGGCTGAGCGCTGGCTGGAATTTTAATACTATCAATGCCCGCAGCCAGCAGCTTTATGGTCCGGCAACGCCCGCGGCACAACGTCAGATCGATGCGTGGGCGGCATTGCTAAAAAGTCCACCGCAGGGTGACATTAAAGATACGCTCAACCGCGTAAACCAATTTTTTAATTCCCGGATGCGTTTTCGCGATGATATTACCGTCTGGGGTCAACAAGATTACTGGGCGACGCCCATTGAATTTTTACGTAAAGGCGCTGGCGATTGTGAAGACTATGCGCTGGCGAAGTATTTTTCCTTGCGTGAAATGGGAGTGCCTGCCCGCCAGTTACGCATCATCTACGTAAAAGCATTGCAGTTAAATCAGGCGCATATGGTTGTTGCCTGGTATGCCACGCCTGATGCGACGCCCCTGATTCTGGATAATTTAAAAACCGCCGTTTTGCCCGCAACGCAGCGAAACGATCTGCTCCCGGTTTACTCTTTTAATGAACAGGGATTATGGATTCCGCAAGCGGGAAAAAGTAAACGCGTCGGCGACAGTAAAAGACTTTCACGCTGGCAGGATCTTCTCACCAAAATGCGTGCAGAAGGATTTGAAATTAATGAATAGGAAGTAGCCATGTCTCTTTATAAACAGCTACTCATTGGTATTTGTCTGTTTACGCTGGTTATCTTTTGCGGCAGTTTTTATGTCACGCTGGAGAGTTCACGCGATCAGTATCATAACCAACTGAGTGCGCACGCACAGGACACCGCGACGGCTCTGGGATTATCGCTGACCGCCAATATTGACGATCCTGTCATGACGGAATTGATGGTCAACTCCATTTTTGACAGTGGCTATTTTTACCGCATCCAGGTCATTGATCTCAAAACAGGCAAGCCGTTGATTGAAAGAAAAAATACGCCGCAAAGCACCGATGCTCCCAACTGGTTTGTGCGGCTGGTACGCCTGAATCCAGGCCAGGGCGAAGCCGTCGTGATGCGGGGCTGGACACAGGTTGCCCGCGTTGAAGTGGTTAGCCATCCCGTTTTTGCGCTGACGCGCTTGTGGGACAGTCTGGTCGCCAGCTTCCTGCTGCTCAGCGCGTGCAGCCTGCTTTGCCTTCTGGGCGCCATGCTCATGTTGCGTCGCCGTCTGCAGCCGCTGAACTACATTGTCGAGCAGGCAACGGCCATCAGCCGCCGCGAATTCCTCAATCTTCCGGCCTTGCCAAAAACACCAGAGCTTCGTCGGGTGGTTGAAGCCACAAACATGATGGTCACGCAGCTTAAAGCACTGTTTAGCGAACAAGCCGCGCGTACAGAAATCCTGCGCCAGGAAGCGTACAGCGATAGCCTGACCGGATTGAACAACCGTCGCGCCTTCGATATTCAGTTGCAATCTCGCTTGAGCGATGAAGAGCATCTATCGGGACACCTGATTCTGTTACGCGTCCAGGATCTTATCGGCCTTAACCAGCGCCTCGGCGGTAACAATGCCGACCAGCTGTTAATCGCCATCGCCGGTATTCTGAATGATCTGCAACAACAGTTCTTTCGCCACGAAGGGTTTCTCGCCCGCGTTCGCGGAGGTGAATTTGCAATTATCGCGCCCCTTATCCTGCCACAAGAGATGGATAGCCTGCTCGCTCAAGTCAGCGCACAATTAAAAACGCTGTATGAAACCGGCATGAGTGACGTCACGCCTGTGGCACATATGTCACACATCGCCTTCAGCGTTGGCGATGCCCCACAGGCTGTGATGTTACAAGCGGATCTGGCGCTGACGAGGGCGGAAAACGCAATGGGTCTCTTCGTCAATAACCAGACCTCGCTCATGGTGGAAAATGACGGCGATCGCTATCACTGGCGCCAGCGCCTGGAAACCGTTCTGGAAAACAACGCTTTTGTACTGTTTTCTCAGCCCGTTTTTCAATGCAACGATAAAAAGCGTATTCTGCACCACAAAATTCTGGCGCGGATCGCCACGGAAGACGGAGAGACCATCGCTGCGGGTCGTTTTATGCCCTGGGTTCACCGCCTGGCGCTCAGTCGCCGGATGGATATCGTGATGCTTCAACAAACGCTTAGCGCCATGGAAAAAAGCCCTCAGGCAATGGCGCTCAGCATCAGTGGTGAAAGCGTTGCGGATGAAGAGAGTATTAATGTGTTGCTGCAACCGCTGAAAAATGCCCGCCATCTCGCAGAGCGACTGACGCTGGAACTGGATGAAAACGAGCTACCGAATTCTGAGCTCGTCAGTATTCTGGTGCAAAAATTAAACGCTCTGGGCTGTCGTTTGGGGATCCAGCACTTCGGTGGACGCTTCCACCTGGTCGGTAACCTGCCGCAATGGGGTCTGGCGTGGATTAAAGTTGATGGCGGATATATTCGCAATATCGATCGGGAAGAAGATAAGAAACTCTTTATTGAGGCCATCTATTGGGCGACCCGCCAGGTGAATCTGCCGTTAATCGCCGAACGCGTCGAGACGGAAGGCGAACTCGCCGTGTTGGAAAAAATGGGTCTGCATGGCGCAATGGGACGTTATTTCAGCGATGCCATCGCCCTCACCAATTAATCTTCAGGAGAACAGCCATGCTTTTTATTGAACGTGACAGTGAGGGACGGATCGTGCGAGTCGAGCAGGCTTCGTTTCCTGAAGCGACGGAGCAAACGGCAGAAACAACCACCGAGATAGCGGAGTGGTTGAAAGCGAATACCCTGCGTACTGCTACGCTACACCAGCTACAGCAAAGCGATCTCGAGATGGTGCGAGTCCTCGAAGACCTTATCGATGTCCTGATAAGTAAAGGGGTGATCAGTATTACCGATCTTCCGCCAGCAGCGCAGAACAAAATGTTCAACAGGGCTAAAGCACGTCGCCAGCTCGGCGGCCTTGAAGATTTGATTGGTGATGACGAAGACCGGTTAATTTAACGTATTTTCTTATTCACCACGGTTCTATTCAGGCGGATATATTATATTTCGCCTGAATGCAAGATAATGAACTACTAACCGGGCACCCTCGTTCTGGTGGATTAATAAGCACCTACAAGAAATAGTAGTTTCTCATATATAAAGAGTATAACTAACCATATGCAAATGATTTCAATGATAAAATATCACTTTTATGTTGTATGAAAAACTAACAAAAACTTGTTAATATCAATGAATATGCCTCGCCATCATATTATTATATCGTCTGTATAATCGTTGAATTGTCAGACAATAATACGCGTTCTTTATCATTCTCTATAAACTCCTGCACACAAGCTATTTGTGGTCATTGTTGTTTTAGACAGTCCAAAGAATCAAACCGGGCTAATAAGGTTCCACCCGGCCAGCGCGTCAATAGCCAGAGTGAATAGCATCAACGAACATGAAACAATCAAGTTGATGATCGGGATCGCGTAAAGATTAAGGGGAAGTACCATGAGTGCTATAGTCGGAACAATAAAAACAATAATTGGACAGGTTTTCGCTATCGCACCAGATGGAAGCCGACGCGTTCTTGTCGAGGGGGATCATATCCTCGCAGGCGAACAGGTTGAGACCGGTGCCGCCGGGGCCGTTTCGATTTCTCTGACGAATGGCAAAACGCTTGCTCTGGGTCGCGGCACTCACTGGGACAGTTCCAGCCTTTCTCCTGACACCCATCCTGACGCAGATCACACCGACATCGCCGCGATACAACAGGCTATTGAGGACGGTCAGGACCCGACGCAGATTCTGGAAGCAACCGCAGCAGGCCCACAACCCGCAGGACAACCCGGATCAAGCGGCGGAGGTTCGCATACACACGTCATCCTTGATCTTACCGGCGAAATTCTCGATCCCACTGCAGGCTACCCAACGACCGGTATTGATTTTCCTGATACCGACCCTCGCGAAGAACTCACTCTGTTAGACAGAGACTCAGACTCGGACAGTGATTCCGACTCCGACAGTGATTCCGACTCCGACAGCGATTCGGACTCCGACAGCGATTCCGACTCCGACAGCGACTCCGATTCTGACAGTGACTCCGATTCTGACAGCGACTCGGATTCTGACAGCGACTCAGATTCTGACAGCGATTCCGACTCTGACAGTGATTCCGACTCCGACAGCGATTCAGACTCGGACAGTGATTCGGACTCCGACAGCGACTCGGACTCGGACAGCGACTCAGATTCTGACAGCGACTCGGATTCTGACAGCGATTCCGATTCCGACAGCGACTCGGATTCCGACAGCGATTCAGACTCGGACAGTGATTCCGACTCGGACAGCGATTCGGATTCCGACAGTGATTCGGACTCCGACAGTGATTCGGACTCCGACTCCGACAGCGATTCAGACTCCGACAGCGACTCGGACAGCGATTCCGACAGCGACTCGGACTCCGACAGTGATTCCGACTCCGACAGTGATTCAGATTCCGACAGCGATTCAGACTCCGACAGCGACTCGGACAGCGATTCCGACAGCGACTCGGACTCCGACAGTGATTCCGACTCCGACAGTGATTCCGACTCCGACAGCGATTCCGACTCGGACAGTGATTCCGATTCTGACAGCGACTCGGACTCTGACAGCGATTCCGACTCGGACAGTGATTCCGACTCAGACAGCGATTCAGACTCAGACAGCGATTCAGACTCCGACAGTGATTCGGACTCGGACAGCGACTCCGATTCTGACAGTGACTCCGATTCTGACAGCGACTCCGACAGCGACTCGGATTCTGACAGCGATTCCGATTCCGACAGCGACTCGGATTCCGACAGCGATTCAGACTCGGACAGTGATTCCGACTCTGACAGCGACTCAGATTCTGACAGCGATTCCGACTCCGACAGTGATTCCGACTCTGACAGCGACTCAGATTCTGACAGTGATTCCGACTCGGACAGCGATTCGGATTCCGACAGTGATTCGGACTCCGACTCCGACAGCGATTCAGACTCGGACAGCGATTCCGACTCCGACAGCGACTCCGACTCCGACAGCGATTCAGACTCCGACAGTGATTCGGACTCCGACAGCGATTCAGACTCCGACAGCGATTCGGACTCCGACAGCGACTCGGACTCGGACAGCGACTCAGATTCTGACAGCGATTCAGACTCCGACAGCGATTCGGACTCCGACAGCGACTCCGATTCTGACAGCGACTCGGATTCTGACAGCGATTCCGACTCAGACAGCGATGCGGATTCTGACAGCGATTCAGACTCCGACAGCGACTCGGATTCTGACAGCGATTCCGATTCCGACAGCGACTCGGATTCTGACAGTGACTCCGACTCCGATAGCGATTCCGACTCCGACAGCGATTCCGACTCGGACAGCGATTCCGACTCCGACAGCGATTCGGATTCCGACAGTGACGCCGATTCCGACAGCGACTCGGATTCCGACAGTGATTCGGACTCGGACAGCGATTCCGACTCCGACAGCGACTCGGACTCCGACAGCGACTCGGACTCCGACAGTGACTCGGATTCTGACAGTGATTCAGATTCCGACAGCGATTCAGACTCTGACTCTGACAGCGATTCAGACTCCGACAGCGACTCGGATTCTGACAGTGATTCCGACTCCGACAGTGATTCCGATTCTGACAGCGATTCAGACTCGGACAGTGATTCGGACTCCGACAGTGACTCGGACTCCGACAGTGACTCGGACTCCGACAGTGATTCCGACTCCGACAGTGACTCGGATTCCGATGTCGACGCCGATAAGCCCATTTATCTGGAGGTTGACTTTAAGGTATCGGGTACCTCGAAAGTCACCGAAATCAACGGGGGGAGCGGAAGCGACAACGGCTATGACGTTGATGAAAACGGTAAGATTATCTCTGTCGGTAAAAACGTTGTGCTGTGGATCTCGCAGGGAGATATTGAAGCCGGACGCGTTTCCGATCAGATCCCTGCCGATCAAATAAAGGTTTACTCCAACGGCAACCCATCCGGTTCCGAAAGCAAGAGCGACGTGTTCCTGCTGCATGAGGGTAGCGGTTACTGGCAGGATGGTAACTTCCGGACCATGAACTCCGTAAGAGGGAACACCACTTCCGCTAATGGCCCTAACGGAGATGCCCGCGATACGATATACGTGCAGGATGATGGTAAGGGATGGAGTGCAAACAAAGGTCCGGCTAACGTTAACGGCAATATAAACTATGTCGATAATGTCTCGGTGACGATAAACGGCCATACGGTCGTGCAGGGCGCGAACTCCATCTCTGACGTAACCTCATCGAAGGGCGGTAGCGGCTGGGATCCTAACGCACCGGGAAGCCATACCTCATGGCACTATGAACTCTCTCTGGATGCCTCCGTTGCTGGCGGCGGAGAACACGATCAGATTACCTCTATCACGCTCTCCGGCTTGCCAAAAGGCAGCATAGACTTCAACGGTAAAACCTATGCCGTTGACGCCAATGGTCATGTCACCATTGACGTAGACGATACTGCCGATCTGAATGCGAAAATTACGCTAAACACCGATAGTCAGATCGCTCCGGGAGATATCAAGGTAGATATCTCGTCTGAGGTCAACAATGAGACGCACAACAGCGGAGAGATCGCCGCAGGTGATACTCACCACAGTATTACGCTGTCCGGGGAAGATACCTCAACGCACACTGTCACCCATGATACTGATGTTCAGTCGCTGTCAGTCGATGAACATCATGAGCTCGACGACAATAGTACCGATCATACAGCGCGGACGCAGAGTGAAGATAACACTGCGCCTCATAACGTTGATCAATCCACACAGAGTGATGCCGCCAGCGAAGAGAGCGACAGTCATGACCAAACGCATGCGTTATTAATCGATAGCGAAGATCTCTACCTGACGCCAGCCGAGCCCCTCAGCGACGCGACGTCACCCGAACATACCGACACGCTCAACGCCAACGCGGACTTACCGTCAGAGGTGTCGTTAACTAATCTGCTTGGGGATGATGCGCTATCGCCCGATGATGCGTCCGCGACGACCATAAAAGCGGAAACCGCAGCGGCAAGTCACGATGAAACATCCGATGACAATACCACGAGTGCGACAACGCTAAGTCACGAAGCACCACTCAACTTTAGCGATATTATTCACGACGAAGGTAGCGACCACGACCTGGGCAAACTGCTTCCGGTGGCTGACGTCAGTGCTGAAAACCATAACGGTGCCGATCACATTGTTGCTGGCGATTCCCCTCACGATGCAGGGGATGCCTTTACCGGGGGGGACCACTCTCTCGTCGACGACCTGATTGCCAAACCAGATACCGATTCCTGATAACATCCGCCCCCACGGCAATGATACCGCGGGGGGGTTCACACGCTTATGTCCGGGACATGCTTTTCTCTGAAGACATTACCTCGGCATTTTATCCGGCAAGGACAAAAAGCCTGATAAATTAATGCAATAAGGATAATAAATATGAAGTACCGCGCACAGATTGCTTTTGGGTTATCACTTCCACTCCTCATGCTGGGGCACACCAGCGCGACAACGCTTGAGCAGGCCATCAAAAACACCTTGAACTCGCACCCGCAAATCAGCGCATCCGTGAACAGCCGTTATTCTGCAGACCAGGATCTTAAGGCGGCAAAAGGCGGGTATTTACCCACACTGGATCTCTCCGCCGGAACCGGCTGGGAACAAACGGATAATGCCACCACGCGCGCCTCAGGCGATCACCTGCGTGACTTACACCGCAGTGAATCCAGTATCAACCTGAAGCAAAACCTCTTTAATGGTTTTGCAACCACCAGTGAAGTCGCGCGCCAGAAAGCCACGGTTAACTCAAGGGCATTCTCCCTACTGAATACAACAGAAACGACGGCGTTAACCACGATTCAAAGTTACCTCGATGTACTGATGCAGGAAAAAATGGTCAAGCTGGCCGAAGAAAACCTGAAGAACCACGAACGTATTTTCGATCAGATTCGCTTGCGCACCGAACAGGGCGTTGGCCGTGAAGCGGATTTCGCACAAGCGGAAGCTCGCCTTGCCCAGGCGCGCAATAACCTGCTCACTGAACAAACAAATCTGGAAGACTCCCGCACCAACTACTTCAGCGTTACGGGTCAGGAAGCTGTCGACCTCACCCTGCGCAGCCCACCAAAATTCCGCCATCACTGGAAGAAGCCAGCAAAGTCATGCTGGCCAACAGCCCACTGCTGAAACAGGCTAATGCCGATGTTGAGGCGACGCATCAGCAATATGAAGCAGCAAACTCACGCTTCTACCCGAGCGTCGATGTGGATGTTGGACGTACTATGGATAACAATATCGACGGCACCCGCGGGCACAATCAGGAGTGGCAGGCCATGTTGCGTATGCGCTACAACTTGTTCAACGGCGGCAGCGATAAAGCCCAGCTCACCTCCTATGCGTACAAAATACAGGAAGCGCAGGACATCAAAAGAAACACGCAGCGTCAGCTAAGCGAGGAGCTACGCCTGGCCTGGAATGCGCTGTTGAATGCGCAGCAGCAGGTGCCGATTGCGAAAGATTATGCCGATCGCAGTATGGTGGTCCGTACCGCTTATCAGGAACAGTTCAGCCTGGGCGACCGTACCTTACTGGATATGCTCGATAGTGAAAATGAAGTGTTTAGCGCACAGCGTCGCTACGTACAGCTGCAATTTGTTGAAATGTTTACCACTTACCGCATAAATGCCCGAACGGGTGAACTGCTAAAACAACTCAACATTCAGGCGCCTTCAGCGACTCTGCCGGTTGACGAAATGCAAACCTCTAAAGCGGAACTCCCTGAATTAAAGTAACGCGTATCGGGTTTATGGGGTATTTTTGTCATCGATGAAAAAAATACCCCATTGTTGTAATCACCCCGGCGATTTTTTCGCTCGCATGTAAGGTCAGAAAATGGCACCTCAAACTGATTCAGTGGATAACACAACCGCTTCGGGTAATGATGACATCAGGCACGATCCTCAACAAAATCATGACGATCCCCTTCTTGATTGTTTAATGGTCGTTTGTAAGCTCCATAACATCATCACCAGCCGCAACGCACTGACCTCTGGTCTCCCGTTAGAGGAAAACCGTCTCACGTTGAGTACCTTCCCTCGCGCAGCACAACGCGCAGGGCTTAAAGCCCGGGCGATCCCGCGTCCGTTAGACGCCATTGCAAATATTTCCCTGCCCGCCATCATTTTGCTGAAAAATGCGCAGGCCGCTGTGCTATTAGGCTGGGATGAGCAACAACGCGCCCGTCTATTGTGTGCGGAAACCAAGGGTGGCGAAGTCACGGTATCCAGAGACCAACTGGCGGCTGACTACAGCGGGAAGACGTTTTTTATTCAACCTGAACATGAATATAACACCCAGCCCAGTTCCACCATTCCGCGGACGAAATCGTGGTTCCAGGACACGCTGAAATTATCGAAATTTCTCTACCTGGACTCCGTCGTCGCCAGCTTTCTTATCAACCTGATTGCGCTGGCTACCCCTTTGTTTGTGATGAACGTCTATGATCGCGTCGTCCCCAACCAGGCAACGGCAACGCTATGGATGCTGGCGATAGGTATCACCATCGCATTCGTCTTTGATTTTATTCTGAAAATTTTGCGCGGTATTTGCCTCGACCTGGCGGGTAAGAAGACGGACTTAATTATTTCTGCAGCACTGTATGAACGGCTGATGGGAATGAAGATGAAGCTACGCCCGAGCCGGGCGGGCGGTTTTGCTCAGAATTTTCAGGAATATCAATCGGTACGCGATTTTCTTTCTTCACTCACCTTAACCACATTTATCGATCTTCCCTTTACTTTGTTGATTTTGCTGGTGATCGGCATTATCGGCGGGCCACTGGTCTTTATTCCGCTGGTGGTTTATCCCATCGCACTACTGATCAACTGGATGATCCAACGCCCGCTAATGACGCAGGTACAAAAAACCTATCGCCTGTCTCATGAACGTCAAGCAATGCTGGTGGAAACCCTGACGGGCCTTGACGCCATCAAAGTGAATAATGCCCAGAGCGAAAGACAGTACCAGTGGGAACAGGTGATTGGCAGCCTGAGCAAGCTGGAGTTAAGGGTAAAATCACTGTCTTATGTTGCTGTCAATTTTACCAACTGGCTACAGCAGTTCAGCGGTGTGATTATCATTGTCGCCGGGGTGTACTGGATTATCGCCGGTAATCTCAGCATGGGCGGTCTTATTGCCTGCTACCTGTTACAGCGCCGCGCAATGATGCCCATCGGCCAGCTCTGTAGCCTCATTACTCGCTATCAGCGAGCCAAAATGACCAAAGCCACCATCGACAACATGATGGATCTCGAACAGGAAACGCAGCACCACGAAGTCCCGTTGCGGCGCGAAACGCTGTCCGGCGCTCTTGAATTTCATGATGTGACGTTCCGCTACCCGCAAAACGAGTATGTTTCACTCAACGGTGTCTCCATAAAAATTGCACCGGGTGAAAAAGTGGGCATCATTGGGCGCAGCGGCTCCGGTAAAAGCTCGCTGGCAAAGCTGCTGGTTGGCTTCTATCAACCCGATAGCGGGATGGTTCTGGTCGATGGTATTGACGCCCGCCAGCTCGACGTCAACGATATTCGCCACAATATTGGTTACGCGCCTCAGGATATTCACCTGTTCAGCGGGACGCTACGCGACAACCTGGTGACAGGCGCGGGCTACGTGGATGAAGAGACAATGATCCGCGCCGCGACAATCGCGGGCGTGCATGACTTCGCTCGCCGCCATCCGTCCGGCTACAACATGCAAGTGGGTGAACGAGGTATGAATTTATCCGGTGGTCAGCGACAAGCCGTCGCTCTGGCACGGGCACTATTGCTCGATCCCCCTATTTTATTAATGGATGAGCCGACCAGCTCCATGGATAACACCAGCGAAGACCTGATAAAAAGGGCGCTCGCGCCAGTGGTCAGCAATAAAACGCTATTGCTGGTGACTCACCGGGCTTCACTGCTGTCATTGGTTGACCGCCTGATCGTCCTCGACAACGGCAAAATTATTGCTGATGGCCCGAAAGAAAGCGTGTTGAATGCACTGAAAAAGGGGCAGATTCATGCGAACCGATAATCAACTCAGCCGCCTGATGAAATGGCTTGTGGGTGATAAAAATAAATCTACGTTCGCCGCGAATGAAGTCAACAAGGCGCTAATCGACGACTCTCCTCGCGTCGTGCGCATCACTTTGTGGGCAATCCTCGCGTTCTTTATCATGATGATTATCTGGGCCTCGCTGGCAAACATTGATGAGGTTACGCGCGGAGAGGGTCGGGCGATCCCCTCATCACGTCTGCAAAAAGTACAAAACCTGGAAGGCGGCATTGTTTCTGAAGTCTTTGTTCATGAAGGGGAAATGGTGAAGGCCGGTGCGCCGCTGCTGCGTCTGGACGATACCCGTTTCCGCTCCAATGCTGGCGAGTCCGAAGCCGACCAACTGGCACTTGAGGCCCGTATCCTGCGACTCACCGCCCAACTTGCCGATAAAGACAGCCTGACTCTCTCGGCAGAAATCACGCAGAAATCCCCCGATATCGCCAGTGGTGAAATGGACCTGTTTACCAGTATGAAGCAGCGTATCCAGAGCGAGCTGGGCGGGCTGAATGAACAATTGGTACAAAAGAAACAAGAGCTTTTAGACTACCAGGCCAAAGCCAACCAGACGCGCCGCAGTCTCGGACTACTGCAGCAGGAAATTAGCATGTCTGAACCTCTGGTCGCGAAAGGGGCTATTTCGAAAGTCGAAATACTGCGTTTGCGCCGTTCGGAGGTTGATACCCGAGGCCAGTTAGAATCCGTTACGCTGGCAATCCCCCGGGCACAAGCCGCCATCAAAGAAATTGAAAACAAGATGAGTGAAACCCGCGATCGCTACCGTAGCGAAGCGCTCACCCAGCTCAACGAAGCGCGCACAGAGCTCAGCAAAATCGAAGCGTCCGGGAAAGCCATTGAAGACCGGGTTAACCGAACACTGGTTACCTCTCCGGTGCGCGGTATCGTGCAACAGATGATGGTCAATACCATCGGTGGCGTTATTCAACCGGGTAGTGATCTGGTTGAAATTGTCCCGTTAGATGACACCTTACTCATCGAAACGAAAATTCGACCGCAGGACATCGCCTTTCTGCATCCAGGCCAGGAAGCGATGGTGAAGTTCACCGCTTATGATTACACCATCTACGGTGGTTTGAAGGCAAAACTGGAACAGATTAGCCCTGATACGGTGACCGATAAAGAGGGTAAAAGCTATTACGTAGTACGCCTGCGTACCGAAAAAAACCATCTAGGCAGTGATGAAAAACCACTGATCATCATCCCCGGGATGGTGGCCTCGGTAGATATTATTACCGGTAGAAAAACGATTCTGGCTTATTTGCTAAAACCAATTCTGCGAGCCAAAGCGGAAGCCTTTCACGAACGCTAGTGGCAGTTTCCGATAAATGGCAATTTTAATCCCTGCCGTTAATTTACCCTGCCAATTTTGGCAGGGTTTCTACCCTGTTACGCCATTTTAAGACAATTGAACTTGTGCCATCGGCGTCCCGTTTATACAACCTTAAGTACCCTCTGGAATAATTCTATTTTTATTTCATTTTCGGCAATAAAGGATCTCAATAATGCGCAAGAATAAAATAATGACTAAAATGAAACTGACACTGTTATTACCTCTTTTTCTGGCTGGCTGTTCAATGAGCGACGGGGAGTTAAGAAACGCCTACGCTCAACATTATCAGCAGCCAACGGCTTATGTTGAGGTCTATAAGCAAAAAATAGCCAGTATGGACATTAATACACTGGCGCAATATGCCGCCGCCGAAGATAAGAAGAAAATGCGTGGACAGCCGCGGCTGAAAATAGACAACTTCATTACAATTGAGAATGTACAGGCGAAGGGAAATCGGGTGGTATACGATTACTCGTTGTCAGAAAGCTGGCAGGCGTTATCCGCCGATAAGCAGCGTGAGAAGCAGACTAATATGAACAGGGATTTGATTTATCGTACCTGCTCGCTGGAAACAGTGCGTCTGGCACAGGCGAAAGGGCTGGAAGAGGAGCATAACTACTACAGCCAGTACCCGGACAAGCTCGCCTTTACCCTGAGAACCAGCGCCCAGATTTGTATGCAAAACGGTTTTACAAAATAGCCGCAATCCACTATGCCTGATGGCGCTTCGCTTATCAGGCCTACATGAGTGTGCACCCCGTAGGCCGGATAAGGCGCCAGCGCCGCTATCCGGCTAAAGCATCAGAACTTCCACGACACGCTGCCAACGATGCTGCGCTCCGCACCGAAGTAGCAATACGAGAGCGAGTTACAGGCCGCCACGTAGCGTTTATCGGTCAGGTTGTTGACGTTCAGTTGCGCACTCAAACCCTTAATCCCAATATTCGTTAAGTCGTAGCCTACCGCCATATCCACCAACGTGTACGACGGCAGAGTATGGGTATTCAGGCGATCGCTGGTGATCCCGTTGACGTAGCGCACGCCAGATCCCAGCGTCAGGCCGTCCAGCGGACCACTTTTCACATCGTAGCTCAACCAGGTGCTGGCCTGATTACGCGGGGCGTACACCGCACGCTTACCCTGCTCCTCCGGACTGCTCTTCTTGTAGCGAATGTCGGTATAGGTGTATGCCGCCTGCAGGCGGAAGCTCTCCGTCAGTTGGCTGATCGCCTCCAGCTCGACCCCTTCCGATTCAATTTCGCCAATTGAGCGGTACGGGTCGGTCGGTTCTTCTTTGGTGGCGATATTGGTCTGATTGATACGGAATACCGATGCGCTAAACTGGCTGTTCAGTCCCTCCGGTTCATACTTCAACCCGGCTTCCCACTGCTTGCCTTTCATTGGCTCCAACAGGTTGCCGTTTTCGTCGGCAAAGCTGGTCGGTGTGAACGCGGTGGAGTAACTGATGTACGGCGCAAAACCGTTATCGAACAGATAGAGCAGCGCGGCACGAGTGCTGAAGTTGTTTTTATCCAGATCGCTGCGGGTATCGTTTATCTTATCAATGTTCGACACGCTGACCTGATCGTAACGGCCACCGAGCGTAATGCGCCAGCGATCCCATGACATCTGATCCTGCAAATAGTAGCCCGTCTGGCGCAGCTTGTGTTTTTCACGCGCGTACATGTTGATGTAATCCGGCTTCGCACCGTACACCGGGTTAAAGGCGTCAATCGGCGGGAACGCGCCGTAATAGCCGGTGGTGTTGTTGCTGCGACTCTGATAGTCAATGCCCACCAGCAGGCGGTGGTTCACCTGCCAGGTATCCACGCTGCCGTCGAGTTGGTTATCCAGCGTAATGGCCGACATATTCTCATCGGAGCCGGAATAGCCGCGGTTGAGTTCAGTGTCATTCAGCCAGCCCGCCGCATACACCTGATTAAGTTCAACATCGGTATGCAGATAGCGCAGCTTTTGTCGTACCGACCAACCGTTGTCGAACATGTGCTCGATGTTGTAGCCCACCATGTTCTCGCGACGATCGTATTTGTCGTAGTCATCCTCACCTTCAAAGAAGGTATTGGAAATCTTTTGCCCGTCGTGCGGCACCACGGTGCCATCATATGGCAGACCCGAGTGGCTGCCACCTTCCGGATCGCGGTGCAGGTAGGCCATCAGGTCGAGACGCGTCTGGTCGGTGATACGCCAGGTCAGGCTGGGCATCAGCGCGTAGCGTTCTTCCTTCAACGGACCAAACTGCGAGTCCGCATAGCGTGTCATCCCACTCAGACGCGCCGCCACGCGATCGTTATCATCCAGTGCGCCGGTGACGTCAAAGGCGGCGCCACGCTGGTTGTTATTGCCGGCAAACAGCTTCACTTCACCACCCGCATCAAACGACGGTTTACGTGAGGTCAGCGCCACAATGCCACCCGGTGAAGAACGGCCATACAGCACCGAAGCCGGACCGCGCACCACTTCAATATTGTCGAGGAACCACGGATCGACAACCAGTGAGCTGTGCGAGTTGGTATCACCCATCATCTTCAGGCCATCGAGATAGACGTTATCGAGGCTACCGTCGGAGAAACCGCGCAGCACAATATAGTCAAAGCGGTTAGAGGCACCAATCTGATTGCTGTACACCCCTGGCGTGTAGCTGACGGCCTGGCGCACGCTGGTGGCACCCTGCTCTTCAAACTGTTCACGAGTAATGATGGACACCGACTGCGGGGTTTCAATATCCGGCGTGGCAAGCTTGGTGGCGCCGCTCTGCATTTGCGAGGTGACCACTACCGTATCGTTTTTTGTTGTTTCCTGCGCCAGCAGAGGAAAAGCCACGCTGCCGGTCACCCATCCCACCAGCAGCGCCAACCGAGTCTTCGCGAACATGAACATCTCCCAAGGCATTTCTAATTGTAAATGAGAATTATTGCGCTTTTTATGCCAGAGATAGCTATGCCGGATGCCAGGTTACGTATGCGCAGCGCCAAAATGCGATTCAGACGCGCGCATAAAACGGAGAAATGGATTAGCAAGGTTTGAGGATATCGCCAGGCGAGAAACCGTAGCGGCGACGAAAGGCGGTCGAAAAGTTGGTGGCGTGCTGGTAGCCCGACATCCATGCCGCCTGCTGTACGCTGTACCCTTCTAATAAATACCCCCGCGCCCGTTCCAGACGGCAGTCGCGCAGGTAGTCAAATACGGAGCAACCATACGCCGCACGAAACTTGCTGCGCAGGCTGCTGGGGCTCATCGCCGCACGCTGGGCCAGTTCGCTGAGGGTGTAGTCATTTTCCGGCGTCTGTTCCAGCAAACGACGCACAATCTCGAGGCGTTGCTGTTCGCCGCTGGCAGCCTGGCGTCTGCTGCTCTCCACCTGACAGACGCTGAGACCGTGGCCGAACAGTTGCAAAATAAGCCCTTCCAGCATCAGCTGGCGGGATACATTACTGAGCGTGCTCTGCTGGGCGTACTGTAATCCACTGAGCAAAAAGCCCGGCACTTGCCAGATAAGCGTTGGCGTCTGGCATCTTTCCCATTCAACCATTAACGACTCCAGCAACCCCGTGCGCCACGCGCCGTCCGGATACAGTCCCAACGATAACGTTCGCAGCTTGCAGTCCGCAGGGTGACGGGCGCTCATGGTCTGATGTTCGCTGAGGCGAGAACTAAACGCCATGCCGGAACGCACCACATGCTGCTGCCCATTGAGAGTCAATGTCACACAACCTTCCAGCACTACCAGCATATACAGGGGAGTGCTGTGGCGGGAGGTAGTTTCGTAGGGTTGCAGCACCTGCACATCGGAGTGGGTAACACACATCCCGCAGGGCAGCGTCATCTCTTCGACTTTGCCCTGTAGCACGGGGCTGGTATGGGGGAAATCCAGCTGTTGCGAAAGCTGCGGAAAGCGGTAATCAATGCCGTAACGCTCACCAAAATCCATAAACTCACTGACGGAGAAGGTTCGTGCCAGCCGTGCGGCTGTATTTTGGCCGGTGGTGTTGTTCATACAGTTTTCTGCACAGGGAATGGGGTTCGCTATTTCGGGTTGGTGGCAACATTACCATTACCTACAGAATGCAACAATAATAATGAGAATTATTATCAATAATAATCTTAAAGATAAGGCTGAGAGATACCGCTAAGGTTGACCGCCCTACCGTCGGTATAGCCGAAGCGGTTATACCGACGTGCAGATTTACCGGTCAGTTACTTCATTAATACATCAACAAATTTGGCCAGCCATTCAGGATGTGCTGGCCATGCCGGTGCGGTGACCAGATTGCCGTCAACGTGAGCCTGGTCAATGCCGATATCCGCGTAATGCCCGCCACTCAGGCGAATTTCAGGCGCGCAGGCTGGATAGGCGCTACAGGTGCGGTTTTCTAACACGCCGGCTGCGGCTAACAGCTGTGGACCATGACAGACGGCGGCGATCGGTTTGCCCGCCGAGTTAAAGTCCTGAACCAGTTGAATAACATCCGGGTTCAGCCGGAGATACTCCGGGGCGCGTCCACCGGGGATCAGCAGCGCGTCATAATCGGCCGCCCGCGCGTCAGCAAAATTCGCATTCAGGGTAAAACGATGTCCTGGTTTTTCGCTGTAGGTCTGCGCCCCGTCAAAATCATGAATGGCGGTCTGAACATAGTCCCCTTCACGTTTATCCGGGCAGACGGCGTCCACGCGGTGACCTAACATTTTCAGCGCCTGAAAAGGCACCATCGTTTCATAATCTTCGACATAATCTCCGACCAGCATCAGTATTTTTTTCATCAATGTCCCCGCCCATAGCGATTAAGTGCAGAAATAACGGCCCTTTTTACTATAGTTCACGCGCTATACGTCATTAATAAATACCGTAGAATAATCGGCCGGATCACAGTCTGCACAGGGGCACGTCAGAAGGTCGCAATCATCTTAAGCGCAAAGGAAAGTTCTACTAATAAATATAAATTATCTATAAATATATAATTGAGAAATTTTAATACCAGCCTGTTACGCCCATTAATTAAGAGTGAATGAATTGCATGTAAGAACCCCTGTGTTATATTTCGCCTGAACTTTCACGACATATAATCATTTATTTATCATCTATTATTATTCTGTTCAGCGTAAATCGGCGAATAGACAAAAAAGGTTTTCCCATGATCACAAGACGTTCGTTCGTCAGACAGAGTCTGGTGACGTCAACGAGTATGTTACTCACCAGCATAACGGGTATCGGCTTCAGTAAATTGGCCAGCGCAGCAGAAACCCACCGCTGGCTAATGCCAGATGAAGGTGCACCCCATGCGGCAACATGGATGGCATTTGGCGCCAGTGCAGAGATCTGGGAGCCTCACCTGCTGCCGGTAGTCCAGGGAAACCTGGCCCTGATCGCCAAAACCATCGCCACATTTGAACCGGTAAATATGCTGGTTCGCGAAGAAGACAGCGACCTCGCGGCGAAGCTGTGTGGGCCATCGGTCAATGTGTTGGTGCAGTCAATTGACGATCTGTGGATCCGCGATACGGGGCCGGTGTTTGTGAAAAACACTGCCGGCACACTCGGCGGTGTCGGGTTTAATTTCAACGGTTGGGGCGATAAACAGGAACATGAGCGCGACGCCGACGTCGCAGAATTTGTCACCGATTATGCTAAGGCAGAATTTATCCGCTCGTCGCTGATCCTGGAAGGTGGCGGTATTGAAGTAGACGGCGAAGGCACAGCGATTATTACCGAAAGCTGCGTTATTAACCCAAACCGCAACCCCGGCGTAAGCAAAACAGTGTGTGAGGCCGAACTAAAGCGCCTGCTGGGGCTGGAAAAAATCATCTGGTTACCGGGTATCGCCGGGAAAGATATTACCGATGGGCATACAGACTTTTATGCCCGGTTTACGCATCCGGGTACGGTCGTCGCGGGTCTCGAGCTGGATGCGTCATCGTTCGATTACGCCGTAACCCGCCGTCATCTGGCGATATTACGTGCCGCGACGGACGCCAAAGGACGTCGCCTGAACGTCGTAGCGCTGGAAGGCCCCACCACAATCCGCCAAACCTATGCAAACGACGACTTTGCCGCCGGCTATATCAATTTTTACCTCTGCAATGGCGCCGTTATTGCGCCAGAGTTTGGTGATAAACGAACCGACCGCAATACCCGCGCTATTTTGCAGGAGCTGTTTGCTGAGCGTGAAATTATTCAACTGAATATCGACGGTATCGCAGCAGGCGGCGGTGGTATTCACTGCGCCACACAGCAGCAACCTCATTAAAGCGCAGCGTATTACAGCTTACGCGATCGCCTTGGGGTTTAAGTTCTTGGGCTGTAAACCCGACGCACAGGGCGATCCCCCTGTGCGTTTTTTTATTTCTGGAACACGGTGATGGGCAACGTTCGTGAACGTACTACAAAAATAAACGGCAGGTCATTTTTTGACATCAATAATCAATAAAAGCATGCCCTGTACTGTTCCGGCATGCCGGAATCTCCCTTCACACACGCACAGGACGGGATCATGAAAATGCAATTCGCTACAAAATATCTGCCGCTGATTTGTCTGGTCTCAAGCGGGCTGCTCTATTCAGCTTCGGTAAACGCCATGGGAAATGACGATACCACGACGCCAACCTGCCCGAAGGGCCAGGTTTACGACAACAAAACCAAAAACTGTTTACCAGAAAAAAGCAGTATGATCGACGATCAGGATAAAACACAGTATGCGTATCACCTGGCGAAAACCGGTCACTATCAGGACGCTATCAATTTACTCGATACCTTACAGCAACCCAATACGCGTGAGGCCTGGAACTATCGGGGTTATGCCACCCGCAAACTGGGTCGTACGGATGAAGGGATTGGCTATTATCAACGCTCGATTGCCCTTGATCCGCATTATGCCAAAGTACGCGAATACCTCGGTGAGGCATGGATGGTTAAGGGTCGCCCCGATCTGGCAAAAGCGGAACTGGCCACCATTAAAACCCTCTGCGGCACTCAATGCGAAGAATATCGCGACCTGAAAGCCGCGATCGACGGGCACCCTGAGTCATAGGCCAGAGAGGAACGAGAAATAGCGGCAAAGGCGTGCGTTTATCTTCATTGGGGGCATCTTTCTGAACCGAACACAGAATGCCCCCATTAATGCCACCAACAGGAACGTGATGTCGGCTGAGGCCGATTAACGCTGGAGTTTTAGAAACATGTCAGAAGCGGAAAAACACGGACTTTAAGTTGATTTCAATAGACCTGGGAAGAGTTTGAAATGGTGCGATAATAGGAACAATACCTATTCGCTATTTCATTGATTAGTAGTGTAAATTACCTGTTTCATCTTTGGTGATACCCCCAAAGATACCCCCAATGAATTTTGTGTCCTGCTTAGACGGGTATTTTTTAACCAACTTAATGCTTCATCCTGAACGCTTCGGCTATCATCCCGATCTTATGCATATGGTTATTGTTGCGTGCCGTTTTATGCGCTTCGGGTTTCAGAATGATAATCAGCAAGTAGGCATCGGGATCCATCGCACTTTGGCAGTATACCAAATGGGCCTGATCGCTGGTTCGTTTGAACTGACGTAAGAACTTAGGGAAAGGGGCATCTGCATCGGCAAGATGAATGTGGGCCACCTGCTCTTCTTTTACCAAGGGATAGGTGCGGTCATCATCATATTTTCCTTCACGTAATTATTAATTAGCAAAAATAAAAAAGTGGTCAATAACAAAAAGACTTATTATTGCATCTAATAAATGGTTCTGTTTATATAAAGCACATTCTAAATCGTTATTCATGGATAAATAACAAATTGGCTACCGCGCCCTCTGGGGCTTACTCAACAGCTCACCGACCTAAAAACGAGTTTTAGGCCGGTTCACCGTTCTGACGTGAAAAACATGATTAGGACTTGGATTTATTTAAAACGCTTTCGATATAGGCTTGGCCTTGTGCTCTGTAGGCATCAACATCACTTTCATGAAGATTCGGGATATCAAGCAGAATTCCAAAGACCAGATCCTTATCTACATAACCAATATCACATCCTAAGACTTTGGCAACCTCTGCACCGAAAATAATTTTCTGACGGGTATTTTCTTTTTTCGTTTGTTGTTTCTTTTTAGCTTCCAAGAAGTATAGGCGTTCCTGCGCTGAAGCAATTTGCTGTTTGATCGTTTTTGTTGTCATTGTTTATCTCCCCAATGTTTTTTCTTGTTGGAATAAGGGATGTCAGCATAATCACAGCCATTTCCAATTTGTTTCTTGATTGATTTAATTTTCATCTTAAACTGTTGTTTAATCTGGCGCTGCTTTGCTTGTTCCCTAATATTTATTACTATCTTTTCTGCTTCTAAATAAGCTTGTTCTGTATCGGTATAGATCCCATCATCAAGAAGTCTTTTTGCTTCCCAATCAATGGCTTCATCATTGTTTTTATACATTGAACCTCCTTGCATGTGTTGTTCATTATCCTTTACCACATTTTGGATAATTATCAATATCACAAGGCATTTTTAGTTAATAAAATTCAAACCAATCAATCTTAAATGTTTTCCAAATATCATAGAATTTATTGTCGTTAAAATTAATGCTGTTTCATCCGACTCATCGCGTTTCATATAGTTCTTCTTTTATTTCACTCCTGTTATCATCCATTTTATTTTTTAAGTTGTAAAATTAGCAGTCGATATTTCATTAGTTTATGTTTTTTCAATTTAAACATTACTGCTGTGTGCCTGAATAGGATAATTATTCAATATTAAAATATAAGTATAGATATGATATATGGTTGAATTAACTATTAGTCATAGAGAATACTTTGGTAGCAAGATATTAGCGAGAGGGCGACTCTAGCTTTTTCCGGTGTAGATGAAGTAGTTCAATAAGGAGATCGACTGCGCCCCATATGGGTGATTACACAGCATGTGATGCTAGTGGGTATGCTGCGGCTATTGAATATAAACTGAGGCTAGAGTAACTATTACTTTTTATCCTGTGGGTCGAACCCCAAGACAATCCCCATGTGTCTAACTTTATAAGGCAATCCTGAACGTGCATGTGTATGCTGCGAGTAGAAACTTAATCCCTGTCTATTCTCACACTCAGAAGATGAATAACCATTAAGTCCGGCACCATTGAGGCGATTGCTCCATTCAGAAATAACGGCAGCAGCATTATTGTTCCTAATATAAATTAACATTCCACCATTACAGTTATTATTAGTACCTGATGAATAGCGAGTACATAACTGATTAAACCCTTGCATTAAATAGTCATAACCAGAATGAATTTTAGCTTCTCCTAACCACATATAATCCCTATATCTGATCACAACATCAGAGTGTCCACCGACCATTTCATCATGGCTAGCATGATAGCCCTTAGCTCTGAAATGGTGAATGACATCTGTTGTTAAACGGTCTTCTCCATCATTCTGTCTAACTCTCGGATCCTCTTCCATGAATTCTATGCATTCGGTCATATCTTTATAAAAAAGACATAAAAACTCATCATAAGAAGAGCACAATAATTGCCCCAAGAAATGTTGTGTATTCCTATCAACAAGAGCGATAGCTTTTAACTGAGCAATTGTAATATTTTCATCTAATTGCATTCCACTTCCCACCCTAATTTTGAAAGTGAGAAGTACATAAATATTTTTGATTCAAAATCTTTAACTAATTCACCAGTTTCTGGATGATAATACTTATTATCTAATTGAGTTTGTCGGAAATCGTCAATGCTAACCTGTTCTATGAAATCATCTTCTATAAACTCGAAACAAATATTAATAATGGGTAATGAATCACCAGAAAAATAGCGAGCAACATTTATAACCAAGCTATCATCATGAGTATCAATTACCTTTTTGAAATTGAAAAAAGCAATATGTTTGAGATTATCTTTTGATGACGTACATATATACTCAATCACAGAATGGCAGGCGCGACAAACTTCAGGATCTGACCTGAAGTCTGTATCTATCATCTCAACGATCTGCGCCCTAGTTAACATTATTACAAGACCTTTGAAATCAATAAATTGAAATCATCCTCAGTAATACACCCTTCCAGTGTAGCACAATCGACTTTAGGATTCGAGCGAGCAGCCAGTGAAACACCACCGTCGATTGTAAGTTTCAGACAACTACCACACTCCCCATCCCATTGTTTAGTAATACAAAAATTATTAGTATCACCATCAATAGCATCTAACCCAGCCTGATGGAATTGCTCATCTCTGAGGTCATCTTCGCGTTTTCTCATCTTTTCGGTTTTGACAGAACCTGTTGCTGTGGCATGTTCAAGATTATGAATTCTACCATCGCCGCTATCATACAACTCATCAATTTTAGAGTGAATATTTATACTTTCCATTGGGATAGAAACACTATTCATATCTCGATATCCATCCATCAGCATATGACGATAACGACGAGCAGCACTATCCATTTCATCTTTTAAAATATTACGACTATGGTCTATCTGAAATTGTATTATTCCAGTGTTTTTATCTAATTGAACACAATCGAAAGATTGCGCTCTGCCAGATTTAATTCCTATGATTTCTTCAAAACCACTAAACTGGCTTCCTTCATCACTCGACAAATCAATTTCAGAAATATCAATTATTACTCTTTCTTTATATGCTCTCGGATATGTAAATATGATTCGTAACATATCATCAGTTTCATCAAGGTAAACTGGGCAAGGATTAGTCAGAGGAACTGACTGCAACTCATCGTAACCAATTGGCAGTGGATAACTATTCCTATAAAGAGATAGATTCGTATGAGTTGATAAATGAAATATCTCTTTTATTACACTACATACATTAATGATATTAACAGAAAGGTCATCATGCTCATCTTCAGATATCTGACTAAAATATACCGTCCTTTGTCCAAAAAAAAGCTGAGATAAATATAATTCTTTTACCGAATTGTTAATATCTTCACTGCTAATTTCGGAGTAATGTTCTAATAATGGCTCCCATCCTCTTGCTGATGAAAGATTGCTGAATTTCAAGCCATGTTGAACAACCCTGAAAGATACGCCCTTTTCTCTCATCAACGATAAATAGCCCAACGCATTCATAATAAATATCTCTTCCAAAATTAAACTAATACATATTAAGCCCTGTCAGCTTTCTTCCCTACCCCCAGTTGCGCAAGCGCAGCGCTAACCGTATCAAGGATAGACCTATGCTCAGGCGTGGAGGCCCGATATTTTTCAACCAACGCACTCTCTTCGCTGGATAACTTAGCTACAGGGGTGCGGTTACCGGTCAAAACATACAAAACGTCAGCTCCCGCTGCCGCTATCCCAGCGAGATAGTCGCTGTCCGGCTTGCGCACCCCATTCTCATAGTTACTTTGTGCATTTTTCTTCACGCCCCCAAGCTGCCCAAAACCGTCTTGATCAAGGCCAAGTCGAATACGTTCTTCCTTCAAACGGATGCCAAATCTTTTCATTTGGATATAATTATCATTGATAATTCACTCAATCGAGGGAATTATAGATTGTGTGATGTCAATAACCACAATATACCACCATGAAAGCAAATGAGAACGCCTTACGCTCACGAACACCTAGCGGGGTGATGTCGAACAAACCCGTGGCTATGTGCCTGCTCCCCGCTGAAATCGTGGAAATATAAGTATTAACACTGGATCAGAACCGTTTGATGTCCAGCATGGCAAGGAACATTTTTTTGAACACCATCACACTATTTTGTCTTGTCAGTCAGTTAACGAAAAGTGGCAGTGCTTCAGTTAGTTGAATGTGGCAAAAGAGATCTGACATGACCTCATAATCTTCACTTTCATTATTACTCATAGCTATAGCAAGTTGTGAAATATTGTCATCAGTATCCAAAATTTTTTCTACCTATGATTAAATCAACTTTCATATTATCCATCGCTTTCCTTATTTAAATGCATGTGTAATGTATTTTCTTGTTTTTTTTAAAATAACAGTGTTTCGTGGTCGTTAAAAAACCACATTACTTAAAACAGGTCAAACACAAAAAAGCTAACGGTAATAAAATGAATCGAAAAATTAAATTTAAAAATACAGTATGCAAAATCATCCTATACTTAAAACTGCGTTCTCTCCGCGTTACTTCTTTTTGTTCATTAGTGCTTTTATTTCCACCTGCTAATTTTCATTTATGATTTCACACTTTAACCTGTGAATTGTGCAACAGGGAAAACGCCCGGCTATAAAACTATTTTTTTAGTGCTTTCACGTCTTACGGCGGGATAAACTAATAATCTTATTGTCCTTCGGAGAACATCCAAAACCCCTCTGTTTAATATAGCGGAATACTTCGCCCTTTCATCTAGATTGCGCCGCTTAACTCGGCGTTTTGTTTTACAGGCATTCATATATTTCGTATTAATTAAGTAAGGGTTTTACATTGTTAGAAAAAACAATGCCCACTTATACACTCACTTCGTGAGCGTGTGGGCCCTACCGGGGGTTGCCTGCCGCAGGCTAAAAGAAAAACCAAGGTCAACACAAAAGTTTTTCTGACGAAAAACTAACAGCAGCATGGTTATATTGAGGTATGTATTTTATGGCGATTTTTCATCTTGAGTTTAAAATTGTGAAACGTTCTGGGGGCATGTCTTCCTGTAGGAAGGCTGCTTATCATGCGCGTTGCAGAATAACAGATGATCGCACTGGCAATACCTATGATTTCAGCCATCGTGCTGATTTATTCCATCATCAGATATTAGCCCCTGTTTCAGCACCTGCTCATATTATCGAAAGCTCAACAGCACTATGGAATGAAGTTGAGAGAGTTGAACGTCAGAAAGACGGTCAAACAGCCCGTTATTTTGATGTAGCTATTCCCTGTGAACTGAGCAATCAAGACAAGATAAAACTGGTTGTTGAATACTGCCAAAAAAATTTCGTTGATAAGGGAATGATTGCTGATATTGCTTTTCATGATCTCAATGGTGAAAATCCCCATGTGCATGTGATGTTGACATTAAAACCGATCACCGCTGATGGCTTCGGCAAAAAAGAAAGAAGCTGGAATGACAAGAAAAACGTAATCCTTTGGCGTGAATCATGGTCTGTGATTGCCAATCGCTATCTAGCCGCTGCTGGCAGTAATGAACGTATTGATCATCGCTCTATTGATGCTCAACACGCCGAAGCACTCGAAAACGCCACTATTACCTTGGATGTTGAAGAAAAAGCGCTATGGCTTGCCAAAGCTACGTTAACCAGCCGTCCACCAATGCAGCGTGTTCATCGTGCCAAGTGGAACAGTAAGAGTGTTCAGGAAAAGCGTGCTGCTGAACAGGCTGTTCGTGATGAGATGAAACAAGAAGCTCAGGCCACATACAACACCTTCAAAGATTTAGATCTGCAGATCGTTGTTGACCTTAGAAGCTTCACCGTATCAGAAATGCCTGAGCCTGTTGAAATCGTATTGCCTGAAACAGGTTCGCAGTCGTCATCATCCGAAGAGCAACAGCCTGTTCTGGTTGCCCCTACACCTCATACACGCACTACACTGAAAACCCCATCCTCTACAACTGCCAGAGCGGTTAAACGCGCTCCTGTTAAAAGTAAGAGAAAGCAGGTTAAACCTCGTCAAGATGGTTTGTTCAAGCGTTTCACCCTACTGGTGGTTGAATATATAAGGGAGAAATTCGTCTGGGCCAAGAGGAAACCAGCCCCGGTTTCTGTTGAAGCTGATCATGATAAGCGCATTGCTGAAAAATATGTGTTTGATGAGGTACAAGGCATCTATGTACCACGCGCTGAGCATGAGAGACGTGCTAGATTTAACAGTGACACTTATAGTCCAACACCAGATGAGATCAGGCGTTTTCCAAGTCGCGCAACCAAAGACGAAGTACCGGACGCAGATTTTAACCACACACCAACTCTTCGTACGGACAATAAAAATGCCTTACCAAAGCTAAAACCATCTCGATTTGATAGAGGCTGATTCAAATTATTTTTCGAACATGATTTTGGATTACATTGACTTTTTATCATAAACACACGTATATTTTTATAAAATACACGGATTAATAATCCATATCACAATGTTTATACATCGACAATAATTAACAATCAGGAAAGCATGACAATGGGAAAAAGTCTATATCCAAAAACATTCCTTCACTTTACAAAAAAAATACATGCATTAGAGTCAATACTTATTGATGGCTTCTTCAAACCATCTTATGCGAGAGAACGCATATACGGCAGAAAGGGATTAATTCGATACTTTGGAATACCAATGGTGTCATTCTGTAATATAAGACTCTCTCTGCTATCAGAACATACTAAAAAATATGGTTGCTATGGTATCGGTCTAACGCAGGAGTGGGCAGCGAAAAACAATCTAAATCCAGTCCTATATATGAGCAAAAACTCCGATACTTTCGAATTATTGGATGAACAATTAAGAATCATAATAAAAGGAATTGATAAAAATGAACAAACTGTTGAAACCTTCACTAAAATGAAGAACTACATCTCGCTTGTAAATATATTACGTTATATGAAAAACCATACCGGCCCATTAAGAAGAAATAACAAAAAGACCGTTGAGTATTGTTTTGCAGATGAAATGGAATGGCGCTACGTCCCTTCAATAAATGAAAAAGGAATTATCCCAATAGCTCTTTTGAAAAACATAAGAGATTCAATATCTAAGCAAGAATACAATGACAAAGTAGAACACATTCATCTCGGATTTGGAATCGATGACATACGATACATTATTTTGAAAGATAAAAATCAATTAAATCCTTTTATCAAAAGGTTAAGAAAAAGAGAATATTTAATAAATGATGAGTTCGTAAGTAAAATATTTTTTTCGAACCACATAAGCGCGGATTTATGAACGATTGAATCACTTGCGGTGTGTTTTTAACGGGACAATGAAAGCACACCGCAATGAATACATAAAAACCGAAAAAAACCAGAATTGAATGATCAATTATCGGTATATCTTTTTTCAATACTATCTCTATAGCGCTGTTGCTCAACAATACTCAGATTAGGATCAGACAGCACACTCCGCCCCTTCACAGCAATATCGTAATCAATTTGAGATTGTGTTTCATATTCTTTAGTAGGTTTAAAATAATCGGATTGTGGTGCAGATGACGACGCAGAAGAACCGGAGTATGTTTTACTTCCAGCACAACCTAGATAAGCCAGCAGGCAAGCAAACAAGAAGAAAAATGTCCACACCACATTGAATCCGTTAAGCGTATATTCACTATCATTCCCAACTGAAAACACGCCGTGAAATCTGATCGCGTAGACAATCAAGAATGATGAAAGGATAACCGCACGGCTTTTACCTACGGTTAAATGCTTACGCAGAAATTTTACCGTTGGCACCAGCATGACTACAAATAGTCCAACGGTGGCAAACACAAGCCATACAGGGAACAGCCCGTATTTTTGCGTAGTATTTTGCGATAACGTCATCAGCGACAGCACCAAGAAAGTGTTAAGCAGGTAAAGTCTGACCGCCATCGAAACCTTCACCTGTTTTTGTCTATTCCCGAGAAACAGCACAGGTGCCAATGATGGTATATTCATCAGCAGACCAATGATAAGCACCCCATAGATAGAGTTCATAGCGTTTTTTCCTGTAATTACCGAGCGACCCAGCCGTTATTGGTCTTGACCAGAACAATTTTGGCTTCTTCTGGTTCAGCCATCCCTTTCACACCAGAGAACGCATTTTTATCAACCCAGCCCGGAACGCCGTCGAGTTTCCATCTATAGGTCACTTGCGTAATTTTAGCGCCAGCACCATCACTCGGTTCAGTCCAGCTTGTGATCTCAGCAACAATACGATGACCCACGCAGGCACCTTCCTCACGGTTCCAAAAATCAACCTCTTGTCCTTTGTCGGTGACTTCCAGAACATCAACGCTACTAAAGCCGTTAGACTGTTGTGAAACAGTGAGCAGCCCCTGCTCAACAAGACCTTTCAGGATTTCATCGCTGGCATTGTATCCAGCAGAACGATAGCCATGATTAACCTTTACTGGAAAACCTTTGTTGAAAGCAAAGTCATTGTTTTGAAGTGAGTAGCACACCTTTGATTTTGAAATTTTCGCGTTAATCGCCTTCTCAAAGTCGCCTTTCTCCCCACATCCCGCCAGAACAAGAGCTGTGCCAGCAACAAGTAAAATCTTCTTCATCTTCCTATCCATCCTAATAATCAAAAATGCTGTTATGTAGAGGTTGTCTGCAGCGCATCTGTAGTCGTTAAGGCTTGTTCTTACTGGCATAACGCAACAAAACCACCTGATTAACCAATTGATAGGATTAAATTATTTTTGTGGGCCGTCATATCGTTTGTAACGATCAAAATCAAAATAATGATAGTTAAAATCTATCATTAAATACATATCGATCGATTAAAACAATTAAAACACCGATCGATAAGGAATATTTAATCGATTAAAACTATCAATATCAATTTATCGATCTGCAATACCGATCATTTTCTTGCTAGATGAATCTTTACTGGATAAAGTGAACAGAAGGATCACTGGACCGTTTGTGGGTTGGTTCATGGGTATAGAACGTCAAACCCAATGACCAACAGCCAGCACTGCACTATGGACCTTTCTTGGCCTTTATTAATCCAATATCAGGGAAAACAATCATGAGGGATGCCGTTAGCTGATTAGATAGAAAAACTAATAGGCTTCTGATAAGCGGCTTTCTTCACTATTGATTTACATGAGTCTTAATAGCCAGATGCGGCACAACGCTGGCTCCGGCTCCTTTACGCTTATTTTTTCGTTTACTGTTTATATGGAGTTAACATGAAAAAACTGTTTATCGCTGCGTTGGTGATCCTGCCTCTTACCGCTTGCACCACCTATGGCAACAAATCCCTTAAAGACGAATCCCAACAAACCGTAAAAACCAAAATCGTCAAAGGGAAAACGACCCAGCAAGATGTTATTAACGCATTCGGGCAACCACAAACGCGCGCGACCAATGATGGTCAGGAAATGTGGTCCTACTCCAGCATGTCAGGTGAGAGTCAGATATCAAACTACATTCCCGGTCTGGCCCTGCTTAAGAACAGCAACACGGTTCACATGAACTCCCTTGAGATCTGGTTCAAGGGAAATGTTGTTGACCGATATAATTTCAGCCAAACGGCGAGTAAGGTTTCGCGTGGGTTACTTGATTGATATTACTAGCATTTAAGTTAAACGATATGATTATTCAAAGCTAACTATGCGCTCAACAATTTTTTCGCCATTATCAATGCCTTCCATAATCTTGAGACAAGCAGCTTGATTGATGCAAATCATTAAGTTAGTGTATAAAACACTCTTTACGCGATAGAGGCGTATCTGCTTCATCTGGTGTATCACCGGAACTTGTTTATTGTGGTCATTTATGCCACGGCCTTCCCAAAAATCTTCGATTTTTACTCAGGCCGTGCCCTTCTAGGTAAAGAGCAGAACCCCGGTAAACCGGGGTTTTTTATAACATAAGCGGCTGCTCAATGGACGATATCAGAGACGATTTCATACTCTGCATCGATGCAGAAGAACTAAGGTTAGAAAACCTACCTAATTTTGTGTTCATTTGTGGCGGTGTACGTAACTCAGTTGATGTCGATAATCCCGGCTCGATGCGGGATGCTTTATTACGCCGCCTTGAGCACACTGATAGCAAGCTAAGTTCTCGTATACGTGAAGCAGAAGAGTTTCAAGATTGGCTTGAGCATTCAAAAATAGATAACTTAATTGATCTTGAAATTGTTCTAGCTGATTTAGCAAGTGCTGTAATTTTAATAGTCGAAGGATTAGGTGCGTATGCAGAACTTGGCGCATTTAGCATCATTGAATCAATATCAAAAAAATTAATCACTATTTTAAACACAAATACAATAATTGAAAAATCCTTCATAAATCTAGGTGTGATTAAGTATCTTGAAGATAATAAGCAAGTTATTTTAAGATACGAATGGAACGTGGAATATATACCATCAGGAGATAGAAAAAAGGTCAACCTTCGCTTTTCTGACACTAATCAAGTAATTTATAACAAAGCTGATATTATATTAGATAAATTAAAACAAGAAATTGAACAAAAGACACAATCAACAGTAAAATTTGAAAAAGACCGAAAAGGTCATATCTGCCTAGTAATCGCTGATCTTATTTATATTTTTTCAGCATTGAAGGTTGGTGAGATTAAAATATATTTATCCATTGGTTTTTCCATTGACCTTAGTGTTAAAAAGATAAAAGAATACCTTTATATTCTCGAGAATCTAGAATTAATAATAAAGGTCAATTCTGGAGATGTATTCTATGTCGCATCTCATAACAACTATGGTTTTGTAAAATATAGATACAACAATAATAAAAAACAGGTATCATCCTTTGTAGATGCTGATGATGCTAAAACCAAAGTTATTCTCTTCTATAGAGAAGGTGATATTTCTAGAAACGATGCTTTGAATAGATAACAGGAGGAAGGAATGAGTTACATAGATGAGTTGTCTAAAACATTAAATTGCACCCCTAAGACCATAATTTCTGGCTATATTAAAGCGCCAAAAAAATACAAAGTCTTCTTTATAAAGAAAAAAAATGGTAAAGGCTTAAGGGAAATAGCACAACCATCTCCTGATGTTAAAAATGTTCAACGTGCAATAGTAGATTCCTTACTTTCATTATTACCAGTGCATGAATGCGCCACTGCTTATATCGAAGAAAAATCAATTTTTGACAATGCGGAACCGCATAAAAAAAACGAATACATCCTTAAGATGGATTTTGAGAATTTCTTTTATTCTATTAAACCACAAGACCTTAATTATTTTATCTCAAAAAACGATATAAAACTTAACCAGTTTGAATATGAAGTTATTAGTCATTATCTTTTCCGAAGAAAAAAAGGAGAAAAAAAACTACGATTATGCATTGGTGCTCCTTCATCACCCATGATATCAAATATTGTCATGTATGATTTTGATGAAAAATTGTTCAACCACTGTAAGGACAATGATGTTATTTATACGCGATATGCAGATGATTTATCTTTTTCATCTGACAGTTTTGATAAACTTAATGATGTAAAGAATTTTGTTATTAATTTAGTGTCTATTCAAAAAAAACCAGAGCTAATAATCAACACAAGTAAAACAAAGTTCATAGGTAAAGGAAGGTCTCGTCGCATAACAGGTGTTGTTATTTCGAATACTGGTGATCTAGGAGTAGGAAGGTTTTTACGAAAAAAAATAAGAGCATTATTTCATTTATATTCAAATAATAAAATCAATCATAAAGACATACCTTATCTATTGGGTATGCTTTCTCATATTAAAAGCATCGAACCAGATTATTATTACAGTTTGATAAAAATTAATGGCGAAGACAAACTAAAACAACTTGGTAAAGATTCCTTTTCTGTTTTACAAAAAAAACAATGATGATTATCTTTTAGTTAATTCTGGTCACTCGCCTTACCTTAGATGTTATCCCAATCTAGTGGTTCTTCTGGTGGCACTAAGCTTATGTTTTCATAAGAGGTGCTTACTTTTATACTTTCGCACTTTGCGAATCCCTGCGACTTTTTAGCTTGTAATCTGGCGATTAATACATCGATATCTTCTTTGTTGTTTACATTTTCAATGACTGACTCAATAGACCTACGCTTATCTTCATTTTTAGTATAGTCTCCTCCGCTATCAATAATGCTTTCAACCTGTTCAATGTCAATTTTCTCTTTCTTTTTTCTGATCTCTGAAACAAAGCGAGCACGATCACCGTTGAAAACAATCGCAGGATTTATGAAATACCAGTTTTTCTCATTAGTTTTAGCAATAATGCGTTTCTCGATGAGTTCCTTTATCCCCCGGTAAAAAATAGATTCCGATAAGACAAAATGATCTATCTTTTCCGCAAGGGACATTGCCTTTTTACAGCTCAGGTAGAAATGATCTTTACCTATCGCATCCTGATAAATACGTAAAAAGATAAAAAATACTTTGTATGCTGTTTTCGTGAGATCAAAGTAGGATTTTATTTGTGAGGTATAGAGTTTGATGAACTCTTCTTTATCAACCTCTTGTGTATGCACAATATTAGCAAAATAGCTTCGACTGGCATCTTTTCTTTCGATAAGTTCCGTTCCCCTTGAAACAGTCAGATTTTTCTTTCTTGTCTCAATCTTTAGTTCTGTCTCAAAGCAAAAAGGGTTTAAGCCTAAATCCAAGTCAACTTCCATTTCTTTAATCATATTATCACCTTTTATTATTTTATTTATATTAAAGTAAATACCATACATGAAAAAGATATCAAGTTTTTTGCATGTTTTTTTGCGAAAATATTTTATAAATAGCAAGTTTTCCAGTGACGATGATTTAAATCACTGTCATTTTTTAGCGTAAAAATGATATCAGAACTGACTACAGAGTCAGGAAAGCTCACCGTGCAGTCAGTGATGCTGACAATAGAGTCAGTAATACTGACCGTATAGTCAGTCGTGGTTTTCTAATACAAGCCTTATTCCCCAAGGGCTGCAGGCCGTTTTTGTCTTAACTTAATTTTGCAAGAAGTAAGAGATAATACTTAAGAGGATTAAAAGAAACCGGGCGATTTTTATGATCGCCATCTGGGGTTTCTAATTATTTATTGCTAAGTATCCCTTTCTATTTAACTAAAAATTTTTTTTTGAAAATCCCCACCATCTATGAGCTAACGCTCATGTGCTGACGCACGGCTACGCCCTAATGCTGATATACAAATATTTTTCCTATTGGATCAAAAGCCATTTATCAAAGCAGCACTTGGTGATTGTCGCCAACAATCACTTTGCTGGACAGGGCTTGCCCCTGTTAATGATGGATTTATTCATTAATGATCGTGGCGATAGCCGCTAATAACAAAATGTAAAATTTAAATATTAATAGCCACCAAACTTTCGCAAACACCAACTTTACTAATTTTTCGATAGAACTTAATGAGTATATTTCTTGTAGACTGGCTACTGCCAGTCACATAGTTCCTGTGGTGAAATACCATCTCGCGCCATCAACTTGAGGAGCCTCTTCATCCTCAGATTACGCACCTTCTTTTCACCAATCTCCTGATAATACTCCTCACGCCGCTCCTCTACCACTTTTCGGAACTTCTTCAAAAGCTGATTCAGTGTTTTGATATCAGTAGTAGCGGCTTCAGCTTGGATTTTTTTATACATAAACATAACGTGGAACTCATCAATCATCAGATTTCTCCTGTTATAATAAACGTTGTTTATCTGCCCCTTACGAGGCAAATATATATTCAAAGAAAACTACAAAGATTTGTGAACAAATAAATACGAATGCCTCACCAGCAGATTAGCGATTCCCTTAAGATCAACCTCGTCAACATTTCCATTATTTCCTTCTTTCTGTGTTAAACTCTCAAAGTTATCTTTAATATGCATAATCACGCACATGATAGTTGCACTCATAAAATCATGATCACTAATATACTCTCTTATATCCCCATCGTGATCATTTTGTAAACTGATCCAACTTGCCTCAAACGATTTTTTAGCAAGATCAAGGAACAGTTTTGTAGATTTGTTTTTAACTTTATTATTTTTAGACATAATCAACCCTCACTTTTATATGATTATTTAATATTTAGTTTTTTTCAGCCCCAAGAAGGGGCCAAATAGATTTACATATAGGCTAACACTAATGCTTTGGTATGCAGCGTCATTACCTCCATTCTCACCCCTTCGAAATCGATAAGATAGCGCTTATTTTTGGCTACCCCCTTTTTAGCTCGTTCGATTACTTGGTCATAGACTGTTTCCATATGATGATTATCAGTAAGTAAATTAAATGCCTCTTTGGGCCCTTTTTTGACTATATCCCAATAGATACGGTAATACTCTTTCATAGCTGATAGTAGAAACATCTCAGTAGCGATCCTATCAAAACCATTATTTTTCTTATTCATTTATTTTTCCTTTTCTTTGTTTATAGTGTAAAATACCCTGCATTATTAATGCATAAAATATTTTAGTTTCTTATTTTTTAATATTGTAAAAAACACAGCGTTTAACGTTTTACATAAAACCTCCTCATCGCATTAATAGTGTATTGATTCATTAATCAGCGTGTTTACGTGAAAACTGAATAATATTTTCAATCCATTCATCGATTTCACTTTCAACAAAAGCTCTGGCTCTTATTCCAATCTTTATCGGTTCTGGGAATACGCCTCTGCTAATAAGTCGATAAATCCATGCTTTGCTATATCCTGTTTTATTCATCACTTCCGGCAGGCGAATAAGTCTTCTTGTTGTCATATATTTCTCCGTTGTTGTTTTGATGAATGTAGTATCTGCAGATCGCTTATGACGTTCAAGCCTCGGAAAATCAGAATTGAACTTGAATTGAGTGTTTTTCATACAATAACAGATGAAATGGCGGGAGAGCTGTCACTGGGCGGGGTGTAGAGCGATTTAGCAATAAGTGCTATTTATTTTGCTGTTTTAAGGTATTTTATAATTTACATAATAATCAATTAGTTAATCAATATCAGTTTAAATTCTGACTTAATTCTTATCTGCTTTAGCCAAAAAAAAGGGCTATGCCCGTTAAGACATAGCCATTCTTTCATCAGCAGTTATCCTTACCCACGTCGATTAAACGCTCCCTGCACCACATTGCCGCCTTTCTCAAGGCTTGCCATGTAGTCGGCATACCATTGCAGCATCTCACGTCTGCCATCGAGATATTGCGCATGGTTGTAGGTGCCACGGATAGCATTCTTATCCACATGCGCCAGTTGGGTTTCAATCCATGCGGTGTTATAGCCCTGTTCATGAAGAACGGTGCTCATGGTATGACGGAAACCATGACCCGTAACCCGGCCTGTATAGCCAATTCGCTTAAACACCTGATTGATACTGGCTTCACTCATGGTCTTACTTGGATCATTGCGTCCCGGAAACAGTAAAGGAAATTGCCCCGTCATTGCTCTGATCTGTTCGATAATGGCTAACGCTTGGGTAGAGAGCGGGATGATATGGGGACGACGCATTTTCATGCGTTCAGCAGAAATTTCCCATAGCGCTTTCTTGGTATCGATTTCTGACCATAACGCACCGCGCAATTCCCCTGTTCTCAGGCCGGTAATGATCAGCAATCTTGCTGCCAGCACCATCAATTCACTACCAGAGTAGCCCGTAAGGGCTTTAAAGAAGGCAGGAAGCTCTTCGGTGGTCAGGAATGGGTAATGTGTAGATTCATGCCCCTGCATGGCACTGGTGAGATCTGGCGCGGGATTATACTCAGCCCTGCCTGTCACAATGGCATAGCGAAACACTTCGCCGCAGCGTTGACGTACTTTCTTGGCTTTCTCGGTCGCTCCCCTGTCTTCCATCTTTTTCAGCACGTTCAGCAATTCCAGCGGCTTAATGTCTGCGATTGGGCGTTGACCAATGAACGGGAAGACGTCTTTGTTGAAGGCTTCAAGAATGTCAGAGGCATATCCCGCAGACCATTTCTTCACTTTCATGCTGTGCCATTCGAGCGCAATTTCTTGAAAGGTGTTTTTGACCTGCGCTTCACGCTCAACTTTTTGTTCTTTTTTAGCCTCCAAAGGATCGATACCCCCAGCGATACCCTTTCGAGCTTCATCACGTTTTGCTCTGGCATCAGCCAAGGACACATCGGGATATACCCCCAGCGCCAATAACTTTTCCTTTCCATCGATACGATACTTTAAACGCCAGTAGCGTGACCCGTTGGTTTTCACCAATAAGTAGAGGCCACCACCATCAGCCATCTTGTAGGGTTTCTCTTTGGGCTTGGCAGTCTCGACCTGTCTGGCATTGAGCTTCATCTGGGGGTATCTCCTTTAGACCGAACAGCGAATACCCCCATTGATACCCCCAACTCACCGTAGATTTCCGTGAACGTGAGTAGACGAGCAGAGACAATAAGGGCCGTAAAACCACGTATTATAAGGGTTTAAAGGGTGTTTGAGTAGACTTAAGGAGACGTTAAAATAGGTAGGATGGTGCCGATAATAGGAGTCGAACCTACGACCTTCGCATTACGAATGCGCTGCTCTACCAACTGAGCTATATCGGCACTGATAAAGACATGCCCACGACTGTGAACACGGGGTAGAAGGTTAAAACTAACCGGGCGACGCGTCAATGGCCTTGCGAATCAAACGCCTATTTTTGCATCACCCGGTTTCAATTACGCACGAATCGTGTCGTCACCGAAGCCGATCCACTTGTACGTGGTCAGTGCTTCCAGCCCCATCGGTCCGCGGGCGTGTAATTTTTGCGTACTGACAGCCACTTCCGCGCCGAGACCAAACTGGCCGCCGTCGGTAAAACGGGTGGAGGCGTTAACGTACACCGCAGACGAATCTACCTCGTTAACGAAGCGGTTGGCGTTGGCCATATTGCGCGTCAGAATCGCGTCGGAATGCTGAGTGCCATGCTCACGAATATGGGCGATGGCCTCATCCAGATCGGCGACAATTTTCACGTTCAGATCCAGCGACAGAAATTCGTCGTCGTACTCTTGCGCCTTCACCGCCACCACGTTAGCCGGGCCGGCCTGCAATGGGGTCAGCGCCGTGTTGTCAGCATGCAGCGTAACGCCGCTTTGCGCCATCTGCTGGCTCAGTGCTGGCAGGAAGCGTCCAGCGATATTCTGGTGCACCAGCAGCGTCTCCACGGTATTGCAGGTGCTTGGGCGCTGGGTTTTAGCGTTAACGATAATTCGGAGTGCGGCGATGATATCGGCGCTTTCATCCACATAGATATGACAAACGCCAATACCGCCGGTGATCACCGGAATGGTCGACTGTTCGCGACACAGCTTGTGCAGGCCCGCACCGCCGCGCGGGATCAGCATATCGATGTATTTATCCATGCGTAGCATTTCGCTGACCAGCGCGCGGTCCGGATTATCAATCGACTGCACGGCGGCCGCCGGTAAACCACAGGCCTCCAGCGCCTGCTGAATCACTGCCACGGTTGCCGCATTTGTCCGGTACGTCTCTTTGCCCCCGCGCAAGATCGCCGCATTGCCGGTTTTCAGGCACAGGGAGGCGACATCAACGGTGACGTTAGGACGCGCTTCATAAATCACGCCAATCACGCCCAGCGGAACGCGACGACGCTCCAGACGCAGGCCGCTATCCAGCAGACCGCCGTCAATCACCTGCCCGACCGGGTCGGCGAGATTGCACACCTGACGTACGTCGTCGGCGATGGCTTTCAAACGTGCCGGGGTCAGCGCCAGACGGTCAAGCATTGCTTCACTCAGACCGTTTTCCCGTGCCTGCTCAACGTCTTGTGCGTTAGCGCTGAGGATGCTTTCGGTTTGTGCTTCCAGTTCATCGGCAATCTTTTCCAGCACGCGGTTTTTTTCGCGGCTGGAGAGTAGCGCCAGCTTATACGACGCTGCTTTGGCAGCAATGCCCATTTGTTCCAGCATATGCCTGCTCCTTAACGGGTGATCATGTCATCGCGATGGACGGCAACCGGGCCATATTCATAGCCGAGAATCGCGTCAATCTGCTGAGAGTGGTGTCCGGCAATACGGCGCAGCGCGTCGCTGTTATAGCGAGTGACACCGTGGGCAATATCGCGCCCTTCAAGATTGCAGATACGAATCACTTCACCACGAGAGAAGTTACCTGTCACGCTTTTAATGCCTTTTGGCAATAACGAGCTGCCGCGTTCCAGAATGGCCGAGGTTGCGCCTTCATCGACGGTGATTTCCCCTGCTGGAGGTGCTCCGAAGATCCAGCGTTTGCGGTTCTCCAGCGGCGAGGCCTGAGCATGGAAACGCGTCCCCACGGACACACCTTCCATCACATCACCAATCACGCCAGGCTTGCTGCCTGCGGCAATAATAGTGTCGATACCAGCGCGGCAGGCCACGTCTGCCGCCTGCAGCTTGGTGCCCATACCGCCGGTGCCGAGGCCAGAGACGCTGTCTCCGGCGATAGACCGCAGCGCGTCATCAATCCCGTAGACGTCTTTAATCAGCTCAGCCTGCGGATTAGTACGCGGGTCAGCGGTGAACAGGCCCTGCTGATCGGTGAGCAGCAGCAGCTTGTCGGCCCCGGCCAGAATCGCCGCCAGCGCCGACAGGTTGTCGTTATCACCAACTTTGATTTCGGCGGTTGCCACCGCGTCGTTCTCATTGATGACAGGAACAATGTTGTTATCCAGCAGCGCACGCAGGGTATCGCGGGCATTGAGAAAGCGTTCCCGATCTTCCATATCCGCACGCGTCAGCAGCATCTGCCCGACATGGATGCCGTAAATGGAGAACAGCTGCTCCCACAGTTGAATCAGTCGGCTCTGCCCTACTGCCGCCAGCAGCTGTTTAGAGGCGATCGTTGCCGGAAGTTCAGGATAACCAAGATGCTCACGCCCGGCGGCAATCGCGCCCGAGGTAACAATAACAATGCGATGCCCTGCGGCATGGAGCTGCGCGCACTGGCGGACCAGTTCTACGATGTGGGCACGGTTCAGGCGGCGCGATCCGCCCGTTAGCACACTGGTGCCAAGTTTTACCACCAGCGTCTGGCTGTCACTCATGATTCTCTGCCATTCAAGATTGGGGAAATGATATCAAACGAACGTTTTAGCAGGACTGGCCCCGGTTGCCAACAGCCAGCGCACAAAGCATGAAATTTTATTGCGCAGGATCAGCAAGCATAGCGGCAGGTTTTGACATTTTTATGACAGAAACAAATAAACATTCTTTTTTAAAAATATTCTTACTTTGTCATAAAACGTTCATTGCCAGACGTTAAAAACCCTCCTGTCTTTGAACGGGGAACACACCCAGTAAATATTCGCGCGTACTTTAAATCAGGAATGAAAATGAAAAAGAGCACTCTGGCATTAGTGGTGATGGGTATTATGGCATCGGCATCCGTACAGGCAGCGGAAGTGTATAATAAGAACGGAAATAAACTGGATGTGTACGGCAAAGTTAAAGCCATGCACTACATGACCGATAATGACAGCAAAGACGGCGACCAAAGCTATATCCGTTTTGGTTTTAAAGGTGAAACTCAAATTAACGATCAGCTGACCGGTTATGGTCGTTGGGAAGCAGAGTTCGCAGGCAATAAAGCCGAAAGCGATCCTAACCAGCAAAAAACACGTCTGGCCTTCGCGGGTCTGAAATTGAAAAACCTCGGTTCCTTCGACTACGGTCGTAACCTGGGTGCGCTGTACGACGTTGAAGCGTGGACCGATATGTTCCCGGAGTTCGGCGGGGACTCTTCCGCGCAGACCGATAACTTTATGACCAAACGCGCCAGCGGTCTGGCGACGTACCGTAACACCGACTTCTTCGGCGTCGTTGATGGCCTGGATCTCACCTTGCAATACCAGGGTAAAAACGAAGACCGCGATGTGAAAAAACAGAATGGCGACGGTTTTGGTACGTCGGTGACCTATGACTTTGGCGGCAGCGATTTCGCCATCAGCGGCGCCTATACCAACTCTGACCGTACCAATCAGCAGAATCTGCAAAACCGTGGCGCGGGCGATAAAGCCGAAGCCTGGGCAACCGGTTTAAAATACGATGCCAACGATATTTATATTGCCACGATGTACTCTGAAACGCGCAAAATGACGCCTATATCCGGTGGCTTCGCCAATAAAACACAGAACGTCGAAGCAGTGGTTCAGTACCAGTTTGATTTTGGTCTGCGTCCGTCCCTGGGATATGTGCTGTCGAAAGGCAAAGATATTGAAGGTATCGGTAATGAAGATCTGGTGAATTATATCGACGTTGGCGCGACCTATTATTTCAACAAGAATATGTCAGCATTTGTTGATTATAAAATCAACCAGCTGGATAGCGATAATAAGTTGGCCATCAACAATGATGATATCGTCGCGGTGGGGATGACCTACCAGTTCTGATCTAACATAAAAAATGCCGGATGGGGTTGCGCCGCCATCCGGCATTTTGCTGTTCACTATGCCGTTAATTTAACCGGCTGATCTTTAAAGTCGTCCGCAGGTTCCAGCGCCAGATTCAGCGACGTTAGCAACCCACGCAATTTTTCATGGAACTCACGTAAGGTGTACTCCAGTCGATCTACCACTTCAGTCTCTTTGATGGGCACGGCGGTCCAGTTGCCGTCTTGATCAAACAAACCAAACTGGTAGCTGTACGTGAAGCGTTTTTCCTGTGCTTCTAACTCCATCCACCAGCCCCAGAATTCACGCTTCTCCGGCGCGGGTTTCACGTTGACGCAAACAGCCAGACAATCGAAAAAAAATCGATTATCTTCGCACTGCCCTTCCCGGATGTAGGGGCCAAGCGCGGTGAATTTCTTGATCAATCTGCTTTTCGGGTGTCCACTCGGTAACGTCATTGCGATCTCCTTAGGTGAAGCAACTGTTTTACCAAATCAATAAAATTTAGCAATCTATTAACACAATCTCTGATTGATCCATCCGGTTATTTCTTGCAGCGCTTTATCAAAATTGCGATACACCGGGTTGAACGGGATCTCCATCAGCTTACCGTCAGAAGATGACGATGTGATTAAGCGAGACTCCTCTTCCGGACTAAACGGATCGTTTTTCCAGAAGCCCGATAGCATCGGCGTTGGACAACGTCGGCCCAACAGGCCTTGTACCTTTAATGAATAGCGATTGAGCTCGACACGCAGTGCGTCATCAGAGGCGTCGTGCATACCCAGACGGCTGGCCAGTACATCAAGATACATTTCCGGGACGCTTGCCTGCCGCTGCGGGTCGCTGAGCAGCGCATGCACCACCGGCCCCAGACACGCCACCGCTTTCAGGCGCGAAGATTCGAGATACGCCAACCGTACCGCCACGTTGGCGCCAAAGCGAAAACCAAATGCCGCCACGCGGGTGTGATCGACCCAGGGAATGTTGGGCAGTGCTTTTAATACGTGCTGATGCAGCAGGCTGGAATCCTGGGTCAGTTTCCATTTCGACGAAAAACCGACCGAGGGCATGTCCAGCGTCAGCATGGCAATACCACGCGGGGCAAAATAGCGTTCATACAGGGTGTAGTAATCCGTTTGCATGGAATCCAGCCCCCCGCACATCAGCACCGTCGGGAACGGGCCGTCACCTTTTGGCATATGCAAAAAACCGGTGATCGGCGCACCGCCGGGAACCGTGAATTCCAGTTCGCGCAGCTTACCGGGCAAGCGCTGAGCCGCCTCTTCATACGCGCGATTCGCCAGGGCCTGCGCCTGTTCAGCCAGCTCGTCGCCTTTCAGATGCGGATACGCCGCAATGTTGTACAGCGTAGAGGCGTGCAGCCAGTGGCGTCCGCTAATTTGTGGGTCCTGTTCTGCCATGGCCTTCTGTTGCCAGTCCATCGCCTGCTTCGCCCACTCGTAGATCCAGTTCCCGCCACGATAGCCAATAACCGTGTCATAGAGCTCTTTATCCGTGCGCTCTGCTTCGCTCATGACGATACGCGCCTGCACCTCAAGGATTTCGCGCGGATCGACGCCGCGCCAGATCCACATCAGGCGATTCACCATGCGGTACCAGTGCGGGATGGTTGTGCCATCCAGGGCAGATTGCACAGACGGCTGCGCGCCGTGATTAAATCGACGAACCAGCGTTGACGTTTCAGGGTGTTTGAAGCGGGGTTTAAACAGGACTTCGCTGAGGTTAGCCTGTGACATAATTACGGCCTCCATGAGTACTCACTAAGGCATAGTGTAACCTGACACGGCACAAAAAGAACAACGCCCGGCATAGCCAGGCGTTGAAAACGATTTAGATTAGCGGCCTGAAATCGGCGGGACGAACACGACGCCCATATCCCACGGCTGCTCGATCCAGGTATCCTGAGGGATATCAACAACATAATCATTCACCAGCGGACGGCCTGCCGGTTTAGCGAAGATGGTGACGAAATGCGCTTTAGGGTACATTTCGCGAATCGCAACCGCGGTACCACCGGTGTCAACCAGGTCATCGATTACGATGAAACCTTCACCGTCACCTTCGGCACGTTTCAGAACGGTCAGTTCGCGCTGATTGTCGTGATCGTAGCTGGAGATGCATACGGTATCGACATGACGAATACCCAATTCACGCGCCAGCAGCGCGCCTGGCACCAGACCACCACGGCTAACGGCAATGATGCCTTTCCATTGTTCAGAAGGCATCAAGCGGCTTGCCAGTTTACGTGCATGGATCTGCAACATGTCCCAGGTGACGACGTATTTTTCGCTCATGTGAAGTTGTCCCAGCCTGTTTATCTACGGCTTAAAAAGTGTTCGAGGGGGAAATAGGTTGCGCGAGATTATAGAGATCTGACGCGCTAAAAACCAGTGTTAAGCGGAATCCAGGCCTCTTTTTGCATGCTTTTTGCTAGCCGTGAGCAGAGAAAGTGGTATTCTCAATTGCATCGCGCAAGCCTGACTTGTGGTGTTTTTAATTCTGCTAACCCCGTGGCCTGTAAGTCAATTTTGCAGGGCATCGCCAAGGAGACTCAACGTGTCTGAACTGTCTCAATTATCCCCGCAACCGCTGTGGGATATTTTTGCCAAAATCTGTTCTATTCCTCATCCGTCCTACCATGAAGAGCAACTCGCTGAACATATTCTGAGTTGGGCCCAAGAGAAAGGTTTCCACGTCGAGCGCGATCAGGTGGGTAATATCCTGATTCGCAAACCCGCTACCGCAGGAATGGAAAACCGCAAGCCGGTTGTTCTGCAGGCGCACCTGGATATGGTGCCGCAAAAAAACAACGATACCGTTCACGACTTCACCAAAGATCCGATCCAGCCTTATATTGACGGCGAATGGGTGAAAGCCCGTGGCACCACGCTGGGTGCGGATAACGGTATCGGTATGGCCTCTGCGCTGGCCGTTCTGGCGGATGACAGCGTGGTTCACGGCCCGCTGGAAGTTCTGCTGACCATGACCGAAGAAGCGGGCATGGACGGTGCGTTTGGTCTGCAGGCTAACTGGCTGCAGGCAGATATTCTGATCAACACCGACTCCGAAGAAGAAGGGGAAATCTACATGGGTTGCGCTGGGGGAATCGACTTCACCGCCAATCTGCCGCTGTCTCGTGAAGCCATTCCTGCAGGTTTCCAGACCTTTAAGCTGACGCTGAAAGGCCTGAAAGGCGGCCACTCCGGCGGCGAAATCCATGTTGGCCTCGGTAATGCCAACAAGCTGCTGGTACGCTTCCTGGCTGGCCACGCTGAAGAACTTGATCTGCGTCTGGTTGATTTCAACGGTGGTACGCTGCGTAACGCGATCCCACGTGAAGCCTTTGCTACCCTTGCTGTTGCCGCAGATAAAGTCGATGCGTTAAAAGCGCTGGTCAGCACTTATCAGGAAATCCTGAAAAACGAGCTGGCAGCCAAAGAGAAAAATCTGGCACTGCTGCTGGATACCGTCTCTAACGACAAAGCCGCACTGACCGCTCAGTCCCGCGATACCTTTGTTCGTCTGCTGAACGCGACACCAAACGGCGTGATCCGCAATTCAGACGTGGCAAAAGGCGTGGTGGAAACCTCCCTGAACGTCGGTGTTGTCACCATGACGGACGACAACGTGCAGATTCACTGCCTGGTTCGCTCGCTGATCGACAGCGGTAAAGACTATGTGGTGAGCATGCTGGATTCTCTGGGCAAGCTGGCTGGCGCGAAGACCGAAGCCAAAGGCGCGTATCCTGGCTGGCAGCCGGATGCGAACTCGCCGGTCATGCACCTGGTGCGCGAAACTTATCAGCGTCTGTTCAACAAGACGCCGAACATCCAGATTATCCACGCGGGTCTGGAATGCGGTCTGTTCAAAAAGCCGTATCCGGAGATGGACATGGTTTCCATCGGGCCAACCATCACCGGTCCGCACTCCCCGGATGAGCAGGTTCATATCGAAAGCGTCGGTCATTACTGGACGCTTCTGACCGAACTGCTGAAGTCAATTCCGGCGAAGTAAGTCTCTGCAATACATGCCGGATGGCGCTGCGCTTATCCGGCCTACACGCTGATTTGTAGGCCGGATAAGGCGTTTACGCCGCCATCCGGCAATACATCAGAGTCAAATTCCCAGCAGTAGCTGCCTTTCCAGTTGTGGATCCAGCAGCGTGACGTGTAATCCCACCAGCCTGACCCCGCGCCCTCCCCGACGCGCATCCCAGGTTTTACGCGCCGTGGTAATCAAATCGTCTTTACTTAAGCGCGGCCAGACGTGTTCCTGAGTGGTCTGCTGAAAATCATTAAACTTCAATTTGATGCCCTGGCGAGCAATACATAAATCCGGTTTTACCTTTGCCAGACGCCGTTCCAGTTCCGGATAAAGCCGCTCGATAATCGCCTCACATTCTGACCACTCATGGATATCCTCCGCCAGCGTGCGTTCAACGCCGACAGATTTGCGCATTCTGTCGTTGCTCACATCCCGCTCGTCAATACCCTGACTGCGCTCCCACAGCACGCGACCAAATTTACCAAAACGCTTAAGTAATATTGCCAGGTCGCACTTTTGCACGTCTTCACAGGTACGTAATCCCATGGATTCCAGCTTGGCGGCGGAAACTTTGCCGACACCGGGAATTTTCCCCAGTGGGAGCGTTCTGATAAATTCCGGCACATCATCCGGTGTGATCACATATTGCCCGTTGGGCTTATTGAGATCGGAGGCGATCTTGGCCAGAAACTTGACCGGTGCAATCCCCGCGGAGGCGGTGAGCTGTAGCTCGTCAAAAATCGTCTGGCGAATTTGCTGGGCAATCAGTGTGGCCGATCCGTGACAGTGCGTGCTGTCGGTGACGTCCAGATAGGCTTCATCCAGCGAAAGGGGTTCGATAAGCGAGGTGTAGCGTGCGAAGATCGCCTGAATCTGGCGAGACGCTTCTTTATACGCCTCATAACGACCGGGTAATAAGGTGAGATGCGGGCACAGTTTTAGCGCCATCCCCGTGGGCATCGCACTGCGGACGCCAAATTTCCGTGCCGGATAATTGGCGGTGCTGATGACCCCCCGACGCTCACGGCTGCCGCCGATGGCAATGGGAATATCACGCAGAGCGGGGTTATCGCGCATTTCTACCGCCGCGAAAAAGCAGTCCATATCGACATGTATAATTTTACGCATCACCCCTCCCATAACACTGTTTAAGTATACAGTATTTTTATAATGTGAGAAGTCCGAACAGTTAGACATGAACAATCCTCCCAATCCCCACGTTGCGCGGGGCGGGAGAACAAAATTAGTGAGGCACAACAACCGGCGCTTGACGTAACGAAGTCACCTGCTTTTGTTTATCCAGCTTATCCACCAACGGTTGCACAACCTTCTCACCATGCTGGCCAAAGTATTGATACAGCGTGTCGGAGGCACTTTGCGTCAGTACCATGATCTCGATGCGGCGATTGCCCGCGCTCTCTGGATTCTTCGCATCCAGCAGCATCTGGTCCGCCATGGCGCTGACCTGCATGACCTTATCCTGAGGCATCCCGGCATCCTCCAGTACGCGACGAGCCGACAGCGCACGATCGCCGGAAAGATTCCAGTTGTTGTAAATATTGCTCTTATAGCTCATCGCATCCGTATGACCGGTGATGATTAGCTTGTTATCCAGCGAGTCAAACACCGGTGCCAGCTCAACGAGTAGCGATTTAAAGAACGGCATTATTTTGGCGCTACCGCGTTCAAACATATTGCGGTTCTGGTCATCTTTAATCAGCACGCGTAACCCCTGGGGAACAATCTCCATTTCGAGGTTGGTTTCCATGTGCGCATTGCGGGCGATAGCGTTGATATCAGTTGCCAGCTCCCCGAGTTCAGTGGCGGATCTCTTCTTCAGCAGCGCGGTCTTTTCATTCACATCCATGACCTTTTTGGCCGTTTCTTCCGTCACCTGCGCCGTTTCCTGTGGCGTCGATTTTTTATCCAGCGTATTGCGGGCAACATTTTTATTGCTCACGCTCGGCGTAATCGGCTTTTTGCCTATTTTGTTTAACGGCGTGAGCCCTCCCCCGTTGAAGATGGACTGACCGTGCAATGCCGCCACGATATTTTCACGATCGGATTTACTGACGCTGTTAACAATCAACTTTATCGTGGTCACTAAAGGTGCTGAACGTATCTCCGAGGTGTCCGCCCGCTTTACGCTGGACGCGATGCCCGGTAAACAGATGGCGATTGATGCCGATCTGAATGCCGGGTTGATCAACCAGGCGCAGGCGCAAACACGACGCAAAGACGTGGCGGGTGAGGCAGATTTCTACGGTGCGATGGATGGTGCTTCAAAGTTCGTGCGTGGGGACGCCATCGCCGGGATGATGATCCTGGCCATCAACCTGATCGGCGGCGTCTGTATTGGGATCTTTAAATACGATTTAAGCGCTGAGGCCGCGTTCCAGCAATACGTGCTGATGACCATCGGTGACGGCCTGGTCGCGCAAATCCCGTCTTTGCTGTTGTCGACGGCGGCGGCGATTATCGTCACGCGCGTCAGCGACAGCGGCGATATTGCTACCGACGTACGTAGCCAGCTGCTGGCCAGCCCTTCGGTGCTCTATACCGCCACCAGCATTATGTTCGTGCTGGCCGTTGTGCCGGGCATGCCACATTTCCCGTTCCTGGCTTTTACGGCGCTGTTAGGGTTCACCGCCTGGCGCATGAGCAAGCGTCCGAAAGTCGCCGAGACTGAAGAGAAAAATCTCGAAACGCTGACCAAAACCATCACCGAAACCACCGAGCAGCAGGTCAGTTGGGAAACCATTCCGTTAATTGAGCCCATTAGCCTGAGTCTGGGCTATAAGCTGGTGGCGCTGGTCGATAAATCGAAAGGTAATCCGCTGACCCAGCGTATTCGTGGCGTGCGGCAGGTGATTTCTGACGGCAACGGCGTGTTGCTGCCTGAAATTCGTATCCGCGAAAACTTCAGACTGAAACCCACGCAGTACGCCATTTTCATCAATGGGATTAAAGCGGATGAGGCGGATATCCCCTCAGATAAGCTGATGGCGCTACCCTCCAGCGAAACTTACGGCGAAATAGATGGCGTGTTAGGGAACGACCCGGCCTACGGGATGCCCGTTACCTGGATTGTGCCGGCGCAAAAAGCCAAGGCATTAAATATGGGGTATCAGGTTATTGACAGCGCCAGCGTCATTGCCACGCACGTGAATAAGATTATTCGTCGCTATATTCCCGATCTGTTTAATTACGATGATATTACGCAGTTACATAACCGCCTGTCGTCCATGGCACCGCGTCTGGCGGAAGATCTCAGCGCGGCGCTGAATTACAGCCAGTTATTGAAGATTTACCGGACGCTGCTTATCGAAGGCGTTTCATTACGCGATATCGTTACCATTGCCACCGTGCTGGTTGCCAGCAGCGCGACCACCAAAGATCCCATTCTGCTGACGGCAGATGTCCGTCTTGCGCTGCGTCGCAGTATTACTCACCCGTTTGTACGCAAAGATGAGCTGGCGGTCTACACGCTCAATAGTGAACTGGAGAATTTACTGGCAAACGTGGTCAATCAGGCACAGCAAAGTGGCAAAGTGATGCTCGACAGCGTACCGGTCGATCCGAATATGCTTAATCAGTTCCAGACCAATATGCCGCAGATAAAAGAACAAATGAAAGCCGCGGGGAAAGAACCGATATTGTTGGTCGCTCCACAGTTACGTCCGCTGCTCGCTCGCTATGCTCGTCTGTTCGCGCCGGGGCTACAGGTGCTGTCTTATAATGAAGTGCCGGATGAGCTGGAATTAAAAATTATGGGCGCGTTGAGCTAACGCGTGATGAGGCGGTGCTGAAAGTACCGCCTGACTATTACAGAATTGTATTTTCCGTCAGAATTCGTCGGGCACCGAGATAATGATCCTGCCAGAAAGGTTCGGACAAGGTGCTGACCCGGATCGTTTCGCCGGTACGTGGCGACTCAATAAATTGCCCCTGCCCCAAATAGACCCCCATATGATCGGCAATATCCCGGCTGTGAATATGGAAAAACAGTAAATCACCACGACGTAAATCGCGATTAGAGACAATTGTCGCCCGCCGATAGTGATACATTTCATTGGCAGTACGGGGCAGTTTCGCCGCCAGAATTTTATTGTAGGCATAGAAAACGAGCCCGCTGCAGTCAAAGCCTTCATCCGGACGGGTTCCCCCCCACAGATACGGTTTACCTAACTGTTGCTCAAGGCGATGAATCGCCACTTCGGTGATGTTGTGCAGGTGATCGCTACTGAGAAAATGAGGATTTTCGGCGAGTTCCTGCCAGCGATGATCGCTGGCTTTAAGCGGACCTGGGAACCACTCCGGGTGCTGTTTAATCTGCACGCGATTCTGCTGGCGCAGTGCCTTTTTACTTTCCGCATTACCTTCTACCACGTAGCTGGCCTGCTTTTTAACCTGCACATGATACTGCTTTAGTAACCGGGCACGATTACGCATACGCAACTGCGCCGCATAGTTTAAGGGGGTATTTGATAAGACAGGCTGAACTTTGGCGATACACGGTAATGACAACACGACACACAAAGACAGCAGGCCCGGCAAAAGGCGTCGGGGTGCAGTGGCAAAAGACATGAAAAAAGAATACCTGGTCAAACACGTTCGGCGCAGTGTACTGCTATTGGCGGGATATCTTTTTTAATATTTGATTATTAATAGATTAATTTTTTAAATTCAATAGATTAGAAAGTCAGTATTAATCTTATGCAATGGACGGATAGCAGCGACAAATTACGCCGCTGTCTGACTGCCTTTAAGTCCAATTTTGCGTATAAAGAGAAACTAAAGTGTAAACGCAGCACGAGAGACTTGCGAAAAACTTTCTTGGTGCTAATGTGAGCGCTCCAAATCCAGATTTATCCGATTTGGCGACTCTATTTGCCGTCCTGGCGTGTGTAACCGTTTTATCAAGGAATAAGCAGTATGCGTAAAATCGCATTTTTTCTTGCGATGCTTTTATTACCGTGCGTTTCATTTGCCGGTTTGCTGAGCAGTAGCAGTCCAACTGCACCTGTCAGCAAAGAATATAAGCAGCAATTGATGGGATCTCCTGTCTATATTCAGATCTTTAAAGAAGAACGCACGCTGGATCTGTACGTCAAAATGGGCGAACAGTATCAATTGCTCGACAGCTACAAGATCTGTAACTATTCCGGCGGGTTAGGACCCAAGCAACGTCAGGGCGATTTTAAAAGCCCGGAAGGGTTTTACAGCGTACAACGCGGTCAGCTCAAACCGGATAGCCGCTTCTATAAAGCGATTAATATTGGCTTTCCCAACGCCTATGACCGCGCGCACGGGTACGAAGGTAAATACCTGATGATCCACGGCGCCTGCGTTTCTGTCGGCTGCTATGCCATGACCGACAACGGCATTGATGAGATTTTCCAGTTTGTCACTGGGGCGTTAGTATTTGGCCAGTCCAGCGTGCAGGTCAGCATTTACCCGTTCCGTATGACCGATACCAACATGCAGCGCCACAAGAACTCGTATTACAAAGAGTTCTGGTCACAGCTAAAACCGGGATACGACTATTTTGAACAGACGCGTAAGCCACCGACCGTTTCCGTTGTCGATGGTCGTTACGTCGTCAGCAAGCCATTGAGCCATGAAGTGATTCAGCCGCAGCTGGCGTCAAACTACACGCTCCCCGAGACAAAATAGCGCCCATTCACCTGGCATAATCTTTTGCCAGGTTTCATTGCCCGTCAGCGGCTGCGTAGCGATCACGGTGACCACATCATTGGGTGTGGTCTCGGAGCTAAAGTCGATTTCTACATCCTGATCCAATAACGTCGCCACGCCGAAAGGCGCACGGCGGGTGATCCAGAACAGATTGGTCGAGCAGAAGGCCATCACATAGCGCCCGTCGGACAACAGCATGTTGAAGACGCCCTTCTCACGCAATTCCCCGGCCAGCACGGCAATATATTTAAATACCGCCGCCATATTGCCAGGCGTGCGCGGATAACGCTCAACCAGTTTATGTAACAGCCAGCAGAATGCTTTTTCGCTGTCGGTTTCACCGACCGGGCGGAAATTACCGGTTTCCAGCGATTTATAGCCGCTGAGCTGTCCGTTATGGGCGTAAGTCCAGTTGCGCCCCCACAGTTCACGCGTGAACGGATGGGTGTTTTCCAGCGCCACTTCCCCCCGATTAGCCTGGCGAATATGGGCAATCACAGAACAGGATTTGATGGGATAGTCTTGTACCAGTTTGGCAATAGGCGAATTAAAGCTGGGTTGCGGATCTTTAAACGTACGGCAACCCTTACCTTCATAAAACGTAATACCCCAGCCGTCTTTGTGCGGCCCGGTGCCTCCGCCGCGCTGAACCAGCCCGGTGAAGCTAAAGCAAATATCGGTTGGCACATTGGCGCTCATCCCGAGCAGTTCGCACATATATCACCTACCTTAAAACGCTGAACTGCCTGATGGCGTTACGCTTATCAGGCCTACGCAAAACGCAAGTAGGCCGGATAAGGCTTCAGCCGCCATCCGGCAATAGCCTTCTTACTTAACCATCTCTTTTTCGATCAGCTGAATCAGAATATGAATCACTTTAATGTGAATTTCCTGAATACGGTCAGCATAGCCAAAGTGCGGGACGCGAATTTCAATGTCGGCGCTGCCGGCCATTTTGCCGCCATCTTTCCCGGTCAGGGTGATGACTTTCATTCCTTTCTCACGTGCAGCGGCAATGGCTTTAATCACGTTTGCCGAGTTACCGGAGGTCGAAATGCCTAACAGGACATCCCCTTCACGCCCTACCGCTTCAACATAGCGAGAGAAAATATAATCGTAACCGAAATCATTGCTGACGCAGGAGATATGGCTGACATCAGAGATAGCGATCGCCGGATAGCCCGGACGGTTTTCACGGTAGCGCCCGGTCAGCTCTTCAGCAAAGTGCATTGCGTCGCAATGGGAACCGCCGTTACCGCAGGAAAGTACCTTGCCACCCGCTTTAAAACTGTCTGCCAGCAGGACCGCCGCGCGCTGAATAGCGTGAATATTGGCGTCATCTTTTAAAAAATTAGCCAGCGTTTCCGCCGCTTCGCTCAGTTCGTTACGAATAAGATCCTGGTACATGAGGATATCCTTCAGCATGAATGTAAATGACAAGATGCAGTGTACCGGATAGCACTACAGGCGAGAAGCATAAGCCACAGGAATGGCTGTGGCTTTTGATTTTTTGTGCCGGTGAAAACAACAACAATGTGAGCTTTGTTGTAATTATTTTGTAAACACATTGCTAAAAGAATTTACATCCACTACAACCATATCATCACAAGTGGTCAGACCTCCTACAAGCAAGGGAGCTTTTCGATATGATGATTTTGAGTATTCTCGCAACGATTGTTCTGCTCGGCGTATTGTTTTATCACCGCGTGAGCTTGTTTCTCAGCAGCGTAATTTTGCTCGCATGGACGGCTGCGCTCGGCGTAGCTGGCCTGTGGTCGGTCTGGCTGCTGGTTCCTCTGGCCATTATTCTGGTGCCGTTTAACTTTACGCCGATGCGTAAATCCATGATCTCTGCGCCAGTGTTCCGCGGCTTCCGTAAGGTTATGCCGCCGATGTCGCGCACCGAGAAAGAAGCAATTGATGCCGGTACCACCTGGTGGGAAGGCGATCTGTTCCAGGGCAAACCGGACTGGAAGAAATTGCACAGCTATCCGCAGCCACGCCTGACGGCAGAAGAGCAGGCCTTTATTGACGGTCCGGTCGAAGAAGCGTGCCGCATGGCAAACGACTTCCAGATCACCCATGAATTAGCGGATCTGCCGCCAGAACTGTGGGCGTATCTGAAAGAGCACCGCTTTTTCGCGATGATCATCAAGAAAGAGTATGGCGGTCTGGAATTCTCTGCTTATGCACAGGCTCGCGTACTGCAAAAACTCTCCGGCGTCTCCGGGATCCTGGCGATCACCGTTGGCGTACCTAACTCATTAGGCCCGGGTGAACTGCTGCAACATTACGGCACCGAAGAACAGAAAAACCATTATTTGCCGCGTCTGGCGCGTGGTCAGGAAATCCCTTGCTTTGCGCTGACCAGCCCGGAAGCGGGCTCCGACGCAGGGGCGATTCCGGATACCGGCGTAGTTTGCATGGGTGAATGGCAGGGTCAGCAGGTGCTGGGTATGCGCCTGACCTGGAACAAACGCTATATCACGCTGGCCCCTATCGCCACCGTGCTGGGCCTGGCGTTTAAACTCTCCGACCCGGAAAAACTGCTGGGCGGCGAAGAAGATCTGGGCATTACCTGCGCGCTGATCCCCACCTCAACACCGGGTGTAGAAATTGGTCGTCGCCACTTCCCGCTGAACGTCCCGTTCCAGAACGGTCCGACGCTGGGTAAAGATGTTTTTGTACCGATTGATTACATTATCGGTGGCCCGAAGATGGCCGGTCAGGGCTGGCGTATGCTGGTGGAATGTCTGTCTGTGGGGCGCGGCATTACGCTGCCATCTAACTCGACAGGTGGCGTGAAATCGGTTGCCATGGCAACAGGTGCCTATGCGCATATTCGTCGCCAGTTCAAAATCTCTATCGGCAAGATGGAAGGTATTGAAGAACCGCTGGCGCGTATTGCCGGTAACGCCTACGTGATGGACGCCGCGGCGTCGCTGATTACCTACGGTATTATGCTCGGCGAAAAACCAGCGGTACTTTCCGCCATCGTGAAATATCACTGTACCCACCGCGGGCAGCAGTCAATCATCGATGCGATGGATATCACTGGCGGTAAAGGCATTATGCTGGGCGAAAGCAACTTCCTGGCGCGTGCTTACCAGGGCGCCCCGATCGCCATCACCGTTGAAGGTGCCAATATTCTGACCCGTAGCATGATGATCTTCGGCCAGGGGGCAATTCGTTGCCATCCGTACGTGCTGGAAGAGATGGCGGCGGCGCAGAACAACGATGTGAATGCGTTCGATAAGCTGCTGTTTAAGCACATTGGTCACGTCGGCAGCAATAAGGTACGCAGTTTCTGGCTCGGTCTGACGCGCGGGCTTACCAGCAGCACGCCAACCGGTGATGCCACCAAACGTTACTACCAGCACCTGAACCGTCTGAGCGCCAACCTGGCATTACTCTCAGATGTCTCCATGGCCGTGCTGGGCGGTAGCCTGAAGCGTCGCGAACGTATCTCCGCGCGTCTGGGCGATGTGTTAAGTCAGCTGTATCTGGCCTCCGCCGTGCTGAAGCGTTATGACGATGAAGGCCGCCATGAAGCCGACCTGCCGCTGGTTCACTGGGGCGTACAGGATGCGTTATATAAAGCGGAACAGGCGATGGACGATCTGCTGCAAAACTTCCCGAACCGTTTCGTTGCCGGGTTGCTGAATGTGGTTATCTTCCCGACCGGTCGTCACTATCATGCACCGTCTGACAAGCTGGATCATAAGGTTGCGAAGATTTTACAGGTGCCGAGCGCAACCCGTTCACGCATCGGTCGCGGTCAGTACCTGACGCCAAGCCAATACAATCCGGTCGGCTTGTTGGAAGAAGCGTTGCTGGACGTGATTGCCGCCGACCCTATCCACCAGCGTATCTGCAAAGAGCTGGGTAAAAACCTGCCGTTTACCCGCTTGGATGAACTGGCGCGTAACGCGCTGGCAAAAGGATTGATTGATAAAGACGAAGCCGCGATTCTGGTGAAAGCGGAAGAGAGCCGTCTGCGCAGCATCAACGTGGATGATTTTGACCCTGAGGAGCTGGCGACCCAACCGGTAAAGTTGCCAGAGAAAGTGCGTAAAGTCGAAGCGGCATAGCGATCGCGCACGACTTCCAGCCCCGCTTAACGCGGGGCTTTTTATTGCCACATTTTCGGTAATGCTCATGCTACAGTGTCAAAATGCTGTTCAACGAGGAGCCTCGATTGTGCCTGGTTTGAAAATTACCCTACTGCAACAACCACTGATCTGGATGGATGGCCCGGCTAACCTGCGCCATTTCGACCGACAGCTTGAAACCATCACCGGACGAGACGTCATTGTATTGCCCGAGATGTTTACCAGCGGCTTTGCGATGGAAGCGGCCAGCACGTCGCTTACGCAGGAAGAGGTTGTTCGCTGGATGCACGCCAAAGCGCAGCAGACAAATGCGCTAATCGCCGGCAGCGCCGCGTTACAGTCAGAACGTGGCCCGGTAAATCGTTTTTTACTGGTAGAACCCGAAGGATGCGTTCATTTTTATGATAAACGCCACCTGTTCCGCATGGCGAACGAGCACCAGTATTATCAGGCTGGAGAAGAACGCGTCATTGTTCAATGGCGCGGCTGGCGTATTTTACCGCTGGTCTGTTATGACCTGCGGTTTCCGGTATGGTCACGCAATCGCGAGGATTATGACCTGGCATTATATGTCGCCAACTGGCCTGCACCACGCTCACTGCACTGGCAGGCGCTGCTGGTCGCCCGGGCAATTGAGAACCAGGCTTATGTAGCAGGATGTAACCGGGTTGGTAGCGATGGCAATGGCCATCATTATCGCGGGGACAGCCGGGTAATTAACCCGCAAGGGGAAATTATTGCCACCGCCGAGGCGCACCAGGCCACGCGGATTGATGCTGAGCTGTCGCTTACAGCATTGCGGGAGTATCGCGAGAAGTTTCCAGCCTGGCAGGATGCCGACCCGTTTACGCTATAGAGATATCTCTTCTCGCCCGTTACGGAACGGTTTCCTCGTGGCGGGATTGTTTCACTCCGTAACTAACCGCAAAACAAATTCGCGTGGCGACATGCCTCAGGCAACGTATTCTGAAAATGATAATCACACGTAAATTCCTTTATCAGGATATCAAAATGAAGAAATTCGTACGCATGACTTTGCTGGCTGCTACCCTAGCGGGTGCCTCCTTTAGCACACTTGCAGCAAACGTATCCAACGTTCCGGCTCCGGCCCAGGATCCAGTGGTACAGCACCTGAAACTGAGCAATGACCAGGTGGCGCAGATTAAAAAGCTGCACCAACAGCTGGAAACCAATGTCAGCCAGATTTCGGTGAACGATGTCAAAGACGGCGTGCTGATTGACGTGATCAAGTCCGGAAAATGGGATGATGCCGCTGTTAAGAAACAGCTTGCCGCGTTCAGCAACATCGAACAGCAGGCACGTTACTACCGCGTGAAATACTACTTTGACCTAAGCAAAGTCCTCACACCAGAGCAGCGTAAGCTGGTGCAAAAAGATATTGCACAGACGCTGGGCGAGTAATGGCATAAGCCTGAATCAGCAATGGTTCAGGCTGTCAGCTCAGGCATTATTTCTTGCGCAAACAGAAATCCCTGCACGGCATCGGCACCGCTTACGCGACAGATGGCATAATCCTCCGGGGTTTCCACCCCCTCGATCACCACCCGCTCGCCCAACCCGCGAAACTGGTTGATGAGAACTCTCAGCTGCCACTCCGATTCTCTGAACTGATGAAACATTCCGCTTTCAATTTTGATGGCATCGAACCGAACCCCAGACAGTCGCCAGACAAAAAATAGCTCGGGCGATACATCATCCAGCCAGACGCGGAACCCGTGACGCACCAGGGCTCTTATCGCAATACACACCGCCTGCTGTTCTGACTTTTCCAGACGCATCATGGTGCCAGGGTCCTGAATTTCGATCACAATACGCCCTTGATGCGCCCGTTTAATCAATCGTGTCACCCACGACATGCAGGTCAGCATCCGGACAGACACATTCAGGGAGTAACTTCCCGGCAACGCCAGTACCCGCTGCATTTGCCAAAGAAAGAGTTGCTGCTTCGCGGTGGTGGAAAGGTGCTTGAAAAAAAGATCCAGCGGTAACGACGTCCGAACCTGACTCAACACCTCACGGACATCCAGCGAGGCGTCATCAAAAAAATGAATGCGCTGTAAACGGATCCCGGTTATCCGCAGTAGCTCGGCATTGCGGGGACGTGCGGGTAGATATTGAGCCTGTTCGTTTGGTCTGTTCATGTCATTCCATTTTTTGATTAAAAGGGCGTCGGGCATCCTGCAGCCAGGGGATACGGCGATCGTTCGGGTATTCACGATAAAAGCGTGCCGCCAGACGACGTGCTGCGGGCATGTCGCGCTGCTTGAGCGCTAGCAAGATTTGGGTGTAGGAGACGTTCGGGTCCGGATGAACACGTACATAGTCAGGCGCCCAGCGTTGAACATGCGCCAGCCAGCGGGTATCCCGGGTTTGCTGATAACGTTGCACATCGCCCATTGCAACATCAAACCGGTAGCGACTGACCAGCAACCAGCCCCCTACCGGGAGCGATTTGGCCAGTCGCCACTGCTCTGCCCGCCGCTCCACCATCGTCAACTGCTGTTGCGTGTGTAGCGTGAGGAGCAATACCGGTGTTAAAAGCAAAAATGTAATAAACGCGGTCACGCACATCCCTTTCGTCACCGACAGCGCCAGCCGATACGCGTTTCCCGTGCGATCCGCACAACGTAGCAGCAGGATCAGCAGCAGCCAGTGAGGCGTCGACTGCCTGACGGGATATTCAGTCAGCATATGAATCGCCACCGGCAGTGCCGCCACCATGCAGGCGCGGTGCCAGCGATCGCCACGCCGCCAGAGCCAGAACCCTCCGGCAATAAAACAGAGCGTGCCCGCCAGTCCGACCATGCCGCCTTCGACCATCCATAGCACCAGCTCGTTGTGCGGGTGCGACATGCTGCTCAGTCCCAGATGGCCCGCGCGGTCAAGAAACAAAGCGGGAAAGCTGCCGATGCCCCAGCCCGTCCACGGTCGCGCCATAAACAGGGCCAGCGACGTTTTCAATACCGTCCAGCGCACCTGCGATGACGTCAGGTGCTCGACCGTCGCAACGGACATAACATGGCGCGCGGCCGCTCCTGCTAGCATTCCGACCACCAGCGGCAGCAGAAGAAGCAGTAACGTCCGCCGCCGGGCGGGGAAAATCACCAGCAGCAGCGCTTCACCGACGACCAGTGACAAATACCCGGTTTGCGACTGTGATTCATGCAGCACAAACCCCATCACACCAAGGGCAAACACCATGGTGATTCTCTTTCTGCCGCGTAGTCGCAGGGACAACACTACCGACAGCAGGGTGCCGCAGGCGGTGAAGCTGGCCATCAGGTTAACCTGCTGAAAAATGCCGTAGGGCCGCGTACTGCGCCACCAGGCAAACTCCCAGTAGCCCACGCCCGGTAGATGCCAGTACTGATAGACGAAGACGAGGCACTCGATAAGGCTGGCTCCCCATAACAGCGCCAGTAACGTCGTCAGGGTCTTCGCCGCCAGCGGAATTTGCAGCACCACCAGATAAACCAGCACACCGCCCAACAACGCCCCAGCCACCAGCTGTGACTCAGGTTGCCAGACTGCGGGCGTCATTAGACAGAGCAACGTCAGAATGAGTGAGCCTGCGATAAACCCGACGGCAGGCAAGGTGACGCGCCAGCCCTGGCGCGGGGGCCGTACGGATACGCACCCGGCCAATACAACCGCGTAGATCCAGGCCAAAATATTGAGTGGTAACGACAGGCCGCTGCCGCCATTATTCGGCCAGTAGAGGTGCATTGCCCCGCACCAGTAAAACAGGCTGAGCCCGAGAAACACTCTCTGCGCAGGCAGCGGGGTAAGGCGATTCAGTGTATTTTTCATGCTATTGATAGTTCAGCGTCCAGGTCCCACTGGCGCTAAAAGGACCGTACTCAAGGGACTGATTTTTCAACGCTGTCGGCTGGGCCTCGACCCACGCCAGAAAATTCAGCGTCATCGATCCTTTGGTAATGTCTGTCACTGACGTACTCTCATCAAGCCGGATTGCCGCGCCGTCTTCTTCGCTCATCCCTATGCCGATCCCTGATGCGCCCCCCTGCTCGTGACTATCCAGTGCCAGATGATCGGGCAGTTCCGCATCTTCAGTGCCGCCGAAGGTCACGGAGATCCCACGAAAGACATCAGGATCGCAATCACGGAGCTGAATACTGAATTTTTCCGGCTTACCGCGCCCGGCAAGATAAAGATCCTGGGTCGCGATTTGCCCGAAATCGACCTCGATTTTGTCGCCACCCGGCGCAAGACTACAGGCCAGCGCCCTGATGGTGCCGTGGAAGTGCATATCGCCGCCGACCAGTTTGGTGTCGGCCTGCGCCGTACCGCCGATCAGCAGCGCGCTGAGCGTGATTAACGTCCTGAATATCATGGCATTACCTTACTGAAACTGCGCAACAACGGTGGCCGAAGCTTCAAACTCCCCCACCTTAACGCTACCCACGCCTGGCTTCGCCACTGGCGCGGCGGTGAGGTTCCAGTCGCCCTGATTCTGGTAAAAGCCCTTGACGTTATAAAACTGATTCGGCACCACAATGCTTCCACTCTCATCCTTCAGGACAATACCGAGGTCGTCGCGTTTTTCTCCGCTGCTGAGAGTGCCGAGGAAATGATCGTTAAACCCCGCCGTACCTGAAGCCGTGGTGGTTTGTACGCCCAAATTGATGTTCAGCGCCCCTTGATCAAAACTGCCGCCTTCGCAGGACACATGAATGGGGATCGACTTGCTGAAATTGGAGCCATTGAGCCGGGCGGCAGAACCGGGCAAATCGCCAAATTCGATACTGATTTTATCGCCCCGGTTAAAGGTGCATTTATCCGGCACGGTAATCAGCCCGGATTTAATCACCACGCGGGAAATCGCCGTTGTGGGTGTGGGTCCACCGCTTCCCATGCGCCCGGCGACCTCCAGCAACGACTGAGAAGTGATACTGATGCCGTTAATAATGGGTTTGGTGACAATAAACGTCACTTTCCCTTTCGAACCACTTTCAACATTACTGGCGCGCACGTAGCCCTTTCGCTTTTTGCAGGTGTTGCTGTTGTTGCGGTTTGAAACATTGGTAAAGGGAGCCTGGACATATTTCTTATAGCCCCCGGCGACCCATACCTGAACATCGACATCCAGATACTCATTGAGTCGGAAACGGTTCGCCCCCTGACTTGAAGGTGGCATCGTGGTGGTGGTGGTGTAGTAAATCGGTTCTCGTGAGATATCGGCCTGCTGGCAATAAAAATTCACCACATACCAGCTACCCAGATTCCATGGAAACGGCTCCGTTCGACCACCCACGTGGTTTTTGCTGACATCCAGCGAACTCAGTTCAATATCGTACTGATGCGGTGCCCCGCCCTCTGGTTCACCCTCTCCCTGGCTAAATGCGTGCGCCGCCAGCGGACAGCAAGCCAGCGCTGTCCAGAACAACGTTTTATGCCAAACGCTCATAGATACTCCAGCTTAAGTCTCACCAGACCGCGAAATTCACCGGCGCTGACCTCGCGCCCGATAGACTCCAGCGCGGCAAGAAAGTGAATAGCGTTATCTCCAGGTTTGAGGATCCACATGCGCTGCGGTTGGCTTAGATGGATCGGTTGCTGACGTTCGGTCATCAGCCGAATGCCTGCCCCTCGCACATCGCCATGGATGCGGGCCAGATCGCTGTTTCCCGGCGAACTGTCGGCCATCAGCGTCAGCGAGACACCGCGCTCCACCGTGCTGTGCGCCAACTCATGCATTTCGCTGGCCTGCCCGGGAAAATCCTGCAGGGTATGACCTGAGCCCTTTAAGCAGTCGTTCAGATACAGCGTGACCAACACCGAATCGCTACGATCGCCTCCCTGATGAAACCGGCGGGCAGAAATATCGCCAAGGTTGATGGTTTGATCGCGCGATGCCATATCCAGCACGCACGGTGAGACATAAACACGACCGTGAAAGCGAACGTTGCCATACTCGCCGGACACATGGCTCATATCCTGACGGCCGCTTTTGGCCTGAACCATCCCGGCCACTCCCAGCATCAGCAGGGCGCAAAGCATTTTTTTCATTTACCGAGTCCTGTTACCGGGGCTGTTGCTCCATCGGCAATGCCTGACACACATTGCCTGTACAGTGGTATTTCAGTTCGGGATGGCCGCCAAAATCGTTCACGTACATCATGCTGAACTGGCTGATATCGCCCTCTTTCACGCTGAAATCGAGAGACGACTTAGGCGAGATCATTATTCCGGGGAAGTCAGTCAACCGCCCGCCGCCCTGCGCTTCCGGCTTGCGGCTCAAGCCAATTAAGGTCACGAAGTAAGGCGTCGGGTTATTCACGGTCCAGCGGGCGCCCTGCTTGTGGAACACCAGTTGGTTTTGCCATACCGCTCCGGGTGTTTCAGGCACAATTGACGACGGGCGGTAAAACAGTTTGATGCGTGACTGCATCGCCAGTTGCAGCACGTTTGGCTTATCTGGCTTAGGTGGAATCTCACGAACATTCAGATAGAACAGGCTTTCGCGATCCTGCGGCAATGCGTTAATGCCGCCGGTTTTTGTTACCCGGGCAATGCCCTTTTGCCCGCCATTAATGCGCTGCAACGGCGGCAAAACCATCAGCGGCGAGGTGATTTTTGTCCCGCTGGCATCCTCCACCCATGACTGCGCGAGGAATGGAATGCTCGGGCTCGTATTGCTTAAGTTCGCACTAACAGAGCGCGCATCGCCGGTGATGATCAGTCGGGTACGGTCAAGCGCAATGCCCGCCCACGCGGAATGGATGTCCGCGGCAAACAGCAAACCGCAGGCGACCGGCTTCAGCCAGCGCTGCACGGAGTAAATAGCTTGGTTATTCATGGATCGCTTCATTCAGGTAGTTAATATTATTCACAAGGCAACAGGACGTTACCTTCCGGGTTAGGTTGCAAAGGCACAGCCAGATGGCACTGCGCGCGCCCTCCCCAGGCAACGGAAAGGCGTTCGGCAGGTTTCACACCAGCAATCCAGGCCTCACCGTTTTCCATCACCATGGCGACACTCACGCCGTTGGCGTTAAACACCTCGGCGCCAAACGGTGGTACCGAGCCATCTTTCATACGCAGTTGGGCCATCATTTTTAACCCCTGTGCGACGGCAAAGCGCTGATAGCCAATCGCCCCTTCGGTCAGGGTGTTGGTGACGATGGCTTTGGCTGCGGAAATATCCTCATCCATTGTGTCCACGTCGATACGGGTATCAAAGCTGTGGTAACTCACGACATCCGGTACCACGGCAATGCCAAAGCGGTTCGAGTGTGCCTGTTCGCCGTTCAGCGGCACGTTAGCGACGCCGTCGGTGTCAACCATTACGCGGGCGGTATTCATCGATGCCTGGCTATTGTGGAGCGCCGCGCCATGACGGGTTGCGGTAAAACCACCACGCAGGGTGCCGCCCACGGAGAAGTAGCGTGACTGCTGCCAGCTGACATTAGATTCAAGCTCGGCCATCATGCTGCGGTGCTGGTAGTAGCCGTCAAAGGCGGTATGGCCTTCGCCAGAGAGTCCGGCGCGCAGGCGCCACGGATTATTTCGGTCACGGTTATCGGAATACGAAACCATCTGGCTGGTTTGGTTGCCGTTGTTCTGCAGCTCATAGTCCATCGAGCGGCCATCACTCCACGGAATAGACAGCGAGAGCGAGAGGCTGTCATCCCGTTTTCCCTGATACTCGGAGCGATATGCGGCAAGGTTAGTGCTGATCCCCTGAATGCCTGCAAATGAAAAGCTATGACCCACCGACAGCCCATAGCGATCCTGCGAACGGCGATCCCAGTAGTTCTGGTGGGTATAGGTCAGATACAGCGTCGTGGAGAGGCGCGGATCGTCTGCAAAGAAGGTCTTATTACCGGTGATGGTGTACATCTCTTTCTCGTTCCCGGCGCTGTTATTATTTTCATATTGCTCATCGAGAAACTGCGAGAAAGAACGGAAGCTACGCTGTGAAAAACGATAACCGGCAAAAGTGATGGCGCTGTTGTATTCATCGAAAGTTTTGGCATAGCTCAGCTTAAAGGACATGCCTTTTTGTTCGTCCTGATGCTTCACCCGGCTGACGGATTGCGTCGCATCAGCCGACAACGCACCCAGCCAGCTCAGATCCCGCCCGATGCCCATCGACCAGGCGTTGTAGCGTTCACCTGTTAGCAGTGCCCCGCCGTACAGGGACCAGGCATTACTCACTCCCCATGAAAAATCACCGCTGTAAAATGCCGGCCCCTGAACATCATGGTTATAGAGTGAAGGTTTACCGACGGCGGTGTTGTAGCGAACATAGCCCGGACGTGTCAGATAAGGAATATCAGCGGTATTGACCTGAAAAGTTTGCACGCTGCCATCTTGCTCTTCGACCCGCACATCCAGCGTGCCGCGTACCGAAGCATGCAGATCCTGAATATTAAACGGCCCCGCAGGAACGGTCGTTTGGTAGATCACGCGCTTCTGCTGGCTGACGGTCACTTTGGCGTTACTGCGGGCAATGCCGTGAACTTCAGGCGCGTAGCCTTGCAAATTTGGCGGTAGCATACGCTCGTCGCTGGCGAGGTTAACCCCGGTAAAACGAACAGAATCAAAGACCTGAGAATTCAGATAGATTTCACCCACCGTCAGCTTCGCAGCCTGCATGGGCAATGGACGATAGGCGTAGATCTGATCCCAGTTAATCTGCCCGTGCTGATTATCAGAAGAGTAATCGGCCTGATACTGCCCGCGAAAACGCCAGCCGCCAAGGTTGAACCCCGTTTGCCCATAGCCCGACAGCGAGCGGTAATGACCTCCGCCTTGTTCGTAGTGGGTGGCCTGACCCGACACGCTGTAATCAAAAATCAGCCCCGCGACGCCATTATCCCAACGTTCCGGCGGCGTCCAGTCAGGATCGGTATATTTCATCCATGCCTGCGGCACGGTAATGTCCAGAAGTCCGGCACTGTTATTCAACACCACGCCCGGCAGGCGGGATATGTCATGACAGGTCGCGGTAATCGGGTGAATATGCGCCAATGCGTCTTCTTTGAGCGCCAGTAATTCGAGCTGTAATGGTGACAGGCACGCCAGAGATTTATGTTTATTGTCAGGATCGGTGATATAGCGAATCGACTGCTGTGGGATCTCCTGCCCGTTAATACGAACATCCAGCAAATATTCCCCGGGGGTGACAAAGTTGCCTTCAGAAAAGCGCTGCAAATCTACGTTTTGCCTGTCGCTGGCATCCAGGACGTCGGTATTAAATTCAATAGCCTCATCCGCCTCAGCCCATGAAGCGCTGCAGACCAGAGCAATAATAAGCGCCAGACGTTTTTTATCTGTTTTCAGCGTAATCATTTTCGTTCGCAAACCTTCAGATACCCAAATTGCCGAAGCAGCTCAGAGATAATTCACAACAAAATGCGTAACCGCAGTAAATTCGCCGGATGTCATTCGTCCGTCGCGGGAGATTAAATAAGCTGTAAAATTGAGCGTATTTTTTCCAGGGTTTAGGACATAATCCGGAGAAGGCTCCCCCAGATGAATTTGCTGTCCGGTGCTATCAAATATTTCTATCGCTAAATCTTCAGTCGTCGACTGCACGCTCAGATAATCAGGGTTGTCGCGATCGGGCATGCCGGAAAAAGTGATATTTGCGCGCTGAAACACATTCTCTGAATGTCGAGAATCCCCTAATGAACATCCCAGCAAATGAATACTGAAACCATGCGCAGAGACTTTTTCTGGTCTCCCGGATATATCCCGAGCGGAGATATCATTAAATTCAACCAACAACGAACGATCGCGCGGATCGACATAGCAAGCAGCCTCAATAATATGTCCCCGCATGCGCATTTTGCCGGGCGTGCTGGCGACAGGCGCAGTGCCAGCCATGACCCACGCAGGCGAGATAAAGAAAAAAAGCAGTAACGTTCGCCATCCAGGCATAACCGCATTTCCTTTCATTTATTCGCGGAAAGGCGTAAGCAGGCGCATTAATGCGCCTGCTGTAGACCATTACTGGTAGTCAATCTGGAAATTTACGGTAGATTCAAAATCACCCGGTGTGACCGCTGCGGAGGCATTATTTGCCTGCAGGTAAGCCACAAAATCGATGTCACTTTCACCATCGGTAATATTAACCTGGGAGGCAGCTTCGCCCCATTTCACATCCTGGTTGCCGCTATCAATCATACCGATGCCCGCACCCTGTGCAGTACCTGAAGTAAATGCAGCCAGCGCACTATTGTCTTGGTCAATTGTTGCTGGGGTATATGTTACGGTTGCGGTTTTGGCGACAGTGGTATCACAGCCCTGCAGAACGATTTTGGCGTGTTTAACACCAGCACGCTGGTTGTCTTTTAACTGAGACGTTGGGATTTCACCAAAGTTTACCTGTACCGGGCTGGATTCCGGTGCCAGGCCGCATGCTGAATTCACCAGTGAACCGGTGAAATGAATTTTACCGTTGGTCGGCTCTACACTTTTTGCAGCGAAAGCAGAAGAGGCAGTAAAAGTCATTCCTGCCATCAGTGCACAGACGACGACCACATTTTTCATTTTCATATTACTTCTAAACCTTATTTCTGTTCTGGTTATTTTGACGTGCTATTTCCACAGGCTACTTTTCCTGGGAAATATGGGTCTTCAGGTGGTAGACGCGCATTACCTTGCAAACATTCCTTCTCGAACCACCCTTGATTTTGAACGTTACTGGCATTTCATCCGAAATACCCTCCGCAGCCGTTCACGCTGTTTCTGGGCTTATATTAAATCGGCAATAAAATGAGACAACGAAAAATCGTGCATTCAATCAAACTCAGGGAATCATGTTGTCTCCCCGCTATCACACCGATCTATCGCGCCAAAACCGCCTAAAATCGCAAGAAAACCAGTGTTAATACCTATCATTTATATCTTTTATAGTGTTTTTATCTATTGAATATTTTTTTATTTAGCTTAAGAAGGAGGAGCAATGTATTTATGAAAGTTTTGTAAAAATACCAATGGATATCAAAAACGAGGAATGACAATAAGATAGGAGAAATGGGAAAGGATAATAGCGCACGTTCAGATAAATATTGAAATATTGTTATAAAAACATTAATAAAACGTTCAATAACACAGTCATTTTTCATAAATAAATTATGTTATGCTATTGCTTCAACCACTCGACTGTGAGATTCCATGCTTTGTTGCATCAAAGGAGATATCCGTGATTTCTCATATACCAATAAATAAGATTAAATCCGTAATTATTGGTGATGGATTAGTATTTAAACCACATAAAAATGCGCTAAAAGATATCTCATCTGGTGAGATAGCCACATTGAATAATGTAGCAGTACAATTACTGATGTATTTGTTGCAAAATGGTAAAGATATCTCCACGCGCGATGAGATTCTACTCAATGTATTCCAGCATAATGGCGCCAGAGCGACAGATGCTAATCTCAATCAGCACATTTCATTTCTGCGCAAAGCAATAACGTCGACGGGGCACCCGGCAGAATACATCGTAACGATTCCGCGTACGGGATTTCGCATGGGCGACGTCAATATCAATATTCAGCAGCAAGAAGAAAAAAAGCCCCTCACCGGTACCGCTTCTTTTACATCGGTACGAAAGACAAAAAAACGAAACCGATGGCCTGTAGCAATCACCGCATTAATTACCGGCATCGCCGTGCTGGCAACAGCCTGGTTAACGTGGATACCAAATGAAATTGCCATGACCGATGCCTCTATTTTGCGCACCATCGATTACGAGCAATGCCGGGTACATATATTAGGGAATGCCCTCACAGACACCATTACTGAAAAGAAGGCGCTGGATATTTTTAAATCCGTCGGCATTAACCCGAACTGTTCAACCCCAAAAGAGCTGTATCTCAATACCTGGTCGAGCAACCATAATCTGGTTGACTGGTCGTTTTCGGCAGAATGCGGACTCAACCTCGGCTACTACCATTGCATCAGCCAGTATCGCCATCATGAGGAATAATATGAAACCGGAAAGCGATCGCTCTCCATTATTGTGGTCCGTCATGATTGCCATTTGCGGACTGGCGGCTATCGCTTTTCTCGTCGTCGCCGGAGATGCCAAGAAAAAGGAAATCAGTTTTTCTTGTTCCTCAGAATTCACGTCGATACTCGACATCCATAATACAAAAAAGGAGCTCAATGGGATCCTGCTGATAACCAGCTACAATTCCGGGCATCTCTCATTGTCCGTACAAGGGAAATTAAAAAGTGATGAAGGCGAGTTCAGCGTTAACCGCAAACTGTTCTTCCGTTACGCACGGCCGCTCGGCCATACCGCGGGGGTTTTCATGCTAACGCCCGAGGGACGTGAGAAATCGCCTGATGATAACGCAACGGATGCTGTTGATTATCTCTTCTTCGATGCCTACGAACGTACTGACAAACTGTATATGTTGAAGCACCTGAATAAAGAGACGGTCCTGATTGGCGATAATTTTTCCCCCCGCTTTGCCTGCGTAATGAATCGCTTCTCTGGTTAAGCACGCTGCGCTATTCATCAGGTTAAGGATGACCTGATGTGCTGCCGGAATCGACAGGACGGGGAGATTGATAGCCAGCCAGGGTGGGATAGGTATTTTGGGCGGACTAAAACGACAAAAGCCTGAATCATTGCTGATTCAGGCTTTCTGAATAGTGGCGGAATGGACGGGACTCGAACCCGCGACCCCCTGCGTGACAGGCAGGTATTCTAACCAACTGAACTACCACTCCGCGTTGTGTTCCGCTTGGGAACGAAGCGAATATTACGGATTGCCTCGCCCCTCGTCAACGCTTTTTCTCACGTTTTTAATCGTTTGCTGTAAAAATCACCCGAATAGCCATTTCTGCACGGTAAACGCGCAAACTATGCCCGCCAGAGGCAACTTCCGCCCTTCTTCTGAACCAGGTCAAGGCGCGACTCATGGGCCGCTAACTCTTCATCAGTGGCGAAAACAACACGTAACTTGCCGGACTGACGCACAATCCGTTGGATCCCGGTATCATTCTGCTGCTGGCTGTCACCTTCCATGGAAAATGCCATCGTGGTCTGCCCACCGGTCATCATCAGATAAACGTCGGCCAGAATCTGGGCATCGAGCAATGCGCCGTGCAAGGTACGCTTGCTGTTGTCTATCTCATAACGCGAGCATAGTGCATCAAGGCTGTTACGCTTGCCAGGAAACATCTTCCTCGCCAGCGCCAGGCTATCGGTCACTTTACAGAAGGTGTTCGTTTTCGGGATATCGCGATGGAGCTTTGCAAACTCATAATCCATAAAGCCGATATCAAACGATGCGTTATGGATGACCAGCTCCGCACCGCGGATGTAGTCAAGAAACTCATCGGCAACATCAGCAAAAGTGGGCTTATCGAGCAGGAATTCATCCGCGATGCCGTGTACGCCAAACGCTTCCGGGTCCACCAGCCGATCGGGCTTCAGGTAAACGTGAAAGTTATTGCCGGTCAGGCGTCGGTTCACCACTTCAACCGCACCGATCTCAATAATCTTGTGGCCTTCGTAGTGGGCACCGATCTGGTTCATACCAGTGGTTTCGGTATCGAGGACGATCTGCCGTGTAATTCCAGTGCTCATAGCGGTCATTTATGTCAGACTTATCGTTTATATCGATCTCTAAAACAGGAAGTCTACCAGAGATGCTTAAACAGGTAGAAATTTTCACCGACGGTTCTTGCCTGGGAAATCCAGGGCCCGGCGGCTACGGGGCAATTTTACGCTTTCGCGGGCGAGAAAAAACCTTTAGCGAAGGATACAACCTCACCACCAACAATCGCATGGAGCTAATGGCGGCTATCGTCGCGCTGGAAGCACTTAAAGAACAATGTGAAGTGGTGCTCAGTACCGACAGCCAGTATGTGCGCCAGGGTATCACCCAGTGGATCCACAACTGGAAAAAACGCGGCTGGAAAACCGCAGACAAAAAACCGGTCAAGAATGTCGATCTCTGGAAACGCCTGGATGCGGCGCTGGGTCAGCACCAAATCAAGTGGGAATGGGTCAAAGGCCACGCGGGCCACCCGGAAAACGAACGCTGCGACGAGCTTGCCCGCGCCGCGGCGATGAGTCCTACACAGGATGATGTTGGGTATCAACCCGAAGCTTAAGCGTCCGGTTTACGGTATTGCCGGGTTGCACCAACGGCCTGGCGGATACGCGCTTTGCTTTTGTTTTGTTTCATTGGGTTAAGCGTAAGCGGGATAGTTCGCTTGCGCGCGACCACCAGTTGCATACATCCCAACGCCGGAATATGCGCACTTAACATTTTTCCCCCGTGCTTCTTCCAGGGCAAAACGTGAAAACGGCTGACGTGCAGCACTTCGAAATTCAGCAACGAAAGCCAGTCCAGCTGGCGCATCAGCGTAAACATCCGGCTGTTGTAAGGTGATGTTTTACGTAATACCGGTACCAGCTTGCGCAGGCCCATCAGGCTGACCGGATTGAATCCGCTCAGTATTAACCAGCCGTCATCGATAAGCACACGATCGGCTTCGCGCAGTAACCGATGCGGATCGGAACACCACGGCAGCGTATGCGCCAGCAGGCACACATCAACAGATTTATCGGCAAAGGGAAGATGCAGAGGATCCGCCAGCACCTGCATCGGCGAGCCTTGCGAAGAAACATTGACCTGATGAGAAACCGCGCACGCTTCGGAATTGATTTCTGCGCTTAAATTACCAATCTTAAGCAGATGAAAACCGTACATTTTTGCAAACCACGGGTTAAGCTGATACTCCAGCGCCTCACGATAGTGTTCGCCCCAGGGTAAATCATCCCAGCTCACGGGCGCTACGACAGTTTGAGGGAGCCTTGCCGGTTTCATCACAACCTTCCGTTTCGCATTGAGAGGTAATTTATGAATCTTAACAGTATTCCCGCCTTTGATGACAATTACATCTGGGTCCTGACCAATAATGAGAATCATTGCCTGATTGTCGATCCTGGCGAGGCGGCTCCGGTACTGCAAGCCATTACTGAGCACAACTGGGTGCCAGAGGCTATTTTACTTACCCACCACCATCATGATCACGTGGGCGGCGTGAAAGAACTTGTGCAGCGCTTTCCACAAATAGTGGTCTATGGACCTGCTGAAACACAAGATAAGGGAACCACACGTATAGTCGAAGAGGGTGATATCGCACTCGTTTTAGGGCATGAATTTAGCGTATTTGCCACGCCGGGTCACACTTTAGGACATATCTGTTACTTCAGCCACCCTTATCTGTTTTGCGGCGACACGCTGTTTTCCGGCGGCTGCGGCCGGCTTTTTGAAGGCACAGCATTACAAATGTATCAATCACTTAAGAAAATAAGTGCCCTTCCGGATGATACGTTAATTTGTTGCGCACATGAGTACACTTTAGCAAATATGAAGTTTGCCTTAAGCATCCTCCCGCACGATCCGTCTGTAAATGATTATTATCGTAAAGTTAATGAGTTACGCGTAAAAAACCAAATGACACTACCCGTAATTCTGAAAAATGAGCGCAGAAATAATATTTTTTTAAGAACGGAAGATATTGATTTGATTAATGAAATTAACAAAGAAACAATATTGCAACAACCTGAAGCGCGTTTTGCGTGGTTAAGGTCAAAGAAAGATACGTTCTGACAATTCCGGGTTGCCTTTTGAAAACTTCGCCGTTATGATCGGTCGTCTTTTAAGCAACTATTGACACACACATGAAGGCAAAAGCGATATTACTCGCCTCTGTCCTGCTTGTTGGGTGCCAGAATACTGGTAACGTCCAACAACACGCACAGAGCCTTTCTGCAGCTGGTCAAGGGGAAGCAGGAAAGTTTACAAGCCAGGCGCGCTGGATGGACGATGGGACATCTATCGCCGCCGATCAGGATTTGTGGGCTTTCATTGGTGACGAGCTAAAGATGGGAATTCCGGAAAACAACCGGATTCGCGAACAGAAACAGAAGTATTTACGCAATAAGAGCTATCTCCACGATGTAACGTTACGGGCAGAGCCGTATATGTACTGGATAGCCGGGCAAGTTAAGAAACGTAACATGCCGATGGAGCTGGTACTCCTACCCATAGTGGAGAGCGCTTTTGATCCTCACGCAACGTCTGGCGCCAATGCCGCAGGCATTTGGCAGATCATTCCGAGCACGGGGCGCAATTATGGTTTAAAGCAGACCCGCAATTATGATGCACGTCGCGACATTGTGGCTTCCACCACTGCCGCGTTGGACATGATGCAGCGTCTGAACAAGATGTTTGATGGCGACTGGCTGCTGACCGTTGCCGCTTATAATAGCGGTGAAGGTCGCGTGATGAAGGCAATGAAAGCGAACAAATCTCGTGGCAAGCCCACCGATTTTTGGTCACTCCCTCTGCCTCAGGAAACGAAGCAGTATGTGCCCAAAATGCTGGCATTGAGTGATATTCTCAAGAACAGCAAGCGTTATGGCGTGCGTCTGCCAACCACAGACGAAAGCCGCGCGTTGGCACGTGTTCGCTTGAACAGCCCGGTTGAGATGGCTCAGGTTGCCGATATGGCGGGTATTTCCGTCAGCAAGCTGAAGACCTTCAATGCTGGCGTGAAAGGTTCCACGTTGGGTGTCAGCGGCCCGCAATATGTGATGGTGCCAAAGAAGCACGCGGAGAAACTGCGTGAGTCCCTGGCGTCAGGTGAGATTGCAGCCGTACAGTCAACGCTGGTCGCGGATAACACGCCGCTGAACAGCCGTAGCTACAAGGTTCGCTCTGGCGATACGCTTTCCGGCATCGCTTCACGTCTTGGCGTGAATGCGAATGAGCTAAAGCAGTGGAATAATCTGCGTAGTTCGACTCTGAAAGTGGGCCAAAGCTTGACCGTAGGTGCAGGCACCAGCGCGCAGCGACTGGCTAAAAACAGCGATAGCATTACCTATCGTGTACGTAAGGGCGATTCGCTTTCGAGCATTGCTAAACGTCACGGGGTCAACATCAAGGATGTGATGCGCTGGAATAACGATACCGACAATCTGCAGCCGGGCGATCAGCTGACGTTGTTTGTGAAAAACAACGGTATGCCGGACTCCTGATAGCAGTATAAACATTAAGGCACTGGTTTCCCCCCAGTGCCTTTTTTATTTATGCCGCTTTATGCGCCTCAACCATAATCGTGTCACTGGTGAACGACCCGTCCTGCTGTAACGCGAAGTAGGCCTGCACTTCGGCAGACGCACTCTGCTGGTATAAACGAACCGCGTCAATCAACACCTGCGGGGTACGCATCCGCGCGACCCATGAGCTAAACGCCAGCGGCAGGCGGTCCGTCAACACCGTATCGGCAATCAGATTGGCATCATTCATCAATGACAGCCACTCACCGCTGGAATAGTTGCGCACATGTGAGGTATCGCGTAACGCTTCAACGGTTTGCAGCCAGATGTCCCGCACCGGGTGCCCAGGTGACATGACATCCATCACAATCACCACACCGCCAGGTTTCAATACACGATTAACTTCTCGCAGCGCGCGTCCGACATCATGCCAGTGATGCGCAGAATAGCGGCTAATCACCACATCAAAAGAGCCATCCTCAAACGGCAGGCTTTCGGCATATCCTTGCCGGGTAGCGATATTGTCTAATCCCTTCTCTTTTGCCGCCTGCGCGACCACGTCGAGCATCTGCGCCGATAAATCATACGCCACGACCTGTTTTACCTGATGTGCCGCCGCAAAGCTGGCGTGTCCCGCACCGCATCCCATGTCGAGAACGCTGGCCTGTGGAAATGCCGACAGCCTTTCCGCCAGCCGTTGTAAATCACGGCCAGAGGCGTGTACCGTGCTGGTTAAATAGGCATTCGCTTGCGAGCCAAACTGCTTTTCGACGTTGTCATGATGAGAGCGTGTAGTCATTGTGTTGTCCTTCGGTTGTGGTGAAAGATAAAGGACAGCACCCTAACAGGCCTGCCCCACGGCAGACCTGACACACCTTTATTGTTCAGGCTTGCCGGGACTAAATTCAACGAGTAGTGGATTGTGATCGGATGCGCGCGTCACCAGCACAGAGGCTTCACTGACGTTCAAACCACGATAGAACACAAAATCGAGCGGGCGACCAAACGCGCGTCGGCGCTGATCGTCGGTAAAGCGCACCTGGCGTAGCGACATTTCACGGGCGAAACGGTACAACGCATTCATCCGTCGACGGCTCCAGGCGTTGAAATCACCGGCCATAATCACCGGGCCGCTGTGATGAGCAATCTGATCGCCAATGGGAAGTAACTGCTTACTATAGACATCCACCCCGAGGCTGAAGTTAACCGCGTGGATGTTCACCACCATCAATAAACGTGAGTCTGGCAGGGGATATACCGTCACCAGCGCCGACTTTGCCAGCCGTAAAATAGGCTCACGTTCGCGTAGAGGGCAGCAGTAAACAGGATGTGCCGCCGACAGCGTCATGACGCCAGAGGGGTGCTGAGGCAGCACAAAGGCGGGAACCTGATCGGCAGCAAGATAGTTAGCGGTCGCAAACTGCACCAGTTCCGGCGTGGTTTGGGCTTCCTGCAATAACACCAGATGCGCGTCTTTGCCAAAGTTCTTCAGCACCGACAACCATTCTGCCCGCTGCTGTTTAAAAATATTCCACACCAGCACGCGAATACGGTCTTCACTGCTTAAGGGAACGCCGGCGGGTAATGCCTGACCAAGATGCGCAAACGACCCTGGCGGTAAAATCCGCTCAACGGGTTGCCCGGCAACATAGCGCATAGCATAGGTGTTTTTTCGCACTGTAGACTTTCAAACCTCTGTAACGTCAACCAGTCCGCAGCCGGACTGGTTCTTCAGTTATAGGGACTTTAGGGCTTACTTTCAACGAGCAATTGCAGTTTGTTTTGTAAGTGGGTACTTACATCAATGATTTATCCCAGCGTGATACGCGCAGGTTTATCAAGACGACCACTGATGCCCATCAGTAAGAAAGCAGCCAGTACGATAAGCGCGCCAATCCACGGTGTCTGCGCCAGGCCATAATGCTCTACCGTTTGCCCGCCAATCACCGAACCCAGTGCAATACCGACGTTAAACGCCGCAATGTTCAGTCCGGAGGCGACATCAACTGCATTGGGGGTAAATTGTTCCGCTTTCTGCACAACATAAACCTGTAATCCCGGTACGTTACCGAAGGCAAAGATCCCCATCACTAATATCGTTGCCAGCGCCGCGTACTGCGTGGATGCCGTTAACTGGAATAGCATCAGCAGAACAAACAGTGCAGCAAAAATGAACTTCAATGCAGGGACTGCACCATGTTTATCCGCCAGTTTACCGCCCCAGATATTACCGATAGCCACAGAGACGCCGTATCCCAATAAGATCCAACTTACCGCTGTCGGGGAGAATCCGGCCAGATCCTGCATCATCGGTGCAAGGAAGGTAAACGCCGTAAAGACACCACCATAGCCCAGCGCCGTAACCGCATAAATCAACAGCAGACGAGGATGGGTTAAGACTTTCACCTGATCGCGGATACTGGCGGCAGCCCGACCTGGAATATTCGCCGGGATCAGCAACTGGCTGCTAATTAGCGCAATGACGCCCAGCATTGAGACTGCGAGGAAGGTTTCACGCCAACCAAAATGCTGACCGATAAATGTGCCCAGCGGAACGCCCGTCACCAGGGCCACCGTTAAACCGCCAAACATAATGGCGATGGCCGAAGCCGCTTTCTCTTTAGGCACCAGACTTGTTGCAATGGTTGAACCAATCGAGAAGAACACGCCGTGTGCAAGACCGGTCAACAGACGGGCGACAATTAAGGTCATATAGCCCGGAGCCTGCCAAGCCAGCAAATTACCGGCAGTAAACAGCACCATCAGCGCAACCAGCAGCTGTTTACGCGGCAGGCTCCCTGTCAGAGCGGTCAGCACTGGTGCGCCAATCGCCACCCCCAGCGCATAAATTGAAACCAGCATCCCCGCAGAAGGCAAAGAGATCGCCAGTTGTTCAGCAATAGTCGGTACCAGGCCGACAATCACAAATTCGGTCGTGCCAATGGCGAAGGCACTTATAGTCAGTGCGAATAAAGCGAGTGGCATAAATAAACTCCATATCATCAGTAATCAGATGACATGCAGTATGCCGGGATGCTTTAATAACAAAAATATTCAAAATCTCAATATAATTTTGCTTCAGGTGCAAAAATGAAAGCAACCTCAGAAGAACTGGCAATTTTTGTGGCTGTTGTGGAAAGCGGCAGCTTTAGCCGCGCCGCAGAGCAGTTGGGACAGGCTAATTCTGCCGTCAGTCGGGCCGTAAAAAAACTGGAGATGAAACTGGGTGTCAGCTTGCTCAATCGGACCACCCGACAGCTAAGCCTGACCGAGGAAGGCGAACGTTACTTCAGGCGCGTACAGCTAATCTTGCAGGAAATGGCCGCCGCAGAGACGGAAATTATGGAGTCTCGCAATACGCCGCGTGGCTTGCTGCGTATTGACGCCGCTACGCCGGTTATGCTGCATTTCCTGATTCCGCTCATCAAGCCCTTCCGCGAACGCTATCCTGAGATGACGCTGTCGCTGGTCTCTTCAGAAACGTTCATCAATCTTATTGAACGAAAAGTGGATGTAGCTATACGTGCAGGCACGCTGACTGACTCGAGCCTACGCGCACGTCCATTGTTTACCAGCTATCGTAAGATTATTGCTTCGCCTGACTATATTGCGAAATTTGGTGTTCCAGAGAGCGTCGAAGCGCTTAAGCAGCACCTGTGTCTCGGTTTTTCTGAACCGGTTTCACTCAATACCTGGCCGATTGCCTGCAGCGATGGGCAGCTTCATGAGGCTGAATGCGGACTATCTTCTAACAGCGGCGAAACGCTAAAACAACTTTGTCTGAGCGGAAACGGTATTGCCTGTCTTTCAGATTATATGATTGATAAGGAGATCGCACGAGGTGAACTGGTCGAATTGTTGGCGGATAAACGCCTGCCAGTAGAGATGCCGTTCAGCGCCGTTTACTACAGCGATCGGGCAGTAAGCACTCGCATTCGGGCATTTATCGACTTTTTGAGTGAACATATAAGAACAGCTCCCGCAGGAGCTGTGAAAGAGGGTTAAAGGGCACAGAGGGTCGCAGGGTCAGGCCATTAGTCCCACTCGGGTGCCAGACCTTCCGGGCTAACCAGACGATCGTTGCAGTCCAGCGCCGCGATCGCCGCGTTGTCTTCAGCATCCAGACACAGGTCCAGCGCCAGCAGGTTACTGGCCAGGTTTTCTCGCTTCGTCGAAGAAGGGATCACCGAGTATCCCTCACCCATCGCCCATGCCAGAATCACCTGAGCCGGTGTCGCATTATGTTTCGCGGCAATACCGGCAATGACTTCATTTTTCAGTGCCTTACCGTATGCCAGCGTCATGTAAGACGTGATGTGAATACCGTGCGCTTTGGCCCAGTCAACCACCTGACGGCTTTGCAGATACGGGGACAGCTCAATCTGGTTGGTCGCGATGTTCTCTGCGCCCACTGCAGCAATGGCTCTTTCCATTAGCGGAATGGTAAAGTTAGAGATACCAATCTCGCGAGTCAGGCCCTGTGCTTTAGCTTCCAGTAATGCCTGCATAAATTCTTCAACAGAAACCGCATCGTTTGGTGAAGGCCAATGGATCAACGTCAGATCAACATAATCTGTGCGCAGTTTTTTCAGGCTCTCTTTCAGGCTTGGGATCAGTTTTGCTTCGCTGAGATTCTCAATCCAAATCTTGGTGGTGATATACAGCTCACTGCGCGGCACACCACTTTCAGCAATCGCCTGGCCCACAGCCGCTTCGTTATCATAAATTTGTGCGGTGTCGATGGCCCGGTAGCCCAGTTCAAGAGCCGTTTTAACCGAAGCGATAACCACGTCGTCTTTCAGGCGGAAAGTACCTAAACCAAATGCAGGGATAGTCATAGAATTCCTCTTTTTAATCACAATGTTCGTTAACTGAGGGGATTATGACCTTCTGCTCTTTATAGAAGAAGAGTGAAAAATGCAGAGGATTTTTGCGTTTTTAGCAACAATCAAATCGCAGGCAAAGAAAAAGCCCTGAGCTAATGCTCAGGGCTCTTAATAAGTGGCGGAACGGACGGGACTCGAACCCGCGACCCCCTGCGTGACAGGCAGGTATTCTAACCAACTGAACTACCGCTCCACCGAATTTCTTTGTCACTACCCGGATTTTTC
>NZ_JASJUJ010000006.1:0-314293 GCF_047467975.1 Citrobacter sp. C348 | reverse complement strand
GGGTGAACAATCCACTGTTCACCCTTCACCGTATATTCACCCTGTATCACCATGAAATTATTGATAAAAAACCAGCGGTGAACAGTGTGAACAATAAAACCTGAAAAAACTTTTTATCACCCTGCGCATCGCCTGAGCGGGCGGTTCCAGAACGAGCACAAATCACAAAGGTGAAGAGTCGACTGTTCACTCTTCACTAACCATTCACCACTTATCGTTATGATATTAAAAAGAAAAATGAAAAGGTGAACAGTGTGAACAGTTATATGGAAAAAAAGAATTTTACTGATGTTCAATATTACCCCGGTTAGGATCCGTATATCGGAACCTAACCGATGGGGAAAATATCAATTTCCTTTTGAATACCAATCAGTTGTGAACTTAAGGGGCTTAAAAAACCATGGGGGCACAAAAGGGGGCACATAAACATGTATTCTTTTTTATTTTCTTTGTTTTCAGTTTATTACATTGTGTTTTGAGTCCGGCCTTCGCACCATTAGTAAGTAAATAGACCTTAACTGATGTCTTTTTTATATCTGAAATCCAGTCCACGCAAGGCTTCTCTCGCTTATTCAGTCAATATAAGTCAATTGGTTCTTTTTTGTCGCTGTGCGTAGAATGCTTCAAAATCATCAGCGCGTAGCGGGGCAATCGGGATGTATTGATTTCTCAATAGATCGTTCATTGCGATGTCATTGAACCGGACTGAACCAGTAAACCACTTCAATACGATTAATGTGAGCAGTACGTGTCACAAAAGATGACGGTACTGCGCAAAGCCTTTATCGCGCCCGGCATCACCATAGTACAAAGCGCGGATAAGAAATAAATCAGCCCTCTGGTTTTGCGAGATGGATAAGCGTGTCGACTCGCGCGGGGGAGAGCGGTTCGCGCGGTTGCGGTAGCGGCCAGCCGTACAGCCAGCGGGCGCTGGTGGCGCAGACTTTTCCCTGACAGGCCCCCATTCCACAGCGTGACGCGAGCTTTGCTTCTTGCCAGCTATCAGCGTCTTGTACATCGCCACAGCGAATATCTTCACAGCGGCAGAGCAGCGTATCCGCGGTGATCGCGGCTTTGAGCGACTCCGGCAGCGCAAACGTCGCATGCAGTGCCTGGGCAAAACGCTGCCAGCGGGCGCGCGCGGCTATGGCGGTTCGGGCCTTTTGTGGACAATCTGCCGCGGCGTAGCCGGCAATTTCTCCCTCGGCTAACGCCAGCTCGCTGCCGCCAAAACCTGTGCATTCCCCTGCCGCAAAGATATTTTGCACACTGGTGCGTTGCTCTGCATCGACCCAAATCGCCTGATTTTCTGTTTTGCAGCCAAAGATTGCGCCGGGTTCAATATTCGGTACCAGTCCATAGCCGATAGCCAGCCTGTCGCAGACGATCTCTCGGTTTTTGTCCTGGTGACGTACGGTCACTGACTGAAGGCAGGAATCCCCCTGCGCATGGATGACCTGGCTTGCCGGGTGATAGCGGGCCGGAAAGAGCTCGCCCAACTGGCGCAATTTTTCCGGCCAACGCCAAAGCCCTGTCGCGAAACGGGCCAGTGCGGTCATCGGTGCCTGTTCGATGATGGCCACAATATTCCCGCCAGCGCGTTTCACCGTACTGGCGACCGCCAGCAGAAGTGGACCGCTGCCTGCAATGACCACGCGCTCCCCCTTGAGCGGCAGGCCGTGTTTTATCTGGGCCTGCAGGCCTCCGGCACCCGTCACGCCGGGGAGCGTCCAGCCGGGAAAAGGTAGCGAGAGCTCTCTGGCACCGCAGCATAAAATCAGTCGCTGCCAGCGGATTTCGCCGCAGTCGTCTGCGGTTTCGAAGACAACGGAATGTGGGGCGGGGCGGGCAATGAGCCGGGCACTGTTCAGCAGCGTAATGTGGGGGTGTTCCGCCACCGCCTGGCGAAGCTGCCGGGCGTGCTGGGGGAGCGAAACCTGCGGCCCGTCGCGCCAGATTTGCCCGCCGGGGCGCGGGTTGTCATCGAGGATCACCACCGATTTTCCACAGCGTGCGGCAGCCAGTGCCGCCGACAATCCGGCTGGCCCTGCGCCAAGGATCAGGATCTCACAGTCAACGCTTTGCATGATGGCTCCTTTCAATCACCATTTCGGGCTGGCATTCCGTCTGACAGGCCAGCACCCGGCGCCCGTTCACCGTGATGCGGCACTCCTGACACACACCCATTCCGCAGAAGGGCGCGCGCAGTTTGCCGCTGACCGAACGGCGGATCACGCCGTTGCCCACCAGGGCCAGTGCTGCCGCAATACTTATTCCGACGGGAACCTCACAGGTCTGGCCGTCGATTATCACGTTCAGAGTTGTCATGCGATGGCCTCCTGCTTGTGCAGGCGTGCGGGGAGCCAGGCATCCGGAGATATCGCCGGGCGTTCACCCAGGATCTGGGCGCAGAGTAACTCGGCGGTTGCCGGTGCGGTCGTGACGCCCAGACCTTCATGCCCCAGCGCCAGCCATATACCCGGACGAGTGGGGTGTGGGCCAATCAGCGGGTTGCCGTCAGCGGATGCTGCCCGAAAACCGCTCCAGCAGCGGATGATATTAAGCGTCTCCAGAGAAGGTAAAAAATGGCGTGCTCGCGCTAGCATCTGTGCCAGCAAGGGGAGATCAACCTCGCGGTCGGTGTTATCGAACTGGCGGGAGGAGCCAATCAGCAGCTGTCCGGTGGGGCGCGGCTGAATGTTAAATGCCACAGAGGTGCCGCCTGCATGGGCGCTGGCACCGTATCCCAACTCTACCAGTTGGTGCCTGAGCAAGGGGCCGTAACGGTCGGTGATCGCCAACTGGCCTTTTTTTGCCCTGAGCCAGTGTTCATCCAACAGCGTGTTGGCCCCCAGACCATTGGCGATGACGATGGCGCGTGCGCGCAGTCGTTTGCCGCTGCGTAGGGTGACGTAGGGGGCATCAACAGAGAGGGCGCTATCACGAAGATGGGTTAAATCGGCATCGTCAATGAACCAGCGGGCGACGTTTGGGGCGTAAACTATCCCGTCGTCGGGGACCCACAGCCCGCCGGTGAGCCCGGCGGTGAGCAGCGGTTCACGTGCGGCAAGCTGATCGCGGGTCTGCATTTCGCTGACAACCTGGTATTGTGCCATCCGTTGTTTCTTTTCTTCTGCCAGCGCAAGCTCTTGCGGCGTTTCTGCCAGCCACAGCGTGCCGCATCCGCGCCAGGCGCAGCTTTCCGGCATCCGGGGCGTCAGTTTACGCCAGCTCGCCAGAGACCTGGAGGAGAGGGCGAGCTCCGCAGGATCGTCATCCATGCACACCAGGTGGCCCATACCTGCCGCCGTCGCGCCCGGGTTGCCGTCATCGACCAGCGTGACGCGCTGCCCGCGAGCGGCCAACTGCCAGGCGCAGGCGGCACCGATAATCCCGGCACCGATGACAATAACGTCACTTTCGGTCACAGCACGATCCCCCAGCAGAACGGATCGTCAGGATTGAGGATCAGCCGGTTATCACCGCAGACCCATGCTTCTCCGCGGATCGTCGGGACGATCTTGTCGCCATGCGGCACGAAATGCGCCGTAAATTCACTGCCGATGATGCTTGCCTGCCGCCAGGACTCTCCGGATTTGAGTTTACCATCCTCTGCCAGGCAGGCCAGTTTGGCGCTGGTGCCGGTGCCGCAGGGGGAGCGATCCCAGGCTTTACCTGGACAGAGTACAAAGTTGCGGCTGTCCGCGTGATCATCCTCCGCAAACAGTTCGATATGATCGATAATGCCCTCATGTTCGCCACGGATGCCTGCACGATCTAACCCTTCTCGGATTGCCCATGCGTATGCCGTTAATTCAGGGATCTTGTCCGGCGTGACCGCGAACGGATGATCGTTAACGAGGAAGAACCAGTTGCCGCCCCAGGCGATGTCACCCGTTACCGTACCGTGAACGGTTTCAATTTGTACCTGCTTACGCCAGCGGTATGCCGGAACGTTTTCGACCGAGACACTGCCATCTTCGTGCAGCGTGGCGGTCACATCGCCCACCGGCGTTTCAATCAGATGTTTACCGGGTTGAATGCGGCCAAGCCATGCCAGCGAGGCAATAAGCCCAATAGTGCCGTGGCCGCACATATTCAGAAAGCCGCAGTTGTTAAAGAAGATGACCCCCGCCGTGGCTTGTGGCGAAACAGGTTCACAGAGCAATGCGCCGACCAGGACGTCGTTACCGCGTGGCTCAAGAATAATGGCTTTTCGCCAGTCGTCGTAGTCGCGGGAAAAACGCGCCCGACGCTCGGCCATGTTCCCCGTTCCCAGATCCGGAAAACCGTCGATGACCAGGCGAGTAGGTTCACCGCCGGTGTGGGAATCAATCACTCTCAGTTCACTGTACTGCGCTGTCATAGGATCTCCGGAAAGTTAATACTTTGTTGCTAAATGCTGACGCAAGCCTTGCGTTCCTGCTTGATCGCTTTCGTCACACCAAATGACGAAATCAGCATAATGGCCGGCATCATTGTTAGGGCTTTGTCATGTTTATTTTTATTAATCATTTGGTTAGTGGTGTGGTAAACCAAAAAAGGCAACCGCGCCAGTGGTTGGAAAAGGGGAAATTATAAACCTACGGCAGGATCGCAAAACGCGGTAAGGACACTTGCTCAGTTAACAAAAAGTTAATAAATATTCAGGTCACTAATCGGGAGGAAGCATGATGTCCTGTGTGATTGATGATGTGCGGGCCCTGTCGCCGGTGCTGGAAGTGGCTGAACTTAGCCAGATATGTGAAGGGCTGGCGCGCCAGCGTCCGGACAATATCCAGACGTTGCTCCATGCGATGGCATTGATTGCGCCACTGCTTAATGCCATTCCGAATGTGGTTTTTTTTATCAAAGATGTGCAGGCCCGCTATTTGATGGTCAATATGACCCTGGCACGTCGCTGCGGGTTTAAGACTGTGGTCTCCCTGCTGGGCAAAACCTCTGCCGATGTTTTCCCTTCGGCGCTTGGGCTGGGCTATACCGAGCAGGATATGCGGGTGCTGCGCGAAGGGGTAATGCTGCGCGATCAGCTGGAAATGCATCTCTACAACGGTCGTGAACGTGGCTGGTGTTTGACCCAGAAACTGGCGTTGCGGGATACGCAGGGCCAGGTCATCGGTATGGCGGGGATTTCACACGATCTGCAGGAAGCACAGGCGCGTCACCCGGCATGGCAGCGGCTGGCGATCGTTGACGATCATATCCGCAACCATTACCACCGCCCCATCGCGATGGAAGAGCTAACCGCCCTGAGTGGCATGTCGGTCGCGCAAATTGAACGCTACTGCAAGCGTATTTTTCATCTCACACCGCGCCAGATGATCCACAAAGTTCGACTGGAAAAAGCCACCGAACTGCTGGCGGGCGATACGCCGATTACTGATATTGCGTTGCAGTGTGGTTATACCGATCACAGCGCGTTTAGCCGCCAGTTTAAGGCGATGACGGGCTCTACACCGCGTGATTTCCGCCTCACGCTCGCCGGGTAAAACACGCGCACTGTGCTAATTTCGTCATCAAAGAGGAAGAAAACCACCAAGCAGTCGGTCGCCTGAAACGTCAATCTGTCAGTGAATATTCACCATTCATTCACTTTAAATTAACAAATTGACGACAAGGAACCGAACATGAGCAAGAAAGCCATTCACTGGAGCGGTGTATTCCCGGCAGTCAGCACCCAGTTTCGCAGCGATTATTCCCTGGATTTGGATGCCACCCACACGGTGATGAAAAACCTGGTCAAGGATGGTGTTTCTGGCCTGGTGGTGTGCGGCAGCGTGGGGGAGAACACCTCTCTGACCACGCAGGAAAAGCTGCAGATCATCGAAGTGGCGAAAGACGCTGCGGGCGGTCAGATCCCGGTCATTGCGGGGGTGGCCGAATTCACCACCGCGTTTGCACAGAAGATGGCGAAAGAGGCTGAGCGCGTGGGCGTTGACGGCATTATGGTGATGCCTGCGCTGGTGTATTCCTCAAAACCACATGAAACAGCGGCCCACTTCCGCAGTGTGGCTATGGCTACCGACCTGCCGATCATGGTGTACAACAACCCGCCGATTTACAAAAACGACGTGACGCCGGACATTCTGGCCACGCTCGCCGACTGCGACAACATCGTCTGCTTCAAAGACTCCTCCGGCGATACCCGCCGTTTTATCGACCTGCGTAATTCCGTTGGCGACCGCTTTGTGCTGTTCGCCGGGCTGGATGATGTGGTGGTAGAGAGCATCGCCGTTGGGGCAGAAGGTTGGATCTCCGGGATGTCAAACGCCTTCCCGCGTGAAGGAGAGACATTGTTCCGCCTGGCAAAACAGCAGCGTTATGAGGAAGCGATGGCGCTCTACCGCTGGTTTATGCCGCTGCTGCATCTGGATGCGCGTCCGGATCTGGTGCAGTGCATCAAGCTCTGTGAAGAATTGCTGGGGCGCGGCAGCGCCATTACCCGCCCACCGCGTCTGGCGCTGGAAGGGGATACCCGTGCGCAAGTGGTGGCGATTGTTGAGAAGGCGCTGGCGACCCGACCACAGCTGCCGGATGTCGGCCTTTAAGTAAAGGAGCGATGATGACATTACCTCTCTCTGTATCGGGGCAGCAGTTTATTGCCGGTCGCCGCGTGGCAAGCGGTGAGGCGACACTGCCGAGCCTGCGCGCCGCTGATGGCGAACTGACCGGATACCATTTTTACCCGGCCTCCCGCGAGGAGGCCGCCGCCGCCGCGGTGGCGGCTGAGCAGGCATTCCCGGTCTATTCACAGACATCGCCCGATGTGCGTGCCCACTTTCTCGACACGCTTGCCAACGAGCTGGATCTGCTCGGTGAGGACTTTTTCGCGATTGCCCATCAGGAGACGGCGCTGCCGCTGCCACGGTTACAGGGAGAGCGCTCGCGTACCAGCAATCAGCTGCGTCTGTTTGCCGGGGTGCTGCGTCGGGGCGATGCATTTGGCGTACGCATTGATACCGCACTCCCTGAGCGTAAGCCTCTGTCGCGCCCGGACCTGCGTCAGTATCTGACCGCGCTTGGCCCGGTGGCGGTGTTCGGTGCCAGCAATTTCCCGCTGGCCTTCTCTACGGCGGGGGGCGATACCGCCTCCGCGCTAGCGGCCGGTTGCCCGGTGGTGGTGAAAGCCCATCCTGGGCATATGGCGACGGCGGAGTTGACTGCCCAGGCGATAGTGCGTGCGGTCGCGGCCTCTGGCCTACCTGCGGGTGTTTTTAACATGATTTTCGGCACCGATATTGGCGCGGAGCTGGTTCGCCATCCGGCGATTCAGGCGGTGGGGTTTACCGGTTCGCTGCGCGGTGGCAAGGCGCTCTGGCAGCTGGCGCAGCAGCGTTCGCAGCCGATCCCCGTCTTTGCGGAAATGTCTGCCATTAACCCGCTGATTATTCTGCCGCAGGCCGTCGCTGCCCGGGCAGAAACGCTGGCACATGAGCTGGTGTCCTCTTTCACCTTGGGATGTGGCCAGTTTTGTACCAAGCCGGGGCTGATCCTTGCCTTGCGCGGCGAGGGCATGTCCCGCTTCACGCAGGCACTGAAAGACGCGGTGGGCCAGGTGCCGGCACAGGTCATGCTGAATGCCCCGACGCTTGCCCATTACGAAGAAGGGGTCAGCGCGTTTGAGGCGCATCCGAATATTCAGCGTCTGGCAGGATCGGACGAAAGGGTTATCGGTCGCGCGCAGGCCCGGCTGTATCAGGCACCGGCTTCGCTGCTGCTGGCACAGGATCCACTTCTGCAGCATGAGGTGTTTGGCCCGCTGGCGGTGTTGGTCGAGGTGGCAGATGAGGGGGAATTGCAGTCCATTCTGCGTGCCATTCCGGGCCAGCTGACGGCAACGGTTCACGCTGAATCTGATGATGGGCCGCTGGCGCAGCGCCTGCTGCCCGCCCTCAGTGAAAAAGCGGGACGCGTCGTGTTCAACGGTTATCCGACCGGTGTCGAGGTCTGTGATGCCATGGTGCACGGCGGCCCGTGGCCGGCCACCACCGACTCTCGCGGTACCTCGGTAGGAACCCAATCTATCGATCGTTTTTTACGCCCGGTATGCCTGCAAAATGTGCCTGCCGCGCTGCTTCCGCCTGCTGTCCAGGATGACAACCCTCTGAACCTGCTGCGCCTGATTAACGGGCAGTGGACCCGGGAAGCCATTTCCCCCTCTGTTGACTGAAGGGCATGACCATGACGATTCACTCTACGCACCAAACACAGTCCCGCGTTGTCGAGGTGGGGAAATTTAAAAAGCAGCTTACGCTAACTGACCTGACGTTTATTGGGCTCGGGGCCATCTTCGGTTCCGGCTGGCTGTTTGCCGCAAGCCATGTCGCATCCATTGCCGGACCTGCGGGCATTGCCTCGTGGGTCATCGGCGGGATTGCCGTTCTGCTGTTGGGGATTGTCTATTGTGAACTGGGCGCTGCGCTGCCTCGCGCCGGGGGGATTATCCGTTATCCGGTCTTTTCCCACGGTGAATTGATGGGATACCTGCTTGGATTTATTACGCTGATTGCGTTCTCAAGCCTCATCTCCATTGAGATTGTTGCCGCGCGGCAGTATGCGGCAGCCTGGTTCCCTATGTTGACTCAACCTGGTTCGAGCGACCCAACGCTGCTGGGATGGGTGGTGCAGTTTTTGCTGCTGTGTTTATTCTTCGCGCTGAATTACTACAGTGTAAAAACGTTTGCCCGCTCCAATAACATCATCAGTATTCTGAAGTTTTTGGTACCGCTGGCGGTGGTTGTGACGCTCTTTACCTTTTTCAAACCGGAGAACTTGCACGTTCAGGGCATTGCCCCTTTTGGCATGTCGGGCGTTGAGGCCGCGATTAGCGCCGGTGGGATCATCTTTGCCTACCTGGGGCTGACGCCAATTATTTCGGTGGCGAGTGAAGTAAAGAATCCGCAGCGTACCATTCCGGTGGCGCTGATTTTATCGGTGGTGCTGTCGACGATTATTTACGTGCTGCTGCAGGTGGCGTTTCTTGGCAGTATTCCGACCGATATGCTGGGAGGGGGCTGGGCGGAAATCAGCAAGCAATTCTCGCTGCCGTACCGAGATATCGCCATTACACTCGGTATGGGATGGCTGGCGTTTATGGTGGTGTGCGATGCGATTGTCTCCCCAAGTGGTACCGGCAATATCTACATGAACGCCACGCCGCGCGTGATTTATGGCTGGGCCAAAGCGGGCACCTTCTTTAAGGCGTTTACCCACATTGATAAAGAGTCTGGCATTCCGCGTCCGGCGCTGTGGCTGACCTTCGCATTGTCTATCTTCTGGACATTGCCGTTCCCGTCATGGGAACAGTTGATTAGCGTGGTGTCGGCGGCGTTGGTGCTGAGCTACGCCATTGCTCCGGTCACGGCGGCGGGGCTGCGTCGTAATGCGCCGGATTTGCCGCGCCCATTCCGCGTGCGTGCCTTCGGGATCATCGGCCCGGTGTCGTTTGTGATTTCGGCGCTGATTGTATTTTGGTCCGGCTGGGGCACGCTGTCATGGCTGCTGGGGCTGCAGATTGTGATGTTTGTCGTCTATGTGCTGTGCAAGTCAAAAGTGCCGGTGCACACCGTGAGTCTGGCACAACAGGTGAAATCGTCTCTGTGGCTTATCGCCTTCTACGCGCTGATTATGCTCTTCTCCTGGCTGGGCAGTTTTGGCGGCACAGGGGTTATTGGTCATCCGTGGGATACGGTCGTGGTGGCGGTGATGTCGCTGGGGATTTACTACTGGGGCGAGCGAACCTGTCTGCCGCAGGCTAACTTTACCGGTGATGAAGAAGAGTAAAGGAGTCGGTCATGGAGATGGTAAACCTCTCGTTAACAGAGGCTTATGCGCTGGCATATAAGGTGCTGCGCGGGAACGGATTCAGTGAAGCGCATGCCGCTGTGGTAGCGAAAAACGTTACCCACGGCGAGCGTGATGGCTGTGCCTCGCATGGTCTGTGGCGGTTGCTGGGGATTGTGGCGACCCTACGTAAAGGGAAGGTGTCACCCGACGCCGAGCCAGCTATCACCGATACCGCGCCGGCCATTGTGAAGGTGGACGCCGGTGGGGCATTTTCCCTGCTGGCGTTCGAGCGCGCGCTTCCGCTGTTGATGGAAAAGGCGCGCCACAGTGGTATTGCAGCACTGGCGATTAACCGCTGCGTCCACTTTTCGGCGCTGTTTGCCGATGTTGAGCCGCTCACGGAGGCTGGGCTGGTGGCGCTGGCGACGACGCCCAGCCATGCGTGGGTTGCCCCTGCTGGCGGGACGCAGCCACTTTTTGGCACTAACCCGATAGCGTTTGGCTGGCCGCGTGAAGAAAAACCACCGTTTATCTTTGATATGGCGACCAGTGCAGCGGCACGGGGTGAGATCCAGCTCCATCAACGGGCAGGAAAAGCGGTGCCGGAAGGGTGGGGTATCGATGGTGACGGTCAGGCCACCACCGACGCGCAGGCGATCCTCGACGGTGCGATGCTGACGTTTGGCGGGCATAAAGGGTCAGCTCTGGCGGCGATGGTGGAACTGCTTGCCGGACCGCTAATCGGTGATATGACCAGTGCGGAATCACTGGCGTGGGATAACGGCGCTGGCGGGTTGCCCTATGGTGGTGAGCTGATCCTGGCCCTGGATCCGGTCCGCTTCATGGGAGCGGGCGCCCCGCAACATCTGGCGCGTGCCGAGATGCTCTTTGCCGGGATGCAGCGGCAAGGGGCGCGTTTGCCGGGCGAACGTCGCTACCATTCCCGTACGCGTACAATTCGAGACGGTGTGGAAATCGCCCATTCACTTTTCAAGGATATATCTGCGTTAGTGAAATAATTATCGCTATAACAGGCGGGATAATGTCCCTCCTGTTATACGTTTTTCGTTACGTATTTCTTTTTCATACCGTATTTCGAGCGTAAAGTCGCCCTGCCAGGAACTATGCAGAGAGGGAAGTCGGGTATGGTGACTGATAACGAGGTATTAGAATTTTTTCGGGGAGAGTTATCTCTCGCGGTAACGTTTACTTTCAAGCCTATCCCGATTGAACTTGATACGCCGCTGCAAGGTTACGCTGAATGGGATGAATTACCGTATGCCATTGAAGATTTTGGAGAGAAATATAACGTTGATGTTTCAGTCATTGATTTCGAGGCCTATTACCCGTGGGAAAGAGAGTCGGTCTATCGAAAGTGGTTTACCAAAGAACCCATCAAACAAGTGTCAAAACCGCTTACTGTGCGTATGTTCGCAGAATCAGCCAGAGCAGGTCACTGGTTATATAATTGATTTTAGTGAGTTTTAAAAATGGCTGTACCCGTTAATTATACCGACGCCAGGAACGAACACCCACGGCATAATGGAATGATGGCGCAGCCCACTCTAAAAAGGCGCCCGCAGGCGCCTTTAGCAAGACCGTTACCCCTTCGACGCTTTCCCCGCAATTACCGCGATAAACTCCAGCACCTGCTTTTGTTTGCGTGCCGACAGCTTTTCCACTTTGCGCAGCGACGACATCAGCGCTGACTCTTCGGGTTGGGGCGTTTGGGCGGTGAGCACGATGCAGCCTTCCATCACCCGTACTTTTACGTCGGTGCCGGTGTCGAATCCGGCGGCTTTTAACCACATCCCCTTCATCACGATGGACGGAAAGCGCACGTACTTCACCGGAATACGGCTGTAATCGGGATAACGACTCGCATATCCCACCTTCAAATGGCGGTTATCGGCGGCGTGGACTTCTGGATCAAACGAAACTGCAATACAATGCGTATCAGTCATGATGGCTATTCTCGTGAAATAGTTACTGTGATTAGCGATGCGAGGGTGTTGGTAGCACCTTCGTGTCGCGCTAATAAAACCCCTGTAAATTACGCCAGTAGAATGGGGGAAGTCCAGATGTAAATATAATGAAATAAGCGCGATTAGCGTGCTATTCGGAATAAACAGAACATCTCCCTGCACCAATAAAACCAGTATTATTCAGCGTATAAATTCATTCTCATTCCATCCGTCAAAGACCGATTATTTCCAGAAAATATCATGGCCCTGAGTTGGGCTAAAAATGCGATCTAAATCACTGAAGCAAATAGCAAACTCTGAAACTACACCGATTTGTACACTTTGGTTTACACTTTTAGTGATATGAATCACAAATATAACCCCGTGAAGTGATCCGACTCTCACAAAATGGCGTGTACTTATTCACCCGTAGATTGTGAGAACAGCGTGGAAAGTTAAGTTTTCAGTATTTCCACTTTCCACAGACACACAACGGCAAACAGCAAATCAATACGCAGAAAAAAACTTGTTGAATATGAACGGGTAAAAAAAAGACGTGTGATTTGCATCACTCACATTTACAGCTTTTTAAATTATTGGCAGTGATTAATGTTGACTGGGCTATTTCCATAATCAATCAAATCTTGCATAGTGCTTCCACATTATTTCACCCCCTGTATCAGGCGGAGAATAGTAATATTTCATCAGCCTCTGTTGATGAACTCGATATGATTTACTTCACATTAATACGTACACGACCACTGTTACTGGAGAAACAACATGAATTATCCGGCAGAACCCTTCCGTATTAAAAGCGTTGAAACTGTATCTATGATCCCGCGTAATGAACGCCTGATAAAAATGCAAGAAGCGGGTTACAATACTTTCCTGTTAAATTCGAAAGATATTTATATTGACCTGCTGACAGACAGCGGCACTAACGCGATGAGCGACAAGCAGTGGGCCGGAATGATGATGGGTGATGAAGCGTACGCGGGCAGCGAAAACTTCTATCATCTGGAAAGAACCGTGCAGGAACTGTTTGGCTTTAAACATATTGTTCCGACTCACCAGGGACGCGGTGCAGAAAACCTGTTATCGCAGCTGGCCATTAAGCCGGGGCAATATGTTGCCGGGAATATGTATTTCACCACCACGCGTTATCACCAGGAAAAAAACGGTGCCATCTTCGTGGATATCGTGCGTGACGAAGCACACGATGCTGGTCTGAATATTGCTTTTAAAGGTGATATTGATCTTAAAAAATTACAAAAGCTGATTGATGAAAAAGGTGCAGAGAATATTGCGTATATCTGCCTGGCGGTGACGGTTAACCTCGCGGGCGGGCAGCCGGTCTCGATGGCTAACATGCGTGCGGTGCGCGAGCTGACGGAAGCTCACGGCATTAAAGTGTTCTACGATGCCACCCGCTGCGTAGAAAACGCCTACTTTATCAAAGAGCAAGAGCAGGGCTTTGAGGACAAGAGCATCGCCGCGATCGTCCATGAAATGTTCAGCTATGCCGACGGTTGTACCATGAGTGGTAAAAAAGACTGTCTGGTGAACATCGGCGGCTTCCTGTGCATGAACGACGACGAAATGTTCTCTTCTGCCAAAGAGTTAGTGGTGGTCTATGAAGGCATGCCATCCTACGGCGGTCTGGCCGGACGCGACATGGAAGCGATGGCGATTGGCCTGCGCGAAGCCATGCAGTATGAGTACATCGAGCACCGCGTGAAGCAAGTTCGCTACCTCGGCGACAAGCTGAAAGCTGCCGGTGTGCCGATTGTTGAGCCAGTGGGCGGACACGCGGTATTCCTCGATGCGCGTCGCTTCTGCGAACATCTGACCCAGGACGAGTTCCCGGCGCAGAGCCTGGCAGCCAGCATTTATGTCGAGACCGGCGTGCGCAGTATGGAGCGTGGAATTATCTCTGCGGGCCGTAATAATGCCACCGGTGAGCACCACAGACCAAAACTGGAAACAGTACGCCTGACTATTCCACGTCGCGTGTATACCTATGCGCATATGGATGTGGTGGCAGACGGCATCATTAAACTTTACCAGCATAAAGAAGATATTCGCGGGCTGAAGTTTATTTACGAGCCGAAGCAGTTGCGCTTCTTTACCGCACGCTTTGACTATATTTAAATGTTATTCAGGCCCCATCTTGTGATGGGGCTTTTTTGTATTCCTTTTCCATGAACAGGAAGCCTTTGCGGTGCCCGTTACCGCAATATAACGAAAAAATTGCAAACCCTGACTCCGACATTTTTATTATCCGCATGATGTACAAATGACAGCTGTAATTATAACGAATAGTCTACAGGAACATTTATCATGGATATTAATGCCATTGAGCGACAGAGTAGTACCCCCGGACTGATTAGCGGAACCATGTTGGTTATCGCAACCGTCGTGGGCGGTGGAATGTTTTCCCTGCCGATTGCGATGGCCGGCGTATGGTTTCCCGGCGCCTCTGTCATTCTGCTTTTTGTTGCCATCATGATGTTATTAACCGGCCTGATGCTGGTTGAAGTTAACCTGCATTACGGCGCAGGTGCCAGTTTTAATACCTTTACTCAGGATTTATTAGGCCAGAAGTGGAATATCGTGGTCGGTATCGCGTTTGGCTTTGTGTTGTATATTCTGACCTACGCCTATATCTCCGGGTCATCGGCGGTGATGGCGCAAACTGTGTTCAAATACAGCGGCGTGCGCTTTCCGGCGAATGTCTCGGTGGTGATTGTCAGTATGCTGGTCGGGGCGATTGCCTGGTACAGTTCGCTGCTGGTCGGACGCATCACCACTATTTTGATCATCGGTAAGTTTATCGCCTTCTTTGCTACATTCTCCGGACTGGTCGGCCATATTGAAGTGGCGAAACTGGTCGACAGCGTAGCGGTGGCGATCCCAGGGTCGCAGTACCTGCCGTATATCCTGATGACGCTGCCGTTCTGTATTATCTCATTTGGTTTTCATGGCAACGTGCCGAGCCTGGTCAAACTGTACGGTAAGAGTGGGATCCCGCATATTACGCGTTCGATAATCATCGGCACGCTGTTTGCTCTGCTGCTGTATGTTTTCTGGCTGGGCGTGACGATGGGCAACATCAGCCGTTCGGAATTCCCGCCGATTATCGCTAAAGGCGGCAATATCGATGTGTTTGTCGAGGCCATCAGCGGGCTGTTTACCAGCCGCTATATGGATCTGATCCTGACCTTCTTCGGCAACTTTGCGGTAGCCAGTTCCCTGCTGGCGGCAACCCTCGGCCTGTTTGACTATATCGCTGACCTGTTTCACTTCCCGGATAACGGCGTCGGTCGTCTGAAAACTGCGCTGGTAACCTACTTCCCACCGGCTGCCGTGTGCTTTTTCTTCCCGAATGGTTTTGTCCACGCGATTGGCTATGCCGGTCTGGCCTTCACCATCTGGAGCGTGATCCTGCCACCGTTCCTGGTAAAAGCGGCGCGTAAGCGTTTCCCTACGGCCAGCTACACTGCACCCTGCAATAACACGGTGCTTAACCTGGTGATCGTCTGCGGGGCGGTTGTCTATCTGACGGTGGTGCTGGACGTGTTTGGCCTGCTGCCTACGTTCCGGTAACGGGAGGCGCTATGTTTCTGACATTGCTACGGTTTCAGCATCCGCTGGTTTATCGCTTTACGTGGCTGCGTTTACGGGTGGTGGTGTTAAGAACGTGCGGAATGCGTAAGAGAAAGGGGTGAGTGTTTTACTCTGCTGTAGCAGCCGGATGCGGCGCTTGCGCCTTATCCGGCCTACAAATGTGCGTGAAACGTAGGCCTGATAAGCGAAGCGCCATCAGGCATAAGTGCCAGGCATTACACGCGGAAGTAGCGTGGTGGGATCAACGCAGAAAAGGCGTCGAACTTCTTCACCATCTTTTTCCAGAACAACATAACAACAATCCTCTCTTTGAAATATCGGCGCTATTTTAGTCAGCGCCGACAAATCGTAAAGCCAGCCGCGGCGTTCTCCTGACCGGGTGGCTGTAAACCTTTTTGTTCACTGTCTTGTCAAACACGCTTGCCAGAATATGGCTGGGGTTGACAATGCGTTACGCCATAAACCAGTAGTAAAAGAGGCCGACCTTTAAGCCGAGGATCACGATGTAGGCGCAGCAGTATTTCATGGTGCCAGACATAATCTGGTTCGCCTGGCCTTCCATTTTGGTGGCGGAAACCGCAATGGCGATGCTCTGTGGGGAGATCATTTTCCCGCCCGTCGCGCCGGAGGTGTTGGCCGCCGCCAGCCAGTTAGGGTCAATATTCAACTTGCTGGCAGCAATGGTTTGCAGTTTACCAAACAGAATATTCGAGTTGGTGTCGCTGCCGGTGACAAACGTACCCAGCGCGCCAATGACCGGGGCGAGAAAGACATACGAGCCGCCGGTCAGGTCAACAATCGACTGAGCCAGCGTGGCGATAATACCGCTGAGATCCATCACCGTGGCCAGCGCAACAATCGCCATAATGGCGACGATCGAGTTCTTCAACTGGAAAATGGTTTTGACAAACACTTCCAGCATCCCGCGTGCCGAAGCCCCCTGGATAAAACCACCGATCAGGGTCGCAAAGATGATCAGCATCCCCGGCGTGGTGACCCACTCGATTTTCAGCGCCAGCGTTTTACCGTCGGCGAGGGTGAAATGCAGCACCGAAGCCAGCTGTGATGCTGCCGCTTTTACCGCCGGGAACAGCGGCGAGCACAGCAGAATAAAGATAAAAATAAACAGGTAGATGGAGCCGACCCGGAACAGCACCTTCGCCGAGCGCGGTGTGGTTTCCCGGGTATGGCTGGTTTCAATGCGCCATTCGGGGGCGGTTTTGCCGTTGCGCAGGCGACCAAGAATGGCGACGGCAAACAGGCTGACCAGGCTGCCGGCAAATGCAGGGAGTTCTGCGCCAAGGTGGATAGCGACAAAATACTGCGGCACCAGCGTGGTAATACCGCAAATTAGTGTGATGAAGAACACGCCGCGAATCGCCTTCAGGCCACCGCCGATAATACAAATAATCACAAACGGCAGCAGAATATTAAACAGCGCCAGCTGCATAATAATGGTTCCGCCGAGGGTGAAAACCGGCAGGTTAACCTGTTCAGCGAGAATTGAAACCGGAATACCCACCGCGCCGAATGCCGTCGGCACGGTATTGGCGACGAGTGAGGCGATGGCCGCTTTGAGCGGATTGAATCCCAGTGCGATCAGGATGCCGATAGGAATGGCAACCGCGGTGCCGTAGCCAGCGGCGGCCTCAAGAAATCCGCCAAAACACCACGAAATAAGTAGTACCTGGATGCGTTTATCTTCACTAATACTGGCGAGAATATCGCGCAGAATATCCAGCGCTTTGGTGGCCTGCATCACGTTATAACTGAATATCGCACCGAGGATCACAATCACAATCGGCCATAACCCTTTGAGGGCACCATAGCCCACGGAGGCTTTCAAATTCTGTAACGGCATATCCCAGAATATCGCCGACAGCGCGATGGTAAAGGCCAGCGTAATCAAGACTGAATAATGAATCGGCATTTTTAATTTTAGTATTAAAAATACCATAAGCAGCAAAGGAGAGAGGGCTAAAACAAACATAATATATTCGTTCATTACTATTCCTGATGGGTTTATTAAACCTGATTTATATTTATGGCGGTGAAGGTTATAGGTGCGATGAAATAAATAATGCAAACTGAATCGCTTCAGTGGATAAAGTAATTATGATTAATGGTTTTGTAACTATTGTAAGCTTTTAATTGAGAAATAATGCTCTGTAAATATCTTTGGGCGCAAAATGGGTACCTATAAATAGTTATATAATGGTCTGTGTAATAATGATAGGGACGGGCGGGCAAGTCGTTTTAAACGGTTTTTTGATTTCTGATAATTGTGGTTTTCAATATAAAAATGTGAGCGAGGCCGAAAGAAATAAACCAGGGTATTGCATGTAAGTAATGATTGGGGGATTATTTTGTTTTGTCATACAAATGGATCTATCGCCATTTTCGATTGCCCTGATATAAGGAGCGGAGAGCCGCCCTCCATGAAAAACACTGATAATCAATCCTTTTTGACTGCACTTATCCAACGGGTTGGCCCCGCTTACGTCCTTACCGATCCGTCCAAAACGGCGCGTTATCGCAAGGGCTTCCGCTCGGGTCAGGGCGAGGCGCTGGCGGTGGTGATCCCCGGCTCTCTGCTTGAACTGTGGCAGGTGCTCAAGGCCTGCGTGGAGGCCGATAAAATCATTCTGATGCAGGCCTCAAATACCGGCCTGACGGAAGGCTCCACGCCGAACGGCAAGGGCTACGACCGCGACATCGTTATCATCAGCACACTGCGGCTCGACAGTTTGCACGTGCTGGATGAGGGCAAGCAGGTGCTGGCCTATCCGGGCACTACGCTGTATTCGCTGGAGAAGGCGCTGAAGCCGTTTGGCCGCGAGCCGCATTCGGTGATTGGCTCCTCCTGCATTGGGGCGTCGGTGATTGGCGGTATCTGCAATAACTCCGGCGGTGCACTGGTTCAGCGTGGCCCGGCGTACACCGAGATGTCGCTGTTTGCCCGCGTGGATGAACAGGGACAGCTACAGCTGGTCAATCATCTGGGTATCGAACTGGGCGAGACGCCGGAGCAGATCCTCGCCCGCCTGGATAACAACGCGATTGCGCGTGCTGACGTCAGTCATGACGGGCGTCACGCGCACGACCACGACTACGTGACCCGCGTCAGAGACGTTGATGCCGACACCCCGGCGCGCTACAACGCCGACCCGGATCGCCTGTTCGAATCCTCAGGCTGCGCGGGGAAACTGGCGGTGTTTGCCGTGCGTCTGGACACCTTTGAAGCTGAGAAGAATCAGCAGGTGTTCTACATTGGTACCAATCAGACCTCGGTGTTGACGGACATACGCCGCCATATGCTGGCGACGTTTACACACTTACCGGTCGCCGGTGAGTATATGCATCGTGATATCTATGATGTTGCAGAGAAATACAGCAAAGACACCTTCCTGATGATCGACAAACTCGGCACCGACAAAATGCCGTTTTTCTTTAATCTGAAGGGGCGCACCGAGGCCATGCTGGAGAAGGTGAGGATTTTCCGCCCGCACTTTACCGACCGCGCAATGCAGACATTCAGTCATCTTTTCCCGAGCCATCTCCCGCCACGCATGAAAACCTGGCGTGACAACTACGAGCATCATCTGATGCTGAAAATGGCAGGGGACGGCATCGGCGAAGCGCAGGCGTGGTTAACCGAGTACTTTAAAACGGCAGACGGAGATTTCTTTGCCTGTACCCCGGAAGAGGGCAGCAAGGCGTTTCTGCACCGTTTTGCCGCGGCGGGGGCCGCCATTCGCTATCAGGCCGTTCATTCTGATGAGGTTGAGGATATTCTGGCGCTGGATATTGCGCTACGCCGTAATGATACCGAGTGGTATGAACATCTGCCGGCTGAAATTGACAGTCAGCTGGTGCATAAACTCTATTATGGCCACTTTATGTGCCATGTGTTCCATCAGGATTATATCGTTAAAAAAGGCGTTGATGCGCACGCGTTAAAAGAACAGATGCTGGAACTGTTGCGCCAGCGCGGGGCGCAATATCCGGCGGAACATAATGTCGGGCATCTGTATAAAGCCCCGGAAAACCTGGCGCGGTTTTATCAGGAAAATGACCCGACCAACAGTATGAATCCAGGAATTGGTAAAACCAGTAAGCGTAAAAACTGGGCCTGACGAACAGACAATAAAACAGTAAAGGTCAGGTTTCACCGTTTTATAAATGGCCAGTTTTTACTATTGAATTATTACCGGGCGGCAATGTGCCGCCGGTTTTAAAAGGCAATGAAGCAATGGGGTATTTATTGTGAATGTAAATTTCTTTGTCACCTGTATTGGTGACGCGCTGAAATCACGGATGGCACGCGATTCCGTATTGTTGCTGGAAAAGCTCGGCTGCCGCGTTAATTTCCCCGAGAAGCAGGGGTGCTGCGGTCAGCCCGCCATTAACAGTGGCTATATCAAAGAAGCCATCCCGGGGATGAAAAACATGATCGCCGCGCTGGAGGAGAACGACGACCCGATTATCTCTCCGGCAGGCTCGTGTACCTATGCGGTGAAAAGCTACCCGACGTATCTGGCCGATGAACCTGCATGGGCATTGCGCGCCGAGAAGGTCGCCGCGCGCATGCAGGATCTCACCTCTTTTATTGTCAACAAACTGGGCGTCGTGGACGTCGGTGCCAGCCTGCAGGGCAGAGCGGTTTATCACCCTTCGTGCAGCCTGACTCGCAAGCTGGGCGTGAGAGAAGAGCCGCTCACGCTGTTGAAAAACGTACGCGGTCTGGAGCTGTTAACCTTTGCCGATCAGGACACCTGCTGCGGATTTGGCGGCACTTTCTCGGTCAAAATGGCCGAAATATCCGGCGAGATGGTGAAAGAGAAAGTCCTGCATCTCATGGATGCGAAACCGGAGTATTTGATTGGTGCCGACGTTAGCTGCCTGCTGAACATTGGCGGCCGACTGCAGCGTGAAGGCCAGCCGGTCAAAGTGATGCATATTGCTGAAGTGCTGATGAGCCGCTGAGGGGAAAGAGATGTCGATAAAAACCAGCGATGTAGAGTTTAAAACGCGCATTCGCCAGCAAATTGACGATCCGATTATGCGCAAAGCCGTGGCTAACGCGCAGGGGCGCATCGGCGCGAACCGGCAAAAAATGGTCGATGAGTTAGGGCACTGGGAAGAATGGCGCGACCGTGCCAGCCAGATCCGCGATCACGTTCTGAGTAACCTCGACGCCTACCTGTATCAACTCTCTGAAAAAGTCACGCAAAACGGCGGGCACGTCTATTTCGCGAAGACTAAAGAAGAGGCCACCCGCTATATTTTGCAGGTCGCGAAAGCGAAAAACGCGAAGAAGGTGGTGAAGTCCAAGTCGATGGTGACCGAAGAGATCGGCGTTAACCACGTGCTGCAGGATGCCGGTATTCAGGTGATCGAAACCGATCTGGGCGAATATATTCTCCAGTTGGATCAGGATCCGCCTTCGCATGTGGTGGTCCCGGCTATCCATAAAGATCGCTATCAGATCCGTCGCGTGCTGCATGAGCAGATGGGCTATGACGGCCCGGAAACGCCAGAAGCGATGACCTTGTTCATCCGCCAGAAGATCCGCGAGGATTTCCTCAGCGCTGAAATTGGCATTACCGGCTGTAACTTCGCGGTGGCGGAGACCGGCTCAGTTTGCCTGGTCACCAACGAAGGTAACGCGCGGATGTGTACCACGTTACCGAAAACGCACATTGCGGTGATGGGCATGGAGCGCATCGCGCCGACGTTTGCCGACGTGGACGTGCTGATCACTATGCTGGCACGCAGTGCGGTGGGCGCTCGTCTGACGGGCTATAACACCTGGCTTACCGGGCCGCGCGAGGCGGATAACGTCGACGGGCCGGAAGAGTTTCACCTGGTGATTGTGGATAACGGTCGCTCGCAGGTGCTGGGTTCTGAGTTTCGCGATGTGCTGCGCTGCATCCGCTGTGGAGCCTGTATGAACACCTGCCCGGCGTATCGCCATATTGGCGGGCACGGCTACGGCTCTATTTATCCAGGGCCTATCGGGGCGGTGATCTCTCCGCTGCTCGGCGGCTATAAAGATTTTAAAGACCTGCCTTACGCCTGTTCACTGTGCACGGCCTGCGACAGCGTTTGTCCGGTACAGATCCCACTGTCAAAACTGATCCTGCGCCATCGCCGGGTAATGGCCGAGGAAGGGATTACCCCGAAAGCGGAACGTCGGGCGATCAAAATGTTCGCTTATGCCAACAGCCATCCAGGGTTGTGGAAGGTCGGCATGATGGCCGGTGCCCACGCGGCGAGCTGGTTTATCAATGGCGGTAAAACGCCGCTCAAGGTTGGCGCGATTGGCGACTGGATGGAAGCGCGCGATCTTCCTGATGCTGACGGAGAGAGTTTCCGTAGCTGGTTTAAGAAACATCAGGCGCAGGAGAAAAAGAATGGATAACCGTACCGCGTTTTTAAACACCGTTGCCCAGGCGCTGGGCCGTCCGCTGCGGCGGGAACCGCAGGCCGAAGCCGCTCCGGTGAACAACTATGCGAACGAGCGGCTGACTGAACTCAGCCCCGAGCTGCGCTGCTCTGCGTTTGTGCAGTTTGCCAGCGAGGTGATGCTGGCGCAGTGCGAACTGACCCATGAGGCGCAGGCCCCTGAGGTGGCGTTACGTCTGTGCCAACAGCTGGGGCAGCAGCCAGTGGTGGTCAGCGGCGACAGTCGGCTGGCAGAAATGGGGATAACCGAGCGTTTGCAGCAGGAATGTAACGCCGTGGTCTGGGATCCGGCGCGTGGAGCCGAGAATATTGTTCAGGCCGAGCAGGCGAAAGTTGGTGTGGTGTATGCCGAGTATGGCCTGACGGAGTCCGGGGGCGTGGTGCTGTTTTCCGCTCCAGATCGCGGGCGTTCAATCAGCCTGTTGCCCGAGTCCTCTATTTTCGTGCTGCGTAAAAGCAGCATCCTGCCGCGCGTGGCGCAGCTGGCGGAGATTCTGCATCAGAAAGCGCAGGCCGGGGAGCGTATGCCGTCGTGCATTAACATCATCAGCGGGCCCAGCTCAACGGCGGATATTGAGCTTATCAAAGTGGTCGGGGTGCATGGTCCGGTGAAGGCGGTGTATCTGATTATTGAAGATTGTTGAGATTCGTGAATAAGACCGCTCTGGCGTTGTAGCCCAGAGCGGGATGACATTCCGCACTCTGCGGACTCTCCTTTCGCAAGGGATCGCCTGAAAATGGCGTCCTGGTCCGCGCTTTCCTCTGCGGTTTAACGTCCCTGCACCTGTTTTTTCTGCTGATAAAATCGGCGTACAACATTGTTTCCAGTCACCGCAAGTGGCGATTTTTACGCCGTTACGCGGCTGGTAAAATTGATCTAAATCAATTTAAATCGACTTATTTTTAAAAGCGAAAGAATGCAATGTTTACTAAAATTTTACCTTTCCGTGCTTATTTTTCGACAACGCAGGCGACAACGCAGTGAGAATCAACGCGATTTACGCAGCGGATAGCACCGAAAATCAATGCAAAAAGGCATATAAAAACAGGGGTTTTAGGTAAAAGTAGACATTAAACACGTTATGTAACCTATTGGCTGGAATGATGTTTTGATGGGGGGTTATCACCCATGCGGCTGGCGTCTTTTTTTTAATCTAATGAGCCACAATGAATGCGCGTAAAGTAAAAATTACACATTATTCTACAATCAAGTTATCTTTCATTTGAAATGGCGTTCCACTTTTAAGTGATTTATTAACAGTTTCATTACTATTGTGCATTTTTTTTGCCGTTGACATGTTTTTACACTGGCTGCATATTTCATCGCCATAAGCGTATTATTGCGTTCAGGAGATGACAATGCCTTCTCGAGATTATCCCGATAGTCGAAAAGCCAGAGGTACCCGCTCGAAAGATATGGTTCTTTTAAGTGCGCGTGTCGATACCTCTTTGTGGGAATACGTTCGCACGCTGGCATTTGAAACACGAAAAAGCAAACAAGATATTATTGCTGAAGCATTAATGCTACATCGCTCTATTAATGAGAGTGACTCTCAGTAATACATGCTATCACGCTCTGTCTGGGTTTTATTTATATTCCCAATAATGATATATGCCTTGCTACGTCCTTAATAATTTTACTGGTGTGTTATTTGTTTTCCCCTTGTTCAATAGGGGGCTTTTTTATGTTGGCGCGCCGCCCGCATAACAAAGTTGATAGCAAAATTCACAATTAAAAGTGAGTAAAAAAATGAAAAAGACAGCAGTGGCATTAGCCGTGATGGCATTAGGGGTAACGTCCGTTCATGCAGCGGAAATTTATAACAAAGATGGCAATAAACTGGATTTGTACGGCAAAGTTAAAGCAGTACATACCTGGACTGACGGCACCGACGCCGACGGTACTTATGCGCGTCTGGGTTTTCGTGGTGAGACACAAATTAACGATCAGCTGACCGGTTATGGCCACTTTGAAAGTCAGTTTGATGCCGCTGGAGCAGAAGGTTCTCAGGATGGTATTAAAACACGTCTCGCGTTTGCTGGCCTGGATTACGGTCACGACGTTAGCTTTGACTACGGTCGTAACTACGGTGTCGCTTATGACGTGGGATCTTACACTGACGTTCTTTCAGAGTTCGGCGGTGATTCCTATGAAAATACTGACCGCTTCCTTACTACACGCACTTCTGGCGTTGCAACACTCCGTACCAAAAATCTGTTTGGTGCCGTTGATGGTGTAAACCTGGCGGCGCAATACCAGGGTCAGGATGATACCGATGCGGACCCGGCTAAACAGCACGGCAATGGCTACGGCTTCTCTCTGGGTTATGACAACATCGCGGACTCTGGCGTGTCTGCCATCGCGGCTTACTCTACCAGCGCGGTAACTGCTGAGCAGAAACAGCAGGGCTGGGAAGGTGATAACGCTGAATTCTGGGGTGCGGGCCTGAAGTATGATGCCAATGCTGTCTATGTGGCGACGATGTACGGTGAATCCCACAACCTGATCCAGAATGCCAACAAAGCGCAGCACTTTGAAGCGATGGCGGCCTATGTGTTTGATTTTGGTCTGCGTCCGAACGTGGCTTACGTCCACTCACGTGACACTGACAACACTGACCTGACCGAGTATGTGGCGCTGGGTACCGATTACTACTTCAACAAAAACATCGTGGCCGATGTGGGTTACAAGTTTAACCTGCTCAATGGCCAGGACGGTGACAACGAAGTTGTTGCTGGCCTGACCTACCAGTTCTAAGTTTTTGTTATGTCATGAAAAAGGCGTCTCTGGTCAGACGCCTTTTTTACATTGCTTTTCCTGTCAGGCAGGCTGCTGCGGGTTGCCACGCACTTCGCTAAATAACCACTTCCAGATCCCCACTTTTACCCATGCCACCACGCAGAAAATGAGATAAAAAAGGGGTTTATGCGTAATCGAAACGCGCATTACTTCCATCAGATCTACATGTAAATTTCCGGCGATGGCCATATTAATGACGAATATAGAGGCAATGGTACTGGCCAGCAAAATAAGAATCGCTTTGACGGTGCCTATCTCTGGCCACTTTCCGGCAGCCCACTGCCAGAGAAAAATCGTGGTGAGTACAAATATAATAAACAGCCCTGCGGCCCCGAAAAAGCCGAAGTCTTTATAGTCCTTCATGGTACTAAATAAGCTGATGATAATAATCAACCCAAGTATGATCTTTTTAAACCACGACATGTACTGTTCCTGAATATGCTGTTGATGTTGTATGGATATGTCCATTTTTACTCATTTTATGTTTATTCTACAAATGAGTTAAGACGGATTATAAAGTGTCTGGAAAATGAATTATTGGTTATTTGTGGATTATGAAATGTTGACATTTAATTGCGGAGTAATCCGAATTTAAGATTTTTTAGAGGGGAGGGTTATACTTCTTTAGGTGTAAGAGAGAGCTGTTTATAGCATTGTACTGCACTAATCAGTGCAGCAAAAAATAGCGCCACTGCACCACACAGCGTAGCGTTGATAATGGCGACAGCACCGCTTCCCAGCAGGCTGGTTAATAGCGGCCCGAGAATTTGCCCAATGCCGTACGTCAGCGTCACCAGTCCCAACAGGTTAATGTTTCGCGGCACGCTGAGTTGGCGGGCGAGCGGCATTACCAGTGAGGTGGTTCCCATAAAGGTTGCGCCAAAACCGATACTGCTGAGAACCAGCAGGAACAACGAGTCGCTGGCAAGTGTTAACACCACGCAGGCGCTTTGGGTCAGCAGATTGGCTGTCAGGCATTGCAGGACTCCCCAACGTTTTGCCGCCCATAGCCAGCCGAAACACCCCGGAATGATTGCGATGCCAACCAGCGACCACAGGTGTACGGTCAGCAGTGGCGAACCGGCATTTTTCGCCATCAGCGGCAGGTAAGTGGCGACAATGATGTAGCCAAAACCGGCCAGCCCGTAAAGCAGCGCCAGCAGCCACCATGACATCGGTTGATGCGCGGATTTTGCCAGTGGTACGGCGGGCAGCACGCGGTCACGAGAGGGGAGCAGTACGACCAGCAGCAGAAGGAGTAAGCCAGAAAGGACTCCGGCACCCAGCCACAGCGTGTGCGATGACAGCGCAAAGCGTAAACCAGCGATGACATACTCATTGCCGAGAAAAATGCCGGTCCCGACGCCGGAGAACAGGGCCGCAATCACAAACGGATGACGGGTATGCTGCAGAACCACCATCGAACCAAAGATCATCATGCCGGCACTGGCGACACCTGCCAGAAAGCGGATCGCCATCATCAGTGCGGGCAGGGTAAAAAGCGCCATCGCCAGGATAAGTCCGGTGGTCGCGAGCGCAGAGGCTAATAGCATCGGACGCAGGCGTGAAGGCAGGTGAAACAAGCCAAAGGAAAACAGCAGGCTGCCTGCCAGATACCCGGCGTAGTTGGCGCTGGCAATCCACGAGAGTTGGCTAAAGGTAAACTGACCTTCAGTCAGCAGCACCGGCAGCATTGGCGTATACAGAAAGCGGCCAATCCCCATGCCCAGCGTCAACACCAGCAGGCCAAACAGCGCGATGCGGATGGAATGATGATTTGAACCAGGACTTCCCTGCGGCATGCAGACGCTCACTTCACGCTGTTATGTTGATGTTTGTTATATTACATGCGCAAATGATAATTAAAAGTTAAATAACGCAGGATTTATCGTCAGAGGATTTTTTTTCAGATCCATTTTTTCTCCTTAAAAATTCGGCAGCGTGAGCAGGGACGGAAGTTGCGACAACAGATATAACACCAGCCCGATAGAGCCGCCAACCAGCGTGCCGTTGACGCGAATAAACTGCAAATCTTTGCCGATGTTGAGCTCAATTTGTTGCGACATCTCCCGTGCATCCCAGCTTTTGACCGTGTCGCTGATGTGGCGCGTCAGGAAGGTAGCGAACTCCGGTGCGACTTTTTTCGCAGCCTGCTCCAGGTGTTCATTCAGCGACGCACGCAGGGCACCATCGGCAACCAGCGTTTCGCCAAACCACTGTCCGGCGCTGGCAATGCGTTGTTTCACGCGAGAATCATCGGCGTTAATGTCGGTTTTCACCCACTGACGCAGATCCGCCCACAACTCGCCGAGATAGCGGTTAAAGGCTTCGTCCTCTTTCAGGTAGCTTTTGAGGCTTTCTGCACGTGCGGCCATGTCAGGATCGTGTTTGAGCTTATCGATCAGGTTCAACGTGGCGCGATCGAAGGCGTGGCGGATCTGATGCGCCCGATCGTGACTGATGTCATCCAGCAGGGAGTTGACCGCATCAGAGACCAGCTCGGCGCTGTGTTCACCGAGCCATTCGGTTGGCAGGATCTTCGCTTTGAGCGGATGTTCGGTCTCCAGCCAGCGCACAATCTGCTGGGCGATAAACGCCCGCGAACTGTCGCGCTGTAGCAGGGCGATCAGCTGCGTAATCAGCGTGTCGAGCAGCACCTGGTGGCGGTTGTTTTTGGTCATGCTTTCCAGCATTAATGCGCTGGTGCCGGAGAGATCGACCTTGTCGATAGCCTTATGCACCGCGCGTTTGATCAGCCGCTGGATGCGGGCGTCGTCGGTCAATTCGAGAAATCCGCTCATGATCTGCAGCAGATGCTGGCCGATGCGCCGGGCATTTTCCGGTTGGCTGAACCAGTTGCCAATGAGCAGCGCCGGTTCATGGCGGCGAATCAGCGCCACCAGTGACTGGGTGTCGAGGAATTTTTCCTGCACGAACTGACCCAGGTTTTCGCCGATGCGGTCTTTATTACGCGGGATAATCGCCGTATGGCGCGAGATAAACGGGATCGGTACCCGGCGAAAAAGCGCGACCACGGCGAACCAGTCCGCCAGCGCGCCTACCATCGCCGCTTCGGCAATCGCTTTGATCCCGAGCACCCAGAAGTTGGGTGGCAGAAACAACGTGATGACGAAGGTCGCGGCAGCAATCAGCAGCAGAGAGAGCGCCAGTCGCTTGGCGCGTTTGAGTTCAGCAATTTTATTCATAGACTTAAGGATAGAGCCAGACGGGGGGAACGTGCAAAAATTGTGGCACGCCTCCCATTTTTAGACTGAACGATCTTATCCTGGGATCCAGTTGTCCCACGCGGGTAACGGACCGAGTTCCGCCACCAGAAAATCGATAAACGATCGTACCTTCGGATTACTGTACTTGCTGGGAAAATACAGCGCATACAGGGCGTGGGTTTCACAGGTGATGGTGCCGTCGAGCATCAGCGGCGTGACCTCTTCTTTTTGAATATGATCGCCAATCAGATAGGTGGGTAAATACGCCACGCCCTGATCTTCTAACACCGACTTCAATAACACCAGGCTGCTGTTGGCCTGGATCGGCATATGCAGCTTCAATTGATGCAAACGATCCTGCTCGTCTGCCACTTTAAGCACTGGCGTGAGGCCGGGGTAAACCAGGCAATCATGATTCACCAAGTCGCTGCGACGCTGGGGCATCCCTTTTTTTGCGAGGTATCCCGGCGACGCGCAGTACGCCCAGCGGATAGGGACCAGTTTAAGCATGGCGTAATTCTGCGGCGGCGCGGTGGAAATGCGCAGGGCGATGTCGAAATCGGTTTCGTTCAGATTGACGAAGTTATCGTTGAGATCGATGTACAGATTCACATCCGGGAACTGGGTACGATATTTATCCACCAGGTTTACCAGTCGCGAATAACCAAAGGCAATGGAACAGGTGATGCGTAATTCGCCCTGCGGGCTGTGGTAATAACCGGAGGTAGTATTCAGCGTTTCATCAAACTCTGTCAGTAGCTTATTGGCGCGGTTAAATAAATATTGCCCGGCATCGGTCAGGGTAATACTGCGGGTGGTGCGTTTAATTAACGTTGTCCCCAGCGTGTCTTCCATCGCCGTCAGGCTTTTGCTCACCGCGGAAGGCGAGACGTTGAGCTGCGCGGCAGCCTCCGATAACCCTCCGCAGTCAACGATTTTGACGAAAAATTCCAAATGCTTGAGTGAAATCGGCGTACCCATAATTTCCTTTAATTCACAAGTGATTTGCAAAAACGGTACGAATAGGCCGTTACATTCGCATTTTAAACATGCAACTATTGAATCACAGGAAACAACTCGCTGGCAAAATGAAAAAATAACAGGTTAAGTGAGTTGCATCACAAAATATAAGGAGGTAGGCCTGAAACGCATCAAGTTGTGAATGTAGTCTCATTAAAAATTATATAATTTAAAAGGTACCCATTATGTGGTCACGACTCGAACCCTACAGATCGTCGATTATTTTATTATTTGCTCTGGTTATTGGCGGCTTATTAGGTATTTATGCCCCGACGTTTGCCAGCACACTCCAGCCAGTCGGTCAGATATTCTTAAACCTGTTATTTATGATCATCGTGCCGCTGGTGGGGATCAGCGTCATGTCTTCTATCGCCAGTATGACCGACCTGAAAAGGCTGGGACGCATTATGGCGATTATCTTTATTGTTTCGATCGCGATGGCCTTTATTCCGGCTGCCGGGATTGTGGCGCTGGCGCTATGGTACAACCCGGCGCAGGGCGTCACTATCGATCTCTCGCAGTCCGTGCAGGCGGGCAGTGGCAAGATGGATTTTGTCAGCATGATCACCACCAATGATTTTATCGGACTGTTTTCGAAGTCCAATATTCTGGCGCTGATCGTCATGGCGATCATTGCCGGTGTGGCGATTGGGCAATCAGATCAGGCGGGGAAACGCATTGCGTCACTGCTGGAAGATGCCAATACCGTGATCATGAAGATCGTCTCTATCATTATGAAAGTGGCGCCGATTGGTCTTGGTTGCTATTTCGCTGCGACCATGGCCAGCCAGGATTCCGCGCTGCTGTTAACCTTTGCCCGCGCCATTGGCCTGTTTATGGTCGCCACGCTGGTCTACTTTGTTTTCGGCTCAATTCTCTATTCGTATATTGGCGGCGGTGTTCCGGCGGTCAGAGCCTTCTGGCGTAATGCGATTGAACCTTCTGCCACCGCGCTGGGAACCTGTTCTTCACTGGGCACGTTACCTGTCACGCTGCGCGCCGGTAAGGCGATGGGGATTAACCCGGAAATCGTCGATGTCTCTATTCCGTTATTGGTTAACCTGAACAAAGGCGGCGTGGCGATGATTGCCGCGCTGAAAATTGTCTTTATTTATTCCGTGCTCGGCATACCGTTCACCACCGAGACCTTCTTCCTGACCATGCTGATTGCCGTGCTCTCCGCCATTATCGTCGGCGGCGTACCGGGCGGCGCGTTTCTGGGTGAGATCTTTATTGTCACCACGCTCGGGTTGCCGATGGAAGCGATCCCGATGCTGGTGGTGCTGGGTACGATTACCGATGCGCCCGCCACGCTTATCAACGTGATCCATGATTTGAACGCGGCACAAATTGTTGAGCGGTTTGCTGGAAAAAAGCAGAACGACGCTGAAATCAACGCGACCGCCGCTGCGGTATAGGTTTGCACACGGATTAAGAAACAGGAGATGTTATGAAAGACGCAATGAAGATTGAAACCCAACTGGTCGTCGCCGGACGTGACAAACGTTACACCCAGGGGGCGGTGAATCCGGTTATCCAACGCGCTTCTTCGCTGGTGTTTGATACCGTGAAGGATAAAAAATTCGCTACCGCCAATCGCGCTAACGGGGAACTGTTTTATGGTCGTCGCGGTACGTATACCCACTTCGCTTTTCAGAAGGCGATGAGCGAACTGGAAGGCGGTGCGGGCTGTGCGCTGTACCCGTGCGGTGCCGCGGCGGTTACTAATGCGATTCTGGCGTTTGTGCAAAGCGGCGATCATATCCTGATGACCGGCGCGGCCTATGAGCCAACCCAGGATTTCTGTAATAAGATCCTGAGTAAATTCAACGTGGAAACCACCTATTACGATCCGCTGATAGGCGCAGGTATCGTCGATTTTCTGCGCCCTGAGACGAAAGTGGTGTTTCTGGAATCGCCCAGTTCAATCACCATGGAAGTCCAGGACGTGCCGGGAATGGTGAAGGCGATCCGCGCAGTGAACCCGGACATAGTCATCATGATCGACAACACCTGGGCGGCGGGCGTACTGTTTAAGGCGCTGGATTTCGGCGTGGATATTTCCATTCAGGCGGGGACGAAATACACCATTGGCCACTCGGACGGCATGCTGGGCACGGCGGTGTCCAACGCCCGCTGCTGGGATCGTCTGCGTGAGAACTCGTATTTGATGGGGCAAACGCTGGATGCCGACACGGCGTATAACGGCAGCCGCGGACTGCGCACGCTGGCGGTACGTCTGAAACAGCATCAGGAAAGCAGTATCCATATTGCCCGCTGGCTGTCGGCAAGACCGGAGGTGGCGCGGGTGAACCATCCGGCGTTACCGGAGTGTCCGGGCCATGAGTATTTTCAGCGCGACTTTGCCGGTAGCTCGGGCCTGTTCTCGTTTATCCTGAAAAAGCGCCTGACTGATGAACAGATGGCGAATTTCCTCGATAACTTCTCGCTGTTCCATATGGCCTATTCGTGGGGCGGATTCGAGTCGCTGATTCTGGCTAATCAGCCGGAGGAGCTGAACAGCATTCGCCCGGCCGGGGATGTCGACTTCAGCGGCACGCTGGTCAGGGTGCATATTGGCCTGGAAGATGTCGGTGATTTGATTGCCGATCTGGACGCCGGGTTCGCGCGTATCGCGTAATGTGATGTGATGTGATGTGATGTGATGTGATGTGATGCGGCGCCAGCACCTTATCCGGCCTACCACGATGGCGTAGGTCGGATAAGCATGGCTGGTTAGTTTTCCGTGGCTAACGTCGTGGCCTCGTGCTGACGTACCCGCTTCAACAATCCGGCGAGCGTGAATATCACGACAATACCTGCGACAACCGCCAACAGGTGAAACGAAATCCTGCCGCCGTTAAACCACAGCCAGCGCCCGATCTCGACAGAAACCGCCATTACCGTCAGGATCACCATATTCAGCGATGCGGAGACCGTGCCCTTCGGCAGGTTGTTGGAAAACAGCGTAAAACGGAACAGCGTCGGGAAAATCATCCCGATACCAAATGCATACAGACTGGTGCCCAGCACCGACCACAGCCAGACGTGCGGCCAGAGTAAATTGCCACCAATCAGTATCGCCAGCCCGCTCAATTGGACAGGTGCCGCCCACCAGATAAAGCGCGGCCTTGTCGGGTCCTTCACAAATCGCACCACCACCATATTAGCGACGATAACCGCCCCAAATACCGGAGCCTGCGCCCAGGCAAACTGCGAGGTGGTCATGCCGCCCGCGTCGATCAGGATCACCGGCGATACCGCCACCCAGCTCATCATCGGGATGTAGCTCAGCGATAGCGTGGCGGCCCCAAACAGGAACACCCGGTTGCGAAATACATCGCGAAAATCCCGCAGTACGCCGCGTGCGCTGAACGGCACCGAGCCGCGCTGCACCGTTTCCGGCATCGCCAGCAGCAGGCCAATAAAGGCGACCAGGCCCATCGCGGCAATGATGGCAAACAGAACCTTCCAGTGGACAAAGTGCATCAGCGCCGCCCCGGAGAGCGGGCCGATGACCGGCGCCACCAGCACAATGGAGGTGATGATGGCCATCAGCTTGATGGCCTTTGTCTGGCCAAATGCCTCCTGCACCGTGACGTAGCCGACGGTGGCGATAAAGCAGATGCTGGTGCCCTGCACAACGCGTGCAATCAGAAACTGCGTCATTGAGGTGGTGAACAGTGTAGCCGCGCAGGCAAGGGTGAAGATGAGCGCGCCGGTAATCAGCACCGGCCGGCGACCAATTCGATCGGAAAGCGGACCTAACAACCACTGTAGCGCCATCCCACCCGCCAGATACAGGCTAACCGCAGCCGGTGCCAGGCTGACATCAGCGTTGAAATCCCGCACGACATTAATGATGCCGGGTTGGATCAGGTCCGTTGACAGGTAGGCGGCGAAGTCGTACAGAATCAGCGCGATGGGGAAAAAAAGCGTCGTGGCGCGTTGCGAGAAAAACGCGAAAATCCGTTGCATAAAACAGCTCCTTGTCGGGAGAAAACCCTCAACGGGAATAGCGAGATCGCACCTCGGGTGGCGTCAGTTGAATGGAAAATAGACATCCGCAGTGTAATGCGAATGGGCGCGTAAGCAAACGCGTTTTTGCGGGGAGTGTTCTGAGAAAATGTCTGCCTTGCAGAGGGCGGTATTTACTGTGGATAGTGCCTCGCAGACATAAAACGTGTTGAATGAGAGTCATAAATTTAACCGTTATAGTCGCGCCATCTTTTTCCTCGGACGATGGATCTCCATGCAAAAAACACCGACCTCAACCCCGCATGATGCGGTCTTTAAAACATTTTTACGTCATCCGGAGACTGCCCGGGATTTTCTACAGATTCATCTCCCTGATGCGTTACGCGAAATATGTGACCTGCAGACACTAAAGCTCGAGTCTGACAGTTTTATTGAGGGGGATTTACGCGCGTATTATTCCGATGTGCTGTGGTCGCTGAAAACGACGGAAGGGGATGGATATATTTATGTGGTGATTGAACATCAGAGTACACCGGATGCACATATGGCGTTCAGGTTGATGCGCTATGCGATAGCGGCCATGCAAAAACATTTAGATGCCGGACACCCGCAACTACCGCTGGTGGTGCCGATGCTGTTTTATCACGGCGCTAAAAGTCCGTATCCCTGGTCACTGTGCTGGCTGGATGAATTTGCCAATCCAACATTGGCTCGTCGGCTTTATGCCGCAGCGTTTCCGCTGGTCGATATTACAGTTATTCCGGACGATGAGATTGTGCAGCATCGCCGTATGGCACTGCTGGAATTAATACAAAAACATATCCGTCAGCGCGATCTTATGGGATTGGTCGAGAATATTGTTTCTCTGTTAGTTACCGGGTCCACTAATGACAGCCAGCTCAAGACGCTGTTTAATTATATTTTGCGAACCGGTGATGCACCTCGCTTCAATACGTTTATCAGTGCGATTGCCGAACGTTCACCGCAGCATAAGGAGCATTTGATGACGATCGCGGACAGATTGCATGAGGCGGGATTTAAAAAAGGATGGCAGGAAGGCAAACAGGAAGGCAAACAGGAAGGGCTGATGGAGGGGCGGCGTGATGAAGCATTGCGTATTGCCCGCACCATGTTGACCGACGGTATCGATATCAACACGATACAAAAAATTACCCGACTGTCCGCTGAGGATATCCAGGGTTTAAGCCATTAGATAGAGGCGAAGCCGTGTGTGCCGATTTACTCTATCGCCACCATCACCGCCTCTCCGAGTTTCTGCATCACTTCCCGGTGCTTTTCGTCTGGTGGCAGTGCGCAGTTGATGCGTACGCAGTTGCGATACTTTCCTGACGCCGAGAACAGCGAACCTGGCGCGACCTGGATTTTCAGGCGGCAGAGCTGTTTGGCGACGCAGACCATGTCGACCAGTGGTGGCAATTCGACCCACAGCATAAAGCCGCCTTTTGGTCGGGTGACGCAGATCCCGCAGGGGAAGTATTCCCGTACCCAGCAGGTGTAGATTTCCATATTGCGTTGGTAAATCTGGCGCATGCGCCGGACATGGCGATGATAATGACCCTCGCGCACAAAGGTTGCCGCCGCCAGCTGCGTGGCGGGAACGCTGGTGCCGATGACGGCGTATTTCATGTGCAGCAGTTTGTCATAATAGCGACCCGGAGCCACCCAACCCACGCGCAGACCCGGCGCCACGGATTTGGTAAATGAGCTGCACAGCAGCACCCGACCGTCGCTATCCCAGGAATGAATTGTGCGTGGACGCGGATACTCCGTCGCCAGCTCGCCATACACATCATCTTCAAAAATCACAATGTCGTGACGTTGGGCGAGGGCGAGTACCGCTCGCTTGCGGGCATCCGGCATAATAAATCCGAGGGGATTATTGCAGTTGGGAACCAGCAGCACCCCTTTAATCGGCCACTGATCCAGCGCCAGCTCCAGGGCTTCAATACTGATCCCGGTATCCGGATCGGTCGGGATCTCAATGACTTTGATGCCAAGACCGCGTAGCAGCTGCATGGTGCCGTAATAGGCGGGGGATTCCACAGCGACGATATCGCCGCGCTGGCAGACCGTCAGCAGCGCCAGCGACATTCCGCTCTGACTGCCGCTGGTGATTACGATATCGTCCGCACCGACCACCGAACCGCCGTCCAGCATCAGCCGGGCTATCTGTTGGCGCAATTCCCGACAGCCGGGTAGCTCGTCGTAACCCAGCACCGCGCGCAGATTATGCTGCGCCACGCGGCTTAACTCGCGCCACAGCGGTTTCAGGCTGGGTTGATTAATATCGGGAACGCCGCTGCTGAAAGGGACGATTGATGTGTCTGCGTGACCTGCCAGCATGTCCAGCACCTGATCCCACTGGGTTATCTCCACCGGACGCTGTACCGGACGCGACATTGGCGGCACCGGCGGCTGTGCTTTACGCGGGGCGACAAAATAGCCAGAGCGCGGCTGCGGGGTGATCAGCTGTCGCTGTTCCAGCATCTGATATGCCTGCTGTACGGTGCTGATGCTGACCCCATGTTCCTGACTCAGGCTGCGCACCGACGGCAGCTTTTCGCCATGGCGATACAACCCCTGCTCAATGCGTTCGGCCAGCAGACTGGCCAGATATTGGTAACGCGTCATGCTGTATCCCTCATGGGTACCATACAGATCAAAAAACCAGTACAGACTGGCGTGAAAAAGGCGATTCAGGATCCTTTTTAACCAATCTGTATGTTAAATAAAAGTACTTTGTGAATCTGTATTGTATCCCCCTAAATCCGCGAAGATAACGTCTCAGATAAGACGGGGAGGCGGGTATGGAATTTCATGAGAACAGAGCAAAGCAGCCATTTATTGGTTTGGTGCAGGTCTGGAGGGCGATTACACGCTGGCATCTGCGGGCGCAAACGCGGCGCGTATTGCAACAGATGAGCGATGAGCGGCTAAAGGATGTCGGGCTGCGACGCGATCAGGTGGAGTAATTGTTCTTTCATCGACAGAGGCTGTCAGTGCCGGATGGCGGCGTAACCGCCTTATCCGGCCTACAAAATTTAATCCCTGATCGTCAAGTTGTGAAGCTATTTCCAACAATCCAGGTATAATCGTAAGATAATTGTAGATACATTTTTGTATATACAATTAGGGATAAAATACATGCCAATGGAGTTTGAGTGGGATGCAAACAAGGCACAAAGTAACCACCGTAAACATGGTGTTCGCTTTGAGGACGCGGTACTCGTTTTCGACGACCCCCGGCATTTGTCCAGACAGGATCGTTATGAGAACGGTGAGTACCGGTGGCAGACCATCGGTCTTGTTCATGGCATTGTGGTTATTCTGGTTGCCCATAGCGTTAGGTTTGAAAGTGGCTTTGAAGTCATTCGTATCATCAGTGCCAGAAAGGCAGATCGTAAAGAGAGGAATCGTTATGAGCATGATTAAACATAAACGTGGCAGCGCATCCGCGCTGAGTGCTCAGCATGAGGCGGAACTGAAGGCGCTGGCGAATAAACCGGATGATGATATTGATTATAGCGACATTCCGGTGACTGAAGATGAGCAGTGGTCAGAGGCTAATCGCGGTACGTTTTTCCGTCCGTTGAAAACTCAGGCATCGGTGCGCATTGATGCCGATGTGATGGAGTGGTTAAAGCGCCCCGGGAAGGGTTACCAGACGCGGCTAAATGCTATTTTGCGCGAGGCTATGCTGAGAGAGCAAAACAAGAAATAGCCCTATACCGAGGTTGTGAGTGCCGGATGGCGGCTGCGCCTTATCCGGTCTACGGGAGAAGGCTTTGTAGGCCCGGTAAGCGTAGCGCCACCGGGCAATTCAGCAGGGGATTACTTCTTCAATCCCGCAAACGCGGCTCGGATCTCGTCTTCCGGCAGGTTAATACCGATAAACACCAGCTGGCTGTGCGGCTGTTCGTCGCCCCACGGGCGGTCCCAGTCGGCGCTGTACAGGCGCTGGACGCCCTGGAACAGCAGGCGGTTGGGTTCGCCTTCGATCCACAACATGCCTTTGTAACGCAATAGTTTCTCGGCAGATTCCAGCAGCAGGTTTTCCATCACCCTGGACACGTCGCTGATATTCACCGGGTAATCCAGTTCGACGACGATCGAGGAGATATCGTTTTGTTTGTCGGCGATAAAGTGGAAACGCGGTTTGGCGCTGACCACGTTCTCTTCCAGCATAAAACCGTTGGTGTCGAACAGCTGCGCGAGGTCGATGTCGCCATGAGTGACGGTATACACCGGCGCGCGGGCGTTGATGCGCGCCAGGCGCTCACGCAGTTTCTCGCTTTCACCTGCTACGTCGGTTTTGGTCAGCAGGATGCGGTCGGCGTAGCCAACCTGCGACTGGGCGATGGTGAACTGGTTCATCTGTTCGTCGGCGTGCACCGCGTCAACCAGCGCGATCACGCCGTCCAGCAGGTAGCGTTCGCAAATCACTTCATGGGAGAAAAAGGTCTGAATAATCGGGCCGGGATCGGCCATGCCGGTGCACTCAATCACCAGACGGTCAAAATTGATCGCGCCTTTGTCGAGGTTGTCGAGCAAGTCGAGCAGCGCGTCTTCCAGCTCACTGGAGCGTGTACAGCAGATACAGCCGTTGGTCAGGGTTTTGATCTGCGTGGCGCGGTCACCAATCAGCTGATCGTCTACCGAGACTTCGCCGAATTCGTTTTCGATAACGGCAATTTTATAACCGTGCTGCTCGTTGAGGATATGGCGCAGTAGGGTGGTTTTACCCGCGCCAAGAAAACCGGTGAGTAGGGTAACTGCAATCGGGGTCATTCACTTCTCCTTCTAACAGCAACTGCTTCCGCCGCTACCGTAGCGGGCTTCCTGGCGCTCGCGGAAGAATTCTTCGTAGGTCATGTACGGCTTATCGGGATGGTTGGTCTTCATGTGCTCGACGTAGTTGTCGTAGTCCGGAATGCCAATCAACATTTTTGCCGCCTGACCGAGATACTTTTTTGCCTGACCTAAAGTACCAAACATTGTGCCGTCCTGTTAATGAATAAAGCCGGATGGCGGCTTGCGCCTGATCCGGCCTACGTTAACTGCGGTACTCAGTGATGTAGGCCGGGAGCGCTGCGCGCCTCCCGGCTTCAGGTTAGTGGTGTGAAGAGGTCTTCACGCCGCCTTCCGGCACCGGTACATACGGCGTCTCTTTATCAGAGCGACCGTTGATGGCGCGGGCTTTCTGCCAGGTACGGAACCCGTAGAAAATGATGCTGTACACCACCACCAGGAACAGAATACTCAGGCCGGCGTTGGTGTAGTTGTTGATAACGATATGGTTCATGTTGGCAATCTGCTGCGCGGTCAGTTCACCGCCGTTAGCAATCTTCTCTTTGTACTGACTTGCCATGAAGAAGAAGCCTTCCATCTGCGGGTTGGTGCTGAACAGTTTCAGACCCAGCGCCCAGGTGGTGCAGATCAGCAGCCATACGGCCGGAACCACGGTGACCCAGATGTATTTGGTGCGCTGCATTTTAACCAGTACCACGGTGCCGAGAACCAGCGCCACGGCGGCCAGCATCTGGTTAGAGATACCGAACAGAGGCCACAGGCTCTTCACGCCGCCCAGCGGGTCAACCACGCCTTGATACAGCAGGTAGCCCCACAGGCCTACGCAACCCGCAGTACCCACAACACCGGCAACCAGAGAGTCGGTTTTCTTCAGGAATGGGACGAAGTTACCCAGTAAATCCTGCAGCATAAAGCGGCCAGAACGGGTACCGGCATCCAGTGCGGTCAGGATGAACAGTGCTTCGAACAGAATACCGAAGTGGTACCAGAAGCCCATATCAGCCATCGGCAGGACTTTGTGGAACACGTGAGCGATACCGACAGCCAGCGTCGGTGCGCCACCGGCGCGGTTCAGAACGGACGGTTCGCCGATGTCTTTCGCGGTTTGCAGGATCTGCTCAGGCGAAATCACGAAACCCCAGGAACTGACGGTTGCCGCTGCCTGCGCAGTCACGTCTTTCAGCTGCGCCATAATCAGCGGCGCGTTCTCGCCACCCATTTCATGCAGGTTTGGCATGGTAATGCCAAGGCCCGCAGGCGGGGTGTTCATCGCGAAGTACAGACCTGGTTCGATGATGGAAGCAGCAACCAGCGCCATAATTGCGACGAAGGATTCCATCAGCATCGCGCCATAACCAATGAAACGCGCGTCGGTTTCACAGGCCAGCAGTTTCGGTGTGGTACCGGAAGCAATCAGCGCGTGGAAGCCAGACACTGCGCCACAGGCGATGGTGATGAACAGGAACGGGAACAGCGCACCTTTCCACAGCGGACCGGTACCATCAACGTACTGGGTCATCGCCGGCATTTTCAGCTCTGGGTTAAGGATAACGATACCGACAGCCAGACCAACGATAACGCCGATTTTCAGGAAGGTGGCCAGGTAATCACGTGGCGCAAGGATCAGCCATACCGGCAGCAGCGCAGAGATAAACGCGTAGCCGATAAGCGTAAAGGTAATGGTGGTGTCTTTAAAGGTCAGTGCCGGGCCCCAGTACGGGTCGTGAGCAATCACGCCGCCGAAGTAAATAGAGGCAACCAACAGCACAATACCTATCACCGACACTTCGCCCACACGTCCCGGGCGCAGGAAGCGCATGTAGATCCCCATGAACAGCGCGATCGGTACGGTTGAACAGACGGTGAACACACCCCACGGGCTTTCCGCCAGCGCTTTCACCACGATCAACGCTAGCACCGCCAGGATGATAATCATGATTAAGAAGCAGCCGAACAGCGCGATGGTTCCCGGTACCGGACCCATCTCTTCTTTGATCATCTCACCGAGAGACGCGCCGTTACGACGAGAAGAGATAAACAGCACCATGAAGTCCTGCACTGCACCGGCCAGCACCACGCCCGCCAGCAGCCACAGCGTACCAGGCAGGTAGCCCATTTGCGCGGCCAGTACCGGTCCAACCAGCGGACCTGCCCCGGCGATAGCAGCAAAGTGGTGACCGAACAGGACGTTACGGTTGGTTGGGACGTAGTTCAGACCGTCGTTGTTGATGACCGCCGGCGTGGCACGCGTGGGGTCAAGTTTCATCACTTTCTGGGCGATGTACAGACTGTAGTAACGATAGGCCACCAGATAAACAGAGACAGAGGCGACCACGATCCACAGGGCGCTGATGTGTTCACCCCGACGTAATGCCACTACCGAGAGGCAGAATGCACCGATGATGCCGAGAATGACCCAGGGTATGTGCTTGAATATCTTTTTCGTATCCATAGTAAAACCTAATAATTGGCCGAGGCCGCTGGGGGGTTGATTGTGTGTTTGAGGAGATAAGTTGACTGCTATGTTGGGAGGATCTTGCCAGAGAATTACGCGCGTAAAGTAAGGTAAATATGTGAGTGGTTGTATGTCAGCTTAAGCGGTCTCAAGTGTCAGTGAGCGGTTCAGGGGAGCGGTAAATGGGGATGATTATGTGATTGAGATCACTAAAAAACTCCTTTAGAGCCCTTACGGAAGGCGGTATCGCCGATTCGTCGATGCTGCGATCGATTCAGGAAGCACGAATTCCGTAAAGTTTTCTCTTTTCAGGCCGAAAATTCTGACATCTGTCTAGCGGAAAGAGAAAACATGTTAAAACGAATGAAGATTGTTACCAGCTTACTGCTGGTATTGGCGCTGTTTGGCCTTTTACAGCTGGCCTCGGGCGGGTTGTTCTTTAATTCACTGAAGAATGACAAAGAGAACTTTACCGTTCTGCAAAATATTCGCCAGCAGCAGTCTGCGCTGAATGCGACCTGGGTTGAACTGCTGCAAACGCGAAATACCCTGAACCGGGCAGGGATCCGCTACATGATGGATCAGAGCAATATCGGCAGCGGTGCCACCGTGGCGGAGCTGATGCAGGTGGCGAGCACGGCGCTGAAAATGACCGAGAAAAACTGGGCAATCTATGAATCGCTGCCGCGCGATCCGCGTCAAAGCGAAGCCGCGTTCCAGGAGATCAACCGCACTTATGACATTTACCACGGCGCGCTGGCGGAGCTGATCCAGTTGCTGGGCGACGGCAAGATCAATGCGTTTTTTGATCAGCCGACGCAAAGCTATCAGGATGGCTTTGAGAAGCAGTATATGAACTACATGCAGCAGAACGATCGTCTGTATGACATTGCGGTTGAAGATAACAACAGCTCTTACAGCCAGGCGATGTGGGTGCTGGCCTGTGTGCTGATTACCGTGCTGGCGGCCATTATCGCCGTCTGGTTTGGCATTAAGTTCTCGCTGATCGCCCCGATGAACCGCCTGATTGACAGCATTCGTCATATTGCCAGCGGTGACCTGGTGAAGCGCATCGACGTGGAAGGCTCCAACGAGATTGGGCAACTGGCCGAGAGCCTGCGCCACATGCAGAGTGAGTTGATGAGCACCGTGGGTGATGTGCGTAACGGTGCTAACGCCATTTACAGCGGTGCCAGCGAGATTGCGATGGGCAATAACGATCTCTCGTCACGTACTGAGCAGCAGGCGGCTTCGCTGGAAGAAACCGCGGCCAGCATGGAAGAGTTGACGGCAACCGTGAAGCAGAACGCCGAAAACGCCCGTCAGGCCAGCCATCTGGCGCTGAGTGCCTCTGAAACGGCGCAGAAAGGCGGCAAAGTGGTGGACAATGTGGTGCAAACCATGCGTGACATTGCCTCCAGTTCACAGAAAATTGCCGACATTATTAGCGTGATCGACGGCATTGCCTTCCAGACTAACATTCTGGCGTTGAACGCCGCAGTAGAAGCGGCACGCGCAGGTGAGCAGGGCCGTGGATTTGCGGTGGTCGCCGGTGAAGTACGTAACCTGGCCCAGCGCAGTGCGCAGGCCGCGCGCGAGATCAAGAGCCTGATTGAAGACTCGGTCAGCCGCGTGGATGTCGGGTCAACGCTGGTTGAAAGCGCCGGTGAAACCATGGATGAGATCGTCAATGCGGTGACCCGCGTGACCGATATCATGGGGGAAATCGCCTCCGCGTCTGACGAGCAAAGCCGTGGTATCGATCAGGTCGGTCTGGCCGTTGCCGAGATGGATCGTGTAACCCAGCAAAACGCCTCGCTGGTGGAAGAGTCCGCTGCCGCCGCGGCGGCGCTGGAAGAACAGGCCAGCCGTTTGACCCAGGCCGTTGCCGTGTTCCGTATTCAGCACGATCAAAAGCGTCCGCGTGATGTTGCTGCCGTAAAACCGGCATCGACAACCACCCAGCCGCGTAAAGCCGTGGCGACGGATGCGGGTGAGAACTGGGAAACGTTCTAAGCCTGTGATGCCGGATGGCGCTGGCGCTTATCGGGCCTACGAGGAAGCGTTACGTAGGCCCGATAAGGCGTAGCCGCCATCGGGCTACACATAATTACTCCTGACGCGGGTCGCTAATTGGCTGGCGAACCAGGAAGATATAAGCGAACGCCCCTACCATCGTCACGCAACCACAGATAATCAATGCCAGACGGAAAGAGTTGGTGGTATCCACGATAAATCCGGTGACAATCGGTGCGAACGACGCACAGATAAAGCTGGCAAAGTTCTGAATACTGCCCACGGAGGCGGTCATACGGGAAGCCACTGCGACGTGGATCAAACCCCAGCAGGACGTGCCGGCGAAGTGGATGCAGAACAGCGCCATCCCAATCAGTAACACTGCGGCCATTGAGGTTGTCGCCTGCGGTACCACGAAGGTGAACGCTGCAGAGCAGAACATCCCGGCAATGATACAAATCTTCCGACTCTTAATCGGCGCCATGCCGCCTTTCACCAGCCAGTCGGTGACAAAACCGTTAATCAGCATGCCGGCGGCGCCAAACAGGAACGGGATGGCGGCCATGAGCCCGGTACTTTTTAAATCCAGGTTATAGGACGTTTGCAGGTAACCCGGCAGCCAGGCCAGGTACAACCATGCCGTGTAGTTGATGCCGCTAAAGCCCAGCATCATGCCCCACATGGTACGGTTACGGAACAGGCTGCGCCATTCGGCAAAGCTCAGCGGATCGCGGCGGGCATTGACGCTACCGGCGTTCAGGTACGCTTGTTCGGTGGCGCTCAGTTCAATCTGCTCGCGGTTGCGATACAGCATGTACCAGCCGATGGCGAGGAAAATACCCAGTACGCCGATAGTGATAAACATCCAGCGCCAGCCCATCACCAGCATCATCGCGGCCAGAATCGGCGGACTAATGGCGACACCAATCGTTGAGGCAGCGTTGAATAATCCCATCGGGCGGCCGCGCTCTTTGATGTTAAACCAGTCGTTGATCACCTTCACGCCGCACGGGTTCATGGGCGCTTCACCAATCCCCATCCCGATACGTACCAGCACAAACTGAGTGAAGGTATGTACCATGCCGGACATCGCCTGAAACAGTGACCAGAAGAACATGCCCAGCCCCAGCATAATGCGCGGGCCTTTGCGATCCAGCAGCGGACCGCAGGGTAGTTGCGCAATACCGTAAGCGAGAGAGAACACGGACAGCAGGATGCCGATTTCGGTTGCGCTGAGTCCCAGTTCTTCACGAATTGTCAGGTTAGCTACTGACAGTGAACTGCGGTCGAGATAATTAATGACCGCCGCAAAAAATAATAAAATCATTGCTGTGGTCTGAATGCGTTTTATTCGACTGCTGCGTTGCACCATGCCGTCTGGCGGAACATTAATATCCGCAGATGACGAGGTGCCAAACGAAGAACTCGGGTCGAGGGTAATATTATTTTTTTCCACGCCGGACTCCTGAACCTCAATAATTTATTTTTACACGGTGCTAGACCGTGCTGTATTGAAAAATACCAGTGATAAATCACGTTATTCATCACCGCTCACGAAATTTTTTTAATGCAGTCGACTTAGCGTGAGCATAGGCAAGAGGTTTTTTCTGGCGTTTTTATTTTTATAAAATCGTGCTCCCGGTAGTGGTTTGCTGTTTTTTATCCGTTCTTAATTGGGGCTGTCACTGGTTTGGTTGATCGAGCGAATCATCGATTGTTTGGCTGAATTCAAATGGTTACAGAGTGCCAGGGTGGCATCCAGGTCGCTGCGGCAGATCAGCGCGCTGAGAATGGTCATATGCTCATCTATGGCAATGATATTGCGCTGCTTGAGGTCGCTTTCGTCCCACTGATAGTGGAAGTGGAAAATCACAGAAATTATCTCAAGTGACTGATTAAAAAAGATATTATCAGCAGCGGAAAGCAGCAGGGCGTGGAACTCGCGGTCTAACTGCGAGAACATACGAAAGCTACTGCCAATGCTGTCGCGTAGCATCCGGTGGCGCTCGAGCAGCGTTTTGGCCTGCAGCCAGCGCGGGTCATTGTCGGGCAGATTCAGGAAATGCTGCAAAGAATGCGTTTCCAGCATTTCGCGCAGTTCGAACAGTTGTTCGGCATAGGCCTGGTCGAACTGCTTCATGCTCCACTGACCGCGTTTTTCGTTTTTAATCAGGTTGTAACGTTCGAATTTTAAAAGGTATTCCCGCACAACGACCGGGCTGACACCCGCTGCTCTGGCAAGCTGCAGCTCGGAGAACGTTTCGCCTGCGCGCAGCTGGCGCTGGTTAATCATAGTGAAAAAGGCCTGTTCAAAAATACGATTTTGCTCAGCCATTGGGGCCGTAGTGCAATCAAAACCGTCGTCATGATCCGGTTTGCGTACGATTACGTAGTGGCTACCCACCTGCGTCAGCACACCGCATTCAGCTAAATGGCCCAGCATATGGCGCACGGTGGTGCGGCTGATGTTGTACATCTCTGCCAGCGCGCTTTGTGTGGGCAGTGGGGAAGGAATATGACCCCGCGCCATATCATCAATTATCTGGTTAATCACATTGTGGCGTAGATTCTGTGAACGGCTCATGGCGTCTCCTTTTTACCTATTAAAACCCGATTTAAAACATTTTTATGCGTTGGGTTTCACAGATTATGTTTCTGCTTGCGCCAGCATTTTTATTTTCATCGATATCTGAGGCAACAAAAAAACAGGAGAGCAGAATCATGTCTACGATGAATACACTGATTTGCCAGGAACCCAAAAAATTAGTCTGGAAAGAACGTGATATACCTATTCCGGGTAATGGCGAAGCATTAATAAAAATAAAGTCTGTCGGGATTTGTGGGACCGATATTCATGCCTGGGGTGGCAATCAACCTTTTTTCAGCTATCCACGCGTATTAGGCCATGAAATATGTGGGGAAGTTGTCAGCCTGGGGCGGAATATACAAAATCTGGAAATAGGCCAGCAGGTTGCAGTTATTCCTTACGTTGCGTGCCAACAGTGCCCGGCGTGCCAGAGCGGGCGCACCAACTGCTGCGAGAAGATTTCGGTGATTGGCGTGCACCAGGATGGGGGCTTCAGCGAATATCTGTCCGTGCCGGAGACCAACTTGCTGGATGCGCAGGGCATTGATCCGCAAGCGGCGGCGCTGATCGAACCGTATGCCATCAGTGCGCATGCTGTGCGTCGGGCTGCCGTGGTGCCTGGCGAGCAGGTGCTGGTGGTGGGCGCGGGGCCGATTGGTCTTGGCGCAGCGGCGATTGCCAAAGCCGATGGTGCACAGGTGGTGGTGGCGGATACCAGCCCTGCCAGGCGGGAGCATGTAGTCTCCCGCTTAGGATTACCGGTTATCGATCCCTCTGCTGAGGACTTTGACGCGCAGTTACGCGCGCAGTTTGACGGTTCTCTGGCGCAAAAAGTGATTGATGCGACGGGGAATCAGCATGCAATGAACAACACGGTGAATTTGATTCGTCACGGCGGCAGCATTGTGTTTGTTGGGCTGTTCAAAGGTGATTTGCAGTTTTCTGACCCAGAATTCCACAAGAAAGAAACCACCATGATGGGGAGTCGCAACGCCACGCCGGAAGACTTTGCCAAAGTCGGTCGCCTGATGTCGGAAGGTAAGCTGACGGCGGACATGATGCTGACGCACCGTTACGCGTTTGCCACGCTTGCAGAGATCTACGAGCGGGATGTGATCAACAACCGTGAACTGATTAAGGGCGTGATCACCTTCTGATAAGGTTGCCATGCAGCGCCCGGAGGTGTGTTGGGCGCTGTTTTTTTTATCCTTGCAGGTCCACGATTTTGATTTCAACCATTCCGATCCCCAGCTTTCGCGGAGAGTGGCCCAGAATGTTGCCCTCGTTGGTAGCGACGGGATCGGGTGGGATAATGACCAGCGTGTCGGCGTCTGCTGGGTTATCAAAATGCAGCGTGGTGGTAGTGACGTCATGGCTTAACACCAGCGTTTGTTCCTCGTTGCCGATGCGTACCGGGATGGGACGATTGGCGTTGTCACCGAAGGCTTTGGCGGTGATCACCAGATCGAATTTCTTCGGTAACGGGGCGTTGTATTCGATCTTTACCTCGTCACTCAGCTGCGCATTGGACCAGCGCCCCCAGGATTCGGGGCGTGAAACCCCGCTAAATTGTTTCACCTCTTCTGGCGCGCCGGCCACGTTAAAGACGAAGCTGTCGGCCTTGTAGCGAATATCGTTATCGACAATTTTCAGCGTATCGACGTTACCTTTGTAGCGCTCCATGTCGATCACCGTGTCTTTAAACGCGGTTTTACCTTGCCATTTGGCTTTATCGACGTGTTGTACAATTTGCTGCCCGCCCAGTTGCCCTTGTGATACACACCAGTCGGTGGAGAGCGCCAGTTCCGGTGCCCACAGCTGGGCCATTTTGTAGCAGCGGTCTACCCAGACAAAGTTATCGCGCGGGGCAAAATCCGCCAGCTGGAAGCGCAGCGGGGCAGAGTATTCACTTTCCGGCAGTGGTTCAACGCGTTGCTCTGACACGCGCAGCAGCAGCGGCAGGCGGAAGTGACTGCCGGAGAACGCGATCATGCTTTTGTCCGTGTCGACGGTGAATGCTTTCATCTCTTTGGGGAAATTCCACAGGCGAATAATATCGGGCTTCCAGGCCAGCATTTTCTCTTTGATGTTCAGGAATACTTCTGACACGGACTCGCTCGACAAGCTACTGCGTCCGAGACCGATAAAGTTATCGCCGCCGAGAATATCCAGGACGGTCGCGCCGTTATCCATCGTGTTGCGTTTCACCGCCAGCGTATCCTGCTGCGGCTTGTCGCCGCGTAGCACGAAGAACAGGTTGTTGCGATCCTGCTTGTTCAGGTACTTCCAGGCGGTGTTGTTCATCGCCAGATGATCGGAGGACACTACAATAACGGTATCTTTAAACCACGGTGACGCTTTGATCTTCTTAATAAACGCGGCAATGTTTTCCTGACTACAGCTGACTGCGCTAAATGACTGATTGGCTTTGCCATCGATGTCATAGCGTTTGCGGTTGCAGGTGCGCGAAATAAATCCATCCGGGTGATGAGTATCGACCGTCAGGGTAAACAGTGAAAAACGTTGACCAGACCGTGAAAGCTCTTCGAATTTTTTCCACGCTTCATCGAGGACGGTATCGTCGTAAAAGCCCCAGTCATTACGATAGGCCGGGTCCGCGACTACGCCTTTTAACTCTTCTGCGCCGTACAGATGATCAAAACCATGGGATTTCAGGAACACGTCTTTCCCGGCAAAGCGCAGATTTGCGCCCTGTACAAAGACGTTTTGATAGCCGGAGTTCTTCAGGATGTCGCCCAGGCAAATATTGTTTGGGAAGAAGCTGGAAACTGATGCCGAGGCGTTACCTTCAAACGGGGCAAACAGCGGAATGCCGCACTGTGAAGCGACCATGCCGGCGATGGTGTAATCCGTTCCCGGCAGCTGCATAGTATTGCTGAAATCCATCCCTTCGTTTTTTAATGCCCCGAGCTCCGGGGTCAGATCCGGGAATGCATCATTGTTAAAATAGGTGCGCTCCAGGCTTTCGCCGTAGATATATACCAGGTTCAGCTTCGGGTTGGGAATGGTTTTTGACGGCTCTTTGTAATACGCCGCAAAGTCCGGGTCGCCATCGCGCGACTGGGATTTCACCAGTTCGGTTATCTGATGAAACGCCGGGCTAGCATCCACCGACGCCAGCGCCAGCAACAGAGCCAGCAGGCTGTAACCCACGTGATGAGGATGGTGGCGACGACGGCGAAGCACCCAACCCAGCGCGCCAAACACGGTGGCCAGCGCCAGTGCAATCCCAATGCCGGGCAGAACATATTTGCCAAGGCCCGCGCCGGTCAGACTGTTGGTCAACGTGTACAGCACTGCGTCGTTGATGCCGTCGCCGGTGAAATAGTCGCTGGCATACAGCGTGATATTCAGGACAATAAAAATCCCCAGCACCGTTAACGTGGCGGCAAACCACCAGGTGTTGCGACCCGCTTTCCAGGCGTAAATCAACACCGACGCGAGAAACAGAGTGATGGAGAATAATTCAGACAACGGACGATCCTCAGTAAGCCGGGTAAATACCTGGCAGGCTAATCATTTCTGGACAGTACAATGTAATAGCGTTGTTACATTGCTGCAATTGTAGTGACATTTAATTACGTTGTTATTCAGAATTGGTTTAGATATGCAGGGTGTTGAAGGGGATTACTGATTATTTTGAGGAATGTTTGCGGGACATAAATTGATACCGCGCAGGCTGTGAAAAACCGTGCGCGGCATTTGTGCATCAGGAAATGAAGTTCATACCCTGTTTTAACACCAGATCGCAGGCCTTGGTTTTGACTTGCTTTGCCAGCGAGCTGTTACCAATCGTATCCAGATTAAGCTGTTGACCATCTTTGGCATTGAGCATGCCCTGAATGCCGTCCAGATAGTTAGTGTCTTTTTTCTGCTCCGTTGCGCCGAGGCCTAGTTTATCCAGCACCTGATTTTTGACGTTTTCGGTATCGGTGACCGAAGCCAGTTTCTGTTTCGCACAATATTCCAGAATCCCGGCTGCATTGTTCATACTGCTGGACGTGAGCGACTGATTACTGCCGAGCAGGCTGGTCAGGGAAGAAAGTGAGGTGCTGTCCTGTGAACCTGAGGTTTGCTTACTCAGCTCGCCAGCCGCGCTGGAGAGTGAATCCTGCCAGGAGGCGGCGAAAACGCTGGTGGAGATCAGCGTGCTGGCGGCAACCGCACAGCACAGAAATCGTTTTGTTGCTTTCATCATTATCATTCCAGGTAACTCGTGTTATGCCTTTTCAGCGCAGTATAGCGCCGCTGATGTTAGGAATGGTCTCAATACTCTTTGCCTGTCACCCGGCTGCGATAACTTTCCCAGTTAAAAATCACCCACAGGCTATTGCCGAGCCGCATACGATCCATCACGCGCTCACCCAGCAGTTTGTTCATTTCATCGATATTGCTGTTTGTCAGCATGCCGGTCGGTCGCTTGGAGGAAGAGCGGCGATCGACGATCTGGTTGATGATCACTTTTTCATAGCGCGATTCGGTCTGCATGCCGATCTCGTCGATCACCAGCAGATCTACGTTGCTGAGATCGTTGAGCAGCTGCTCTTCGCTGGTTTCACGATTGCTGAACGTCTCTTTCATTGCCGACATAATGTCTGCCACGGTAATGATCAGCACTGACTTGCCGCGCAGCAGCAGTTCGTTGCAGATGGCGGCAGCCAAATGGTTTTTTCCGGTGCCAGGTTTGCCGGAGAAGATAAAGCTGGCGATATTGCCATCAAACTCTTCGACGTACTGACGGGCTTTGCTCAGGGCATTCATTTGTCCTTCGCACTCGACCCGATAGTTCTCAAACGAGCAGTTCTGGTGCAGCGGACGGATACCGGAGCGGTTAAACGTACGCTGCATTTTCATGGCCCGGTTCTCGCGCGCCAGCGCCGCAGCATGAATTTCACCTTGTTCTTTTTGCCACGCCAGCAGTTCCTCGCCCGTTTTGAATGCGGGCTCGACATTGGGCGGCATCATTTTTTGCAGACGTTTCATCAGGTCGCCAACGTTTTTCATCGTTATCCTCTAAAACCCGGTGGAATATGACTGTCAGGTTCGCTGACACTGTTAACATCACGTTTGGGCATTCCGCCATTGCTGGCCCGGCCAATTTGTACGCTACGCGCGAGTTTTTGCTGCCACTGAACATGGTGAAAGATCTTGCCTTCTGCCTGCCAGTAGGCCACAAACGCGGCCAGCTCTTCGGCGGTGACCGGTTCTCTGAGCGCGATGCCCCATAGCGCGGCCTGTCGCTGAAAGTCAGCATCGGGCTGCCAGTCAGCGTACATCGGAAATTTCCCCATCGGTACGGCAACAGGTGCCGCTTGCGGCTCTTCGTAAAATTGCGCATCCAACGTGATATCGCTTCCCGGACGTGACAGCTTCTCTTCGAGCGCCAGTAGTTCGGCCAGACGCGCAGGGGTTACGGCATAAAACGCGGGCTCATTATTGGCGAAAACGGCCACTGCGCCACCTGCTGACTTTGTCAGCACGGCCTGGTGATCGTGTAATAAGGCGTCAATACCGACGACGTCCGGAGTCAAAATTTTACAGGGCATAATGTTTCTCAATACTGAACAACAACCGAGAAGGGGACTGCTTTTATAGTAACACAGAGAAGAAGGAGAGCAGCAGGATGAGGGTGATTCCCCATCCGCTATGGTATTTAAGCAGGTGCAGCGTCACACGCGCGGGCGTTTGCGATACAGCCATAATCCCGGTACGGAAAGCCCGATGGACAGGGCCCCCACGATGGACGAGGCTTTCAGGAAGTTAGTCAGCAGGGTAATCATCAGCTCCTCGCTGTAACCGAAATGACCGATTTTTACCGCAGAGATCATCGCCGTGTACGCGGAGATCCCCGGAAACATGGGGATTACCGCCGCGACGGTAAAGACTTTCGGGTGCGCCAGATACCAGCGTGACCATTGGATCCCGATGCAGCCAATCAGTAATGATGCCATAAAGGTTGACCATTCGATATTGAGCCCCGCGGTCATCATCACCATGCGTGAACCGTGCCCAAGCGCGCCGAGCAGGGCACACCAGGGGAGCGCCCGATGCGGTACGTTAAAGACCATGGCGAATCCGACAGCCGGAATTGCAGACAGGATCATGTCCTGCAGCAGGGCAAAAATGAAATCAATTACACCCATCCGCGTAACCCCCACAGAGTCATCGACATCACTACACCAACGCAGGTTGCCAGCGTGAGCAAGCTGGCAATGGCCCAGCGCGCCAGCCCGGTATTGATGTGCCCTTTAAACATATCTGCGACCGCATTAATCAATGGGAAACCTGGAACCAGCAGCAGCACGCTGGCCGCCATGGCAACCGTCGGCGTGTGATTAAACGTCGGCAACGTCAGCAGCAGACCGGAAATGGTGGTGGCGACAAAAGCGGTGACGCAAAAGTTAATTTGCGGATGCAAATGCCGGGAGGCCAGAATCTGGCGGATATACATAGCAATCATGCTGGCAAAAAAGGTAATAATCGCCCCATCCCATCCGCCATTATTCAGCTTACAAAAGCAGGCGCAGGACAGGCCGACCATCAATGAAACCAGCCATCGAGGGTAGCGCAGCGGTTTAATCTGACTAAAGCGTTTCTCCACGCCTTTGCCGTCCAGCAGCTTATGCTCGGCCAAAATGACGATGTGCTGAACTTCGGTTACGACGTGCATATTGATGCCGCGATCCTGATTTTTTCGGGTCGATGTCAGGCATTGTCCGTCTTTAATGGTGGTCAGGACGATAGCGTTAGAGGAAATGGCGCTTTCTACGCTATCCATACCAAGCGCCAGGCCGAGGCGGGTAGAGAGTTCGTCAACCAGCGCGCTTTCCGCCCCGTGTTGCAGTAAAAATAGTCCGCATTGTATACATAACCGTGTAACCGTTCGCTGTGACGACTGCTCTGTTTGCATGGCTCGCTCTGACTGAAAAGATGCACTCTGGATAACGACTGTCTTCTTTTTATCATGAAGCATGATCCCGCTGGCTCTGGCTAAGATCAATCTTTGTGTTGAAAAAAAAGGCAGAGCGGTGAGTTTTGCCGATGTACGGCTCTCTTTTCTATGCTATAGAGTTAACTTCCCAGGCGCGGTTATTCCTGTGTGCTGCAATTACGTAAGTAGCGCTAATAAATTAATGTAGATATTTTAATTGTACAATTAATGTTCCTCTAAGTGATTATGTCAGGATGGTTTTATAGTGTGATGCTATTAGGACTGTAGTGTCATCACTTTTTCATATATTAAAAATAAAAACCAAGGATAAATAATTCACACTGTCTATCTTTTTACCTGCTGTCTTATTGTTTTTTTATTTATGAAATAATTTCAGGTGAACAAGATTGCGGACAGGTGAATATGGAGGATTTATGTTGCCAGGACGCTGCAAGAACGCAATTATCATTAGTAAATTACCAATCATACAAACTGGGCTCAAAGGGGTGATGCAAGGGCAGTTCTCTGATTATGAACTGACATATTGTCGCTCCGTAGAAGAACTAACTTTGCTGCAGTTGCGCTGCTCTGACCTGGTGATAGCTGACTTAACCAGGGACTGTAGTAATCCGCGTGCAATCTGCGATCAATTCTATTCTTTACTGTCTCAATATCGCGATATCCACTGGGTTTTTCTCGTTTCACGCCTGTTTTATCCTCTGGCTGTTGAGTTGCTCATGTGTCCTGTCAGCTCACTGTTATCTGATGCGGAACCCATTGAGAGTCTGGTGAATGTTATTCATTCGGGAAATACCCGGGCCGAGAGAATCAGTAAGGTGCTGCTCTCTCCGCCAATTATCCCTGAATTACAGGATCACAGCGCCCGGTCAATTGTTCTCACTCTTTCTGAAAGAAAAGTGTTACGGCTACTCGGAAAAGGTTGGGGAATTAACCAGATTGCGATGTTACTAAAGAAAAGTAATAAAACAATTAGCGCACAAAAAAATAGCGCGATGCGTCGTTTATCAATCCATAGCAATGCAGAAATGTATGCATGGATAAATAGTTCTCAAGGAGCACGAGAGCTGAACTTACCTTCAGTTTATGGAGAGACCACGGAATGGAAAGCAGAAATAACAAAAGCAATGTCGCACTGGTAGAAAAGTGCGCAATGAGTCGTGTTGGTATTAAGAGTTTATTTAATACCATGCCAGATAGCCCATACCATATTTATCAGTTTTCTAATCAGCCGACCTTTAGCCAGGAAATGTTAAAAACGTCTTTTTCTGCGGTCATTTTTTCACTTTCAGCGTTAAGAGCGGATCGCCGCGCTGGGCTGGTCTACCTGACGGAACTGGCGGTCAATTATCCGCGTATCCGGCGTGTGGTGATCGCTGATGATGATGCTGAAGTGCGATTAATTAGCTCGCTTTCCCCGTTGCCGCTGGATGGGGTCATCAGCAAAGCATCGTCATTGGATGTATTACAGGAAGGGTTACTCGCAGCCTTGAATTGCGCCAAACGGGGAGTCGAAGGGACAAAAAATCACTGGTTTGTTAACCAAAACCGTATGTTAAGCCCTACTGAGCGCGAAATACTGCGTTTTATGTCGAATGGATACTCGATGCCGCAGATCGCCATTCAGCTTGAACGGAACATTAAAACCATTCGGGCGCATAAATTTAACGTGATGTCTAAACTGGGTGTGAATTCTGACGCCGGACTCCTGGATGCCGCTGATATTCTGCTGTACTTACGTGCCGGGGAGCCAGCGCCTTTTCTCCATGCGGTTTCGTAACGGGGCGATTACGCGTGTGCCGGATTCACTCTCCGGCACCAGGGTGGGTATTCGTTACTGACATACATCAACCCAGGTAGCAGAAGTCAGTTCAGCCATTCTGTCTGGCGTGATACGCACTGCGCTGTGCGTGGCTCCAGCTGCGGGTAGGACTTCAGCGTAATGCTTCAGGGAGATATCACAGTAGACTGAAATGGGGGTCTCCAGTCCAAAAGGGCAGACGCCACCAACCGGATGTCCCGTTGCGTTGACCACTTCATCACTACTCAGCATGCGGGCTTTCGCGCCAAACGTACCTTTTAGCTTCTTATTATCCAGACGGGCATCGCCTTTGGCGACGACCAGGATAATGTCATTTTTTACTTTTAGAGAAAGCGTTTTAGCGATCTGTCCGGGTTCGACATTGTGGGCTTTCGCTGCCAGATCGACGGTGGCCGTGCTCTGGTCCAGTTCAATGATTTCAATATCCGGGGCATGTTCCGCCAAAAATAGCCGTACTGATTGCAAACTCATTCTTCTCTCCCGATAGCGTACGCGCAGTTCTGCACGGCAGAAAACCGCATGGCGTAATTTGTCACAGGGGAAGCGTGGCTGTAAATATTTTATTGTTACAACAAAGCAACATCAGCAGGACGTTTAAGACGAGCGGCGAGGGGGAGGATTCTCGCTTATTTCAGCGTACAGTCGCCGCATTGCTGGACGTCTGGCAGACGGTAGCGCTGGCAGCAGGTTCTGCGGACTAACAGCCCGTCACGTGGCACCACGGTGCGCCAGAGTGGATTATCTTCGCCACAGGTGAGTTGTTTCTCAAAGAAGCAGGCCTGGCGCAACGCTGCCAGTAGTTCATCACCCAGCAGCGGCTTCATTTCTGTCAAATACCAGTGAATTAAGTATCCGGTATTGCTCCAGATAAGCTTGCCGTTAATCTCTCCCGTTGCTTCCAGCGCCCGGACAACCGGCGTCAGTGCAGAAAGAATCAGTGTTTCCATCCGCTGTTGTGGTGAGCGGGCGGTGGTCTGCCTGTCGGGGTGAACGTCTATCCAGAAGCAGGCTGCACGACCCGTTTCGTGAAACTCGACGTGCATATGTTCGGGTGCAACATCAATGGCGTCTTTTTGCGTCAGCAGCGCCACCATCAGCGGGGGCATCATCAGACCGATATACCACTGTGCCCAGAGTGAAATCAGCGGTTTGTTTTCACGAGCTAACGTGGGCTGATTGCGATAGATATGATCGGAATAAACTGCCAGGAGTGAACGCAGCGTGGCGGGTTGGGTCCATTCATGCAGCGTCATGGCACCTTGTGGAGGTGTTTCATCAAGACGAATGAAGTCCAGTAGGTGCTCACGGGTTTGAGCAATGGTTGCACGCACTGAATCGGCCAGCGACGGCATCTCCGTAGGGAGGTAGCTGCGCCAGATGACATCTTCAACGATTTCAACGATCGGTGCGGAACGATAAGCCATAGCTATATAAGGATGTTAATCTAAATGATAATGATTGCTAATCCTATAGACAGAATCTGGCGATGGCAAGGTTTTTGTCGTGGCGTCGGGTGACAGCGCACACATAGCGTAGGTAGGGGTTAGTTTATCCGCAGTTCATTGCTGACCAGGGTGTTATTGCGTCCCTGGTTTTTGGCTTCGTACAGGGCTTTATCCGCTTTGCTGATTGCGGTATCAATATCCTGATCCACCAGCGGCGCAATACCTATGCTGATGGTCACGTTGGTGGCCACGTTTTCGTTAAACATGTGGGGAATTTTAAGATCGTAGACTTTCTGGCGAATACGCTCGGCGGCGGTCTGTGCTTGCTGCGGATCGACTGCCGTCAGTAAAACCATAAATTCCTCGCCGCCAAAGCGTGCCACCACATCCCGTGAACGCACGGAATCCCGAATGGCGGCAGAAACGCGGATCAGCGCCTGGTCACCCATCATATGCCCGTAATGGTCGTTATAGGCTTTGAAATGGTCGATATCCAGCAGCAGCACGTAATGCTTCGCGTTGCTCAGGGCCAGCAGCGTATCGAGTCGGTGTTGCAGTCCCCGGCGGTTATACAGGCCGGTTAGGGGGTCGAGCATACTGAGACCGTTAAGCGTTTCTCGCTCTTCCAGCAGCTTGTACATCAGTTGCTGAGCAAAACCGTCGTAACGCTTTTGAATCACATGCTGAATGGCGATCCCGGCCATCGGCAGCGCCATAAAATAGATCACGCGCAGCCCATGTTCGCTGCCGTTCAGCCACAAGCAGACGGCAACGGAAGGGAGTGAATGGAGGGTAAAGGCGATGATATTATTGGCAAAAGCAATCGAGCCAATAAACAGCACGCTGAGCAGGGCTATCAATAAAAAAGAATAATCATTATGACCTAGTGCGTTATATTTCAGGGAAATATGTAATGCCCATAGCAAGCCAAAAGCGATTGAAATAAAAGGAAGATTAATTCGTTTATCCGTATATCTCCCATGCCATACCAGCAACAGTGTACTCATCACGAGTATCGACAATGCTGGCACTGGTAACGTTTTGATGGCAAAAAGTGGGAAAAAAAGTGTAAACAGTGCGGAGACTGCGTTGAGCAGCAGAAACAGTCGTAAAGAGAGTTGATATTTTTTGGTGCGCAGCGTTCGCCAGGATTGTACTGTCATAGGTAAATATTGTTATTTATCTGCAATATACGAAGGTGTGTTGGTAAATAAAACAAATAACGAACGAGATATCATTAGCTAAGGTCTTTATTGTTTTAGTTGAAAAGCTAACCGGCGAGCAATTTATCACCTTAAATTATTCATGTCATCAATCGTTAAGTAAAACTCATATAATTGATAGTACCTCCCCGCTGACAAATGAGAAAATATATCATATGATATTGGTTATCATTATCAATGTCATAGGTGAAACCATGTTGCAACGTGCGCTGGGCAGTGGATGGGGTGTGCTGCTGCCGGGGATATTCATTGCGGGTCTGGCTTTTACTGACCTGTCAGTTCACGCATGGAAAGCGATGATTGTATTAGGATTACTGTTAACTTCACTGATGCTGTACCACAAGCGTTTACGGCATTTTGTTTTACTGCCTTCATGCGCAGCAGTGATCGCCGGTGTGGTTCTGATGATGATGAACTGGAATCAGGGATGAACAAAGCAAGGAAGATAATCGAGAGGAAAATAAGATAATTGGTGCGAGGGGGGGGACTCGAACCCCCACATCCTAAGGACACTAACACCTGAAGCTAGCGCGTCTACCAATTCCGCCACCTTCGCACAGTCATCTTACTTTTTTTTGATATCGCCTCGTTGGTGCGAGGGGGGGGACTCGAACCCCCACATCCTAAGGACACTAACACCTGAAGCTAGCGCGTCTACCAATTCCGCCACCTTCGCCCAGTGCGAGCAATATCAAATGTGGATTATGGTGCGAGGGGGGGGACTTGAACCCCCACGTCCGAAAGGACACTAACACCTGAAGCTAGCGCGTCTACCAATTCCGCCACCTTCGCATACCATCGACACTCAAAAAGTATCGTTACCACGGAGGCGCATTCTAGTGGTTTTCAACTTTTCGTCAATAGCTAATTACGCGGTCTGGGTTGATTGGCGCAAAAACGGCCACGTACATGGCCGTGAGTGATTTCCGTTAGGCTTTTTTTGCCTGGCGGGTCATTACCGTGCGATACACCTTAAAACGACCGGTCTGGGCGATGACTTCATGGAAGCCAAACATCTCATCCAGAATTTTCGGGTACGGCAGGAAGGCGTTGGCCACAATACGCAGTTCACCGCCGCTGTTCAGGTGACGCACCGCGCCGCGAATCAGGGTTTGTGCGGCATCGAGGCTGGTTTGCATCCCATCGTGGAACGGCGGGTTAGAGATTATCATGTCAAAGCGACCTGTCACGTCAGAAAAGACGTTGCTGGCAAAGACATCGCCTTCAATACCGTTTGCTGCAAGCGTAGCTCGGCTGGCTTCAACCGCGGATGCACTGACATCACACAGGGTCAGGCGCACTTTCGGTGAATGACTGGCTAAGGCTACGGAGAGAACACCCGCCCCGCAACCGACATCCAGCACTTTACCTTTGGTGTGCGGCGTCAGGGTTGAGAGCAGCAGTTGGCTGCCGACATCCAGGCCGTCACGGCTGAACACGCCCGGCAGCGTTTTGATGGTCAGGTTGTCGACGCTGTACTCGTCCCAGTATTTTTCGGCATCAAAGACCGGCTGTTTTTCCAGGCGACCGTGATAGAGACCACAGCGGCGTGCGCTGTCGATTTTATTCAGTGGCGCGAATTCGGCCAGCATCTGCTCCGCGCTGCGTACACCGCTGCGGTTCTCGCCAACGACAAAAATATCGGTGCCGACCGGCAGCAGCGACAGAATGTTCATCAACTGGAACTGGGCTTCCGGCTTATTCTTCGGCCAGTAATAGATCAGCGTATCGCTGTCCGCAACGTCCTCGGCCTGGGCTACGAGGCTAAAGCGTACGTTATCGCCCATCTGGCGGTTTAGCACCTGCCAGTGGTGGAGTTGTTGGGTATGTGCGCGGTTGGCGGCACTTTCGAAGTGGGCAGGCAGGTCATCCTGCAAATCACCGGCAAACAGAATACGGCTTTGTTCGAAATCATCACTGTGGCGCAGCAAGACTTCACTTGCCGGGGTAAAAGCAGACATGGAATGCTCCTCAATTTATACAGGTTGCGATTATATACACAAAATCAGTCAAGCTGAATCAAGGCGGCCTGCGGGATGTCGTGTATCGTTGTTTGTTGGCGTAGATTCGACAGATTTGCTATATTTGCGCCCCTGATAGACAGGAGTGTTTCGCTATGACATCCCGACGAGACTGGCAGTTACAGCAACTGGGCATTACGCAGTGGTCGCTGCGCCGTCCTGGCGCACTGCAAGGGGAGATCGCGATTTCCATTCCTGCGCACGTCCGTCTGGTGATGGTCGCGGCGGAGTTACCCGCGTTAACCGAACCGTTGATGAACGATATTTTACGCGCATTGACCGTCAGTGCGGATCAGGTTTTACAACTGACGCCAGACCGTGTCGCCATGCTGCCGCAAGGCAGTCGCTGTAATAGCTGGCGGCTGGGAACCGAAGAGCCTCTGCAACTGGATGGCGCTCAGGTCACCAGTCCTGCGTTTAATGAATTACGGGAAAACCCAGCGGCACGCGCCGCCTTATGGCAACAAATCTGCGCATATGAACACGATTTCTTCCCTCAATCCGACTGATTTACCCGCAGCATTTCAGATTGAAAAACGCGCCCATGCTTTTCCATGGAGCGAAAAAACATTTGCCAGCAACCAGGGCGATCGCTATCTCAACTATCAGTTAACCGTTGATGGAACGATGGCCGCTTTTGCGATAACGCAGGTCGTGCTGGATGAAGCCACGCTGTTCAACATTGCCGTCGATCCTGATTTTCAGCGACGGGGATTGGGACGTGAGCTACTGGAGTACCTGATCGACGAGCTGGAAAAACGCGGCATTCTGACGCTGTGGTTAGAAGTGCGCGCCTCGAACGCTGCGGCGATTGCGCTGTACGAAAGCCTGGGCTTTAACGAGGCGACGATCCGCCGCAATTACTACCCGACAGCCGACGGCCACGAAGACGCCATTATTATGGCATTGCCAATCAGTATGTAAGACAAGGTGTAATGATGATGAAGTGGGACTGGATTTTCTTTGATGCCGACGAAACGCTGTTTACATTTGATGCGTTTACCGGCCTACAGCGGATGTTTCTTGACTACAGCATTACCTTTACCGCTGAGGATTTTCAGGACTACCAGGCCGTGAATAAACCGCTGTGGGTGGATTATCAAAACGGTGCGATCACCTCATTACAACTGCAGCATGCCCGTTTCCTGAGCTGGGCTGAGCGTCTGAACGTGCCGCCTGGCTCGCTCAATGATGCGTTTATTAATGCGATGGCAGAAATCTGTTCCCCGTTACCGGGTGCGGTTTCGCTGCTGAATGCGATTCGTGGCAAAACGAAAATCGGCATTATTACCAACGGTTTTACCGCCTTGCAGCAAATTCGCCTTGAGCGCACCGGGCTGCGCGATTACTTCGACCTGATGATCATTTCTGAACAGGTTGGCGTGGCAAAACCCGACCCGCGTATTTTTGATTATGCGCTGGAGCAGGCGGGCAATCCCGATCGCTCCCGCGTGCTGATGGTGGGTGACACGGCGGAGTCCGATATTCTGGGTGGCATCAATTCCGGGCTATCAACCTGCTGGCTAAATGCGCACCAACGCGAACAGCCGGTAGGCATTCAGCCGACCTGGACCGTGGCTTCATTAAGCGAACTGGAACAACTCCTGTGTAAACACTGATTGCCTCCCCCCCATTGATGGGTAAAATAGCCGCAATTTTTCGTATTCAACATGCGTGACGTAGAGCCGCGCTTACTCAAGAAGATTGAACTATGACGTTGTCTCCTTATTTGCAAGAGGTGGCCAAACGCCGCACCTTTGCCATTATTTCTCACCCGGATGCCGGTAAAACGACGATCACCGAAAAGGTGCTGTTATTCGGACAGGCAATTCAGACCGCCGGTACCGTTAAAGGCCGCGGCTCTAACCAGCATGCGAAATCAGACTGGATGGAGATGGAAAAGCAGCGTGGTATCTCTATTACCACCTCTGTGATGCAATTTCCGTATCATGACTGCCTGGTTAACCTGCTGGATACCCCAGGGCACGAAGACTTCTCGGAAGATACCTACCGTACGCTGACGGCGGTGGACTGCTGCCTGATGGTTATCGACGCCGCGAAAGGTGTTGAAGATCGTACGCGTAAACTGATGGAAGTAACGCGTCTGCGCGATACGCCGATCCTGACGTTCATGAACAAACTCGACCGTGATATCCGCGATCCGATGGAGCTGCTGGATGAAGTCGAAAACGAACTGAAAATTGGCTGCGCGCCAATTACCTGGCCGATTGGCTGCGGTAAATTGTTCAAAGGTGTTTACCACCTGTATAAAGATGAAACTTATCTGTACCAGACCGGTAAAGGTCACACTATTCAGGAAGTCCGTATTGTTAAAGGCCTGAATAATCCGGAGCTGGATGCCGCCGTCGGTGAAGACCTGGCGCAGCAGCTGCGCGACGAGCTGGAACTGGTGCAGGGCGCGTCTAACGAGTTCGACCAGGAATTGTTCCTCGCCGGTGAAATCACTCCGGTGTTCTTCGGAACCGCGTTAGGTAACTTCGGCGTTGACCATATGCTTGACGGTTTGGTGGAGTGGGCGCCTGCGCCTATGCCGCGCAAAACCGACACCCGCATCGTTGAGGCATCTGAAGAGAAATTCACCGGTTTTGTGTTTAAAATTCAGGCCAATATGGACCCGAAACACCGCGACCGTGTGGCGTTCATGCGTGTGGTTTCCGGCAAGTACGAGAAAGGCATGAAAATGCGCCAGGTGCGCATTGGTAAAGACGTGGTGATCTCCGATGCGCTGACCTTTATGGCGGGCGACCGCTCTCACGTGGAAGAAGCCTACCCGGGCGATATCCTCGGTCTGCACAACCACGGCACTATTCAGATTGGCGACACCTTTACCCAGGGTGAGATGATGAAGTTCACCGGTATTCCGAACTTCGCGCCAGAACTGTTCCGTCGTATTCGCCTGAAAGATCCGTTGAAGCAAAAACAGCTGCTGAAAGGGCTGGTACAGCTGTCTGAAGAAGGTGCGGTGCAGGTCTTCCGTCCAATTGCCAACAACGACCTGATCGTCGGTGCTGTCGGCGTGCTGCAGTTTGACGTCGTCGTTTCCCGCCTGAAAAGCGAGTACAACGTTGAAGCGATCTACGAATCGGTCAACGTGGCGACCGCGCGCTGGGTAGAATGCTCAGACGTGAAGAAATTCGAAGAATTTAAGCGTAAAAACGAAATTCAGCTGGCGCTGGATGGCGGCGATAACCTGACCTATATCGCCCCGACCATGGTTAACCTGAACCTCACCCAGGAACGTTATCCAGACGTGACGTTCCGTAAAACGCGCGAACACTAATCGACCTTCCAGGGTGCGGCTTATGCCGTGCCCTGCGACTTTCCCTGCCTTATTAATCCCTTACGGAATGTTCTTAAATCCCGCACTTTTTCCTTATTTTGCCTGTTTTTTAATCGTATTTGTCTGCGGCATCAAAAATGTGATCTATATTTAACATTGTGATGACATAAATATCGGCTTTAAATTCTACGTTACTTTCTCATCTTAGTTGTTTTAGCTGATATTTATTTCGATTACGAGATGAATTGCTGGCTCAGCCCGATAAGCGGCAGAGCATCGATATGAGCAAAAAAAGGATTAAATCGATGACAATGACAAAACTGAAGATCTCAAAAACGCTGCTGGCTGTGATGCTGACGTCTGCTGTTGCCACGGGGTCTGCATTTGCAGAAAACGCGACCACCGATAAAGGGCAATCCGGTCTTGAAAGCGCAGGGCAGAAAGTTGATAGCTCGATGAATAAAGTCGGCGATTTCATGGATGACAGCTCCATTACCGCAAAAGTGAAAGCCGCGCTGGTCGATCACGAAAGCATAAAGAGCACCGATATCTCGGTTAAAACAGACCAGAAAGTGGTCACGTTAAGCGGATTTGTTGAAAGCCAGGCGCAGGCAGAAGAAGCGGTAAAAGTGGCGAAAGGCGTTGAGGGAGTTACCTCCGTGAGCGACAAACTGCACGTGCGTGACAGCAAAAGCACTTCTGTAAAAGGCTATGCGGGCGATACGGCAACCACCAGTGAAGTCAAAGCCAAATTGCTGGCTGATGACATCGTTCCTTCTCGCAAAGTGAAAGTGGAGACCACCGATGGCGTGGTTCAGCTTTCAGGCACCGTTGACTCACAGGCGCAAATCGAGCGCGCTGAGAGTATCGCCAAAGCCGTTGATGGCGTGAAAAGCGTTAAAAACGACCTCAAAACTCAGTAATTCGACTTAATTCGCCAACCTGATATTTGTCGGAAGGCGCGTTGTGCACCACACTAAAATATCGCAATGGGCGGCCTGAGCGCCCATATCAAGCGGTTGACATTAACTATGGTAAAGGAGAAGCGTATGTTTCGTTGGGGCATCATATTTCTGGTTATCGCGTTAATTGCCGCCGCTCTGGGCTTTGGTGGACTGGCGGGTACCGCTGCAGGTGCAGCGAAAATTGTCTTCGTGGTGGGGATTATCCTGTTCCTGGTCAGCCTGTTTACCGGGCGTAAACGACCCTAGTTGGTAAACCGTAAAGAAAAATTGCTACTCAGCCAGTCCAGCGGACTGGCTTTTACGGTTTTAGTGATACGTAATTTGCGTTACTTTGTCGCTCTATCATAAAAAAAACAGGAAGGCAGAGGTGGGGCAGAGAATACCCGTCACGCTCGGTAATATTGCGCCTTTATCGTTACGTCCGTTTCAACCCGGCAACATGGCGCTGGTGTGCGAGGGCGGAGGGCAAAGAGGCATTTTTACCGCGGGCGTGCTGGACGAGTTTATGCGCGCGCAATTTAATCCTTTTGATCTCTTCTACGGGACGTCCGCTGGTGCGCAAAACCTGTCGGCCTATCTCTGTAACCAGCCGGGTTACGGGCGCAAAGTGATTATGCGCTACACCACCCGACGTGAATTCTTTGACCCGGTGCGGTTTGTGCGCGGGGGAAATCTCATCGATCTCGACTGGCTGGTAGAGTCCACCGCCGCGCAGATGCCGCTGGCGATAGACCATGCCGAACAGTTATTTGCCGCGGGAAAAGCGTTTTACATGTGCGCCTGTCGCGGAGATGACTACACGCCGGGCTATTTTTCGCCGAACCGACAAAACTGGCTCGACCTTCTGCGTGCGTCCAGCGCCATGCCAGGATTTTATCGTAGCGGGGTAGCGCTGGACGGCGTGAACTATCTGGACGGTGGGGTCAGTGACGCCATCCCCGTTCAGCAGGCGGTAAAGCAGGGGGCGAAAACGCTGGTGGTGATCCGCACCGTGCCCTCGCAAATGTACTACACCCCGCAGTGGTTCAAACGCATGGAACGTTGGCTGGGGGAAAGCAGCCTGCAACCGCTGGTCAATCTGGTGCAGCATCATGAGGCCAGCTACCGCGCCATTCAGAGTTTTATTGAAAAACCGCCGGGTAAGCTGCGTATCTTTGAGATCTATCCGCCCAAGCCGCTCCACAGTATGGCGCTGGGAAGCCGAATTCCGGCCCTGCGGGAAGACTACAAAACCGGACGCCTGTGCGGACGTTACTTTTTGGCGACCGTCGGTAAACTGTTGGCGAAAAACACACCGTTGCCCCGCCAGACGCCGAAGATTATGGTGCCTGGACCGGTGGTGGTCCCTCCGGCGCCGGTTGCCAATGACGAGCTGGCGCCCGTGGTGACTGATGTGCCTCATGCCAACGATACGACGTTTAATCATGAGGATCTGGCGTGAGCTATCGGTTTATCGATACGCATTGTCATTTTGATTTTCCGCCGTTCACCGGCGATGAACCTGCCAGCCTGCAGCGCGCTGCAGAGGCGGGGGTGAGCGGGATTATCGTGCCGGCGACCGAGGCGGCGAACTTTACTCGAGTGCTAACTCTGGCACACACCTATCCCCCGTTGTTTGCCGCACTGGGTTTACATCCGATTGTGATTGAACATCATGACGACGATGCCCTGGACCAGTTGCAACAGGCGCTGGAAAAGCGTGCGCAGAAGGTGGTAGCGGTAGGGGAGATAGGACTGGATTTGTATCGTGACGATCCGCAGTTCGACAAGCAGGAAAGGATGCTGGACGCGCAGCTTCAACTGGCGAAACGCTACGAACTGCCGGTGATCCTGCATTCACGACGTACTCATGACAAACTGGCGATGCACCTTAAGCGCCATGCGCTACCGCGTACCGGCGTAGTGCATGGCTTTGCCGGGAGCTTGCAGCAGGCGGAACGCTTTGTGCAGCTGGGATATAAAATTGGCGTGGGCGGAACCATTACCTATCCCCGTGCCAGCAAAACGCGCGAGGTGATGGCGCGGCTGCCGCTGGGATCCTTGCTGCTGGAAACCGATGCGCCGGATATGCCGCTCAACGGCTTTCAGGGTCAGCCCAATCGCCCGGAGCAGGTCACCAGGGTGTTTGAAGTATTATGTGAGCTGCGCCCGGAGCCCGCAGAGGTCATCGCCGAGGCGCTGTATCGTAATACCACGGCGTTGTTTAATGTGTGATTGTTGAGTGCCGGATGGCGGCTGCGCCTTATCCGGCCGACAAAAGTGTGCGCTCCGTAGGCCTGATAAGCGAAGCGCATCAGGCATATCTTTGCCGGATGGCGGCTGTGCCTTATCCGGCCTACACATGGTGATGTCGTCGTATTCGGCATTTCACAGGTACAGCGCCGGGAAGATCACATTATTCACACCGCGTTCGCGCAGCCCTTGCGCCAGTTGCTCCACATCCTCTGGCGTCGCGCTCGGCCAGGTTTTGGCTTCACCATACACGCCATGCGCATGAAACGCGTTAAGGCGCACGGGAATGTTGCCCAGGCGGTGAATAAACGCTGCCAGCGCATCAACGTGCTGCAAGTAATCCACCTGTCCGGGAATGACCAGCAGGCGAAGCTCCGCCAGTTTTCTCCGCTCGGCCAGAAAGAGAATACTGCGCTTGATTGCCGCGTTATCGCGCCCGGTGAGCTGCAAATGGCACGCGCTGTCCCAGGCTTTTAAATCCAGCATGACGCCATCGCACACCGGCAGCAGCTTCTCCCAACCGGTTTCGCCCAGCATGCCGTTGCTGTCCACCATGCAGGTCAGGTGTTGCAGGTGCGGATCGGCTTTGATCGCGGAAAACAGCGCAATCACGAAGGGAAGCTGCGTCGTCGCCTCACCGCCGCTCACGGTTATCCCTTCAATAAACAACGATGCCTTACGAATGTGACGCAGCACCTCATCGACGCTCATCGTCTGCGCCATCGGCGTGGCCTGCTGCGGGCACATTTGCAGGCAGGTGTCGCACTGCTGGCAAACATCAGACTGCCACCACACTTTTCCCGCACTCAGACTTAATGCGTCATGCGGACAATGCAGCACGCACTCCCCGCAATCGTTGCAGCGCCCCATCGTCCACGGATTGTGGCAATTTTTACAGCGCAGATTGCACCCTTGCAGGAACAGGGCCAGGCGACTACCTGGCCCGTCGACGCAGGAAAAAGGGATCAGTTTACTTACTGAAGCGCATCTGCTGTTCATGGCTTATCACACGAGGTTGTCGTTGCAGAATGCGCGTATTGCGTGCGGCCTCTTCACCCAGCCAGGTGGTGTTAGTGCGAGATCCTTCGGCACGGTATTTTTCCAGATCCGACAGGCGCACCATATAACCGGTGACGCGGACCAGATCGTTACCGCTGACGTTGGCGGTAAATTCACGCATTCCGGCTTTAAACGCGCCCAGGCAAAGCTGTACCAGCGCCTGTGGGTTACGCTTGATGGTTTCATCCAGCGTGAGGATGTCGCTGATCCCGGCGTGATAATACGCGTGATGCGGGGCCACGGTTTGCAGATGAGTAATAGGATCCGGCTCGTCGCCATACGGCAGACGCGCGCCCGGCGTGGTGCCAATGTCTGAACTGATCCCCGACTGCGCATGCAGCATCGCACGCTGCTGCCAGCCGTATTTCACCGGTGTGTTGGCCACAAAGTCAGCAAGCTGGGCGCTGATCCGATAGCCCATCTCATTGGCGCTTTCATCTTTGCCATAGCGTGCGTTCAACCCGGCTTTCTCACACAATAGGTTTACCGCTTCCGCCAGACCGTACATGCCAAACATTGGCACAAAACGTTCGGGATCAATCAACCCTTCCTGCACCAGGAAGCTATTCTCAAAGAAATGTGATTTCTCATAGAGGAATTCACACCGTGAATCAATGATGGCAATTTGCTGCTGGCAGTAGTGCGGTAGGGTGCGTGTAAAGAAGTCATCGACAGACGTGCTGCGCTCTGCGATGGCTTTCAGATTCAGCCTGACCAGCGTACTTCCGCCGCCCGCCAGCGGCAGCGAGTTGTAACAACTGACGACGCCATAATGTCCTTTTGTGAAAATTTTATCATTTTCAGGGCCGTTGGAAATATGCGGTTTACTGCATTCGCAAATATTTTGCGCCACGTTTAACAGCAGGTCGTCAGGTGTGATTTGTGGATCATAAATAAAGGTAAGATTAGGCGAAACCTGCTTTAGCTCTGCATCTGCACGTAAAATGGCGCGGGTGATCGGCGTATCGGCCGGGCCAATATTGGCATGCATAAAGGCGTCTGGCAGGGTTCTGTCGAGATACCGCCAGAAACGTTTTATTCGAATATCGATCTCGTCTTGTGTTAGAATTCTAACATACGGTTGCAGCAGGGCATCAAGCTGACCAAGGTACACCGGCATCGACGTCACTGACGGAACATGGTGGTACAGGATGGTGAGCAAGGATAAGGCGTCATCAAGATCCTGTGCACCTTCCAGCTCAAGCCAGGCTGAGCCGTTGGCCAGAAAATGCGCATAATTGGGCAAAACATAACGTGGTTTGAACGGGGCATGACCTTCGTACATATCGCAGATAACCCCGTCATCCAGCGCCTGGCGTGCTTGTGCAGGCAACTGCGGATAAGGCAGTGCGTTTTCTGCCTCCAGCGCCAGAAAGTGGCGTTTCTGCTCAGGGCTGAGCACCGGACTGGTCACGATTTGTTGGCAGCGCTGTTGCAGCGCGAGTTCGCTTGAAGTGGGCATCGTCGATTCCTTTATGTGCCGAAGGTTAAGCAACATTGTAGGAAGCAACCGATCCTCAACCTTTGATCCGGATGCGCCTGATGCCATCGCATGTCGCCAGTAAAGGTCGATTATTTGAAGTAGATCTCATTAGAGTAATGCAAATCTGTATGTGGTTTTCATTAACTGTGATGTATATCGAAGTGTAATAGCGAGCGGATGTTAGAATACTAACAAACTCGCAAGGTGAAATTTTATACGGCGATGCCGTTGGAGAATGTTATGACCGATTTAACAGCAAGCAGCCTGCGTGCCCTGAAACTGATGGACCTGACCACCCTGAATGACGACGACACCAATGAAAAAGTGATCGCGCTGTGTCATCAGGCAAAAACCCCGGTGGGCAACACGGCGGCAATCTGTATCTATCCGCGTTTCATCCCTATTGCGCGTAAAACGCTGAACGAGCAGGGCACGCCGGATATCCGTATTGCAACGGTAACCAACTTCCCGCACGGCAACGATGATATCGATATTGCGCTGGCAGAAACCCGTGCAGCGATTGCCTACGGCGCAGACGAAGTTGACGTGGTATTCCCGTACCGTGCGCTGATTGCTGGCAACGAGCAGGTCGGTTTTGACCTGGTGAAAGCCTGTAAAGACGCATGTGCAGAAGCAAACGTGCTGCTGAAAGTGATCATCGAAACCGGTGAACTGAAAGAAGAAGCGTTGATTCGCAAAGCATCTGAAATCTCCATCAAAGCAGGGGCTGATTTCATCAAGACCTCTACCGGTAAAGTCCCGGTTAATGCGACGCCGGAAAGCGCACGCATCATGATGGAAGTGATCCGCGATATGGGCGTTTCGAAAACCGTTGGTTTCAAACCGGCTGGCGGCGTGCGTACTGCGGAAGACGCGCAGCAATTCCTCGCCATTGCCGACGAACTGTTTGGCGCAGACTGGGCGGATTCCCGTCACTATCGCTTTGGCGCATCCAGCCTGCTGGCAAGCTTGCTGAAGGCGCTGGGTCACGGCGACGGTAAGAGCGCAAGCAGCTACTAAGTTTTCATTGCCCATCGTAGGCCGGATAAGGCGCAAGCCGCCATCCGGCATGAATACGACTTGCCGGGTGGCGCATTGCTTACCCGGCCCATAATCGGGAGGTTCCCTTGTTTCTCGCACAAGAAATTATTCGTAAAAAACGTGATGGTCATGCGCTAAGTGATGAAGAAATTCGTTTCTTTATTAACGGTATTCGCGACAACACCATCTCTGAAGGGCAAATCGCCGCCCTGGCGATGACCATTTTCTTCCACGATATGACAATGCCTGAGCGTGTTTCGCTGACCATGGCAATGCGTGATTCAGGAACCGTGCTGGACTGGAAAAGTCTGCAGCTGAACGGCCCGATTGTGGATAAACACTCGACCGGCGGCGTGGGTGACGTAACGTCACTGATGTTAGGCCCGATGGTCGCAGCATGCGGCGGCTATATTCCGATGATCTCCGGGCGCGGCCTGGGGCATACCGGCGGTACGCTGGATAAACTGGAAGCTATTCCGGGATTTGACATCTTCCCGGACGACGCGCGTTTCCGTGAAATTATTAAAGACGTGGGTGTGGCGATTATTGGGCAAACCAGCTCGCTCGCACCGGCGGATAAACGTTTTTATGCCACCCGCGACATTACCGCGACGGTGGATTCCATTCCGCTGATCACCGGTTCGATCCTCGCTAAAAAGCTGGCGGAAGGGCTGGATGCGTTGGTGATGGATGTGAAAGTCGGTAGCGGCGCCTTTATGCCAACCTACGAGCTTTCTGAAGCCCTTGCCGAAGCGATTGTCGGCGTGGCGAACGGGGCAGGCGTGCGTACCACCGCACTGTTAACCGATATGAACCAGGTGCTGGCTTCCAGCGCCGGTAACGCAGTAGAAGTCCGCGAAGCCGTGCAGTTCCTGACCGGTGAATATCGCAATCCACGTTTGTTAGACGTCACCATGGCGCTGTGTGTGGAAATGCTGATCTCCGGCAAACTGGCGAAAGACGATGCCGAAGCTCGCGCGAAATTGCAGGCGGTGCTGGATAACGGTAAAGCGGCGGAAATTTTTGGTCGCATGGTCGCAGCGCAAAAAGGTCCGACCGACTTCGTGGAAAACTATGCGAAGTATCTGCCAACGGCAATGCTCAGCAAAGCTGTCTATGCTGATACCGAAGGTTTTGTTAGCGCAATGGATACCCGTGCGCTGGGGATGGCGGTGGTTTCCATGGGCGGCGGTCGTCGTCAGGCATCGGACACTATTGATTACAGCGTCGGCTTTAGCGACATGGCGCGTCTGGGCGACAGCGTAGACGGACAGCGTCCGCTGGCGGTGATCCACGCTAAAGATGAAGCCAGCTGGCAGGAAGCGGCGAAAGCGGTCAAAGCGGCAATTAGCCTTGACGACAAAGCGCCAGAAATTACACCGACAGTCTATCGTCGTATAACCGAATAACTGTATACTGATCTGATCGCTTTTTTGCGGCGCAGATGTATGGAGAACAAGATGAAACGTGCATTTATTATGGTGCTGGACTCCTTTGGTATTGGTGCGACTGAAGATGCGGATCGCTTTGGCGACGTAGGCTCAGACACTATGGGGCACATTGCAGAAGCCTGCGCGAAAGGTGAAGCTGACAATGGTCGCAAAGGTCCGCTGAATTTGCCTAACCTGACCCGTCTGGGCCTGGTGAAAGCTCACGAAGGTTCTACAGGTAAAATTGCCGCCGGAATGGACGGTAATGCAGAGGTAATCGGTGCCTACGCATGGGCGCATGAACTCTCTTCCGGCAAAGACACGCCGTCTGGTCACTGGGAAATCGCCGGTGTGCCGGTTCTGTTTGACTGGGGTTACTTCTCCGATCATGAAAACAGCTTCCCGCAGGAGCTGCTGGACAAGCTGGTTAAGCGTGCCAACCTGCCGGGCTACCTCGGCAACTGCCACTCTTCCGGTACGGTGATTCTGGACCAACTGGGCGAAGAGCATATGAAAACCGGCAAGCCGATTTTCTATACCTCCGCTGACTCCGTGTTCCAGATTGCCTGTCACGAAGAGACCTACGGTCTGGATAAACTCTACGAGCTGTGCGAAATCGCCCGTGAAGAACTGACCGAAGGCGGCTATAACATTGGTCGCGTGATCGCCCGTCCGTTTATTGGCGATAAAGCGGGTAACTTCCAGCGTACCGGTAACCGTCACGATCTGGCTGTAGAACCGCCAGCGGCGACCGTTCTGCAGAAGCTGGTCGACGAGAAAAATGGCCACGTTGTTTCTGTAGGTAAGATTGCCGACATTTACGCGAACTGCGGTATCACTAAAAAAGTGAAAGCGACCGGTTTGGACGCGCTGTTTGACGCCACTATCAAAGAGATGAAAGAAGCCGGTGACGAGACTATCGTTTTCACCAACTTCGTCGATTTCGACTCCTCATGGGGCCATCGTCGCGATATCGCCGGTTATGCCGCAGGCCTGGAGCTGTTCGACCGCCGCCTGCCTGAGCTGATGGAGCTGGTGGGTGAAGATGACATTCTGATCCTGACCGCTGACCACGGCTGTGACCCAAGCTGGCCGGGCACTGACCACACGCGCGAGCACATTCCGGTGCTGATCTATGGCCCGAAAGTCAAACCGGGTTCACTGGGTCACCGCGAAACCTTCGCGGATATCGGTCAGACGCTGGCGAGCTACTTTGGTACGTCGCCGATGGACTACGGTAAAAACATGCTGTAATACCCGTTGTCTTTCCCGCTGTAGATGCGTTGACTTCATTCGCTCACCCCGGTCACATAGTTAATCTATGCTCCCGGGGATTCACGAATTCGTCGCCTTCCTACAACGTGAAATCCTTAAGGTATTTGAATACGTTTTGTAGTTTTGTAGGCCTGATAAGGCGTAGCCGCCATCAGGCAATAACAACGAGATAAGGATAAAAGATGGCAACTCCACATATTAATGCAGAAATGGGTGATTTCGCTGACGTCGTATTGATGCCTGGCGACCCGCTGCGTGCGAAGCACATTGCTGAAACTTTCCTCGAAGATGTTCGTGAAGTGAACAACGTTCGCGGCATGTTAGGTTTCACCGGCACCTACAAAGGCCGTAAGATCTCCGTGATGGGTCACGGCATGGGTATCCCGTCCTGCTCCATCTACACCAAAGAGCTGATCACCGATTTCGGCGTGAAGAAAATCATCCGCGTAGGCTCCTGCGGCGCTGTGCGTATGGACGTGAAACTGCGTGATGTGGTCATCGGTATGGGTGCCTGCACCGATTCCAAAGTTAACCGTATCCGTTTTAAAGATCATGACTTTGCTGCTATCGCTGACTTCGACATGGTGCGTAACGCTGTGGATGCGGCCAAAGCGCTGGGCGTAGACGCGCGCGTGGGCAACCTGTTCTCTGCTGACCTGTTCTACTCTCCGGACGGCGAAATGTTCGATGTGATGGAAAAATACGGCGTGCTGGGCGTGGAAATGGAAGCTGCAGGTATCTACGGTGTTGCGGCTGAGTTTGGTGCGAAAGCGCTGACCATCTGCACCGTATCCGACCATATCCGTACTCACGAGCAGACCACTGCCGCTGAACGTCAGACGACCTTCAACGACATGATCAAAATCGCGCTGGAATCCGTGCTGCTGGGCGATAAAGCGTAATATCTTTAGTGCCGGGGGGCGGCTTTGCCTGACCCGGCCTACGGTTTTGTATGCCCGCTAAGCACAGCGCCAGCGGGCTTTTTTATTAGCGTACTGCGCCCGCTATCCATGCCGACAGTTCGCGTAGCTCTTTTTCCTGCTGCGGGAAATCACCAACCAGCGCATCGCATTCCTGTTGTAGCCTATCCGCACGATACAGACACCCTTGCAGGCGACCCGCCAGCGCTTCTAACGGCGCGGGATTCAGGCTGTCTGTAAACATCTGCGCACGGGTGATATGGCCTTTCTCAACGTCGAAATGCAGCTCGACGCCGCCCCAGGTAAAACGCTCATCCAGCAGATGAGAGAAGGCAGGCGCCTGACCAAAGTTCCACTCCCAGCTGCTCTGGCGGGCAAACGTTTCGGCAAAGTTGGGCAGATCCGGCGTGTTATCCGGGGAAATAATTTCTGCCGCCACGTGTTCGCCATAATGCGCGAAAAAGGCGTTGGTGATGGCTTCGCATACGGCCTCGTGAGTAACCTCCGGCAGCAGTTCAACCAGATTAGCGACCCGACTACGAACGGAGGTAATTCCCTTCGCCGCGAGTTTCTTTTTATCGGGATTAAGATAGTTCGCCAGGCGGCTGAGATCGGCATTTAGCAACAGCGTACCGTGGTGGAATCCGCGGTCTTTGGTTTCGCGATACGCCGAACCTGAAACTTTGCGATCGCCTTCGGCCGTTTTGACCACCAGATCGTTACGCCCGGAGGCGTCAGCGTTGACGCCCAGTGCGTTCAGGGCATTGAGTACGATAGTGGTGGAGATGGTTTTGTCGTATTCCGGTTTGCCTGCCATAAAGGTAAAGCAGGTATTACCGAGATCGTGAAACACCGCGCCGCCGCCGCTGCTACGGCGAGCCAGCCGGACGTTATCCTCTTCCATGCGTCGGGTATTGCACTCTTTCCACGGGTTTTGCGCCCGGCCTATGACCACCGTATCGGCGTTGCGCCATAAAAACAGCACGCGCTGCGTGGCGGGCATTTGACGAAAAATGCACTCTTCAACCGCCAGATTAAACCACGGATCGTAAGAGTCGGAGATAAGCAGGCGTAATGTGGTCATGGTTGATTTCCTTCCTGGTAAATTACTCTTTTTTCTCGCTATCTTCTTCCTGCACCGGTTTGTTGGCGGTCAGCAGGAACGGCGATTGTTGCCAGCGGGTGCGCTTACCTTGCAGTAATGTCCGGGTTAATACCACGCCAATCGCCAGTGACAGGAGCAGCATCAGGCGTAGAATGTTGGTGGTGTTATCCACCTGTTTGGCCTCGGTGGCAAGGGTGTGGGTGTCGAGCGTGAGGCGCAGATAGCCCAGCGGGCCGTTTTTACCCTGAATGGGTTCGACAATCTGCTGGTTAAAATAGCCCCCGGCTTTTTTACCGTCCAGCGCCAGCCGGTCGCGAACATTCACGCTCTCACCGGCATGCGTAATGAGATCGCCCTGTTCATCATAGACGCCCGCATCGAGAATACGGCTCTCGTCGGTGAGCTGACGCAGCACGGCAGCGATGCGTTTTTCATCCGGCGTTTCTGTTCGCATCAGCGGCGCGACGTTTAACGCAACCTGGCGGGCCAGCGTGCGGGCTAGCTCTTCCAGCTGCGGATTTCGCTGCTGTTGATGGTTTTGACTAAACCACGACGCGCCCTGCATCAGGGCGACGAGCAGCGCGAGGCAGGACAATACAATCACTGCACGATGAAGTCGGAATTTCAGTTTTGCGCGAGCCATATTCCACCTGCTGAAAATTTGAGGCTTAATGTTGCCAGAAGCGCTGGTTACAGGGTAGCCTCATGCGTTATTTTCCCCTGATGATTCCGACCCGAACGATTTTACAGGAGCTTTAATGCCTAACATTACCTGGTGCGATCTACCTGAAGATGTCTCTCTGTGGCCAGGTCTGCCCCTCTCTTTAAGTGGTGATGAAGTGATGCCACTGGATTACCACGCGGGCCGTAGCGGCTGGCTGCTGTATGGTCGTGGGCTGGATAAACAGCGCTTAACGCAATACCAGAGCAAACTGGGGGCGGCGATGGTGATCGTGGCAGCCTGGTGCGTCGAGGATTATCAGGTGATTCGCCTGGCGGGGTCGTTAACACCGCGGGCAACAAAACTGGCGCATGATGCCAAACTGGATGTCGCCCCGCTGGGGAAAATCCCGCATTTGCGCACGCCAGGCCTGCTGGTGATGGATATGGATTCGACGGCGATCCAGATCGAGTGCATTGATGAAATCGCCAAACTGGCCGGCACCGGCGAGATGGTCGCAGAAGTGACGGAACGCGCGATGCGCGGCGAGCTGGATTTTACCGCCAGTCTGCGCAGCCGCGTCGCTACGCTGAAGGGCGCTGATGCCAATATTTTGATGCAGGTACGTGAAAATCTCCCGCTGATGCCCGGCTTAACGCAGCTGGTGCTGAAGCTGGAAACGCTGGGCTGGAAAGTGGCGATTGCCTCTGGTGGCTTTACCTTCTTTGCTGACTACCTGCGTGAAAAGCTGCGTCTGACGGCGATCGTGGCGAACGAGCTGGAGATCATGGACGGGAAATTTACCGGCAACGTGATTGGCGATATCGTCGATGCCCAGTACAAGGCCGCCACCCTGACCCGACTGGCGCAGGAATATGAAATCCCGATGACACAAACGGTGGCGATTGGCGACGGCGCCAACGATCTGCCGATGATCAAAACGGCAGGGCTGGGGATCGCCTACCATGCTAAGCCGAAAGTGAATGAAAAGACGGAGATTACTATCCGTCACGCTGATCTGATGGGGGTGTTCTGCATTCTCTCCGGCAGCATGAACCAGAAATAACGAGGTAAAACGTGGCAAAAGCTCCTAAACGCGCCTTTGTATGTAATGAATGCGGGGCCGATTATCCGCGCTGGCAGGGGCAATGTAGCGCCTGTCAGGCCTGGAACACCATTACCGAGGTGCGTCTTGCCGCGTCGCCGACGGTGGCGCGTAACGAGCGTCTCAGCGGCTATGCCGGTAATGCGGGTGTTGCAAAGGTGCAAAAGCTGTCGGATATCAGTCTGGAAGAGCTGCCGCGTTTTTCTACCGGTTTTAAAGAATTCGACCGCGTGCTGGGCGGTGGTGTGGTGCCCGGCAGCGCCATTCTGATCGGCGGTAATCCAGGGGCCGGGAAATCCACCCTGCTGCTGCAAACGCTGTGCAAGCTTGCCGAGCAGATGAAGACCCTGTACGTCACCGGGGAAGAATCGCTGCAACAGGTGGCGATGCGCGCCCATCGACTCGGTCTGCCGACGGCAAATCTGAATATGCTGTCAGAAACCAGCATTGAGCAGATTTGCCTGATTGCAGAGGAAGAGCAGCCAAAGCTGATGGTCATCGACTCCATTCAGGTGATGCACATGGCGGATATTCAGTCTTCGCCGGGCAGCGTGGCGCAGGTGCGTGAAACCGCCGCATACCTGACACGCTTTGCTAAAACGCGCGGCGTGGCGATTGTCATGGTCGGTCACGTCACCAAAGATGGCTCTCTGGCTGGGCCAAAAGTACTGGAGCACTGCATTGACTGCTCGGTGCTGCTTGACGGCGATGCGGATTCTCGTTTCCGTACCCTGCGTAGCCATAAAAACCGCTTTGGCGCGGTGAATGAGCTTGGTGTCTTCGCCATGACCGAACAGGGCCTGCGCGAAGTCAGCAATCCTTCCGCGATTTTCTTAAGCCGTGGCGATGAAGTGACCTCCGGCAGCTCGGTGATGGTGGTCTGGGAAGGGACGCGCCCGCTGCTGGTGGAGATTCAGGCGCTGGTCGATCACTCGATGATGGCGAACCCTCGACGCGTAGCTGTAGGGCTGGAACAAAACCGCCTGGCGATTTTGCTGGCGGTGTTGCACCGTCACGGCGGCCTGCAAATGTCTGATCAGGACGTGTTCGTTAACGTGGTTGGCGGCGTCAAAGTCACCGAAACCAGTGCCGATCTTGCGTTACTGCTGGCGATGGTTTCCAGCCTGCGCGACAGGCCGCTACCGCACGATCTCGTGGTCTTTGGCGAAGTGGGGCTGGCGGGGGAGATTCGCCCGGTTCCCAGCGGCCAGGAGCGAATTTCTGAAGCGGCAAAGCACGGTTTCCGTCGGGCGATTGTCCCTGCCGCCAATGTGCCGAAAAAGGTGCCGGAAGGAATGCAGGTTTTTGGCGTTAAAAAGCTCGCGGATGCGTTAAACGTGTTTGACGACTTATAATTCATTACCCGTCGTCTTTCTGTCGGCAGGTGTGTTGGCTGCGTTCGTTCACCCGAATCACTTAGTTTACTAAGCTCATCGGGGTTCACTCACTTGCCGCCTTCCTGCCACCAGAAATCCATAGGGTAATTATTTGTTTCACCCTGTAGGCCTGATAAGCGAAGCGCCATCAGGCATTGTTGCATGTTTTTTCAGCAGGAGGCTCTTGTGTCATTTGATTATCTGAAAACCGCCATTAAGCAAAAGGGCTGTACTCTGCAACAGGTGGCGGATGCCAGTGGCATGACCAAGGGCTATTTAAGCCAGCTGCTGAATGCCAAAATCAAAAGCCCCAGCGCGCAAAAGCTGGAGGCGCTGCACCGTTTTCTCGGACTCGAATTTCCTCGCCAGCAGAAAAACATCGGCGTGGTCTTCGGGAAGTTTTATCCGCTGCATACCGGTCATATCTATCTGATCCAGCGCGCTTGTAGCCAGGTTGATGAGCTACATATCATCATGGGCTATGACGATACGCGCGATCGTAGCCTGTTTGAAGACAGCGCCATGTCACAGCAGCCCACGGTTTCCGATCGTTTACGCTGGCTGCTGCAAACGTTCAAATATCAGAAAAATATCCGGATTCACGCCTTCAATGAAGAGGGCATGGAGCCTTACCCGCACGGCTGGGATGTCTGGAGCAACGGCATCAAAACGTTTATGCAGGAGAAAGGGATCCAGCCAAACTGGATCTACACCTCTGAGGAATCAGATGCCCCGCAGTATCTGGAGCATCTGGGCATTGAAACGGTACTGGTCGATCCGAAACGGACGTTTATGAGCATCAGCGGTGGGCAAATCCGCGAAAATCCGTTCCGCTACTGGGAATATATTCCGACCGAAGTGAAGCCGTTTTTCGTGCGTACCGTGGCGATCCTCGGCGGTGAGTCGAGCGGCAAATCGACGCTGGTGAATAAGCTCGCTAATATCTTCAATACCACCAGTGCGTGGGAGTACGGCCGTGATTATGTCTTCTCCCATTTGGGCGGCGACGAGATGGCGTTACAGTATTCTGACTACGATAAAATTGCTTTGGGTCAGGCACAGTACATTGATTTTGCAGTTAAATACGCCAATAAAGTGGCGTTTATCGATACCGACTTCGTGACCACTCAGGCGTTCTGTAAAAAGTACGAAGGGCGTGAGCACCCGTTTGTGCAGGCACTGATCGACGAGTATCGCTTTGACCTGGTCATTCTGCTGGAAAACAACACGCCGTGGGTGGCAGATGGACTACGCAGTCTGGGCAGCTCGGTTGACCGTAAGGCGTTTCAGTCGCTGCTGGTGGAAATGCTGCAGGAAAATAACATCGATTTTGTCCACGTCGAGGAGCCGGACTATGACGGTCGCTTCCTGCGCTGTGTGGAGCTGGTGAAAGAATTGATGGGTGAGCAGAGATAGGATTTAATGCCGGATGGCGCTGCGCTTATCCGGCCTACAAGTCGCACTAACCTCATAGGCCGGATGACGCTGCGCTTATCCGGCTTACAAATCGCACTAACCTCGTAGGCCGGATAAGGCGTAACGCCGCCATCCGGCGCTTAATGGTAATTACTTAGCAATACGCTTGTACTTGATACGCTTCGGTTCCAGCGCATCTGCGCCCAGCGTGCGTTTCTTGTACTCTTCGTATTCGGTAAAGTTACCTTCAAAGAACTCGACTTTGCCTTCATCCTGGTAATCCAGAATGTGGGTGGCGATACGGTCGAGGAACCAACGGTCGTGCGAGATAACCATTGCGCAGCCCGGGAACTCCAGCAAGGCGTTTTCCAGCGCGCGCAGGGTTTCGATATCCAGGTCGTTGGTCGGTTCATCGAGCAGCAGCATGTTGCCGCCAACCTGCAGCAGCTTCGCCAGGTGCAGACGACCACGCTCACCACCGGACAGCTCGCCGACGCGTTTACCCTGATCAACACCTTTGAAGTTGAAGCGGCCTACGTAAGCGCGGCTTGGCATTTCGGTGTTGCCGATCTTCATGATATCCAGCCCGCCGGACACTTCTTCCCACACGGTTTTGCTGTTATCCATCGCGTCACGGAACTGGTCAACGGAGGCCAGTTTCACGGTTTCACCCAGTTCAATGGTGCCGCTATCTGGCTGTTCTTCACCGGAGAGCATACGGAACAGGGTGGATTTACCCGCGCCGTTCGGACCGATGATCCCGACGATAGCGCCTTTCGGTACCGAGAAGCTCAGATCGTCGATCAGGACGCGGTCACCGTAGGATTTACGCAGGTTGGTAACCTCAACGACTTTATCGCCCAGACGAGGTCCTGGTGGAATAAACAGTTCGTTGGTTTCGTTACGCTTCTGGTATTCGGTATTGTTGAGCTCTTCAAAGCGTGCCAGACGGGCTTTACCCTTCGACTGACGGCCTTTCGCGCCCTGGCGTACCCACTCCAGCTCTTTCTCAATGGATTTACGGCGAGCCGCTTCCTGAGAGGCTTCCTGCGCCAGACGCTGATCTTTCTGCTCCAGCCAGGAAGAGTAGTTACCTTCCCACGGAATACCTTCACCGCGGTCAAGCTCCAGGATCCAGCCAGCCACGTTATCGAGGAAGTAACGGTCGTGGGTAATCGCCACTACGGTCCCTTCGAAGTCGTGCAGGAAGCGTTCCAGCCATGCCACGGATTCTGCATCCAGGTGGTTGGTCGGTTCGTCGAGCAGCAGCATGTCTGGTTTTTCCAGCAGCAGGCGACACAGCGCGACGCGGCGGCGTTCACCCCCGGACAGCTTTTCAATTTTGGCATCCCAGTCCGGCAGACGGAGTGCGTCAGCGGCGCGCTCCAGCTGCACGTTCAGGTTGTGGCCGTCGTGTGCCTGAATGATTTCTTCGAATTTACCCTGCTGTGCGGCAAGCTTATCGAAGTCGGCATCCGGCTCGGCGTACTTCGCGTACACTTCATCCAGGCCTTTCAGGGCGTTAACCACATCGGCGACCGCTTCTTCAACGGATTCACGCACGGTATGTTCCGGGTTCAGTTTCGGTTCCTGCGGCAGGTAACCGATCTTGAGGCCCGGTTGTGGACGTGCTTCGCCTTCGATGTCGGTATCAATACCGGCCATGATGCGCAGCAGGGTGGATTTACCCGCGCCGTTCAGACCGAGTACACCGATTTTGGCACCCGGGAAGAAGCTCAGAGAGATGTTTTTAAGAATATGACGTTTCGGCGGAACGACTTTGCCGACACGATGCATGGTATAAACGAATTGAGCCACGTTGGACTTCGCCTCTTTTATATACTCTTCATCCTTCAGGCTGCCTCTGTGTTGGCTGCATTCGAAAACCCTGGTCACATAGCCATCTATGCTCGCAGGGATTTTCTCTCTTGCCGCCTTGATGCAGCCAGAATGATTTTGAGTAGGGTAGTGAATAGTTATCAAAGGCGAAGTGTAGCCTTTTTCACGTTCTAATCCCAGCCAGCAGATCTCACTCGCAACAAAAGTAAAAAAGTGTCCGGAACGTGGCACTTTCTGCAATGTCTGATTAGCATGAATCTATTAAGCGGCATGATGCTGCACAGTCGTAACACGATAAGAGGAAGAGCTTGTGGACAAAGCCAAACACGTAGCCTGGCGCCTGCTGGCAGCCAGTGTATGTCTGCTGACGGTCAGTCAAGTGGCGCGAGCGGATTCTCTGGATGAACAGCGCAATCGCTATGCACAAATTAAGCAGGCCTGGGATAACCGGCAGATGGACGTCGTTGAGCAGATGATGCCGGGCCTGAAAAGCTACCCTCTGTACCCCTACCTTGAATATCGCCAGATTACTGACGATCTGATGAATCAGCCCACCGTTACCGTCACCAATTTTGTGCGCGCTAATCCAACGCTGCCACCTGCACGCACGTTGCAATCGCGCTTCGTGAACGAACTGGCACGTCGGGAAGACTGGCGAGGGTTGTTAGCATTCAGCCCGGATAAGCCCGGCACCACCGAAGCGCAATGTAATTACTACTTTGCGAAATGGAGTACCGGGCAGGCCGAAGAAGCCTGGCAAGGTGCAAAAGATCTTTGGCTGACCGGGAAAAGTCAGCCCAACGCCTGTGACAAATTATTCGGCGTATGGCGGGCATCGGGGACTCAGGATCCGTTAGCGTATCTTGAACGTATTCGCCTGGCGATGAAGGCGGGTAATACCGGACTGGTTACCGCGCTGGCCGGACAAATGCCCGCGGATTATCAGACCATTGCTTCAGCGATTATTGCACTGGCAAATAACCCTAATTCGGTGATGACGTTTGCGCGTACCACCGGCGCTACGGATTTTACCCGTCAGATGGCGGCGGTGGCGTTTGCCAGCGTAGCGCGTCAGGACGCGGAAAATGCACGTTTGATGATCCCATCATTGGCGCAGGCGCAGCAGCTTAATGACGATCAAACTCAGGAGCTGCGCGATATTGTCGCCTGGCGTCTGATGGGCAACGACGTCACTGACGAGCAGGCCAAATGGCGCGATGACGCGATTATGCGCTCACAATCCACCACGCTTGTGGAGCGCCGCGTGCGGATGGCGTTGGGAACTGGCGATCGTCGAGGGCTGAATACCTGGCTGGCGCGTCTGCCGATGGACGCGAAGGAAAAAGATGAATGGCGTTACTGGCAGGCGGATCTGCTACTGGAGCGTGGACGTGACGCCGAAGCGAAAGAGATCCTGCATGCGCTGATGCAGCAGCGTGGCTTCTATCCGATGGTGGCGGCACAGCGCCTCGGTGAAGAGTACACGCTGAAAATCGATAAAGCGCCTGCGGATGTTGACGCTGCCCTGACGCAGGGACCGGAGATGGCGCGCGTACGTGAGTTAATGTACTGGAACATGGACAACACCGCGCGCAGCGAGTGGGCGAATCTGGTCACCAGCCGCACCAAGTCTGAGCAGGCGCAGCTGGCGCGTTATGCGTTTAACAATCACTGGTGGGATCTTAGCGTGCAGGCCACGATCGCAGGTAAACTCTGGGATCATCTGGAAGAGCGTTTCCCGCTGGCCTACAAAGATCTGTTTACCCGTTACACCAGCGGGAAAGACATTCAGCCAAGCTACGCGATGGCCATTGCCCGTCAGGAAAGTGCCTGGAACCCGAAGGTAAAATCGCCGGTGGGTGCCAGCGGGTTGATGCAAATTATGCCGGGTACGGCGACGCATACAGTGAAGATGTTCTCGATTCCGGGTTACAGCAGTCCTAACCAACTGTTGGATCCTGAAACCAATATCAACATCGGCACCAGCTATTTACAGTATGTGTATCAACAGTTTGGCAATAACCGCATCTTTGCTTCCGCAGCCTATAACGCCGGACCGGGTCGCGTTCGTACCTGGCTTGGCAACAGTGCAGGGCGCATTGACGCGGTGGCCTTTGTAGAAAGCATCCCGTTCTCCGAGACCCGTGGGTACGTGAAAAACGTGCTGGCTTACGATGCCTACTATCGTTACTTCCTCGGTGATAAGCCGGAATTGATGAACGACGCAGAAAGGCAACGCCGTTACTGATCGTGGCGAGTGTGTTATGCTATCGTACTCGTTAAAGAGTACAAAGGGGGAGGCAATCGCGCCTCCCCCGCAACGATGGCGATATCTTATGACTCAGCAATCACCCTATTCAGCAGAGATGGCAGAACAGCGTCACCAGGAGTGGTTACGTTTTGTCGACCTGCTTAAACACGCTTATGAGCAAGATTTACACCAGCCATTGCTCAATTTGATGTTAACGCCTGATGAGCGCGAAGCGCTGGGGACTCGCGTGCGCATTATTGAAGAACTGCTGCGCGGTGAGATGAGCCAACGCGAGTTGAAAAACGAGCTTGGGGCCGGTATTGCGACCATAACGCGTGGGTCCAATAGCCTCAAAACTGCGCCGGTCGAGCTGCGTCAGTGGCTGGAACAGGTGCTGCTCGGAAAAGATTGAATTGCCTGATGGCGCTGTGCTTATCAGGCCTACAACGTAGCGAAAATAATTACCGATACACCGCGTTATGGAACGGGCTGAGCGCCAGGATCACCGCCTGGTGATAGACGCTGGCACGGGTTAACTTCCCGGCGGTAAACACGCCAATCGCCCCTTCTTTACGACCTATCTCGTCAATGCCTGTGTACTGTGACATCACCGGACCGAGCGCTTCTCCCTGACGGACTCTGTCGAGAATCACCGACGGCAGCGGCAGCGTAGCGGAACGCGCTTCACCGCGCTGAACGCCATTATCAATCACTACCCAGCTGAAGGTCGCGTCATCGTCAATGCCGGCTTCAATGGCCACCCAGAAATCGGCCTGCGGATGCAGGCGGCGTGCGTTATGTATGCGATTTCGTGCGCCAGTGCGCGTTTCCTGACTTCCAAAAGGTTGTTCCGGCACACCGCTCTCGACGGCGACGGGTTCAATATGGCAGGATCCTTCACCGAAAATCTCTTCAAATGCCCGAAGAATTGCCTGAATTTTGGCAGGATTGGTGGTCGCAGAGATAACCTTGTGCATAATTAAGCTCAGTTTGAAAATTCATCGAATCGCAGTATAACGGAAAAAACGCATGTTACAGGTATACCTTGTTCGCCACGGTGAAACGCAGTGGAACGCCGAGCGACGTATTCAAGGCCAGTCAGACAGCCCGCTGACCGCTAAAGGTGAACAGCAAGCTATGCAGGTTGGCGAACGCGCCCGCTCGCTTGGCATTACTCACGTCATCAGTAGCGATTTAGGTCGTACACGACGCACCGCAGAAATCATCGCCCAGGCGTGTGGCTGTGATATCACCTTCGACGCCCGCTTGCGCGAGCTGAATATGGGGGTGCTGGAAAAGCGCCACATCGACTCTCTGACGCCAGAGGAAGAGGGCTGGCGTCGCCAGTTAGTCAACGGCACGGTTGATGGTCGTATTCCGGATGGGGAATCCATGCAGGAACTGGCCGATCGTGTTAACGCCGCGCTGGCATCTTGTCTGGAACTGCCGCAAGGGAGCCGCCCATTGTTGGTAAGCCACGGTATTGCGCTGGGTTGCCTGGTGAGCACGATTTTGGGACTGCCCGCCTGGGCTGAGCGTCGGCTGCGTCTGCGCAACTGCTCGATTTCCCGTGTCGATTATCAGGAAAGTTTATGGCTGGCACCGGGTTGGGTGGTCGAAACGGCAGGGGACATCTCGCATTTGGACGCCCCTGCGTTGGATGAGCTACAGCGTTAACGGCGAATAGGAATCAGGAATTCGCAGCGTAGGTTAATAGGGCGATCGCCTGCTTTGGCATCTTCTGCCGGGTAGTATCGCTCTATATCCTGACCTTTACGACGGGTCAGGTTCAGCATTGGCATACAGGTGCCGTACACTGTCAGAATAAATTCCTGCACGCCCGTTCCCAGGCCTTCATAGGTAAACATGACATATTCGCCGCCCTGCAACAGGATTGGCTGCGCGGACGGTACATAGCCGCTGGCCTGTTCCGGCGTGAGTGCTGTGGTATAGAAGACTTCCTGCTCGTCATCTTTTTCAAAACTCGGACGCGTTTCGTTGAGTCCGTACAGCACCGGCGGGATGGCAGGAGCCTGGCTCAGGAAGTCGCGCCAGAACTGAATACGCATTTCATGACGGAAGTCGGAAATCTGTTCCAGCGAGCAAGAGTAGCTTTGCGTGGTGCCGAGCAACTGCGTGTCTTCCAGCGTCACGAACTGATGCGCTGGCATCGCAAATTCCCCGAGTCGCATCGGTGGGCGAATACCAAAAGCGCTCCATTCCGGCGAGCGGCGGTACAGTGCAGGCGTCTGAGCGAATTGTTTTTTGAACGCACGGGTAAACGTCTGTTGAGAGTCAAAACGGTATTGCAGGGCAATATCCAGAATCGGACGCGCAGTCAGGCGTAGCGCCACAGCGGACTTCGATAAACGACGGGCGCGGATGTAGGCACCAATAGCGTGGCCCGTCACGTCCTTAAACATTCTCTGCAGATGCCACTTGGAATAGCCTGCTTTTGCCGCCACATTGTCAAGCGACAGAGGCTGATCCAGATGACCTTCCAGCCAGATTAATAGGTCGCGAATAATGCCAGCCTGATCCATAAAATATCCTCATCCTTTCAACAGCGAGTACCTGACGTCAGGTAAGAGGATAATAGCATTTTTTGCTGTTTTAGCATTCAGTGTTTTTTTTGCTCATAAATGCTGTTTTCGGACATACGAAAGCGTGATTATTGTAATCCTGTGATCTGTATACATTTTATTTTAGAATGTTGAATAATTGCTCAGGGCAACTTTTAAAAATGGTAACAATATGAAATATAAGAGCTTAGTCATTTCCTCAATTTTGCTGTTGTTGGCGCAGGTGGCCCATGCGGAGCAGATTGGTTCTGTCGATACGGTATTTAAAATGTTTGGACCGGATCATAAAATCGTCGTCGAAGCGTTTGACGATCCCGATGTAACCAATGTGACCTGCTATGTTAGCCGCGCAAAAACCGGTGGCATTAAGGGCGGGTTAGGGCTGGCTGAAGATACCTCCGATGCCGCCATTTCCTGCCAACAAGTGGGGCCGGTTGAGCTGAGCGACAGAATCAAGAACGGTAAAGCGCAGGGCGAAGTCGTCTTTAAGAAACGGACGTCGCTGGTGTTTAAATCATTACAGGTGGTGCGTTTTTATGATGAAAAACGCAACACGCTGGCGTATCTGGCCTATTCCGACAAGGTTGTCGACGGTTCGCCGAAAAATGCCATCAGCGCGGTGCCCATCATGCCGTGGCGGCAGTAACAAGGAAGCAAAATGCAACAGGCGTTGATCTGGTTGGTTGAGGATGAGCAGGGTATCGCGGATACGCTTATCTACATGCTGCAACAGGAAGGTTTTAGCGTGGAAGCGTTTGAGCGAGGGCTGCCGGTGCTGGAAAGCGCGCGTCAGCGATGCCCGGATGCGATAATCCTCGATGTCGGACTGCCTGATATCAGCGGTTTTGAACTGTGCCGACGTCTGCTGGAGCGCCACCCGGCGCTGCCGGTCCTTTTTCTGACCGCCCGCAGCGATGAAGTGGACCGCCTGTTAGGTCTGGAGATTGGCGCGGATGATTACGTCGCCAAACCCTTCTCGCCGCGCGAGGTGTGCGCCCGAGTGCGCACGCTGCTGCGGCGGGTGAGGAAATTTGCAGCACCGCCATCGGCAGCGCGTTTTGGCAATTTTGAACTCAATGAACCCGCCGCGCAGATTGCGTGGTTTGGCTGTCCGTTAAACCTGACGCGCTATGAGTTCCTGTTGCTGAAAACCTTGCTGATGTCGCCGGGGCGTATCTACTCGCGCCAGCAACTGATGGATTTAGTTTGGGCCGATGCGCAGGATACCTACGACAGAACGGTGGACACGCACATCAAAACACTGCGCGCCAAACTGCGGGCTATTAATCCGGATCTCTCGCCGATTAACACGCATCGCGGGATGGGATACAGCCTGAGGAACGCCTGATGCGCATTGGCATGCGACTGCTGCTGGGCTACTTTTTGATTGTCGCCGTTGCCGCCTGGTTTGTTCTGTCTATTTTTGTGCAGGAGATTAAACCTGGCGTACGCCGGGCCACCGAAGGCACGCTGATTGACACCGCCACGCTGTTAGCGGCGCTGGCACGCGACGACGTACTCTCTGGCTCTGCTGCCAACGGTAAGTTGGCGCAGGCCTTCTCGCAACTGCATAACCGCCCTTTTCGTGCCAACATCAGTGGTATTAACAAAGTGCGCAATGAGTATCACGTCTACATGACAGATGCTCAGGGCAAGGTGTTGTTTGATTCCGCCAATAAAGCAGTAGGGGAAGATTATTCCCGCTGGAACGACGTGTGGTTAACGCTGCGCGGGCAATATGGCGCGCGCAGTACGCTGCAAAATCCGGCTGACTCGGAAAGTTCGGTGATGTACGTTGCGGCGCCGATTATCGACGGTGAGCGCATTATTGGCGTGCTTAGCGTCGGGAAGCCCAATGCGGCAATGGCTCCGGTAATTAAACGCAGCGAGCGGCGGATGCTGTGGGCGAGCGCGGTGTTGCTGGGGATCGCATTAGTGATTGGCGTGGGAATGGTATGGTGGATCAACCGCTCTATTGCCCGGCTGGCGCGCTATGCTGACTCGGTGACGGAGAATCGGCCCGTCGCGTTACCGGATTTAGGCAGCAGTGAATTGCGAAAACTGGCGCAGGCGCTGGAAAGTATGCGCCTTAAGCTGGAGGGTAAGAATTACATTGAGCAGTATGTGTATGCCTTAACCCATGAACTGAAAAGCCCGCTGGCGGCTATTCGTGGCGCGGCGGAGATTTTACGTGAAGGGCCGCCACCTGACGTGGTGGCGCGTTTTACCGAAAATATTCTGACGCAAAATGCGCGTATGCAGGCGCTGGTCGAAACCCTGCTGCGCCAGGCGCGACTGGAAAACCGGCAGGATGTTGCATTTACGCCCGTTGCGGTTGATGAGCTGTTTGCCCAACTGCGCGAGTCGCGTAGCGTCCAGCTGGCTGCTAAACATATCACGCTCAACATTGAGCCCTCATCATGGGTGGTTTCTGCTGAGCCTGCGCTGCTGGAGCAGGCCATGGGCAATCTGCTGGATAACGCCATCGACTTTACCCCAGGTCAGGGGACCATTGTTCTGAGTGCGCAACAGCAAGGAGAGAAGATTACGTTGCAGGTGACGGACAGCGGCAGCGGGATCCCTGACTTTGCGTTACCGCGCATCTTCGAACGATTTTATTCACTGCCCCGCGAGAATGGCCACAAGAGCAGCGGTCTGGGGCTGGCGTTTGTCAGCGAAGTCGCGCGTCTGCTGGAAGGTGACGTCACGCTGAGCAATCGACCCGAAGGTGGGGTGCAGGCGTCGTTCACACTTCACCGTCACTTCACATAGCTTCAAATTCTGCGCACATAGCTGTTCTACCTTGTCGTCATTGCAAAGGAGAACGCTATGTTGAAATCCCCCCTGTTCTGGAAAATCGTCACCTTAGGTGGTGCCATGCTGTTGCTGTTAATTCCGCTGACGATGGTCAGGCAGATAATCGTTGAGCGATCGGATTACCGTAATGAGGTCGAAGATGCTATCCGGCAGAGTACCAGTGGGCCGCAGAAGCTAGTTGGGCCGCTAATTGCTATCCCCGTGACCGAACTTTATACCTCGCTGGAAGACGGCAAAGAGGTCTCGCAAAAGCGCAGCTATATCCATTTCTGGCTGCCGGAGTCGTTGATGGTTGAGGGCAATCAAAATGTTGAAGGACGTAAAGTCGGCATTTATGAGGGCCAGGTCTGGCACAACGATGTGTCGTTGAACGCGGAGTTCAATGCTGAACGGCTGAGTGAATTGCATCACCCTAATATAACGTTAGGGAAACCGTTTATAGTGGTTGGCGTCGGCGACGCACGCGGGATTGGCGTGGTGAAAGTGCCGCAGATTAACGGGACGTCGCTGGCCGTTGAGCCGGGAACGGGGCTTGATGGGCGTGCGCAGGGGATCCACATTCCGCTGCCGGATGCGGAATGGACGAAGCAAAACCTTAGTCTGGCGCTGTCGCTTAATCTGAACGGTACCGGGGATTTTTCCGTTGTCCCCATTGGACGTAACAGCGAAATGACCCTAACCAGTAACTGGCCGCATCCCAATTTTCTGGGGGATTTTTTGCCCACGAAGCGTGAAGTTAGTGCATCAGGGTTTACGGCCCAATGGCAAAGCAGCTGGTTTGCCAATAACCTCGGTGATCGTTTTGATGGGGAAAAAATTGGCTGGCAGGGAATGCCAGCGTTTAGCGTGGCGGTAGCTACACCGGCCGATCAATATCAGCTGACCGACAGAGCGACGAAGTATGCTATCTTACTGATCGTACTGACTTTTATGTCTTTCTTTGTGCTGGAGAGTATGACCAGTCTGCGTCTGCACCCCATGCAGTATTTGCTGGTAGGGTTATCGCTGGTGATGTTTTATCTGCTATTGCTGGCGCTGTCAGAACATATTGGTTTTACCGCGGCATGGATTATTGCCAGCCTGATTGGCGCCCTGATGAATGGCGTGTATTTACAGGCGGTATTACAAGGGTGGCGTAACAGTATTTTGTTCACCGTGGCGCTGTTGGCTCTGGACGGGGTGATGTGGATATTGCTGCGTTCACAGGACAGTTCTTTATTGTTGGGAACCGGCGTGCTGCTGCTGGCACTATGCGGGATTATGTTCCTGACGCGTCATCTTGACTGGCACGCACTGGCTCGGCCCAAAGCAAAAGAGACGCAACCCGTGGAAAACGATGAATTTCGTTTGTGGAAGTAGGGTAGAGATAAAATGAAAAACGGCGCGTAAAGCGCCGTTTTTGTTCCCGCAAGGATGAGATTAATCCTGCAGGTCGCCGCAGAAACGATAGCCTTCACCGTGAATGGTGGCGATGATTTCTGGCGTATCCGGCGTAGATTCGAAATGCTTACGAATACGACGGATAGTCACGTCAACGGTACGGTCATGCGGCTTCAGTTCGCGACCGGTCATTTTTTTCAGCAGTTCTGCGCGAGACTGGATCTTGCCCGGATTCTCACAGAAGTGAAGCATGGCACGGAATTCGCTGCGTGGCAGTTTATACTGCTCGCCGTCAGGGCCGATCAGAGAACGGCTGTTGATGTCCAGTTCCCAACCATTGAACTTGTAGCTTTCGACGCTACGACGTTCTTCGCTGACCGTGCCCAGGTTCATGGTACGGGACAGCAGGTTACGAGCACGGATAGTCAGTTCACGCGGGTTAAACGGTTTGGTGATGTAATCATCCGCGCCGATTTCGAGGCCGAGAATTTTATCGACTTCGTTATCGCGGCCCGTCAGGAACATCAGCGCAACGTTAGCTTGTTCGCGGAGTTCGCGCGCTAACAGAAGACCGTTTTTACCTGGCAGATTGATATCCATAATCACAAGGTTGATGTCATATTCAGAGAGGATCTGATGCATTTCCGCGCCATCTGTCGCCTCGAATACATCATAGCCTTCCGCTTCGAAAATGCTTTTCAACGTGTTACGTGTTACTAACTCGTCTTCAACGATAAGAATGTGCGGGGTCTGCATGTTTGCTACCTAAATTGCCAACTAAATCGAAACAGGAAGTACAAAAGTCCCTGACCTGCCTGATGCATGTCGTAAATTAACATGATCGGCGTAACATGACTAAAGTACGTAATTGCGTTCTTGATGCACTTTCCATCAACGTCAACAACATCATTAGCTTGGTCGTGGGCACTTTCCCTCTGGACCCGACAGTGTCAAAAACGGCTGTCATCCTAACCATTTTAACAGCAACATAACAGGCTAAGACGTACCGGACACCCAATAAAACTACGCTTCGTTGACATATATCAAGTTCAATTGTAGCACGTTAACAGTTTGATGAAATCATCGTATCCAAATGTTAGCTTTCATCACAAAATTGCAATAATACAACTAGTTGCACGCGCTAACTAATAAATGTAATGAATCCAACGAATGAGATCCATTTTAAATTAAATTATCATGAATAAACAGAAGGATATGCAACTTCTGTTAACATAAAAAGCAATAGTACAGGTACGAAACAGTTTAGCATTTTTTACTTAATGTAAAATGCTTTTTCAGTGATCTCTGTTAAAAATATGTAAATTCGCGCTGCGTAATATGTTGATGTGCATCACATTATTATCGGCAAACTGACCAAAAAGAGTAGCAAAATGCGTTTAACAATTATTCTGGTGGCCCCTGCCAGAGCGGAAAATATTGGTGCGGCAGCCCGCGCGATGAAAACCATGGGATTCACCGAGTTGCGGATCGTTGACAGTCAGGCACACCTGGAACCGGCCACGCGCTGGGTGGCCCACGGTTCGGGTGACATTATTGATAATATTAACGTTTTTACAACGTTAGCCGAGGCGCTGCACGACGTGGATTTTACCGTTGCTACCACGGCGCGCAGTCGCGCAAAGTTTCATTATTACGCTACTCCGGTCGAATTGGTTCCGTTGCTGGAGGAAAAATCGGCGTGGATGGATCACGCTGCGCTGGTTTTTGGCCGTGAGGATTCTGGCCTGACGAATGAAGAACTGGCGCTGGCGGACGTGTTGACCGGCGTACCGATGGTGGCTGACTATCCTTCACTGAACTTGGGGCAGGCGGTGATGGTGTATTGCTATCAATTAGCCGGTTTAATACAACAGCCCGCTAAAACCACTGAGGTGACGGATGAGCTTCAGCTCCAGGCATTACGGACGCGTGTTTTACGTTTATTGACCACGCTGGATGTTGCCGATGACATCAAACTCACGGACTGGTTGCAACAACGAATGGGCCTGTTAGGACAGCGAGACACGGCAATGTTGCACCGTTTTTTACATGATATTGAAAAAAATATCACAAAATAAAATATTGCCAATCTATTCTGTGTGAGTTTTTTATTCTAACTTCAAGCGTGTCTGACGCGCCGTATTGGTCGAAAGTAAAACGGTAAGCAGTGACTCGTGAACAAGTTTCGGAACGTGATCAATTTAGAAATTTATTGACTTAGGTCACGAGATACTTTAACCCTAAAAGAATAGAGCACAGACAGATAATAATTACAGAGCACACAACATCATGAAACGCATCGGCACCACCATTACTACAACCATCACCATCACCATTACCACAGGTAACGGTGCGGGCTGACGCGTACAGGAAACACAGAAAAAAGCCCGCACCTAAACAGTGCGGGCTTTTTTTTCGACCAGAGGCAACGAGGTAAACCATGCGAGTGTTGAAGTTTGGCGGTACATCAGTGGCAAATGCAGAGCGCTTTCTGCGGGTTGCCGATATTCTGGAAAGCAATGCCAGGCAGGGGCAGGTTGCGACCGTCCTCTCTGCCCCGGCAAAAATCACTAACCATCTGGTGGCGATGATTGAGAAGACCATCGGTGGCCAGGATGCTTTAGCCAATATCAGCGACGCCGAACGTATTTTCTCTGAGCTTTTGCTCGGTCTTGCCGCGGTTCAGCCCGCTTTCCCGCTGGCGCAACTCAAAACCTTTGTTGAACAAGAATTTGCCCAAATTAAGCATGTTCTGCACGGTATCAGCCTGCTGGGACAGTGCCCGGACAGCATCAACGCCGCGCTTATTTGCCGTGGTGAAAAAATGTCGATCGCAATTATGGCCGGGCTGCTGGAAGCACGTGGCCACAAAGTGACGGTCATTGATCCGGTTGAGAAACTGTTAGCGGTGGGTCATTACCTCGAATCGACCGTTGATATTACCGAGTCTACGCGTCGAATTGCCGCCAGCCGCATTCCGGCAGACCATATGGTGTTGATGGCAGGCTTTACTGCCGGGAATGAAAAAGGTGAGCTGGTGGTGCTGGGACGTAACGGCTCTGATTACTCCGCCGCCGTGCTGGCCGCCTGTTTGCGTGCAGACTGCTGTGAGATCTGGACGGACGTTGACGGCGTGTATACCTGCGACCCGCGTCAGGTCCCCGATGCCAGACTACTGAAGTCAATGTCTTATCAGGAAGCGATGGAGCTGTCTTATTTCGGCGCCAAAGTGCTTCACCCGCGTACCATTACCCCGATTGCCCAGTTCCAGATCCCTTGCCTGATTAAAAATACCGGTAACCCGCAAGCGCCGGGTACGCTGATTGGCGCCAGCCGCGATGAAGATGATCTGCCGGTAAAAGGCATTTCGAATCTCAACAATATGGCGATGTTCAGCGTGTCGGGCCCTGGAATGAAAGGGATGGTCGGCATGGCGGCCCGCGTGTTTGCCGCGATGTCTCGCGCAGGGATTTCGGTGGTACTGATCACCCAGTCGTCTTCTGAATACAGCATCAGCTTCTGCGTCCCGCAGGGCGACTGTGCGCGTGCACAGCGTGCGATGCAGGATGAATTCTACCTCGAGCTGAAAGAAGGGCTGCTGGAGCCGCTGGCGGTCACTGAGCGTCTGGCGATCATCTCAGTTGTTGGCGACGGTATGCGTACGCTGCGCGGTATCTCCGCGAAATTCTTTGCCGCGCTGGCGCGTGCCAACATCAATATCGTGGCTATCGCCCAGGGCTCGTCTGAGCGCTCTATTTCGGTGGTGGTGAACAATGATGATGCCACCACCGGCGTGCGCGTGACGCATCAGATGCTGTTCAATACCGATCAGGTGATCGAAGTCTTTGTCATAGGCGTCGGTGGCGTCGGGGCTGCGCTGCTTGAACAGCTTAAGCGGCAACAAACCTGGCTGAAGAGCAAGCATATTGATTTACGTGTTTGCGGGGTGGCGAATTCGAAGGCCCTGCTGACCCATGTTCACGGTCTGAATCTGGAAAACTGGCAGGCGGAGCTGGCGGAAGCCAAGGAGCCTTTCAACCTCGGTCGCTTAATTCGCCTGGTGAAAGAATACCATCTGCTTAACCCGGTGATTGTGGACTGTACGTCAAGTCAGGCCGTGGCAGATCAGTATGCAGACTTCCTGCGCGAAGGCTTCCACGTCGTGACGCCGAATAAAAAGGCGAATACCTCGTCGATGGATTACTACCATCAGCTACGTTTTGCCGCCGCGAAGTCCCGACGTAAATTCCTCTATGACACCAACGTTGGCGCGGGATTACCGGTTATCGAAAACCTGCAAAACCTGCTCAGTGCAGGTGATGAACTGCAACGTTTCTCGGGGATTCTGTCCGGTTCGCTGTCGTTTATTTTTGGCAAACTGGATGAAGGCATGAGCTTCTCGCAAGCCACCACGCTGGCACGCGAAATGGGCTATACCGAGCCCGATCCACGCGATGACCTTTCCGGAACGGATGTGGCGCGCAAACTGCTGATCCTCGCCCGCGAAACCGGTCGCGAGCTGGAGCTTAGCGATATCGTTATTGAGCCGGTGTTACCGCAAGATTTTGATGATTCTGGCGATATCTCTGCGTTTATGGCTAAGCTGTCTCAGCTTGATGATGCGTTTGCCGCGCGCGTGGCGAAAGCCCGTGATGAGGGGAAAGTCATGCGCTATGTTGGCAATATCGAAGAAGACGGTGTGTGTCGGGTGAAAATCGCCGAAGTGGATGGCAACGATCCGCTGTATAAAGTGAAAAATGGCGAAAACGCGCTGGCGTTCTACAGTCACTACTACCAGCCATTACCGCTGGTACTGCGTGGTTACGGTGCAGGTAATGATGTCACGGCAGCGGGCGTCTTTGCCGACTTGCTGCGTACCCTTTCATGGAAGTTAGGAGTTTAACATGGTGAGAGTTTATGCCCCGGCTTCCAGTGCCAATATGAGCGTCGGGTTTGATGTGCTCGGGGCGGCGGTCACGCCGGTGGATGGTTCTTTGTTAGGCGATGTTGTCTCTGTGGAGGCAGCCGATAGCTTTAGTCTCAACAATCTGGGGCGCTTTGCCAGCAAACTGCCGTCAGAGCCGCGGGAAAATATCGTCTACCAGTGCTGGGAGCGATTTTGTCAGGAGCTGGGGAAAGCCGTTCCGGTGACGATGACGCTGGAAAAAAATATGCCGATTGGCTCCGGCTTAGGCTCCAGCGCCTGTTCTGTTGTGGCTGCGCTGGTGGCGATGAACGAGCATTGCGGTAAACCACTCAACGACACCCGCCTGTTGGCGATCATGGGTGAGCTGGAAGGGCGTATCTCCGGCAGCGTTCACTACGATAACGTAGCACCGTGCTTTTTGGGCGGTATGCAGTTGATGATTGAGGAAAACGGTATTATCAGCCAACAGGTGCCAGGCTTTGATGAGTGGTTGTGGGTGCTGGCCTATCCGGGAATTAAGGTTTCCACGGCTGAAGCGCGGGCAATTTTACCAGCGCAGTACCGTCGCCAGGACTGCATCGCCCACGGGCGGCATCTGGCGGGCTTCATTCATGCCTGCTATTCCCGTCAGCCTGGGTTAGCTGCAAAGCTGATGAAAGATGTGATTGCCGAGCCATATCGCACCCGCTTGCTGCCCGGCTTCAGCCAGGCGCGTCAGGCGGTGGCGGAAATCGGCGCGGTGGCCAGCGGCATCTCCGGCTCTGGGCCGACGCTGTTTGCCCTGTGCGATAAACCGGATACGGCGCAGCGGGTTGCAGACTGGCTGGGTAAAAATTACCTGCAAAATCAGGAAGGCTTTGTTCATATTTGCCGGCTGGACACGGCGGGCGCACGGGTACTGGGAAAATAAATGAAACTCTACAATCTAAAAGATCATAACGAGCAGGTCAGTTTCGCGCAGGCGGTTACCCAAGGGCTGGGTAGAAAGCAGGGGTTATTTTTTCCGCACGATCTGCCGGAATTTAACCTGACTGAAATCGATGAAATGCTGAAGTTGGATTTTGTCAGCCGTAGCGCAAAGATCCTGTCCGCCTTTATTGGCGATGAAATTGCGCATGATGTCCTCGCAGATCGCGTGCGCGCGGCGTTTGCATTCCCTGCGCCGGTTGCTCAGGTGACGGCTGATGTCGGTTGTCTGGAGCTGTTCCACGGCCCGACGCTGGCCTTTAAAGACTTTGGCGGGCGCTTTATGGCGCAGATGCTGACGCACATCAGCGGCGATAAGCCGGTGACCATCCTGACGGCCACGTCCGGCGATACCGGGGCGGCGGTCGCACATGCCTTTTATGGCCTGAAAAATGTGCGTGTGGTGATCCTCTATCCGAACGGTAAAATCAGCCCGTTACAGGAAAAACTGTTCTGTACGCTGGGCGGAAACATTGAGACTGTCGCCATTGATGGCGATTTTGATGCCTGCCAGGCGCTGGTGAAACAGGCGTTTGATGATGAAGAACTGAAGATAGCACTGGGATTAAACTCAGCTAACTCGATCAACATCAGCCGGTTACTGGCGCAAATCTGCTATTACTTTGAGGCCGTGGCGCAACTGCCTCAGGAAGCGCGCAATCAGCTGGTGGTTTCTGTGCCGAGCGGCAACTTTGGCGATCTGACTGCCGGGCTGCTGGCGAAATCACTCGGCCTGCCGGTGAAGCGTTTTATTGCCGCGACCAACGTCAACGATACGGTTCCGCGTTTTCTTGAAGAAGGCGAGTGGGCACCGAAAGCCACCCAGGCGACCTTATCGAATGCCATGGATGTCAGCCAGCCGAACAACTGGCCGCGGGTGGAAGAGTTGTTCCGTCGTAAAATCTGGCGTCTGAACGAGCTGGGCTATGCAGCCGTTGATGATGCGACCACTGAGGAAACGATGCGTGAGCTGCAGGCGATTGGCTACACCTCTGAGCCGCACGCAGCGGTAGCGTACCGTGCGCTGCGTGATCAACTGAATCCGGGCGAATATGGCCTGTTCCTTGGGACCGCGCACCCGGCGAAGTTTAAAGAAAGCGTGGAACAGATCCTGGATGTGACGCTGGATCTGCCAAAAGAGCTGGCGGAGCGTGCGGACTTGCCATTGCTGTCACACCATCTGCCGGCTGATTTTGCCGCACTGCGTCAGTTGATGATGACCCGCGGGTAATTGTTGTGCCGGATGGTGACGCTAGCGCGTCTTATCCGGCCTACGGGCATTCGTTTTGTGTCGTAGGCCGGATAAGGCGTTAGCCGCCATCCGGCATGTACATTAGTGCTCGTGACGTTTAAACACCAGTTCGCCTTTACCGGAAGCTTCTTCATCAAAGAAATAGCCCTCGCTGTTAAAGGCGGTCAGCTGTTCTGGCTTGGTTAAGCGGTTTTCAATGATATAGCGACTCATCAGGCCGCGTGCCTTTTTGGCATAGAAACTGATCACTTTGAATTTGCCGTTTTTCTCGTCGAGGAAGACCGGTTTAATCAGCTCCGCATTCAGTTTTTTCGGTTTCACCGATTTAAAATACTCATCCGAGGCGAGGTTAATCACCACGTTGTCGCCTTGTGCTTCCAGCGCTTCGTTCAGCTTGTCAGTGATAATATCTCCCCAGAACTGGTAGAGATCTTTGCCTTTGGTGTTGGCAAGGCGAATGCCCATCTCGAGGCGGTAAGGCTGCATCAGATCCAGCGGGCGCAGCACGCCGTACAACCCGGACAACATGCGCAAATGCCGTTGGGCGAAATCAAAATCGGCCTCGCTGAAGGTCTCTGCCTGCAGCCCGGTGTAGACGTCGCCTTTAAACGCCAGAATGGCCTGACGCGCATTGTCGGGCGTGAAGTCAGGCTGCCAGTCGTGGAAACGGGTGGCGTTCAGGTCCGCCAGCTTGTCGCTTATCCCCATCAGCTTACCTATTTGCGGTGCAGACAGCTGACGCGCTTCGTGGATAAGCTGCTGGGAATGGTCCAGCAGCTCGGGCAGCGTATGGCGCGTGGTGGCCAGTGGACTTTGGTAGTCGAGCGTTTTTGCAGGTGAAATCAGAATCAGCATATCCAGTCCTTGCGGGAGATTTACTGCGACTGTAGCAAAAAAAACGACAGAATTGATCGATGGTTGCGATTGCCGCGCTAGCTGCGCGGCGGTTCATCCCAGGCATCGGGTGCAAGCTGTTGTCTAATATCAGGATAACGGCGTGGATCAAATTCCGGTTGCACGCCAAGTTTACGCTGACGCAGGTAGTCGCTGGCAAGAGTATGCACAACCGGGGAAAGCAGCAAAATCGCCGTCAGATTCGTGATGGCCATGCAGGCCATAATAATGTCGGCGAGCTGCCACACCAGCGGAAAGTGGAGTAGTGTTCCGCCGATCACGGTGCAGACGGTGGTAATACGCAAAATCCAGATGACGCGAATGGTGTCCAGTTTCAGAAAGATCAGATTATTTTCTGCATAAATGTAGTTAGCGACAATAGAGCTGAAGGCGAACAGAACCACAATCAGCGCAACGAACCCGGCACCCCATTCCCCCGTGAGCGTTACCATGGCCTTCTGGACCAGTTGAATACCTTCCATTGGAACGTACGTGGTACCATTGCCTGCCAGTAGAATAATCATTGCGCTGGCTGTACAGATAACCAACGTATCGCCCAGCACGCCAATCATCTGCACAATGCCTTGTGCGGCGGGATGCGGAGGCCATGACGCGGCCGCGGCCGCGGCGTTAGGCGTTGAACCCAGGCCCGCTTCATTAGAAAACATACCGCGTTGAAAGCCGCTGGCAATGGCCTGGCTTAGCGTATAACCGGCGGCGCCGGCGGCGGCTTCCTGCCAGCCAAACGCGCTTTTCACAATGGTGACGATGACCTCAGGGATCTGTCCGATATGCCACAGGCAGATGACGATGCTGCAGCCGACCCACAGCAGGGCCATTAAGGGCACGATCCATTGCATCAGGCGGGCAACGCCTTTAATACCGCCGACGATGACGAGCAAAGACAGCACTGCCAGCGAGATCCCGGATACGAGGGGCGGGATGTCGAAAGCAAACTCCAGCGCACGCGACACCGAGTTCGCCTGGACGCTGTTAAAAACTAAGCCATAGGCAATGAGTAAAAAGATGGCGAACAGCACGCCCATCCAGCGCATGCCCAGCCCGCGCGCCATATACCACGCTGGGCCGCCGCGAAACTGGCCTTTACTGTCGCGTTCTTTATACAGTTGGGCGAGTGAGCATTCGGCAAATGAAGTTGCCATGCCGATCACCGCCGAGACCCACATCCAGAAGACGGCACCCGCCCCCCCAGCCGCGATAGCCAGGGCAACGCCTGCCAGGTTTCCGCTGCCGATACGGGCGGCGAGGCTGGTACACAGAGCCTGAAATGAGGTTAAACCCCCAGGTTGTGGGTTGATGCTATTTTTAAGACTTTTGCCAAACTGGCGAACGTAGCGGAACTGGACGAAACCGGTACGGTAAGTGAACCAAAATCCTGCGCCCAGCAGGAGATAGATCATCACCGAGCCCCACAGTATTTCATTAATAAATGCGAAAAAATCAGGCATTAACATCCCTCTTGTTGATGCCGGCACGCGCTAATATCCTGATGTAAGCGCTACCAATTATCGAACAGTATAAACCTTGTAATGAGATTGATAGCGGGAGTTTACCATAACATCAGGTCGACTCTTTAATTGCGCACTATAGGCTATGAGATGCGTAATCAGGGCTGAACGGCAGGTGAGGCACTCCCGGCGGTTGCGCTGAGAGTGCGTCGTGCTATCATCAGGAAAGATCGGTTACATCCCCCTAACACGCTGTTTAAAGAGAAACGCTATCATGACGGACAAATTGACCTCCCTTCGTCAGTTCACCACTGTAGTGGCCGACACCGGAGACATCGCGGCAATGAAGCTGTATCAGCCTCAGGATGCCACAACTAACCCTTCTCTCATTCTTAACGCAGCGCAGATCCCGGAATACCGCAAGCTGATTGATGACGCTGTGGCCTGGGCTAAGCAGCAGAGCAACGACCGCGCGCAGCAGGTCGTCGACGCGACGGACAAACTGGCGGTAAATATCGGCCTGGAGATCCTGAAATTGGTCCCTGGTCGTATCTCTACTGAAGTTGACGCGCGCCTGTCCTACGACACCGAAGCGTCTATCGCGAAAGCGAAACGTCTGATCAAAATGTACAACGATGCTGGCATCAGCAACGATCGCATTCTGATCAAACTGGCTTCTACCTGGCAGGGTATCCGTGCCGCGGAGCAGCTGGAAAAAGAAGGCATCAACTGTAACCTGACTCTGCTGTTCTCCTTCGCGCAGGCGCGTGCATGTGCAGAAGCAGGCGTGTACCTGATTTCTCCGTTCGTTGGCCGTATTCTGGACTGGTACAAATCCAACACCGATAAGAAAGAGTACGCACCGGCAGAAGATCCGGGTGTGGTTTCCGTCACGGAAATCTATGAGTACTACAAACAGCACGGTTACGAAACCGTGGTGATGGGCGCGAGCTTCCGTAACATCGGCGAAATCATTGAGCTGGCGGGCTGCGATCGTCTGACGATTGCCCCGGCACTGCTGAAAGAGCTGGCGGAAAGCGAAGGCGCGCTCGAACGTAAACTGTCCTTCTCTGGCGAAGTGAAAGCGCGTCCTGCACGTATCACTGAAGCTGAGTTCCTGTGGCAGCACAACCAGGATCCGATGGCTGTAGACAAACTGGCGGACGGTATCCGTAAGTTTGCTGTAGACCAGGGCAAACTGGAAAAAATGATCGGCGATCTGCTGTAATCATTTGCGCGTGGCCCTGACGGGGGTCACGCTACCTCTTCTGAAATCTGTCTGTCCTTCCCTTCGCAGTGTATCATTCTGTTTAACGAGACTGTTTAAACGGAATAATCATGAATACTTTACGCATTGGCTTAGTTTCTATTTCTGACCGTGCCTCCAGCGGTGTTTATCAGGATAAGGGTATCCCCGCGCTTGAAGCGTGGCTGGCGTCCGCCCTGACAACCCCTTTTGAACTGCAAACCCGGCTGATCCCGGATGAGCAGGCGATCATCGAACAAACGTTGTGCGAACTGGTTGATGAAATGGGCTGTCACCTCGTGCTGACCACCGGCGGCACCGGCCCGGCGCGTCGTGATGTAACCCCAGATGCTACGCTGGCGGTAGCCGACAGGCAGATGCCCGGCTTTGGTGAACAAATGCGCCAGATTAGCCTGCACTTTGTGCCGACGGCGATACTCTCCCGTCAGGTTGGGGTTATTCGCAAGCAGGCACTGATCCTCAACCTGCCTGGCCAACCGAAATCGATCAAAGAAACGCTGGAAGGGGTGAAAGACGCCGACGGTAACGTTATTGTGGCGGGTATTTTTGCAAGTGTACCATATTGTATACAGTTGCTGGATGGGCCGTATGTGGAAACCGCCCCGGAAGTGGTAGCATCTTTTCGGCCTAAAAGCGCGATACGCGATACAAACGCCTGAAAGTAGCCTTTTCGTGACATAAAGCGCAATGCCGGTGGAGTATTGAATTGTTTACGATATAGTAATTTTTGATTTACACGTATCGCTAAACACCTTCAATCACTCCACTGACGCATGGTTTGCTATGTCACAACATTCTCGACCGCTGAATCGCCAGGATTATAAAACCCTTTCGCTCGCTGCTCTCGGTGGGGCGCTCGAGTTTTATGATTTTATTATCTTTGTCTTCTTTGCCGCCGTTGTGGGTGAGCTGTTCTTCCCCGCGGACATTCCCGAATGGCTACGTCAGGTGCAAACCTTCGGTATTTTTGCCGCGGGCTATCTGGCGCGCCCGTTAGGCGGCATCATCATGGCGCATTTTGGCGATCTGGTCGGGCGCAAAAAAATGTTCACTCTGAGCATTTTACTGATGGCGATACCGACGCTGGCGATAGGTCTGCTGCCGACGTATGCCTCGATGGGGATTCTGGCCCCTCTGCTACTGTTGCTGATGCGTATTTTGCAAGGTGCCGCCATTGGTGGCGAAGTGCCGGGAGCGTGGGTGTTTGTTGCCGAACATGTGCCTGAGCGACGCATCGGCATTGCCTGTGGAACGCTGACCGCCGGGTTAACGGTGGGGATCCTTCTGGGATCTGTGGTGGCCACGTTGGTGAATACCAGCCTGACGCAGCAGGCGGTGCATGAGTACGGCTGGCGTATCCCTTTCCTGCTGGGGGGCGCGTTTGGGCTGGTGGCAATGTATCTGCGCCGTTGGCTGCAGGAGACACCGATTTTTCTCGAGATGCAGCAGCGCAAAGCGTTGGCGCAAGAACTGCCGGTGAAGTCGGTCGTCAGCAAGCATAAAAAAGCGGTGGCGGTGTCGATGCTACTGACCTGGCTGCTCTCGGCTGGGATTGTGGTGGTGATCCTGATGTCGCCCGTCTGGCTGCAAAAACAGTATGGTTTTGCACCTGCGCTGACGTTACAGGCCAACAGCGTGGCCACCATTATGCTGTGCATCGGGTGCCTGCTGGCGGGATTCGTGGTCGACAGAGTGGGTGCCAGCAAAACCTTTATTGTCGGTAGCCTGCTGCTGGCCTGTTCCAGCTGGTTTTTCTATCACCTGACCGGCAGTCATCCTGAGCACCTGTTCCTGTTGTACGGTCTGGTTGGGCTGTGCGTTGGCGTGGTTGGCGCGGTGCCTTACGTGATGGTACGGGCGTTCCCGGCGGAAGTCCGTTTTACCGGAATCTCTTTTTCCTATAACGTCTCGTATGCCATTTTCGGTGGTTTGACGCCAATCGCGGTCACGATGTTGATGAGTGTGTCGCCGATGGCTCCGGCCTGGTATGTGCTGGCGCTTTCGCTGGTGGGTTTAGGACTGGGGATTTGGCTACGACAGGATATTTATCATTGTGATACAGACGCTGAGGGAGAATTACAGCGTCTGTAAGGATTATCCCCCCTTGCGGGGGGATACAGACAGAATTAGTGCATTTCACCAATTGGCAGGATGGTGCGGCCAAACTGTTCGTTCAGCACTTCACCCATCGCCAGGTAAATGGCGCTTGCGCCACACACTAAGCCAATCCAGCCAGCAACATGAATAATCGCTTCGTTACCCGCAATATTGCCCACAGCCAGCAGGGCGAACAGCACGGTCAGGCTCAGGAAGACAAACTGCAGCGCGCGGTTTGCTTTCAGCGTGCCGAAGAACATGAACAGGGTGAACACGCCCCACAGTCCCAGATACACGCCGAGGAACTGCACGTTCGGTGCTTCTGTCAGGCCCATTTTCGGCATTAACAGGATCGCGACCAGCGTCAGCCAGAACGAGCCGTAGGAGGTGAAGGCGGTTAAGCCGAAGGTATTGCCTTTTTTGTACTCCAGCAGGCCGGCAAAAATTTGCGCGATACCGCCGTAGAACAGTCCCATCGCCAGGATAATACCGTCAAGGGCGAAGAAACCCGCATTATGCAGGTTAAGCAAAATGGTGGTCATGCCGAAGCCCATCAGGCCCAGCGGTGCCGGATTAGCCAACTTAGTGTTGCCCATAATTCCTCAAAATCATCATTGATTGAATGGTGAAATAATTTCCCCGAAAAACGATCATGGACTTCGGGGCGCGGCATAATAATCAGGGGAGAGGGGGCTGTCTATGATCTGATGAGGGGAAAATGAATTTTTTTCCCCAGTAATGAATATCATGGTCGAGAGGTCAGGGGGTTAGTCATCACCAATGACTTTTAAGGTCGCCATGTCGGAGGAGTTTACGGACTGGCCAGAGAAGGTGATTTTAGACACACAGCGTTTGTTGTCGTTGTCGCTATTGATGTCAATCCAGTTGGTGGTTTTCCCCTCTTTGATGGAGGAAGGAACATTCAGGCTCTGGCTGGACATACGCGCGGCTTTAAAATAAACGGAAGCGCCATTTAGCGTAATATCGCCACGGTCTGCCTCCAGTTGAATACGCTTCACTACGCGACAAACAGGGATTCTTAGCGTGAGATCGTTAGTTGCATTTCTGGGCATGGCAATCATCCCCAGAACTTTATGATCGTTAGCCTGTGCAGCGCTGCACAGCAGCAGGCCTGTCAACAGGCTGGCAGAAAGGGTAAACAGGGATTTCATGAAATTTCTCTTCGACGGGTTCAAAAGTGAGTGACCAGTGACCATAATACCGCCGTTGGAAAAACGGTTCATGCAGGTAATCTTTTCTTTTTATTACAATTTTCAAGTGAATGACTGGTATTTTTAATATTGGTTTTATGAATTATTTTGGGGTGGTGACTATTTACTTTCCTGTTTTTCTGCCCGTTATCTCTCATTTTATTGCGATCGGGCTAAAAAAAATTTGCATGCCCCCCTTGATGACGTGGGTTACGACCCCATCTTGTAGACAACCGCAGTGGTGAGTCTGAAAAAAAACGATTCAGGGTAGTTGAAACCGCACGTTTCGCCCTTATTACAGATTCACAACCACCTGATGACAGAATTTTTAGTGGAGACGTTTAGATGGGTAAAATTATTGGTATCGACCTGGGTACTACCAACTCTTGTGTAGCGATTATGGATGGCACTACTGCACGTGTGCTGGAGAACGCCGAGGGCGATCGCACCACGCCTTCTATCATTGCTTATACCCAGGATGGTGAAACTCTGGTTGGTCAGCCGGCTAAACGTCAGGCAGTGACAAACCCGCAAAACACCCTGTTTGCGATTAAACGCCTGATTGGCCGCCGCTTCCAGGACGAAGAGGTACAGCGTGATGAAGCCATCATGCCGTACAAAATCATCGGTGCTGACAACGGTGATGCATGGATTGACGTAAAAGGTCAGAAACTGGCACCGCCGCAGATCTCTGCTGAAGTGCTGAAAAAAATGAAGAAAACGGCTGAAGATTACCTGGGCGAACCGGTAACTGAAGCGGTTATCACCGTACCTGCATACTTCAACGATGCTCAGCGTCAGGCAACGAAAGACGCCGGCCGTATCGCAGGTCTGGAAGTCAAACGTATCATCAACGAACCGACCGCTGCCGCACTGGCTTACGGTCTGGACAAAGAAGTCGGCAACCGTACTATCGCGGTCTACGACCTCGGTGGTGGTACTTTCGATATCTCTATTATCGAAATCGACGAAGTTGACGGTGAAAAAACCTTCGAAGTTCTGGCAACCAACGGTGATACCCACCTCGGTGGTGAAGACTTCGATAGCCGCATGATCAACTATCTCGTTGATGAATTTAAGAAAGATCAGGGCATTGACCTGCGTAACGACCCGCTGGCAATGCAGCGCCTGAAAGAAGCCGCAGAGAAAGCGAAAATTGAGCTGTCTTCTGCGCAGCAGACCGACGTTAACCTGCCGTACATCACTGCAGATGCGTCTGGTCCGAAACACATGAACATCAAAGTGACTCGTGCGAAACTGGAAAGCCTGGTGGAAGACCTGGTTAACCGTTCTATCGAGCCGCTGAAAGTTGCTCTGCAGGATGCGGGTCTGTCTGTTTCTGACGTTCAGGACGTTATCCTGGTCGGTGGTCAGACTCGTATGCCGATGGTACAGAAGAAAGTTGCTGAGTTCTTCGGTAAAGAACCGCGTAAAGACGTTAACCCGGACGAAGCTGTAGCAATCGGTGCTGCTGTTCAGGGTGGTGTATTGACCGGTGATGTTAAAGACGTACTGCTGCTGGACGTTACCCCGCTGTCTCTGGGTATCGAAACCATGGGCGGCGTGATGACTCCGCTGATCGCGAAAAATACCACTATCCCGACCAAGCACAGCCAGGTGTTCTCTACCGCTGAAGACAACCAGTCTGCGGTAACCATCCATGTGCTGCAGGGTGAACGTAAACGTGCCGCTGATAACAAAGATCTGGGTCAGTTTAACCTGGATGGTATCAGCCCGGCACCGCGCGGTATGCCGCAGATCGAAGTGACCTTCGATATCGATGCTGACGGTATCCTGCACGTTTCTGCGAAAGATAAAAACAGCGGTAAAGAGCAGAAGATCACCATCAAGGCGTCTTCTGGTCTGAACGAAGAAGAAATTCAGAAAATGGTTCGCGAAGCAGAAGCGAACGCAGAATCTGACCGTAAGTTTGAAGAGCTGGTCCAGACCCGTAACCAGGGTGACCATCTGCTGCACAGCACTCGCAAGCAGGTTGAAGAAGCAGGCGATAAACTGCCGGCTGACGACAAAACTGCTATCGAGTCCGCTCTGACTGCGCTGGAAACGTCTTTGAAAGGCGAAGACAAAGCAGATATCGAAGCGAAAATGCAGGCGCTGGCACAGGTTTCCCAGAAACTGATGGAAATCGCTCAGCAGCAGCATGCACAGCAGCAGGCGGGTTCAGCTGATGCTTCCGCGAACAATGCGAAAGATGACGATGTTGTCGACGCTGAGTTTGAAGAAGTGAAAGACAAAAAATAATCGCCCTTTGAACGGGTAAAACACTGGCACGGGCGAAGAGGTTTCCTCTCCGCCCGTGCACGCATGTTAGGGGCAGATAAAAAGAGATGGCTAAGCAAGACTATTACGAGATTTTGGGCGTTTCCAAAACAGCGGAAGAGCGTGAAATCAAAAAGGCCTATAAGCGCCTGGCCATGAAATTTCACCCGGACCGTAACCAGGGTGATAAAGAGGCCGAAGCCAAATTCAAAGAGATCAAAGAAGCTTACGAGATCCTGACCGACGCGCAAAAACGCGCGGCTTACGATCAGTACGGTCATGCTGCGTTTGAGCAAGGCGGTATGGGCGGCGGTGGCGGTTTCGGCGGCGGTGCTGACTTCAGCGATATCTTTGGTGACGTGTTTGGCGATATCTTTGGCGGTGGTCGTGGCCGTCAGCGCGCCTCACGTGGTGCGGATTTACGTTACAACATGGATCTCACTCTGGAAGAAGCCGTGCGTGGCGTCACCAAAGAGATCCGTATTCCTACGCTGGAAGAGTGTGACGTTTGCCACGGCAGCGGCGCGAAATCCGGGACTCAGCCGCAGACCTGTCCGACCTGTCACGGTTCCGGTCAGGTGCAGATGCGTCAGGGTTTCTTTGCCGTACAACAGACCTGTCCACACTGTCAGGGCCGTGGTACGCTGATTAAAGATCCGTGCAACAAATGTCACGGGCATGGCCGCGTAGAGAAGAGCAAAACACTGTCCGTTAAAATCCCGGCAGGGGTTGATACCGGTGACCGTATTCGTTTGTCGGGTGAAGGCGAAGCGGGTGAGCATGGCGCACCGTCAGGCGATTTGTACGTTCAGGTGCAGGTGAAACAGCACCCGATTTTCGAACGTGAAGGAAATAACCTGTACTGTGAAGTGCCGATCAACTTTGCGATGGCTGCGCTGGGCGGCGAGATTGAAGTCCCGACGCTGGACGGTCGCGTGAAGTTAAAAGTCCCTGGCGAAACGCAAACCGGTAAACTTTTCCGTATGCGTGGCAAAGGCGTTAAGTCGGTACGCGGTGGCGCCCAGGGCGATCTGCTGTGTCGCGTGGTGGTTGAAACTCCGGTTGGTTTGAACGACAAGCAGAAACAGTTGCTGAAAGATCTGCAGGACAGTTTTGGTGGCCCAACGGGGGAACAAAACAGCCCGCGTTCTAAAAGCTTCTTCGACGGCGTGAAGAAATTCTTTGACGATCTGACGCGCTAATTCACCGCCTTAAATTTAATAAAAAGCCTGAGATTGGAAGATCTCAGGCTTTTATTTTTGGTTTGATGTCACTGACAATCCAAGCTTACCTGTTCAACAATAATACTTGCTTCTGCTTTCTCTGGTAAGACATGCGCTACACTTTTAAATCCAGGTAATGTCTGCCATACCAAGGGATCGCCGATAACGAAAATATGTTTTTTAGCCCGGGTAAGGGCGACGTTAAGAAGATTAGGTTTGCTCGACGCCCATTCCGCGCCGCCGCGATTATGTTCATCGCAACCGAGAACAAAAATAACAATGTCGTTTTCTTTCCCCTGAAATGTATGGACTGTCCCAATACACTTTTTTTGCCACTCTTTGATTTCTTTACGTTTTAATCGCGGCGAGTATTGTTGCCAGCTTGCCAACTCTCTTTGTTCAATCAGTTCCAACAACGCATACTTAACAGCCTTGAATGGGGTAATAACGTAAATAGACCCCAGTTCTGTGTTTTCCGCGAGTAGGCGGTCCAGCAGAATAATTAGGCTTTGCCCGTGGCTATCACGATACTGTTTGTCGCCCTGACCACCTCTTGATATAAGCCAGTGGTTTTCAAGTTCATCATTCACGAGACGACTGCAGATTTTTTCTGTATCAAGCCCGTGAATCATCCGACCATTGTATGCGAGCTTATTAGCAATACTGAACATAGGTTCAATACAACGGCGATGCACCCACAAAGGGATCCCAATCCAGATGCTATTATTCATCGCCTCCAATTTACAGCCCCAATGATTGACGCGATCGGCAACCTGTTGGACTGAGAGTTTTTCTGGATTCCACTTTTCTGCATGCTCGTGTAAGAGGTTCTGACAAAGGTGCAGAGCCAGTTCAGGTGAGGTGGTGAATACGGGCTCAATCTGTAATGGATCGCCTACTACGAGCACGCTCCTGGCGCGCCAGATAGCTCCGACAGCCTGCTGAGGTGATGCCTGGCCTGCTTCATCGATCATTACCCAGCCGAGCTCGCCGCCCTTCACTCCATGCAGCATACGTCCCACTGAGGCAAAGGTTGTCGAGAGTACCGGGACAAACATGCATAACGTTTGCCACCAGGGTAGTGGCGTGGGCTCAAGATGAGGGGAACTTAAAAAGCCCCCCAAACGGCGCAGGAACATTTCTCTGAAACGATTGATTCCCATTGACTCATAAAGCCAGGCCTGGTGAAGATCCATCGCAGCCATAAATAGCAGAGAGCGTTGGCGGTTAACCTGTATGTTTTGCCAAAATGCGGTGCGCTGTAAGTCGGCATTATCAATGGACTTATGGCTATCAGGTATTGATATGCCTGAAAACTGTTTTGTCAGGCTCCGCAATTTTTGTTCTATTGCTTTTCGCTGCCGGGTAATCCGTTCTATTTCTTCCTGTAAGAGACGTTGTTTGGTTTTTGCTTCATTCAGTTGTTTACACTGCTCGGTAATGTGTTGTCTTTTTTGCACCAACAATGTATCGAGGGTTAAAAGATGCTGTTGTACGTGATGTAATGACTGCTGGTGAGCATGTACTTTTTTACGGTTTAGCAAACGAGTCAGCAAGCCTGGGGCATTATCTTCTTTAACTTTTTGCTGCTGCCTTGCATGCTGAGCCTGTTTTTCAATTACGTCCCGCTCATCTTCAAATGCCTTTAATACGCTAAGTAGCTCTTCACATCGCACTGTTGTTTTTGCCAGGTCCGAAGACAGAACATCAGATGAATCATCAGGTTTTATAGCCAACAATTCGGCAAATTCTACTAACTGTTTTTGCAGTTCCTGTGTTGTTTTTAGGCAATCAATGAAATGCTGCTTCGCAGTGGTGAAAGAGAGTTTATTGTGACAAGACTTCCAGCGCCAAAGGCTGAGAAAGTTTTCATTGTTCGGTCTGAGCATTTCGACTGAAGTATCGCGTAAAAAATGCTCATCAAACAGTAGTCTCTGGGCTAATTGTGTACGATTTGCCTTTCTTCCAAGAGCTGCCGAAATTAATCCCCAACACTGTTTTTCTGTCTCAAGAGGACGAAAGAGATGGTAATTACGCTCAGTTCCTTTCCCGTCTTTATCTCTTTTATGCGCTGATTTGGGCAGGGATTGTGCTGCAACTTGATTTGCGGTCGGCGATAAATAGTCAAGAGAACGAAATTCTTCGGCCAGCGATTTCTTTTGCGGTAATTCGTTAGAGATATTTTCTACGGCTGCATTATTGGATGAAGCCACAATCATTTCGAAACCGGTCAGTTCCGGGACGATAAAGCCTTCATGGGTAAGCGTATCTTCCACGTTGCTAAAACCCGCAAGGACTCTCGCTCGTTCAACGACATTATGCGCAACTAAATCGCGCAGCAACGTCGTTTTCCCCGTTCCCGGAGGTCCATTTACTGATAGTAATCCACCTTCAGCAAGCTCTTCTACCGCCGTATTAATTGCAAACTGCTGCATTAATGACATCGCATGCCCTGGCTCTGAAGGCCAGCGTCCCAGAGGCATTTTGCTCGGATGCAGCTTATTGATGATGGCTGTTAGTCCTTCCTGAGAATAGAGATCCGGTTCTCTGTGAGCGCTGTGAGTGAGGTAAGTATTGAGAGTTCGACATTGAGTGTCTGTCAGTGATGACATTGCATCTTCAATATCCTCAAAAAAGAAGCTATTTAAGATAGGAAGTACTAATGCTTTTTCATTGTCGCTTATGAGGTCTTCCGTTTCGCTAGCTTCTTCTTGTTCCGTGTCCTTGCTCTCGCTGTTGCCATTAAACCAGTCAATTTGTACGGCATATTGCCATTCGGGTGTAAAGTCCGCCCATGTCGCTAAATGTGTGTTAAGCAGCATGAGAATATCGTTTGCACACAATACACCAGGGCCTTTTTCTCTAACCGGTTTTAGCATGCTGCAGAAATTACGGAAAATATCAGCAAGATACATGCAATCAGCCGCGAATTCAGATGAGTCAAGCTTGTGGAGTTGGCGTTTTTTTAGGTGACCTAATGCCCAAGGTAACGAGCTGACCGACAGTTTGTCGCTTGCGGGTACACCTTCTCCATTTAACTGCATCTTGGCAAAACAGGTTGTTCCTTCCTGATTCAGTCGTTGCTCACATTCTTCGTGATTCTCTTCACTTGGCCCAATCACTTCCCGGCTAATGCGACTGACGATGTTTTTCTCGAATAATCCCAAGTGGACAATAAATGATGTTTTTGTCGATATATCATATTGCTGGCGTAATTCTTCTGAATGCCACGGAAGTAAAGTATCACCAAGTTTAATAAGACTTTTTAGTGGGATTAGCACACTTTCATCTTTTTTTTCAAGCGTATAAGGCTGGAAAAACTCAGTTCGTTGCCAGGATTTTAGTATTTCTTGTGGGCGAGGTGTTAAGTCCATTTTAGCTCTTTGATTATTATCCCAATATACCAATGAATACGAGAATACTCTGATCTCGAAATTTTTGTAGATCTTGGCGGAGGATATCTTTCCCTCTGTAGTACTGCTCTCAGTAGGTCGTTTTGATTACAGCGTGAGTAAAAGCATCGAAAAATCCGAGCTGTTCATCATGAATAATCTAATATTAACGATGAGTCATGCGGAGTAAGATAGTAATTACGAAGTATTCACCCAATAGAGAGAATAAAAGTGAAACATCTACATCGTTTTTTTAGTAGCGATGCCTCGGGAGGCATTATTCTTATCATCGCTGCGGTAGTAGCAATGTTGATGGCCAATAGCGGCGTAACCAGTGGATGGTACCACGACTTTCTGGAGACCCCGGTTCAACTGCGGGTTGGTGCGCTTGAGATCAATAAAAATATGCTGCTGTGGATCAACGACGCCTTAATGGCGGTGTTTTTCCTGCTGATTGGTCTGGAAGTTAAGCGTGAGCTGATGCAGGGTTCGCTGGCCAGCCTGCGGCAGGCGGCATTTCCGGTGATAGCCGCGATTGGCGGGATGATTGTCCCGGCGTTGCTGTATCTGGCGTTCAACTATGCCGATCCGATTACCCGTGAAGGATGGGCGATCCCGGCGGCGACGGATATCGCGTTTGCACTCGGCGTGCTGGCGCTGCTGGGCAGCCGTGTTCCGCTGGCGCTGAAAATCTTCCTGATGGCGCTGGCGATTATCGACGATCTTGGTGCGATTGTGATCATCGCACTGTTCTATACCAGCGATCTCTCCCTGCTGTCGTTGGGGGTTGCCGCGTTCGCGATTTTCATTCTGGCGGCGTTGAATCTGTGCGGTGTCAGACGTACCGGTATTTACATCCTGGTGGGGGTCGTACTGTGGACCGCGGTGCTGAAGTCAGGCGTGCATGCGACGCTGGCGGGTGTGATTGTCGGTTTCTTTATCCCGCTGAAGGAAAAACATGGTCGCTCTCCGGCGAAACGTCTGGAGCACGTGCTGCATCCGTGGGTGGCTTATTTGATCCTGCCGCTGTTTGCCTTCGCCAATGCGGGGGTTCCACTGCAGGGTGTGACGATGGACGGACTGACCTCCATCTTGCCGCTGGGGATTATCGCCGGTCTGCTTATCGGTAAGCCGCTGGGGATCAGCCTGTTCTGCTGGCTGGCGTTACGCCTCAAGGTGGCGCAGCTGCCGGAAGGTACGAACTTCCAGCAAATCATGGCTGTGGGTATTCTGTGCGGAATTGGTTTTACGATGTCTATTTTCATCGCCAGCCTGGCGTTTGGTAACGTTGATCCGGAGCTGATTAACTGGGCGAAACTGGGGATCCTGATTGGTTCTCTGCTGTCGGCGGTGATCGGTTATTGCTGGCTGCGTACCCGGTTAAACGCGTCAGTCTGAGCCGATAACCCTTTGGTGACAATTTTCAGGGAGAGAGTATGTCTCATATAAATTACAACCACCTGTATTACTTCTGGCATGTGTATAAAGAAGGTTCGGTGGTAGGGGCCGCAGAAGCGCTTTATCTGACACCGCAAACCATTACCGGGCAGATCAAAGCGCTGGAGGAGCGCTTACAGGGGAAGTTGTTTAAGCGCAAGGGGCGAGGTCTGGAACCCAGTGAGCTAGGCGAATTAGTTTTTCGGTATGCAGACAAAATGTTCACCCTAAGCCAGGAGATGCTGGATATCGTGAACTACCGTAAAGAGTCTAACTTATTGTTCGATGTGGGTGTGGCGGATGCGTTGTCTAAACAGCTGGTCAGCAGCGTGCTCGACGCCGCCGTCGTTGACGATGAACAAATCCATTTACGCTGCTTTGAATCCACGCATGAGATGCTACTGGAACAGCTCAGCCAGCATAAGCTGGATATGATTATCTCCGACTGCCCAATAGACTCAACGCAACAGGAAGGGTTATTTTCGGTGAAAATCGGCGAGTGCAGCGTGAGCTTCTGGTGCACCAATCCGCTGCCGGAGAAGCCGTTTCCAGCCTGCCTTGAGGAGCGTCGCCTGCTGATACCCGGGCGTCGCTCAATGCTCGGGCGCAAGCTGCTGAACTGGATCAACTCGCAGGGATTGAACGTTGAGATCCTCGGGGAATTTGACGATGCCGCATTGATGAAAGCCTTTGGTGCTACGCACAATGCCATTTTCGTCGCCCCTACGCTCTATTCTCACAATTTCTACGCTGATGATTCCATCATTGAGATTGGACGCGTGGAGAATGTGATGGAGGAGTACCACGCCATATTTGCAGAAAGGATGATCCAGCATCCGGCGGTACAGCGGATTTGCAATGCCAACTATTCGGCATTGTTTAAGCCACAACAGGCATAGATAACATCCTGTTTCCGGCTGCGGGCGTACCGCAGCCGGGTTATGACTACAGGGTTAACATGCTTCGGTACTGCCCGCCTTCACGGATAAATACCGGGATCCTGTTCAGCGGCGTGGCGTAATGCAGCGTTTGCCCACCCTGATAGCACTCGCCAGTTGCAAGATCCGTCCATTGCTCGCCTTCCGGCAGCCAGACGTTACGCTCGCACATGCCTTCATGCATGACTGGGGCAATCAGCAGGTCGGGACCGAAGCAGTACTGGTCAGTGATTTCCCAGCTTTTTGCCTGCTCAGGAAATTCAAAAAACAGGGTACGCATCACCGGCGTATTGTGTTTATGCGTTTCCGCCATTAGCGCTTTAATGTAGGGCTTGAGTTTTTCGCGCAGCTTCAGGCAACCCGTCAGCACGTTGCACACCTCCTCGCCATAGCTCCAGACTTCGTTTGGCGCGCCGGTTGGGCATTGGGCAATCCCGTCCCGATACGGCTGCTCAGGTAAAATTTGCGGATCGCGATTGCCGTGCAGGCGCATTACCGGGCTAAAGACCCCCCACTGGAACCAGCGAATCAGTAGCTCATGAAAGTGCGGGTCATGAATATTACCGCCATGAAAACCGCCAATATCCGTCGTCCACCACGGAATGCCCGCGATTCCCATATTCAGGCCGGCGGCAAACTGATTGCGCAGAGAACGAAACGATGAGTGGATATCGCCGGACCACACCAGCGCGCCGTAGCGTTGGCTGCCCGCCCATGCACAGCGCAGCAGGTTGATTACCTGCTCTTCACCCTCTGCTTTCATGCCGTCAAAGAAGGTTTTGGCGAACATTCGCGGATAGATATTACCTACTTCAAGCACTGGTCCGGCGTGGTAGCGATAGTTATCGTAGTCGTAGACGCTGAACTCTGGTTCGGCTTCATCTAACCAGAAGAGCTTCACGCCTTTGTCGTAATAATTACGCTTTGCTTTGCCCCAGATGTAGTCGCGCGCTCCGGGGTGGGTGGCATCAAAGAAGGTGGTATTGCCGAGGAAATCCATATTAATCGGCAATCCGCGTTCTGTTTGTACCAGCCAGCCGTTTTCGCGCATCTCCCGATAGCTTTCGGTGCGGCTATCGACCGTTGGCCAGACGGAGACCATCAGCTCGATACCTAATGATTTCAGCTCGGCGATCATTGCGTCAGGGTCAGGCCAGTCGCGCGGGTCGAACGTCCAGTCGCCCTGATTCGGCCAGTGGAAGAAATCGATAACGATCACCGAGATGGGTAAATTACGCTGTTTATACTCGCGGGCGACTGCTAACAGCTCCTCCTGAGTACGATAACGCAGTTTGCACTGCCAGAAGCCCATGGCGTAATCCGGCATCATCGGTGGGGTGCCGGTGGCGAGCGCATAGGCCTGGCTGATTTCAGCCGGGGTATCGCCAGCGGTGATCCAGTAGTCCAGTTGCTCGCTGACGTGGGCTTCCCACTCGGTCACATTGTGGGCGAACGTCACGCGGCCAACTGCCGGGTTGTTCCATAAAAATCCGTAGCCGAGACTGGAGAGCATAAACGGCACCGAGGCCTGAGAATTGCGCTGGGCTAGCTCGAGTACGCATCCTTTGAGGTCAAGATTGGCTTGTTGGTACTGGCCCATACCGTAAATTTTTTCGCCTTCAGCGGCTTCAAAGCGGGCTTTTAGCGCGTATTTCCCTCCCGGGATCGGACGAAACTCACGCCCCTCAAGGTTAAGCGCACTGACATACTGACCATGGGACGATTCATCTTCGCCAATTTCTCCACGCTGCCGCCAGAACTCCTGCAGCAGGCACTTATGCGGATGGCGATAAAACGCGATTTGCCCCTTCTGGTTGACGATAGCGGTGATTTTTCCGTTGGTTAGCGTTGCCTGCCTGTGGTCATAGTCGATGTGGCAGGTGCTTTCTGCGACCGGCTCCGTCAGTGCCCAGTCCTCATTTCGCATAACCGGCAGGTGACGGCCGCTGCGCACGCGCAGGCTGTTCTCGCCCCAGGGTTCTATCCATAAATAGCGATCGTTTTGCTGCCAGACCAGGCGGCGCGGGTCTTGCTGTAAAAATGGCATGATGGTACTCCCGTATTCAGGTGGTGGCGGTTAAGAGTGTTAGCGGTGGGCGGTTTCCAGATCGCGGCGGACCTGGTCTTCCATGGCTTCGTACTTACGGAAGAAAAGCAGCGGGATCGCCGCGAGTGCGAAGAGCAGGGCGGGTGCCCAGATAAAGGCCCAGGTTATCCCCTCCAGCCCGGCGACGCTTTGAGCATGGTTGGGAACGTAGCCGAAGCTGTTCATGATCCAGGCGGCGAAGGCAGTGCCGAGGCCGCTGCCCATTTTGATGCAGAACGTGCTGCCGAAGGCGATAAGGATGCCGGTTGCTTTGATACCCGTCTTCCATGCGCCAAAGTCGACCGCAAAGCCCAGCATGGCAAAGGGCATTGAACAGGCGATGCCGCTGCCGATATTACCGAGAACCCAGGCGGCGATCAGTAAAGGAATGTTATCGGCAGCCAGCCACATCAGCACACCGCCCAGGGTGGCGACCAGCAGACCGCTAATCCAAATCCATGTTTTCGAGAGGTATTTGCTAAAGAAGGGAATGGCGATGATGAACAGAATCTGAATGGTGGCAAGGCTGTTGATCAGCGGGACCAGATCTTTGCGGTCAAGGTTATAAGTCAGATAGTAAACGATAGTTGTTGAGCGCTGCTGCAGAGCTATCCAGAAAATCAGGTTGGCCAGCACCATCAGGATCCACGGCCAGTTACCTTTCATTGCCGCGAAGCTCTTTTTCATCGGCAATTTGGGTTCTTGCTGTATTTTATCCGCATCCATTTCACGAATATTTTTAAACGCAAAAAGAGTCAGTGAGCAGGATATAATGGCGAACAGAACTGCCGTGTAAATAAACCCGGCATGATCATCACCGTTACCTAAAAACGCCACTAACGGTAGCGCGGTTGCATTCATTAATAAGACGCCGATTTGTCCACCGGTCATTCTCCAGGAGTTAAGTACCAGTCGCTCCTTTGGCGATAGCGTCATTAAGGGTAATATTGCGCTAAGCGGCGTGTTTAGCCCGGTAAATAAAATACTGGCAATCATATAGGATATTGCTGCATATATGGCTTTTCCCGTCATACTGATATCAGGGGACCAAAATGACAGCGCGCTGAATACGCCAAAGGGCAGCGGTAGCCATAAGAACCACGGACGGCATTTCCCGTAACGAGAACGTGTTTTATCGATGATGATCCCCCAGATGGGGGCATCGATCCCGTCTACAATGCGCGCCAGTAGCAGGATGACCCCGGCAACGGCGAGACTGATCCCTGCAACATCCGTGTAGAAATATAATATGTAGGTTGAACCGAAGCAGTACAGCAGATTACCCGCCACGTCTAAAGAACCGTAGCTGATACGCTGTAGTAAAGGCAATGATGCTGACCCGGAAGATTGGGTATCCTCAATAACAGAACTCATGATGATAACTCCTGTATTGGAACGATACGCCCAGAAAAACAGCTTCTACTTTCTAAGCAATTTTTAATGATTATTTTATGGCGTGATGAAATTTAGCCTCGGTTTAAAATGCGTGATTACGGTGTAGATAAAAAATAGTTAACCCCATCGTAGCGATCAATTATCAAATCTTACATCGGGATTGCGTTTATTCGTTTTCGGTCAAGTGATGTTTTTATTTGCTATGATGGTCACAATTTCTGTGACAATGAAATAAAAAAAGGAAAACAGTGAAAGAAAATAACTTTCGAATAAATCCCCGCTACTGCTGAAGGGCGCAGTGCTGAAAAACAAGCGGACTGAAGAAGACGAGTGGTTGAGTGAGTGAGAGACGTCAGGTGTTGGCGAAAATCAGCGTGCAGCAGACATAAAAAAACCCGCTTGCGCGGGTTTTTTCACAAAGCGACAACAAGCAGGTGATTAAGCCAGTTTGTTGATCTGTGCAGTCAGGTTTGCTTTATGACGTGCAGCTTTGTTTTTGTGGATCAGACCTTTAGCAGCCTGACGATCCACGATTGGTTGCATTTCGTTAAATGCTTTCAGTGCAGTAGCTTTGTCGCCAGCTTCGATGGCTGCGTATACTTTCTTGATGAAAGTACGCATCATAGAGCGACGGCTAGCGTTGTGCTTGCGGGCCTTTTCAGACTGAACGGCGCGCTTCTTAGCTGATTTGATATTAGCCAAGGTCCAACTCCCAAATGTGTTCTATATGGACAATTCAAAGGCCGAGGAATATGCCCTTTTAGCCTTCTTTTGTCAATGGATTTGTGCAAATAAGCGCCGTTTAAAATGCAGCACTCGTTGCGTAGTGATGGCGCAGGATTCTACCAGCTTGCGTGCTGTGAATACAGCTTTTCCACGAGAAAAGTTGAATTGATTGGTCAGCGGAGGACCGCATTTTGTTTCATAACAATGAAAACAATCTTCTTTCTGTTTCGCAGAACCAATCGCCGGTTAACCTTGACCGCGGTACAGGGTATACTTTCACGATTTTCACTGTTTTGAGCCAGACATGAAGCTGATACGAGGCATACATAATCTCAGTCAGGCCCCGCATGGGTGTGTGCTGACTATTGGTAATTTCGACGGCGTGCACCGTGGTCATCGCGCGCTGTTGCAGGGCTTACAGGAAGAAGGGCGCAAACGAAATTTACCCGTCATGGTGATGATTTTCGAGCCGCAGCCGCTGGAACTGTTTGCGACTGAAAAGTCACCTGCGCGACTGACTCGTCTGCGGGAAAAGCTGCGTTATCTGGCGGAATGTGGCGTTGATTATGTGCTGTGCGTGCGTTTTGACCGACGTTTTGCCGCATTAACGGCGCAGAACTTTATCAGCGATCTGTTGGTGACGCGCCTTGGCGTACAATTTCTTGCCGTGGGTGATGATTTCCGCTTTGGCGCTAGCCGCGCGGGCGATTTCTTGTTATTACAGGAAGCGGGCGCGGAGTATGGCTTCGATATCACCAGCACGCAGACCTTCTGTGAAGGCGGCGTACGGATCAGCAGCACCGCGGTGCGTCAGGCGCTGGCAGACGATAATCTGCTGCTGGCAGAAAGCTTACTGGGTCATCCGTTTACCATCTCAGGACGGGTGGTACACGGCGACGAGTTAGGGCGTACCATTGGTTTCCCGACGGCAAATGTCCCCCTTCGTCGCCAGGTTTCTCCGGTGAAAGGGGTGTACGCAGTTGAGGTGATGGGCTTGGGCGAAACGCCTTTACCCGGGGTCGCGAATATCGGTACCCGCCCAACGGTGGCCGGTGTACGCCAACAGTTAGAAGTGCATCTACTGGACGTTGTAATGGACCTCTATGGTCGCCATATAGATGTTGTGCTGCGTAAAAAAATACGCAGCGAGCAGCGATTTGCCTCGCTGGATGAACTAAAAGCGCAGATTGCGCGTGATGAGTTAACTGCCCGCGAATTTTTTGGGCTATCAAAACCGGCTTAACGCCTATACGAGTTTTAAATACGGAACCGAGAATCTGATGAGTGACTATAAATCAACCCTGAATTTGCCGGAAACAGGGTTCCCGATGCGTGGCGATCTCGCCAAGCGTGAACCGGGAATGCTGGCGCGTTGGACCGATGATGACCTGTACGGCATCATTCGTGCGGCTAAAAAAGGCAAAAAAACCTTTATTCTGCATGATGGCCCTCCTTATGCGAATGGCAGCATTCATATTGGTCACTCCGTTAACAAGATTCTGAAAGACATTATCGTGAAGTCCAAAGGGCTTTCCGGTTACGACTCCCCCTATGTCCCAGGCTGGGACTGCCACGGTCTGCCTATCGAACTGAAAGTAGAGCAAGAGTTCGGCAAGCCGGGTGAGAAGTTCACCGCCGCTGAGTTCCGCGCCAAGTGCCGCGAATACGCCGCAACGCAGGTTGACGGTCAGCGTAAAGACTTTATCCGTCTGGGCGTGCTGGGTGACTGGCAGAAGCCGTACCTGACGATGGACTTCAAAACCGAAGCCAACATCATTCGCGCGCTGGGAAAAATCATCGGTAACGGCCATCTGCATAAAGGCGCGAAGCCGGTGCACTGGTGTGTAGACTGCCGTTCCGCGCTGGCGGAAGCGGAAGTTGAGTATTACGACAAAACCTCCCCGTCTATCGACGTTGCGTTCCACGCCGCCGATCAGGATGCGGTGAAAGCGAAATTTGGCGTTTCTGACGTGAATGGCCCGATCTCTCTGGTTATCTGGACCACCACCCCGTGGACCCTGCCGGCTAACCGTGCGATTTCTCTGGCCCCTGATTTTGACTATGCACTGGTGCAGATTGACGGTCAGGCCGTGATTCTGGCAAAAGATCTGGTCGAAAGTGTGATGCAGCGTCTCGGCGCGGCGGATTACACCATTCTGGGCACGGTAAAAGGCGCTGAGCTGGAACTGCTGCGCTTTACCCATCCGTTCATGGGCTTTGATGTTCCGGCGATCCTGGGCGATCACGTGACGCTGGATGCCGGTACCGGTGCGGTACACACCGCGCCAGGCCACGGTCCGGATGACTACGTGATTGGTCAGAAATACGGCCTGGAAGTCGCAAACCCGGTAGGGCCAGATGGTACCTATCTGCCGGGTACGTACCCGACCCTGGATGGGGTTAACGTCTTCAAAGCGAACGATGTTGTCGTGGCGCTGCTGACTGAAAAAGGTGCACTGCTGCACGTTGAGAAGATGCAGCACAGCTATCCGTGCTGCTGGCGTCATAAGTCACCGATCATCTTCCGTGCCACCCCGCAGTGGTTTGTCAGCATGGATCAGAAAGGCCTGCGTGCGCAGTCGCTGAAAGAGATCAAAGGCGTGCAGTGGATCCCCGATTGGGGCCAGGCGCGTATTGAATCCATGGTTGCCAACCGTCCTGACTGGTGTATCTCCCGTCAGCGTACGTGGGGTGTGCCGATGTCACTGTTTGTCCACAAAGACACTGAAGAGCTGCATCCGCGTGCCATCGAACTGATGGAAGAAGTGGCTAAACGCGTTGAAGTTGACGGTATCCAGGCGTGGTGGGATCTCGATCCAAAAGATATTCTCGGTGATGAAGCCGACCAGTACGTTAAAGTACCGGATACCCTGGACGTATGGTTCGACTCTGGCTCTACCCATTCATCCGTTGTCGACGTGCGCCCTGAGTTTTCGGGACACGCGGCAGATATGTATCTGGAAGGTTCTGACCAGCATCGTGGCTGGTTCATGTCTTCGCTGATGATCTCTACTGCGATGAAGGGCAAAGCGCCGTACCGTCAGGTACTGACCCACGGTTTCACCGTTGATGGTCAGGGTCGCAAGATGTCCAAGTCCATCGGTAACACCGTTTCTCCGCAGGACGTGATGAACAAGCTGGGTGCGGACATTCTGCGTCTGTGGGTGGCGTCTACCGACTATACCGGCGAAATGGCCGTTTCTGACGAAATCCTGAAGCGTGCTGCCGACAGCTATCGCCGTATCCGTAACACCGCGCGTTTCCTGCTGGCAAACCTGAACGGGTTTGATCCAGTGAAAGACATGGTGAAACCGGAAGAGATGGTTGTTCTGGACCGGTGGGCAGTGGGCTGTGCGCAAGCGGCGCAGGATGAGATCCTCAAAGCCTACGAAGCCTATGACTTCCACGAAGTGGTACAGCGCCTGATGCGTTTCTGCTCCGTTGAAATGGGGTCGTTCTACCTCGACATCATCAAAGACCGTCAGTACACCGCGAAAGCGGACAGCGTGGCGCGTCGTAGCTGCCAGACCGCGCTGTTCCATATTGCCGAAGCGCTGGTACGCTGGATGGCGCCGATCATGTCCTTCACCGCAGATGAAATCTGGGGCTACCTGCCGGGCTCCCGCGAGAAGTACGTCTTCACCGGTGAGTGGTACCAGGGGCTGTTTGGCCTGGCCGATACCGAAGCGATGAACGATACGTTCTGGGACGAGCTGCTGAAAGTGCGTGGCGAAGTGAATAAGGTCATCGAGCAGGCGCGTGCGGATAAGAAAGTGGGCGGTTCTCTGGAAGCGGCAGTGACCCTGTACGCTGAACCTGAGCTGGCTGCCAAGCTGACAGCGCTGGGCGAAGAGTTACGCTTTGTTCTGTTGACATCGGGTGCGACTGTTGCGGACTATGCTGCAGCACCGGCCGATGCTCAGCAGAGCGAACTGCTCAAAGGCTTGAAAATTGCTCTGAGCAAAGCCGAAGGTGAAAAATGCCCGCGCTGCTGGCATTACACGACCGACGTGGGTCAGGTGGCGGAACACGCAGAAATCTGCGGACGCTGTGTCAGCAACATCGCCGGTGATGGCGAACAACGTAAGTTTGCCTGATGAGTCAGCCTCTTTGTTCAACAGGACTACGCTGGCTGTGGCTAGTGGTAGTCGTGCTGATTATTGATTTGGGCAGCAAGTACCTGATCCTCCAGAACTTTGCTCTGGGGGATACGGTATCGCTGCTCCCGTCGCTTAATCTGCACTACGCGCGAAACTATGGCGCGGCGTTTAGCTTCTTAGCCGACAGCGGCGGCTGGCAACGTTGGTTCTTTGCCGGTATCGCTATTGGTATTTGCGTCATCCTGGCGGTGATGATGTATCGCTCGAAGGCGACGCAGAAGCTGAACAATATCGCGTATGCGTTAATCATTGGCGGTGCACTGGGCAACCTGTTCGACCGCCTGTGGCACGGCTTCGTGGTTGATATGATTGACTTTTACGTCGGTGACTGGCATTTCGCCACCTTCAACCTTGCCGATACGGCGATTTGTATCGGTGCGGCGTTGATTGTGCTGGAAGGTTTCTTACCGTCGAAAGAGAAAAAAACCGCATAAAAAATGCCGGATGGCGCTATGCTAATCCGGCTTACAGTCTATCGCGAACCTTGTAGGCCCGGTAAGCATAGCGCCACCGGGCAAACAAGCGGCAGCACTTTTAAAGAGCAACCTGCATGTCTAAATCAGTACAGAGTAACAGTGCGGTGCTGGTGCACTTCACCTTAAAGCTCGACGATGGCTCCACCGCAGAGTCAACCCGCAATAACGGCAAGCCTGCGCTGTTTCGCCTGGGCGACGGTTCTCTGTCTGAAGGACTGGAACAACACCTGCTGGGGTTAAAAGAGGGCGATAAAACCACTTTTGCTCTGGAGCCTGATGCTGCTTTTGGCGTATCAAGCCCGGACCTCATTCAGTATTTCTCGCGTCGGGAGTTTATGGACGCGGGTGAGCCAGAAATTGGCGCTATCATGCTCTTTACCGCAATGGACGGCAGTGAGATGCCTGGCGTGATCCGCGAAATCAACGGTGATTCGATCACGGTTGACTTCAACCATCCGCTGGCCGGGCATACCGTTCATTTTGATATTGAAGTGCTGGAAGTCGAACCGGCACTGGAGGCGTAAAATGCAGATCCTGTTGGCTAACCCGCGCGGTTTTTGCGCTGGCGTAGACCGCGCTATCAGCATTGTGGAAAACGCGCTGGCCATCTACGGCGCGCCGATTTATGTCCGTCATGAAGTGGTGCATAACCGCTATGTGGTGGATAGCCTGCGCGAGCGCGGCGCTATTTTTATTGAGCAAATCAGTGAAGTACCGGACGGTGCGATCCTGATTTTCTCCGCCCACGGCGTGTCTCAGGCCGTGCGTAACGAAGCCAAAGGCCGCGATCTGACGGTCTTTGATGCCACCTGCCCGCTGGTGACCAAAGTGCATATGGAAGTCGCGCGCGCCAGCCGCCGTGGCGAAGAGTCGATTCTGATTGGTCACGCCGGACACCCGGAGGTTGAGGGTACGATGGGCCAGTACAGCAACCCGCAGGGGGGGATGTACCTGGTGGAATCGCCGGAAGACGTCCTGACGTTGAATGTCAAAAATGAAGGTAAGCTCTCCTTCATGACCCAGACTACGCTCTCAGTTGATGACACCTCTGATGTGATTGATGCCCTGCGTCAACGCTTCCCGAAAATTGTTGGGCCGCGCAAAGACGATATCTGCTATGCCACCACCAACCGTCAGGAAGCGGTTCGTGCGTTGGCGGAGCAAGCGGATGTGGTACTGGTTGTCGGCTCGAAAAACTCGTCGAACTCCAACCGCCTGGCAGAACTGGCCCAGCGTATGGGCAAGGCCGCGTATCTGATTGACGATGCGACCGATATCCAGGAAGTCTGGGTGAAAGATGCGGCGTGCGTCGGCGTGACGGCCGGTGCTTCTGCGCCGGATATTCTGGTACAGAACGTGATTGTCCGTCTGCAGGAGCTCGGTGGTGGGGATGCTATCCCACTGGAAGGCCGTGAAGAGAACATCGTGTTCGAAGTGCCGAAAGAACTGCGTGTGGATGTTCGTGAAGTAGAGTAAGTCTTTCGCGAGACGATTATGAGAAGATGCCAGACTTAACGTCTGGCATTTTTTTATGGAGAAACCATGCGCTTACCGATCATTCTTGATACCGATCCCGGCATTGATGATGCTGCCGCGATTGCCGCTGCATTGTTTGCCCCCGAGCTGGATCTGCAACTGATGACGACGGTGGCAGGCAACGTGTCAGTGGAAAAAACGACCCGTAATGCGTTGCAGTTGCTGCACTTTTGGAATGCGGATATTCCGTTGGCGCAGGGGGCAGCTATGCCGCTGGTGCGGCCGCTGCGCGATGCCGCTTCCGTACACGGTGAGTCCGGTATGGAAGGGTATGAATTTGTCGAACACAATCGGCAGCCGCTGGCGAAACCCGCCTTCCAGGCTATTCGTGACGCGCTGATGCATGCCCCGCAGCCCGTTACGCTGGTGGCAATTGGCCCGTTGACCAATATTGCTCTGTTGCTTACCCACTATCCTGAATGCGTATTCAATATTCGCCGCCTGGTGATGATGGGCGGTTCAGCCGGGCGCGGTAACTTTACGCCCAATGCGGAGTTTAATATTGCTGTCGATCCCGAAGCGGCGGCAAAGGTCTTTCGCAGTGGGCTGGAGATAGTCATGTGCGGGCTGGATGTCACCAACCAGGCCATGCTGGCACCGGAGTACCTGGCAACATTACCCGCACTTAATCAGACGGGGAAAATGCTGCACGCGCTGTTCAGTCATTATCGTAGCGGCAGCATGAATACCGGTCTGCGTATGCACGATCTCTGCGCCATAGCCTGGCTGGTCCGCCCGGATCTGTTCACGCTCCAGCCCTGCTTTGTGGCGGTGGAAACCCAGGGGGAATACACCTCGGGAACGACGGTAGTGGATATCGAGGGTCGCCTTGGGCAGCCCGTCAACGCGCAGGTCGCGCTGGCGCTGGATGTTGACGGCTTCCGCCAGTGGGTCGCTGAGGTGCTGTCACGCGCGCCATAATCAACGGCCAGATTGAGGCAATTTCTCGCTAAGGTAATCAATCATGGCCCGCATTCTGGCGGGCATATGTCGGTTGCGTGTCCATAAGAGCCACAGACCGCCGCTGTAATCGCTGATAAACTCCCACTCCGGTAATACCTGGACAATCTCGCCGCTGGCAAGCGTTTCACGGGCGGTAAACAGCGGCAGGCTGCCAATCCCCAGATGATGCTTTACCGCGTCCAGCCGCACGCCGGTATGGTTGGCAGCATAACGCCCATGAGTTTGCAGAGTTTCAATTTTATCCCCACGGCGAAACTTCCAGCGCGAATCAGCGGGCGTTTCGCCAAGGCTAATACAGCTATGATCGCGCAGGGCTTGTGGGGTATCGGGCGTACCGTGCTGACGCAAATATTCCGGCGTGGCGCAGATAACGTGACTGACCGGCATCAGCGGCTTGCCGTACAAACCCGGCGACGGCGACTGACTGATGCGCAGTGCCAGATCCACGCCATCATCAATCAAGTCCATATAGCGGTCTTCCAGCCTCAGACAGACATCCACTTCCGGGAAGCGGGTGAAAAACTCCGCCATTAAGGGGTGAATAACAAAACGCCCGACCGCCTTTGGCACGCTGACCGTTAGCTTCCCCTGGGCAATGGTCTGGAGGCTGCTGCCGGAGTCTACCGCCATTTGAGCGGCGTTTAGCATCTCTTGCGCGTGTTCATAAACCATCTTCCCGGTCTCGCTTAGCGCCAGCTTACGGGTGGTGCGGTGCAGCAGTTTGCTGCCTAATGCCTGCTCAAGCCGCGAGACGCTGCGGCTGATAGCGGAAGGCGTTGCGCCGGATATTTTGGCGGCGGCGGAGAAACTCCCCTGGTCGATAATCAATACAAAGGTGGCAAGATCAGGAAGCAGGTTGGGATTCATTTGTGCGTACCGGGCAAAGATGCATTGAATGTTGATGGGATTATCGGTGCTGGTAAAGTGAATATACTCTGCTCATCAAGAGGAGAACAACCATGACTGAACGTCTTTATTACACCAGCGATGACACGCGAGGCCATGCGACGATCACACACTGCACGGCAGAACCCGATGGGCGCTATGCGATTACGCTCGATAGCACGCTGTTTCATCCACAGGGCGGCGGACAACCCTCGGACAGTGGCGCGATCGGTGGCGTCCCGGTTGAAGGCGTGATGACGCGCGGTGAAGAGGTGGTGCATATTGTGGCGCAACCGCTGCCGCCTGGCGAAACGACGCTTAATATTGATGCTGCTGCCCGCCATCTTCACGCCCGTCTGCACTCAGCCGGGCACATGATTGGTCAGGCCGGTGAAATATTTGGTTGGCGACCGGTTAAAGCCCACCATTGGCCGAATGAAGGGCGCATTACTTTTGCGATAGGTGAGGGCAGCACTTTGCCGGAAGCGGCACAACTGATGGCGAAAATTGGCCAATGGCAGACCGACAATCTTGCGCGCCGAATTACCTTTGACGGCGGCTTACGCCAGGTCGGTTTTGGTGACCTACCGGGATATCCTTGTGGCGGTACGCACGTGGCCCGTTTATCCGAGTTGGGTGAGGTGATTATTACACAGGTGAAGCTGAAAAAAGGGCAGATGGTGGTGAGCTATACTCTAGCGGCCTGAAAATGGGCTGGAAGAAACGGTCACGCGAATTGGCTACCTACCGTTGGGTTTTAAAGTGCTTTTCTTATCGTCTGTCGCCATTCTGAGCGAGTTTGACTTCTTTCCCCGACTGCGGCAATGATTCATCCTGCGGGGTGAATCATGTCTTTTACTGATATTCCTCTCTGTTTATCATTAATTTCTAATTATGGACGTTTTCGGCTGGCGACCCTGTCGCGGGCTGGTTACTCTGAAAACGATTTACGCAATTTTAACAAAAGAGAATAGCTATGCATGATGCACAAATCCGCGTCGCCATTGCAGGCGCCGGTGGCCGCATGGGACGGCAGTTAATTCAGGCCACGATGGCGATGGAAGGAGTACAACTGGGGGCGGCACTCGAGCGTGACGGCTCCTCTTTACTGGGCAGCGATGCTGGTGAGCTGGCGGGCGTTGGAAAATCTGGCGTAACCGTTCAGAGCAGCCTCGAAGCGGTAAAAGACGATTTCGATGTCTTTATCGATTTTACCCGCCCGGAAGGCACGCTGACGCATCTGGCATTTTGTCGGCAGCATGCAAAAGGCATGGTGATTGGCACGACCGGGTTTGATGATGCCGGTAAGCAGACCATTCGCGATGCCTCGCAGGATATCGGCATTGTGTTTGCCGCCAACTTTAGCGTCGGCGTGAACGTGATGCTTAAACTGCTGGAGAAAGCGGCGAAGGTGATGGGCGACTATACCGACATCGAAATTATTGAAGCGCACCACCGTCATAAAGTGGATGCGCCGTCAGGAACCGCGCTGGCGATGGGCGAGGCGATTGCCGGGGCGCTGGACAAAGATTTAAAGGACTGTGCCGTCTACTCGCGTGAAGGTTACACCGGTGAACGTGTGCCTGGCACTATCGGTTTTGCCACCGTGCGTGCTGGTGACATCGTCGGGGAACATACAGCGATGTTCGCCGATATTGGCGAACGTATCGAGATTACGCACAAAGCGTCCAGCCGCATGACGTTCGCCAACGGTGCGGTAAGATCGGCGATGTGGTTGAAAGGTAAATCAAACGGTCTTTTTGATATGAAAGATGTGCTTGATTTAGGCAGTTTATAAGGTTTTATTACCCTTCGTGATGTGGTTATTGTAATCATAATTCATTGATTACATGGGGCAATATTTTATTGCCCTTTTATTTTTCCATTGTTTTTATAATTTTCAATTAAAACACTTATTTTAAGATGTTTTGTAATGTGTTTTTGTTGCCTCAATGTAAATTTTGACCAAATGGTCCACTTTTTTGTCTGCCATGATTCATTTTTACATTCTTGACCTCCCGCAAGCGTTTTCTACCGTTACTTAGCTGATCTTTTTGCCTGTTAAATCACATGATTTGTCCCAGTGGCGTAAAATAATAATAAAAAATCCCCTTTTGGGTAGACTTTTTCCCGGGCTGTCTCTAGAATGCCGCCGTTTGCCAGAAATCCATAGGTAAGCAAATTTGCATTGATTCATACTGTGTTAATGAATTAATATGCAAATAAAGTGAGTGAATATTCTCTGGAGGGTGTTTTGATTAAGTCAGCGCTATTGGTTCTGGAAGACGGAACCCAGTTTCACGGTCGGGCCATAGGGGCAACAGGTTCGGCGGTTGGGGAAGTCGTTTTCAATACTTCAATGACCGGTTATCAAGAAATCCTCACTGATCCTTCCTATTCCCGCCAAATCGTCACCCTTACTTATCCTCATATCGGCAATGTCGGCACCAATGAAGCCGATGCAGAATCTTCTCAGGTACATGCGCAAGGTCTGGTCATCCGAGACCTGCCGCTGATTGCCAGCAATTACCGCGATACCGAAGACCTCTCTTCTTACCTGAAGCGCCATAACATCGTGGCGATTGCCGATATTGATACCCGTAAGCTGACCCGTCTGCTGCGCGAGAAAGGCGCTCAGAACGGCTGCATCATCGCAGGGGATAACCTGGATGCACAGCTGGCGCTGGAAAAAGCGAAAGCCTTCCCGGGCCTGAACGGCATGGATCTGGCGAAAGAAGTCACCACGGCAGAACCGTATGGCTGGACCCAGGGAAGCTGGACGCTGGAAGGCGACCTGCCGGAAGCAAAATCCGCTGAAGAACTCCCGTTCCACGTGGTTGCCTACGATTTCGGCGCGAAACGCAACATTCTGCGTATGCTGGTGGACCGCGGCTGCCGCCTGACGGTTGTGCCTGCGCAGACCTCCGCAGAAGATGTATTAAAGATGAATCCGGACGGTATCTTCCTGTCCAACGGTCCTGGCGACCCGGCACCATGTGACTACGCGATTGCCGCGATTCAGAAATTCCTCGAAACCGATATTCCGGTGTTTGGCATCTGTCTCGGCCATCAGCTGCTGGCGCTGGCGAGCGGTGCGAAGACCATCAAGATGAAGTTTGGCCACCACGGCGGCAACCATCCGGTGAAAGATATCGATAACAACACCGTGATGATTACCGCGCAGAACCACGGTTTTGCGGTGGATGAAGCCTCTATGCCTGCTACCTTGCGCGTCACGCACAAATCACTGTTCGATGGCACCCTGCAGGGTATCCATCGCACCGACAAACCGGCGTTTAGCTTCCAGGGCCACCCTGAAGCGAGCCCGGGGCCGCACGATGCTGCGCCGCTGTTCGACCACTTTATCGAGTTAATTGAGCAATACCGTCAGTCCGCGAAATAATCAGGAGTTAAAAGAGCCATGCCAAAACGTACAGACATAAAAAGTATCCTGATTCTGGGCGCGGGTCCGATTGTTATCGGCCAGGCGTGTGAGTTTGACTATTCCGGTGCGCAGGCGTGTAAAGCCCTGCGTGAAGAGGGTTACCGCGTTATTCTGGTCAACTCCAACCCGGCGACCATCATGACCGACCCGGAAATGGCCGATGCCACCTACATCGAGCCAATTCACTGGGAAGTGGTACGCAAAATTATCGAAAAAGAGCGCCCGGATGCGGTACTGCCTACCATGGGCGGCCAGACGGCGCTGAACTGCGCGCTGGAGCTGGAGCGTCAGGGCGTTCTTGAAGAATTCGGTGTGACCATGATTGGTGCCACCGCCGATGCGATTGATAAAGCAGAAGATCGCCGTCGCTTCGACATCGCAATGAAGAAAATCGGTCTCGACACCGCGCGTTCTGGTATCGCACACACCATGGAAGAAGCGCTGGCGGTTGCCGCTGACGTCGGCTTCCCGTGCATCATCCGCCCGTCCTTCACCATGGGCGGTACCGGCGGCGGTATTGCCTATAACCGCGAAGAGTTTGAAGAGATTTGCGAACGCGGTCTGGATCTTTCCCCAACGAAAGAGCTGCTGATTGATGAATCGCTGATTGGCTGGAAAGAGTACGAGATGGAAGTGGTACGTGACAAAAATGATAACTGCATTATTGTCTGCTCCATCGAAAACTTCGACGCCATGGGCATTCATACCGGTGACTCCATCACCGTGGCACCTGCCCAGACGCTGACCGACAAAGAATATCAAATCATGCGTAACGCCTCGATGGCGGTACTGCGTGAAATCGGCGTAGAAACCGGCGGGTCTAACGTGCAGTTTGCGGTGAACCCGAAAAACGGCCGCCTGATTGTCATTGAAATGAACCCACGCGTTTCCCGCTCCTCGGCGCTGGCGTCGAAAGCCACCGGCTTCCCGATTGCGAAAGTGGCGGCGAAACTGGCGGTCGGTTACACCCTCGATGAGCTGATGAACGACATCACCGGCGGCCGTACTCCGGCGTCGTTCGAACCGTCTATCGACTACGTTGTGACTAAGATCCCGCGCTTTAACTTCGAGAAGTTTGCCGGTGCTAACGACCGTCTGACGACGCAGATGAAGTCCGTCGGCGAAGTGATGGCGATTGGCCGCACACAGCAGGAATCGCTGCAAAAAGCGCTGCGTGGTCTGGAAGTGGGCGCCACCGGTTTCGACCCGAAAGTGAGCCTGGATGACCCGGAAGCGCTGACCAAAATTCGCCGTGAGCTGAAAGACGCAGGCGCTGAGCGTATCTGGTACATCGCCGATGCGTTCCGTGCTGGTCTGTCCGTTGATGGCGTCTTCAACCTGACCAACATTGACCGCTGGTTCCTGGTACAGATTGAAGAACTGGTGCGTCTGGAAGAAAAAGTTGCAGAGCTGGGGATTAACGGCCTCGACGCTGATTTCCTGCGCCAGCTTAAGCGTAAAGGCTTTGCCGATGCGCGTCTGGCAAAACTGGCTGGCGTGCGCGAAGCGGAAATCCGCAAACTGCGCGAACAGTATAAGCTGCACCCGGTTTATAAGCGTGTGGATACCTGCGCCGCAGAATTCTCCACCGACACCGCCTACATGTACTCCACCTATGAAGAAGAGTGCGAAGCGAACCCGACTCAGGATCGCGACAAAATTATGGTGCTGGGCGGTGGTCCGAACCGTATCGGTCAGGGTATCGAATTCGATTACTGCTGCGTACATGCCTCGCTGGCGCTGCGCGAAGACGGTTACGAGACCATTATGGTCAACTGTAACCCGGAAACGGTTTCTACCGACTACGACACCTCCGACCGTCTGTACTTTGAACCGGTAACGTTCGAAGACGTGCTGGAAATCGTGCGTATCGAGAAGCCGAAAGGCGTTATCGTGCAGTACGGCGGGCAGACTCCGCTGAAGCTGGCGCGTGCGCTGGAAGCCGCAGGCGTGCCGGTTATCGGCACCAGCCCGGACGCGATTGACCGCGCTGAAGACCGTGAGCGTTTCCAGCAGGCGGTTGACCGTCTGAAGCTGAAACAACCGGCCAATGCCACCGTCACCGCCATTGAAATGGCGGTCGAGAAAGCAAAAGAGATTGGCTACCCGCTGGTGGTGCGCCCGTCCTACGTGCTTGGCGGTCGGGCGATGGAAATTGTCTATGACGAAGCCGACCTGCGTCGCTACTTCCAGACCGCGGTCAGCGTCTCCAACGACGCGCCAGTGCTGCTGGACCGCTTCCTGGATGACGCAGTAGAAGTGGACGTGGACGCTATCTGCGACGGCGAAAGGGTGCTGATTGGTGGCATTATGGAGCACATTGAGCAGGCGGGCGTTCACTCCGGCGACTCCGCGTGTTCCTTGCCAGCCTACACGCTGAGCCAGGAAATTCAGGACGTGATGCGCCAGCAGGTGCAGAAACTGGCCTTCGAACTGCAGGTTCGTGGTCTGATGAACGTCCAGTTTGCGGTGAAGAACAACGAAGTTTACCTGATTGAAGTCAACCCGCGTGCGGCGCGTACCGTACCGTTTGTCTCCAAAGCCACCGGCGTACCGCTTGCAAAAGTGGCGGCGCGCGTGATGGTCGGTCAAACGCTGGCACAGCAGGGCGTCACCAAAGAAATTATCCCGCCGTACTACTCGGTGAAGGAAGTGGTGCTGCCGTTTAACAAGTTCCCGGGCGTTGACCCCCTGTTAGGGCCAGAAATGCGCTCTACCGGTGAAGTGATGGGCGTAGGCCGCACCTTTGCGGAAGCATTCGCCAAGGCGCAGCTGGGCAGCAGCTCCACCATGAAGAAACAGGGCCGCGCATTGCTCTCCGTGCGTGAAGGCGATAAAGAGCGCGTCGTTGACTTGGCGGCGAAGCTGCTGAAGTTTGGTTTCGAGCTGGACGCCACCCACGGTACGGCAATTGTACTGGGGGAAGCCGGTATCAACCCGCGTCTGGTAAACAAGGTGCATGAAGGTCGTCCGCATATTCAGGACCGTATCAAGAATGGCGAATATACCTATATCATCAACACCACTGAAGGTCGTCAGGCGATTGAAGACTCCAAGCTGATTCGCCGCAGCGCGCTGCAGTACAAAGTTCATTATGACACCACGCTAAACGGCGGTTTCGCCACGGCGATGGCGCTGAATGCGGATGCTACCGAGAAGGTGACCTCCGTTCAGGAAATGCACGCACAGATCGCGAAGTAATCGACAATGACCCACCCGCTTCTGAGCGGGTCGGGTCTGCAATTTAATAAGAAACGGTTTCTGTAAAGAAACCGTTTTTTTTATCTATTAAGGTCATTACAGGCAAATAGCGCTGTGATAACCACATTTTCAATGTAATAAGCAAGATGTTGCTCACACTAATCAACATTCAAGTCGCATACTATCTCTCATATACACAATTTTAATAGGGCTTTGTTTTTATTTATCCAGACAGGCCGTAGCCAGATTTTTAATTTGTGAAATGGTGTGCTTATGTGTGAAGAATATGTTGAAAGACCGCTTTATTTGTTAATTGCCGATTGGATCAGGGCTGAAGATCGTTGGGTCACGGCAAAAGAAATCTCCCTCCATTTTAATATTGAACACTGCAAAGCAATTAATACGCTCTCCTATATTCTGTCTGAGGTGGGAGAAATTGTTTGTGAAGTTAAGATGATCCCTAACCAGATTGCAGGCCGGGGCTGTCAGTGCCAGCGTCTGGTGAAAGTCGTGAGTATTGATTCTCATCTCTACAGCAGATTGAATCACAATTTGCAGGATAAAAAAGTGAGCGTAGGGAAAATGCCGCGTATGTCGGCTGTACCGCCAACAGAGCTTAATCGCGAGCAGAAATGGCAGATGATGCTGTCAAAAAGTATGCGTCGCTAATTGTAAGTTTGCCTGATGGCGACATAAACGGTGATTGACTCATAGGCCGGATAAGCGTGAGCGCATCCGGCATCAATTACCGTGCTGACTTGGGCTTCACATCTGTCGTGCCTTTCAGACGCGGGCGGTTTTTATCAATCTGCGTTAACGGCTGTGTTTCGCGTAACCCTGCCCGACAGCGAACCGCGAGATCCTGATACTCTTTGGTGTTCAGCCGCTTCCAGTGCAGCTCCTGGTCTGTCACCTCTCGCAGCACGCGGGCAGGTGAACCGACCAGCATTTGCCTTGCCTCGCCGGTAAATCCGGCTTTAACAAAGCTCATGGCGGCGACAATGCTCTCTTCGCCAATTGTTGCGCCGTCCATTATGACGCTGTTCATGCCAACCAGCGCGTCCCGGCCAATGACGCAGCCGTGCAGGATTGCGCCGTGCCCGATGTGCCCATTCTCATGCACGATGGTGTCGGTGTCACAGTAGCCGTGCATGATGCAACCATCCTGAAGATTCGAGCCTGCTTCAAGGATCAGGCGCCCATAGTCGCCGCGCAGCGAGGCAAGAGGGCCGATATACACGCCAGCACCGACGATCACATCGCCAATCAGCACTGCGCTAGGATGGACATACGCCTGTGGGTGTACCACCGGGATCAGGCCTTCAAACGCATAATAACTCACGATATTCCTCAGTTGTTTTTGCCGGATAACGCGGCCTACGAGTGTGCATTTTTTGTAGGCCGGATAAGCAAAGCGCCATCCGGCCTCAGCACATTAACGACCTTTCCACACCGGATCGCGTTTTTCGGCAAACGCCTGCGGTCCTTCGAGCGCATCCTCAGAGTGCAGCACGGATGGGTAATGCTTCAGCACGCCGCTGCGGATGTAGCGGTAGCCTTCTTCTACCGGCATTTCGCTGGTCGCGCGGTAAATTTCTTTCAGCGCGGCGATAGCCAACGGGGCGCTATGCACCAGCTGCTGCGCCAGTTCGCGGGCGCTGTCCATCAGTTCAGCCTGGCTGACGACGCGGTTCACAATCCCCCAGCACAGCGCTTCTTCGGCGCTCATTCGTCTGCCGGTCATCACCATTTCGTTGACGATAGCAGGCGGCAGCAGCTTCGGCAGACGCAGCACGCCGCCGCTGTCCGGTACGATACCGAGTTTGGCTTCCGGCAACGCAAAGCTGGCGTTTTCCGCACAGACGATAAAGTCTGCCGCCAGCGCTAACTCGAATCCGCCGCCGAAGGCATAGCCGTTTACTGCGGCGATGACCGGCTTGTCGAGATCAAATATTTCCGTTAAACCGGCAAAACCGCCGGGACCAAAATCGGCATCCGGCGCTTCACCTTCTGCTGCCGCTTTTAGGTCCCAGCCCGCAGAAAAGAATTTCTCGCCGCCGCCGGTGATAATCGCTACGCGTAATTCCGGGTCGTCACGAAAATTTAGAAAAGCTTCCCCCATGGCAAAGCTGGTTTTGGCGTCAATGGCATTCGCTTTGGGCCTGTCTAATGTAATTTCCAGAATCGGGCCGTTACGGGTCAGATGTAATGATTCACTCATAGCTCATCTCCAAAAAATAGATTTGCCGACAGGAGGTATTCCTGGCGGAGGATTTATTTCAGATTTTTTTTGATTATTTTTCCGGAACAATTACGCGGCAGGTCGGTTCTTATCTCCATAAACGAGGGAACCTTAAACTTCGCCATATTGCCTTCGCAGAAACTGAAAAATTCCGCTTCGCTTAATGTTTCCCCCTCATTCAATACGATAAAGGCTTTAATCGCCTCATCGCGGATAGCGTCTTTAATACCGACAATGACAATGTCCTGAATTTTAGGGTGAGCAGCGATTATATTTTCCAGCTCGACGCAGGAAACATTTTCCCCGCCGCGTTTAATCATGTTGCAGCGCCGGTCAACGAAATAGAAAAAACCGTCTTCATCCCGGTAGCCGGAATCACCGGTATGCAACCAGCCGTCCGGCTCCAGCGCGTTGGCCGTGGCCTGTGGCTGTGCGTAGTACTCTTTAAATATCGTTTTACCCGGCACGCCCTTAATGCAGATTTCGCCAATCTCTCCGGCGGGTAGTGGCTGATTATGATCGTCGCGGATTTCGGCTTCATAGCTAAAACCCACGCGACCAATGGACGGCCAGCGCCGTTGGTCACCGGGGCGGTCACCAATAATACCGACGATGGTTTCCGTCATGCCGTAGGAGGTCAGCAGCCTGACGCCAAAGCGCGCGATAAAATCATCTTTTTCCTGCACCGACAAATTGAGGTAGAACATCACTTCGCGCAGCTTGTGCTGCCTGTCAGTCGGGCTTGCGGGCTGTACCATCAGGGTGCGGATCATCATCGGAATGCATTCCGTCACCGTCGCCTGATATTTGCGTACCTGGTCCCAGAAGGCCCGGGCGCTGTATTTCTCTATCAGTACAAAGGTACTGCCTGCGGAAAAAGCCGCCATGGCTGCCGTACACTGGCAGTCAATATGGAAAGCGGGCATGACCGTCAGGTAGACGTCGTCGTCGCGCAGGGCGCACTGCCAGGCGGAGTAGTAACCGGCAAAACGCAGGTTATAGTGGGTAATCACCACCCCTTTGGGACGTGAGGTGGTGCCTGAGGTAAACAGAATTTCTGCCGTGTCATCAGTGGATAACGGTGGTGTATAGCACAGCGTTGTCGGCTGCTGGTCCTTGAGCTGAGAAAAATGGCTCACGCCATCGTCAGCCGGAACCTGCTCACCGATAAGACAAATGTGATTCAGCGGGGTGGTATTTTCCCGTTTTATCTGGCGGTACATTGGATAAAACTGAGCGCTGGTGACCAACAGGCTGACCTGGCTGTTTTGCAGGATCCAGGCGCTTTCTTCCCCCAGCAAGCGGGCGTTAATCGGTACCATCACGGCGCCAATTTTTGCCAGCCCAAACCAGCAAAAAATGAACTCCGGGCAGTTATCCAGATGTAATGCGACCTTATCGCCTTTGCGTATGCCCAATGAATGAAAAAGGTTCGCCGTACGGTTAATCTCTTCATTAAGTGAGGCATAGCTAAACTGCCGAACATTTCCTTCGCAGGATTCGAAAATAAGTGCTGCTTTATCTCCGTACACCCCGGCCAGGTCGTCCCACATCTGACGTAAGTTTTGTCTGCCAACGATATCCATTTTACCTTATCCACTGAAATCAGGCGTGAGCGCTAACCCGCAAAGCCGGTCAGCGCATCGCGTTTAATCCTCAACCCTGGCCAGGCCTTTGCCGACCAGCTCATTAATGTCTGCTTCGCTGTAACCGATATTTTTCAGAATGGCGGCGGTATCCATGCCGTGTGACGGCATGCCACGCCAGATTTTCCCTGGGTTATTTTTGAATTTCGGCATGATGTTGGGTCCTTTACAGGTGCGACCATCCATCGTTTGCCACTGGGTAATAGATTCACGGGCTACGTACTGCGGGTTGTCTTCCAGTTCCGGGATCGTCAGTACTTTCGCGCAGGCGATATTCAGTTCGGCAAAGCGCGCCTGAACGTCTGCAATAGTGTGTTCTGCCAGCCAGGCATCCAGTTTCTCTTCGACTAACGGGCCGTACGGACACTCAACACGATGGATGAGCTGTGTGCCTTCCGGAACTTCTGGCGTTCCGAGAATGTGCGCCAGGCCAATATCCTTAAAGCACTCGTTGATTTGCGTAATGCCAACGAGCTCCATCACGATGTAGCCGTCGGCACATTTATACAGGCCGCAACCGGCGTAGTAGGGGTCTTTACCTTTGGTCATGCGCGGGCAAACTTCACCGCCGTTGAAGTAATCCATCATGAAGTACTGGCCCATACGCAGCATCACTTCGTACATGGCAATATCAATACTTTCGCCTTTACCCGTTTCGCGCACTTTATACAGGGCTGCCAGGGCTGCCGTGGTGGCGGTCATGCCGGAGAAGTAATCTGCGGTGTACGGGAAGGCCGGCATCGGTTGGTCAACGTCGCCGTTTTGAATCAGATAACCGCTGAACGCCTGGGCGATGGTATTGTACGCCGGGAGGTTGGTGTACTCATCGGTACCATACTGACCGAAGCCGGAGAGGTGAGCGATAACCAGCTTCGGGTTATGCTCCCATAACACTTCATCGGTAATACCGCGGCGGGCAAAGGCCGGGCCTTTACTGGCTTCAATGAAAATGTCGGTGGTTTCCATGAGCTTCAGAAACGCTTCCCGGCCTTCATCTTTGAAAATATTGAGTGACAGGGCGTGCAGGTTGCGGCGTGACAGCTGCGGGTAGTTGGGTTGCACGCGGATGGTATCGGCCCAGGCGACGTTTTCAATCCAGATAACCTCAGCGCCCCATTCGGCAAACATCTGTCCGGCGAACGGCCCGGCGATTTCGATCCCTGAAAAGACAACGCGTACTCCGGCAAGTGGCCCAAACGCAGGCATTGATAAATGGTCCATAATGTAACTCCTGGCAGTTAGTTGTAGGCCGGATAGGCGAAGCGCCATCCGGCATCCCACTTAGCGGTATTGCTTGAGTACCGCACGACCCAACGTCAGGATCTGCATTTCATCAGAGCCACCGGAAACACGGTCAACGCGCAGGTCACGCCAGAAGCGCGTGATGCGATGATTGCCCGCAATACCCACACCGCCGAGTACCTGCATGGAGGTGTCCACGACCTCAAACGCGGCGTTAGCGCAGAAGTATTTGCACATCGCTGCATCACCCGAGGTAATGGTGCCGTTATCTGCTTTCCACGCGGCTTCCAGCAGCATGTTTTTCATGGAGTTCAGTTTGATCGCCATATGCGCAAACTTCTCCTGAATGAGCTGGAAACGACCGATTGCTTCGCCAAACTGGACGCGTTGATTGGCGTAGCGCGCCGCATCTTCAAAGGCGCACATTGCTGTACCGTAGTTGGTCAGGGCGACGAGGAAACGTTCGTGGTCAAACTCTTCTTTCACGCGGTTAAAGCCATTACCTTCCCGACCGAACATGTCTTTTTCATCCAGTTCGACGTCATCAAAGGTAATTTCACAGCAACTGTCCATGCGCAGGCCGAGCTTCTCCAGCTTATTGACTTTGATACCGACTTTCGTCATGTCAACAAACCACTCGGTGTAAATCGGTTTATCCGGCGATGCACCATCACGAGCCATCACCACGATATACGGGGTATAGGCGCTACTGGTGATAAAGCACTTACTGCCATTAAGATAAACCTTACCATCTTTGCGTGTATAAGTGGTTTTCAGACTGCCAACATCCGATCCAGCTCCCGGTTCTGTGATAGCGGAGTTCCACATCTGCTTACCGGTGCCCTGGAACGCCATGATTTTATCAATTTGTTCCTGGGTGCCTTCACGCAGGAAAGTGTTAAAACCTCCCGGCAATTGATACAGCACGTAAGTCGGTGCGCCAAGGCGACCTAATTCCATCCACACCGCGGCAACGGTGACGAAACCGGCTTCCAGACCGCCGTGTTCTTCCGGGATCAGCAGGCTGTCGATGCCCATATCCGCCAGCGCTTTTACAAAACGTTCTGGGTAGACGCTGTCACGATCGCACTCGGCAAAGTAAGCTTCCCAGTTCTCACTGGCCATCAGTTCACGAATACCTGCGACAAACAGTTCCTGCTCGTCATTCAAATTGAAATCCATCTTCAAGCCTCTTCAGTAATGGGTTAATTAAACTTACTTGTCTTTCCAGTGCACTTTGGCGTCTTTAATAAAGGACAGCGTGACCATAATGTTGACGAAGAACAGCGGGCATCCTCCGGCAATAATCGCCGTCTGGATGGGCTTCAGTCCGCCCAGCGCCAGCAGAACAATACCGATGACACCGACCAGTACCGACCAACCGATGCGGATCAGCAGCGGCGGTTCTTCGCCGTCGCGAACTTCGCGGCAGGTGGACATTGCCAGGGTATAAGAGCAGGCGTTAATCAGCGTGACGGTGGCAATAAAGCAGAGGATAAAGAATCCCCACATGGTGGCGGTGCTGAACGGCAATGCGGCCCAGGTTTCGATGATGGCGCGCGCCACGCCGTGTTGCTCAATCAGTTGCGGGATGTTGAGAATGTTTTTATCCATCAACAGCAGCGTGTTGCTGCCAAGGACCGTCCACAGGATCCAGGTGGAAGCAGTCAGACCCAGTACCATGCCGAAGCACAGCTCACGTACGGTACGGCCGCGAGAAATACGGGCGAGGAAGATGCTCATCTGGATGGCATAAATCACCCACCATGCCCAGTAGAAGACAGTCCAGCCCTGCGGGAAGCCGCCTTTACCGATAGCGTCGGTATAGAACAGCATGCGCGGTAAATACATCATCAGCATGCCGACGGAGTCGGTGAAGTAGTTCATGATGAAGCTGGCGCCGCTGACGATAAACACCCAGCCCAGCATCAGGAAGCTCAGATAGCTACGAATGTCGCTGGCGATCTTCACCCCTTTTTGCAAACCGCAGGCCACGCAAATGGCGTTCAGAATGATCCAGCAGGTAATGATGATGGCGTCTAATTGCAGGGTATGCGGAATGCCGAACAGATACTGGATACACTCGGTCACCAGCGGTGTAGCCAGACCGAGGCTGGTCCCCATCGCGAAGATCAGCGCCACCAGATAGAAGTTATCGACAATGGTGCCGAACAATCCTTTGGCATGCTTTTCGCCAACTAACGGCACCAGCGTGGAGCTGGGACGGATGACGTCCATCTTGCGCACAAAGAAGAAGTAGGCAAAGGCCACAGAAAGGAAGCTATAGGTTGCCCATGGCAGCGGTCCCCAGTGGAACAGGCTGTACGCCAGACCGAGTTCTTTCGCGCCGGTGGAGTTGGGGGCGAGCGCAAACGGCGGGGTGGAGATATAGTAATAGATCTCGATGGAACCCCAGAACAACACGGCAGCCGATGTACAGGAGGCGAACATCATAAAAATCCAGCTGGCGGTGCTAAACTCCGGTTTTTCATCACCTAATTTCTTTTTGGAATACGGGCCAAAGACTAGCCAGAACCAGCCGAACAGCATGATGACCATATACCATTCAAATGCCCAGCCCCAGACATTGGTGACATAACTGAATACCGCATTAATAACTACATTGGCGGCATCAAGATCTCGAACTGTTAGCCAGCAAAGTATTCCGACAATTATTAATGGCGGGAAAAAAACCTTTGGTTCTATTCCCGATTTTTTCTTTTCATTTTTCATAAGTGAATTCCAGTGTGAAAACGAAATTTATTTAGCGTTCCCGATTGTGCTGTTTTGTATATTTATTATTAATGATTTGTTGATAACTATTTAACCTCTGGGGCGCCTCGGTGAGTAACTCATAATGGGTATTCATTACCGGTGGTTCTGTTATGTGTGTCACACTTTTTTATGCTGGCTATTTTGTTGGATTTTTTGTTATTTATTGTTTTAAATCAGTATGTTGATGTTGGTTTTTTAAGTTTTATAAGTCGCTATCTTTCAATATTGTTGAACCAGTAAACAATATTGAAAACTTTCATGTTTGACAGGTGATTTTCAATATTGTTGAGATGCATAACACTATTGAAAGTTACGAATATGAATGTGTGACATTTTCAATATTGGTGATTAATGTTTTATTTCCGAATTAAAGAGCGTGATATCTGTATTTAACACAGCCGATATGAATAACGTTTCCTTCATGATTTCTGGAGATGCAATGAAGATAATTACTTGCTACAAATGCGTGCCTGACGAACAGGATATTGCGATTAATAATGCTGATGGTTCGCTGGATCTCAGCAAGGCTGATGCCAAAATCAGTCAGTACGACCTGAATGCGATTGAGGCTGCTTGTCAGTTAAAACAGCAGCTGGGAGAGGTTCAGGTTGTTGCACTAAGCGTGGGTGGCAAAGCGTTGACCAATGCTAAAGGGCGCAAAGATGTGCTTTCTCGCGGTCCGGATGAGCTGATCGTGGTGATTGACGATCAATTCGAACAGGCGCTGCCTCAGCAGACGGCGACAGCACTGGCTGCCGCGGCACAAAAATCCGGTTTTGATCTGATTATCTGCGGTGATGGATCTTCCGATCTTTATGCCCAGCAGGTCGGTCTGCTGGTGGGCGAAGCATTGAATATCCCGGCGATTAACGGTGTGAGCAAGATCCTCTCACTGGCGGATAACACCCTCACGGTAGAACGCGAGCTGGAAGATGAAATTGAAACCCTGAGCATCCCGCTGCCGGCGGTGATTGCGGTCTCTACCGACATCAACACACCACAAATCCCTTCCATGAAAGCCATTCTTGGCGCGGCGAAAAAACCGGTTCAGGTCTGGTCGCCAGCGGATATTGCGCTAAATAGCGTGGATGCATATTCCGTCCAACAGGTTGCTGCACCGAAGCAACGCGAGCGTCAGCGCGTTGTGATTGAAGGTGACGGTGAAGAACAGATTGCCGCGTTTGTCGAGAGCCTGCGCAAAATCATTTAATTATCAGGGGATGTTATGAACAAGTTTTCCAGTGTCTGGGTATTCAGCGATACCCCTTCTCGTCTGCCGGAACTGATGAATGGTGCGCAGGCTTTAGGTGAGTCTATCAACACGTTCGTACTGAGCGAGGCTGACAGCGCGACAGCAATCCAACTGGGCGCCAACCATGTCTGGCTGCTCAGCGGTAAGCCAGATGACCGAATGATCGAAGATTATGCGGACGTGATGGCCCAGACTATTCGTCAGCACAGTGAAGGTGGCGCGGTCCTGCTGCCGAACACTCGTCGCGGCAAACTGCTGGCGGCAAAGCTGGGCTTTCGTTTGTCGGCGGCGGTGTCTAACGATGCCAGCGCGGTGACGTTGCAGGACGGCAATGTGGCGGTCAAACACATGGTGTATGGCGGTCTGGCAATGGGGGCAGAAACTATCGCCTCGCCATTTGCGGTGGTCACGCTCAGCAGCGGAACGTTTGATGCGATGCAGTCGGATGCATCCCGCAGCGGTGATAAGCATGAGGTGCAGTGGCAGGCCCCGGCCGTCGCGGTCACCCGCACAGCCACGCAGGCGCGTAAGAGCAACAGCGTCGATCTCGACAAGGCGCGACTGGTGGTCAGCGTAGGGCGCGGCATTGGCAGCAAAGAGAATATCTCGCTGGCGGAAGCGCTGTGTCAGGCCATGGGCGCTGAGCTGGCCTGTTCCCGTCCGGTGGCGGAAAACGAGAAGTGGATGGAGCATGAACGCTACGTTGGGATATCCAACCTGATGCTTAAGCCCGAGCTGTATCTGGCGGTGGGGATCTCCGGGCAGATTCAGCACATGGTTGGCGCGAACGGCGCACAGACGATTTTTGCTATCAACAAAGATAAAAATGCCCCGATTTTCCAGTACGCAGACTTTGGCATCGTTGGCGATGCGCTGAAGATCCTGCCTGCGCTGACGGCCGCATTAGCGCGCTAAACCATTCCGGGCAGAGTACGAAAGTACTCTGCCGCTGAGAGGAGTTGTCTATGTCCGAAGATATCTTTGATGCCATCATCGTGGGTGCAGGGCTGGCCGGTTCGGTTGCGGCACTGGTGCTTGCTCGTGAAGGTGCACAGGTGCTGGTTATCGAGCGCGGCAATTCTGCTGGCGCGAAGAATGTCACCGGTGGGCGCATGTATGCGCACAGTCTGGAGCGTATCATCCCTGGCTTTGCTGAGCATGCTCCCATTGAACGCATGATCACCCACGAAAAACTCGCCTTTATGACTGAAAAAGGGGCGATGACGATGGATTATTGCAACGGAGAAGAGGCGGCGGCGTCGCAGGTTTCTTATTCCGTATTGCGCAGTAAATTTGACGCCTGGCTGATGGAGCAGGCTGAAGAGGCGGGCGCCCAGCTGATTACCGGTATCCGCGTGGATAACGTCGTCCAGCGTGATGGCAAGGTGGTGGGCGTGGAAGCGGATGGCGACATCCTTGAAGCCAAAGTGGTGATCCTCGCTGACGGCGTGAATTCTCTGCTGGCAGAAAAGTTGGGTATGGCCAGGCGCGTTGACGCGTCACATGTGGCTGTTGGCGTGAAGGAGCTTATTGAATTGCCGAAATCGGTGATTGAAGACCGCTTTCATCTGCAGGGTAACGAAGGCGCTGCCTGTCTGTTTGCTGGGTCGCCAACCGACGGCCTGATGGGCGGTGGCTTCCTCTATACTAATGAAACCACTGTTTCTTTAGGGCTGGTATGCGGCCTTCATCACCTGAAGGACGCGAAAAAATCGGTCCCGCAAATGCTGGAAGATTTCAAACAGCACCCGGCCGTTGCCCCACTGATTGCTGGTGGCAAGCTGGTGGAATATGCCGCTCACGTAGTGCCGGAAGCCGGGATGAATATGCAGCCGGAACTGGTGGGCGACGGTGTCCTGATTGCCGGTGATGCGGCCGGAATGTGTATGAACCTTGGCTTCACCATTCGCGGTATGGATTTGGCTATCTCGGCAGGCGAAGCGGCCGCTAAAACGGTACTTTCAGCCATGAAGCGTGACGACTTTAGCAAGCAAGCGCTTGCCGAATATCACCAGCATTTGGACGACGGCCCGATGCGCGATATGCGCATGTATCAGAAGCTGCCCGCGTTTCTCGATAACCCCCGCATGTTTACCGCCTATCCAGAAATGGTAGTGAATATCGCCCGCGACCTGTTTACCGTGGATAGTTCAGCGCCGGTTCCGATGCGTAAAACATTGCTGCGTCATGCGAAGAAAGTGGGCTTCATCAACCTGATGAAGGATGGCCTTAAAGGAGTGACCGTATTATGACTTCTCCCGTCAATGTGGACGTCAAACTGGGCGTCAATAAATTCAATGTCGATGAAGAAAGCCCGCACATCGTTCTGAAGACTCAGCCTGATAAACAGGTGCTGGAGGTGTTGATCAAAGCCTGTCCGGCCGGCTTGTACAAAAAGCAGGATGACGGCAGCGTGCGCTTTGATTACGCCGGTTGCCTGGAATGCGGCACCTGTCGAATTCTCGGACTCGATACGGCGCTGGAGAAATGGGAATACCCACGCGGCACCTTTGGCGTGGAATTCCGCTACGGCTAATAAGTACGAGGTTGTGCACCCGTAGGCCGGATCAGATGCGGTAGCATCGCCATCCGGCAATCATGTGGCGCCAATGCCGGATGGCGGCGTAAACGCCTTATCCGGCCTACAGATGACGCTTTGCCCGTGTTGAAACAGGACATCACCATGCAGCAGCCCAGGAACTTTGATGACATCAAATTCACCTCTATTCACCGCCGGATAATGCTGTGGGGAAGCGGTGGGCCGTTTCTGGATGGTTATGTGCTGGTAATGATTGGTGTGGCACTGGAGCAGCTCACACCGGCATTGAAGCTGGATGCAGAGTGGATTGGTTTGTTAGGTGCCGGGACACTGGCCGGGCTGTTTGTCGGCACGTCGCTGTTTGGCTACATCTCCGATAAAGTCGGGCGGCGCAAAATGTTCATCATCGATATCATCGCCATTGGCGTGATATCGGCGGCGACGATGTTTGTTTCTTCTCCCGTAGAGCTGCTGGTGATGCGGGTGTTGATCGGGGTGGTCATCGGCGCAGATTATCCGATAGCCACTTCGATGATCACCGAGTTTTCCAATACCCGACAGCGCGCCTTTTCCATCGGTTTTATCGCTGCCATGTGGTATGTCGGTGCGACCTGCGCCGATCTGGTCGGCTACTGGCTGTATGATGTTGAAGGCGGATGGCGCTGGATGTTGGGCAGCGCGGTGATCCCCTGCATTTTGATCCTCATCGGTCGCTTTGATCTTCCCGAATCGCCGCGCTGGCTACTGCGTAAAGGGCGGGTAAAAGAGTGTGACGCGATGATGATCAAGCTGTTCGGCGAGCCGGTGGTGTTCGACGAAGAAGCACCGCAGGAAACACGCTTTCTCCAGTTGTTTAATCGCCGCCATTTCCCGTTTGTCCTGTTTGTCGCCGCCATCTGGACCTGTCAGGTGATCCCGATGTTCGCCATTTACACCTTCGGTCCACAAATTGTCGGGCTGCTCGGCCTCGGCGTTGGGAAAAGCGCCGCGTTGGGTAACGTGGTGATTAGCCTGTGCTTTATGCTGGGCTGTATTCCACCGATGTTCTGGCTCAACAGTGCTGGTCGTAGGCCGCTGTTGATCGGCAGCTTTATTATGATGACGCTGGCGCTGGCGGTGTTAGGGCTGATTCCTGATATGGGCGTCTGGCTGGTGGTGCTGGCGTTTGCCGTGTATGCGTTTTTCTCAGGAGGACCGGGGAACCTTCAGTGGTTGTACCCCAATGAGCTGTTCCCCACCGATATTCGCGCGTCCGCCGTCGGGGTGATCATGTCGCTAAGCCGGGTAGGAACCATTGTGTCTACTTGGGCGCTGCCAGTATTCATCACCAAATACGGGATCAGCCATGTGATGCTGATGGGGGCCGGGATTTCGCTGATTGGCCTGCTGGTTTCCATTGCCTTTGCGCCAGAAACGCGGGGGCTGACGCTGGCTCAGACCAGCCAAATGACGATCCGCAGTAAGCCAGTGTCGAGAGCCAGCCATTAGGAGTGTTCTGTATTTTCCCTGTTACTCAGTCAGTTAGCCTAAACTTAAACGGTATATCACTGAAAATGACTGAAAAGCAGGGAGAACACCATGCAAAAACACATTCTGATCACCACCATTTTTACCGCAGCAGCGCTGTTCACCGTCGTCGGTTGTTCCTCCAACCAGGCGGTTAAAACCACCGACGGTAAAACCATTGTCACCAACGGCAAGCCGCAGGTGGATGATGATACTGGCCTGGTGTCGTATGAAAATGCGGAAACCGGTAAAACGGAACAGATCAATCGCGATCAGGTTAAAGATATGAGTGAGTTAGATAACTAATATACACTTCATCCTTCAAGTTGCCTCAGTGTTGGCTGCGCTCATTCACCCCAGTCACTTACTTTAGTAAGCTCTTGGGGATTCATTCCCTTGCCGCCTTGATGCAACATGAATGATTTTGTGTATAGACCTCAATAATATTGACTTTTAGCCTGCTGATTAACTGACTAAACTCACTGGTATTACAATAATGCAGTGATAGCAGGCTAATCATGATTCTCATCATTTATGCGCATCCCTATCCGCAGCACTCGCATGCGAATAAGCGGATGCTTGAGCAGGCAAGGACGCTGGAGGGCGTAGAGGTTCGTTCGCTCTACCAGCTTTATCCCGACTTCAATATCGACATCGCCGCTGAGCAGGACGCGCTTTCACGCGCGAGCCTTATCGTCTGGCAGCATCCCATGCAGTGGTACAGCACACCGCCGCTCCTCAAACTGTGGATGGACAAAGTCCTCGCCCACGGCTGGGCGTATGGTCATGGCGGCAGCGCGCTGCACGGTAAACATCTGCTGTGGGCGGTCACCACCGGCGGCGGTGAAAATCATTTTGATATCGGCTCACATCCGGGTTTTGACGTCCTTTCCCAACCTTTACAGGCTACGGCCTTATATTGCGGTCTCAAGTGGTTACCGCCGTTTGCGATGCACTGTACGTTTATCTGTGACGACGAAACGCTGCAGGCGCAGGCGCGGCATTACAAGCAGCGCTTAATGGAATGGCAGGAGGCACATCATGGATAGCCATACGCTAATACAGGCGCTGATTTATCTCGGTTCGGCGGCGTTGATTGTGCCGATTGCAGTCCGGCTGGGGTTAGGCTCGGTGCTGGGTTATCTCATTGCCGGGTGCATTATCGGCCCGTGGGGCTTAAGGCTGGTGACGGACGCCGAATCTATCCTGCATTTTGCGGAAATCGGCGTAGTGCTGATGCTGTTTGTCATCGGTCTGGAACTTGACCCGCAGCGCTTGTGGAAGCTACGTGCCTCGGTGTTTGGCGGCGGCGCGCTGCAAATGGTGGTCTGCGGCGGATTAATTGGCTTGTTCTGTATGTTCCTCGGCCTGCGCTGGCAGGTCGCTGAGCTGATTGGCATGACGCTGGCGCTTTCTTCCACCGCGATTGCCATGCAGGCGATGAATGAACGCAACCTGATGGTGTCGCAAATGGGCCGCAGTGCGTTTGCCGTGCTGCTGTTCCAGGATATTGCCGCCATTCCGCTGGTTGCGATGATCCCGCTGCTGGCAGCAAGCGGGGCGTCAACCACGCTCGGGGCGTTTGCGCTGTCGGCGTTGAAAGTGGCCGGCGCGCTGGTGCTGGTGGTACTGCTGGGGCGTTACGTCACACGACCGGCCCTGCGTTTTGTCGCGCGCTCCGGACTGCGGGAGGTGTTCAGCGCCGTCGCCCTGTTCCTGGTTTTTGGTTTTGGTTTATTGCTGGAAGAAGTGGGCCTGTCGATGGCGATGGGCGCATTCCTGGCGGGGGTGTTGCTGGCAAGCTCGGAGTATCGTCATGCGCTGGAAAGCGATATCGAACCGTTTAAAGGGCTGCTGCTGGGGCTGTTTTTCATCGGCGTCGGGATGTCTATCGACTTCGGCACGCTGATCGATAATCCGCTGCGTATTATTATTCTGCTGGCGGGCTTCCTGGCAATCAAAACCATCATGCTGTGGGTGATTGCGAAGCCGTTGCAGGTGCCGAACAAGCAACGCCGCTGGTTTGCCGTATTATTAGGACAGGGAAGTGAGTTTGCCTTCGTGGTGTTTGGCGCGGCGCAAATGGCCAATGTGCTCGATCCTGAATGGGCAAAAGCGCTAACGCTGGCGGTGGCGCTGTCGATGGCGGCCACCCCCATTTTACTGGTGGTTCTGACACGCCTGGAAAAATCGTCTACCGGTGAAGCGCGTGAGGCGGATGAAATCGATGAGGAACAACCGCGAGTGATTATCGCCGGGTTTGGTCGATTTGGTCAGATAACCGGCCGCTTGCTGTTGTCGAGCGGTGTGAAGATGGTGGTCCTCGATCACGACCCGGACCATATCGAAACGCTGCGCAAATTTGGCATGAAGGTTTTTTACGGCGATGCGACGCGGATGGATTTGCTGGAGTCTGCCGGAGCGGCCAAAGCTGAAGTGATCATTAATGCCATTGACGATCCGCAAACCAGCCTGCAGCTAACTGAAATGGTGAAAACCCATTTCCCACACCTGCAAATTATCGCCCGCGCGCGCGATGTCGATCATTACATTCGCCTGCGCCAGGCGGGAGTCGAGATGCCTGAACGTGAAACCTTTGAGGGCGCGCTGAAGACCGGGCGTCTGGCGCTGGAAGGTCTGGGGCTCGGACGCTATGAAGCACGCGAGCGTGCCGATGTGTTCCGTCGCTTCAATACGCTGATGGTTGAAGAGATGGTGAAAGGTGAAAACGACGCGCTTTCTCGCGCGGCGGTGTATAAACGCACCAGCGCTATGCTGAGCGAAATTATTTCCGAGGACCGTCAGCATTTGTCTCTCATTCAACGCCATGGTTGGCAAGGCACGGATGAAGGTAAACATACGGGTGATGTCGCAGATGAGCCGGAAGTGAAGCCGTCAGCATAGGGTAAAAAATGTGATGTTCTGCAAACTTTACTGCTAATGGGCTGTTTTTGAACTACTGTAATGCTGGCGTACCACTTTAAATAGGTCGGTTCGCCAGCAGAACGGAAAATTTTCATGCTCATCCCCTTTCCTCCAGTCGACGAAAGATTGCGCTTTCCGTATAGTGGCGACAATTTTTTTGTATCCGGGAAACATTCAATGATCAGTCTGATTGCGGCGTTAGCGGTAGATCGCGTCATCGGTATGGAAAACGCCATGCCGTGGAACCTCCCTGCCGATCTCGCCTGGTTTAAACGTAACACCTTAAATAAGCCAGTTGTTATGGGACGCCACACGTGGGAATCCATCGGGCGACCATTGCCCGGGCGTAAAAATATCGTCATTAGCAGCAAGCCTGGCACCGACGATCGCGTGCAGTGGGTAAAGTCTGTTGATGAGGCGATTGCGGCCTGTGGCGATGAACCTGAAATTATGGTGATTGGCGGTGGGCGCGTGTATGAACAGTTCCTGCCAAAAGCACAGAAGCTGTATCTGACGCATATTGATGCGGAAGTCGAAGGGGATACGCATTTCCCGGACTACGAGCCGGATGACTGGGAATCGGTGTTCAGCGAATTCCACGATGCCGACGCGCAAAACTCACACAGTTACTGCTTCGAAGTGCTGGAACGTCGTTAATCATGTCACTGCCGGATGGCGCTGCGCTTATCCGGCCTACAGGGTGACATATGCGTAGGCCGGATAAGGTGCGCGCACCGCATCCGGCACACGAATATCAGGCGCTGACCGCCTCGCCAGGATCACGATTCAGGTGGCGGTTTGACGGCTGAGTAAAGTACTGTTTGTCTTCCCAGCGCAGACAGGTGAGATCCCCGCCCCAACAGCAGCCTGTATCCAGCGCGTAAACCCCTTCCGGCGTCCCTTTACCCTCCAGCGAGGCCCAGTGCCCAAAGGCAATGCTATAGGCGTCACTGACCGGTCCCGGGATGGCAAACCACGGTTTCAGTGGAGCGGGCGCGTCTTCCGGCGACTCTTTGCTGTACATATCCAGCTGGCCATTCGGGAAACAGTAACGCATGCGGGTAAAGGCGTTAGTAATAAAACGTAGGCGGGCAAGTCCGGTCAGTTCCGGCGTCCAGTTATTTGGCATGTCGCCATACATGGCATCAAGAAAGAATGGGTACGAGTCGCTCGACAGCACGGCTTCGACATCGCGGGCGCAGTCTTTCGCGGTTTGCAGATCCCACTGTGGCGTAATCCCGGCATGCGCCATCACCAGCTTCTTCTCTTCATCAACCTGTAACAGCGGCTGGCGACGAAGCCAGTTCAGCAGCGAATCCGCATCCGGGGCATCGAGTAGCGGCGTGAGCCGGTCTTTGGGTTTATTCCGGCTGATGCCTGCAAATACGGCCAGCAGGTGCAAATCGTGATTACCTAAGACTAATCTTACGCTGTCGCCGAGCGATTTGACATAACGCAGTACGTCAAGCGAGCCGGGGCCACGCGCGACCAGGTCGCCTGTGAGCCATAAGGTATCTTTCCCAGGGGCAAAATTGACTTGATGCAGCAAGGCTACCAGTTCATCGTAACAACCGTGAACGTCGCCAATGAGGTATGTTGCCATAGCTATTGTTTTAGTGGATGAGCGTTGGAACGGCGAGCCTGAATACGGGAATATCGATGGTAAAGGCAACGCCTTGCTCATCGATCATTTCGTAATGACCCTGCATGGTGCCCAGCGGGGTTTCAATCACCGCGCCGCTGGTATATTGGTACTCTTCACCGGGATCAATGTGGGGCTGAACGCCAACTACACCTTCACCCTGAACTTCGGTTTCACGGCCATGACCATTGGTAATCAACCAGTAACGTCCCAACAGTTGCACCGGCGCTCGCCCCAAATTGCGGATGGTTACGGTATAGGCAAAAACGTAACGTTCATCATCAGGTGAGGATTGCGCCTCAATATAGACGCTTTGTACCTGAATACACACTCGGGGCGAATTGATCATGCTTAACTCTCCTTCGATGACGCTTTTTCTGACAGATAGTTAGCCATCCGGCAGTATTGGGCGACAGAGATATTTTCCGCTCGCAGCGCCGGATCAACACCCAGTTCCGTCAGCACTTCAACGCTGAACAGATTACCGAGGCTGTTACGTACCGTTTTACGACGCTGGTTAAACGCTTCGGTGGTAATACGGCTCAGGACGCGAACGTCTTTGACCGGGTACGGCATCGTCGCGTGAGGGACCAGGCGTACCACGGCGGAATCAACTTTAGGCGCAGGCGTGAACGCGGATGGCGGTACTTCAAGTACTGGGATCACCTGGCAGTAATATTGCGCCATAACGGTTAGTCGACCATACGCTTTACTGTTTGGCCCTGCAACCAGACGGTTGACCACTTCTTTTTGCAACATGAAATGCATGTCGGCAATGGCATCAGTATAGGTAAAAAGATGGAACATCAGCGGCGTGGAGATGTTGTATGGCAGGTTACCAAATACGCGCAGCGGCTGACCCAGGGTTTGTGACAGCTCGCCAAAGTCCATGGTCATGGCATCTTGCTGATAGATAGTCAGCTTCGGCCCTAAAAACGGGTGCGTTTGCAGGCGTGCGGCCAGATCGCGGTCCAGTTCAATGACCGTGAGCTTGTCCAGACGTTCACCTACCGGCTCGGTCAATGCCGCCAGGCCCGGGCCGATTTCGACCATAGCCTGACCCTTTTGCGGGTTGATAGCAGAGACAATACTTTCGATCACAAACTGATCGTTGAGGAAGTTTTGCCCGAAACGTTTACGGGCTAAATGGCCCTGATGGACTCGATTATTCATTAGTATTAACAATCATTTTGATGGCGAGGTTAAGCGCCGTAATAAAACTGCCGACATCTGCTTGTCCACGACTCGCCAGTTCAAGTGCGGTGCCGTGATCAACGGATGTGCGAATAAAGGGCAGGCCCAGTGTGATATTCACACCGCGACCAAATCCCTGGTATTTTAGCACGGGGAGACCCTGATCGTGGTACATTGCCAGCACGGCATCCGCGCTATCGAGATATTTAGGTTGAAACAGGGTATCTGCGGGCAATGGGCCGTGTAATTTCATACCCTGGGCGCGCATCTCATCCAGTACCGGAATGATCGTGTCGATCTCTTCCGTTCCCATATGACCACCTTCCCCCGCATGTGGGTTCAGGCCACATATCAGGATCTGCGGATCGTTCAGGCCAAATTTGCTGCGTAAATCATGGTGCAGAATGCCGATCACTTCCCGCAGTAGTGTGGGCGTAATGGCATCGGCAACGTCTCTGAGCGGCAGGTGCGTGGTTGCCAGGGCAACGCGCAGCTCCTCGGTCGCCAGCATCATCACCACTTTTTTCGCCTGCGAGCGTTCTTCAAAGTACTCAGTGTGTCCGGTAAACGGCACGCCGGCATCGTTGATCACGCCCTTGTGAACCGGGCCAGTAATCAGCGCGGCGAATTCACCGTGTAAGCAACCGTCGCATGCGCGAGCCAGCGTATCAACCACATACGGTCCATTCTCTACCGCCAGTTGCCCCGCAATGACAGGGGCCCGCAGCGCAATCGGTAACAGCGTCAATGTGCCCGCTGCTTGTGGTTTGGCTGGGATATCAGGAGAGTAGGGGAGGAGCGAAAGCGGTAAACCGAGCATAGCTGCTCGGTTCGAAAGTAACGCGGCATCGGCGCAGACGACGAGTTCAACCGGCCACTCACGCTGCGCAAGCTGGACCACCAGGTCCGGACCAATCCCGGCGGGTTCGCCGGGAGTGATGACAACGCGTTGAGTACGGACCATTAGTTGCTCAGAATTTTAACGTACGCGCTGGCACGCTGTTCTTGCATCCAGGTCGCCGCTTCTTCTGAGAACTTACGGTTCATCAGCATGCGGTAGGCTCTGTCTTTCTGCGCGGCGTCAGTTTTATCAACGTTACGCGTGTCCAGCAGTTCGATCAGGTGCCAGCCAAAAGAGGAGTGCACCGGAGCGCTCATCTGACCTTTGTTCAGTCGGGTCAGCGCATCGCGGAAGGCCGGATCGAAAATATCCGCTGCCGCCCAACCCAGATCGCCGCCCTGGTTTGCAGAGCCCGGATCCTGAGAGAACTCTTTAGCCGCGGCGGCAAAGGTCGTTTTACCGCTCTTAATATCAGCCGCGATTTGCTCCAGTTTCAGACGCGCCTGCTGATCGGTCATGATCGGAGACGGTTTCAGCAGGATATGGCGGGCATGAACTTCCGTTACGGAGATGCTCTGGCTCTGGCCACGCATATCGTTGACTTTCAGAATGTGGAAGCCGACACCTGAACGAATCGGGCCGATGATATCGCCTTTTTTCGCCGTGCTGAGTGCCTGCGCAAAGATGCCCGGCAGTTCCTGAATACGTCCCCATCCCATCTGGCCGCCTTTCAGCGCCTGCTGGTCTGCGGAATAGGTGATCGCCAGTTTACCGAAATCGCTACCGTTACGCGCTTCTTCGACGACAGCACGCGCCTGGCTTTCTGCTTCATTAACCTGGTCGGAGGATGGGTTTTCCGGTAACGGAATCAGAATGTGGCTCAGGTTCAGCTCAGTGCTGGCATCATTTTGGTTGCCAACTTGCTGAGCCAGCGCATCCACTTCCTGCGGCAGAATGGTGACGCGACGGCGAACTTCATTGTTACGCACTTCAGAGATGGTCATCTCTTTACGGATCTGGTTACGATAGGTCGAATAGCTCAGACCATCGTGGGCCAGACGGCTGCGCATCTGCTCCAGCGTCATGTTGTTCTGCTTAGCGATGTTGGCGATGGCCTGATCCAACTGCTCATCAGTGATTTTCACCCCCATCTTCTGACCCATCTGCAAAACGATTTGATCCATGATCAAACGTTCGAGGATCTGATGGCGCAGCGTAGCGTCGTCGGGTAATTGCTGACCCGCCTGACCCGCATTAAGTTTTACTGACTGCATTAAGCCATCAACGTCGCTTTCCAGAACGACGCCGTTATTGACGACGGCTGCGACTTTATCGACTACCTGTGGGGCAGCGAAACTGGTATTCGCGACCATGGCGATACCGAGAAGCAGCGTTTTCCAGTTCTTCATACTTTTTCCATTATTAATTAACCGCAAGGCGGATTACGTTTAAATCAATCAGATCATAAAGCGCTTTGATACGGCAAAATGTTCGAACGCAACATTTGGTTGGTGCCGAGACCATAGTTAGAGCTCAGACCGCGCAGTTCGATGTTAAAGCCGATCGTGTTGTCATAAATCGCGTGTTGCTGTTTGTCATCCCAACCGTTCAGCTTACGCTCGTAGCCAAAGCGAATGGCATAACAGCAGGAGTTGTACTGTACGCCCAGCATCTGGTCAGCGGGTTTATTGACGTTCGTATCGAAGTAATACGCTCCCACAATCGACCAGCGGTCAGCAATCGGCATGCTGGCCACGGCACCTACCTGAGAGATCCCGTTTTCATATTGCGCCTGATTCCATTTATCTTTATCAGTACTGCTATTCGGCAGTGTGGCCTGGATGTATTCTGGGCTGGCGTACCGGTAGTTCAACTGCAACAAACTGTTTTCGTCACGACGGTATTCGATGCTGCTGCTGCTGGTCGCAACGCTGTCCAGACGGGTGTCGTACTGGATCCCACTGCGTAAACCCCAGCGCTCGGAGATACGCCAGTAGGTGTCGCCAGCCCACACCAGCGAACCGGTTTTGTCGTCATTCTCCCATTCTATGTTGTCATCGCCGGTGCGAGACTCGGTGAAATAGTAGATTTGACCCACAGAAACGTTAAAACGTTCAACGGCGGCGTCATCATATACGCGAGATGTGACCCCGGTCGTTACCTGGTTGGCAGAAGCAATGCGGTCCAGACCGCCGTAGGTGCGGTCACGGAACAGGCCGCTGTAGTCAGCTTGCAGCAGGGAAGAGTCGTAGTTATTAATGTGGCTTTGATCACGATATGGCACGTACAAATACTGTGCACGCGGCTCCAGCGTCTGGGTATAACCCGGTGCCAGCATTGCCATATCGCGTTCAAAGATCATCTTACCGTCGACTTTAAACTGCGGCATCACACGGTTTACGGTCTCGTCATACTGAGGGTAATCGTCAAGATTACTCTGCTGATAGTGCGTAGCCAGCATTTTGGCTTCAGTGTTGATACTTCCCCATTGGTTGGACAACGGCAGATTGATGGTTGGTTCAAGGTGTAAACGCGTCGCTTCCGGCATGTTGTCGGTGGTGTTAACGAAATGTACCGCCTGCGCATAAACGCGGGTATCAAACGGACCAACATCGTTCTGATAGAAGTTGACGTCTAACTGCGGTTCGGCGGAATAGCTACTGGTGTTCTGATCGTCAAAGACCTGGAACTGTTTAGTAGATACCGTGGCGTCAAAGTTTTGGACCGCATAGCCGACGCTAAATTTCTGCGTGGCGTAGCCGTCGGTACTGGAACCGTACTTGTTATCGAAATCATTAAAGTAGCTGGAATCGCTGACCTTGGTGTAGTCGACGTTGAAGCGCCACACCTGATCCATCACGCCAGCATGTTGCCAGTAGAACAGCCAGCGGCGTGAGTTATCATCATTCGGATGTTCATCGTCGTAGACTTTATCGGAGTTCAGATAGTCGAACTCTATCAAACCGGTGCCGGCCTGGGTGAGATAGCGGAATTCGTTCTCCCACATCACGCCGCCACGACGGTGCAAATAATGTGGCGTGAGGGTGGCGTCCATATTGGGCGCGATGTTCCAGTAATACGGCAGGTAGAACTCAAAATAGTTTTTGGTGGAGTATTTTGCGTTCGGGATCAGGAAACCGGAGCGACGTTTGTCGCCGACAGGCAACTGCAAATACGGGCTGTAAAAGACCGGAACCGGCCCTAGCTTAAAGCGGGCGTTCCAGATTTCCGCGACCTGTTCTTCACGGTCGTGGATCACTTCGCTACCGACAACGCTCCAGGTATTGGAACCCGGCAGGCAGGAGGTGAAGCTCCCGTTTTCCAGAATGGTGTAGCGGTTTTCGCCCCGCTGTTTCATCAGGTCGGCTTTCCCGCGTCCCTGACGACCGACCATCTGATAGTCGCCTTCCCAGATGTTGGTATCTTTGGTATTCAGATTCGACCAACCCTTCGGCCCCTTCAGAATGACCTGATTGTCATCATAGTGGACGTTACCCAGCGCATCGACGGTACGGACCGGTTCCGGCAGACCCTCGGCCTGCTTCTGGTGCAGCTGCACTTCGTCAGCCTGCAGGCGGCTATTACCCTGTGCGATATCCACGTTGCCAGTAAACACGGCGTCATCCGGGTAATTCCCTTTCGCGTGATCGGCAGTGATGGTAACAGGTAATTCATTGGTTTCGCCCTGCACCAGAGGACGGTTATAGCTCGGCACGCCCAACATGCACTGTGAGGCGAGATCGGCTGCCAGACCCTGTTGACTATAAAGGGCACTGGCAATCATGGTGGCCAGAAGAGTGGGAATACGTTTTTTCATACGTTGTATTTATTGTTCCATCATCAGTAGCGTCGCGCGTGACAAACGGTCACAGCCTAACTTATCTCATCTTCACTTCGCTAGTATTAATCCTGCCCATTTTATACCCGCCACCTTTCAAGCTGCATCTTCGTTGTCTTCCTCGTTCATCCCAGTCACTTACATGGGTAAGCTCCAGGGGCTTCACTGCGTTGCCGCCTTGTTGCAACTCGAAATCCAACGGGTATAGCGTTTGTGGTGTTAGGCACGGCATTGAATGACAGGTATGATAATGCAAATTATAGGCGATGTCCCACAATTGACCGCTGCCGTAAAACGGTAAAAGCACCTTATATTGTGGTACATAGCCCGGCCGGCAGCGTAAAGATTTGGGGAGTCTATGCAGTATTGGGGAAAGATTATTGGTGTCGCCGTGGCCTTAATGATGGGCGGCGGCTTCTGGGGCGTGGTTTTAGGCTTGCTTGTGGGTCATATGTTCGACAAAGCCCGCATGCGCAAAATGGCGTGGTTTGCCAATCAACGTGAACGTCAGGCGCTGTTTTTTGCTACCACCTTTGAGGTGATGGGACACCTGACCAAATCAAAAGGACGCGTCACGGAAGCCGATATTCATATCGCCAGCCAACTGATGGACCGGATGAATTTACACGGTGACTCACGTACCGCTGCGCAGCATGCCTTCCGGGTGGGAAAATCAGACAATTACCCATTACGTGAAAAAATGCGCCAGTTTCGCAGCGTCTGTTTTGGCCGCTTCGACCTGATCCGTATGTTTCTGGAGATCCAGATCCAGGCGGCGTTTGCGGACGGGTCGCTGCATCCTAACGAACGTGAAGTGCTGTATGTGATTGCTGAAGAGCTGGGGATCTCGCGCGCGCAATTTGATCAGTATCTGCGCATGATGCAGGGTGGTGCGCAGTTTGGTGGTGGATATCAGCAACAGTCTGGCGGTGGCTGGCAGCAGGCACAGCGTGGCCCAACGCTGGAGGATGCGTGTAATGTGCTGGGTGTTAAAGCGACCGACGATGCCACCACCATTAAGCGCGCTTATCGCAAACTGATGAGCGAACACCATCCCGATAAACTGGTCGCGAAAGGGCTGCCGCCAGAAATGATGGAAATGGCCAAGCAAAAAGCGCAGGAAATTCAGAAGGCTTACGAGCTGATTAAGGATCAAAAAGGATTCAAGTAAATATACACGGCATCCTTCAAGCTGCCTCTTTGTTGGCTGCACTGTGAAACCCCAGTCACATAGTTATCTATGTTCCTGGGGATTTCTTCGTTTGCCGCCTCGATGCATCTCGAATGATTTGTGTCTATAAACCGAGACACAAAGCAAAAACGAAATGTGTCAGCAGCAACGTTTTAAAAATCTGCCGGGACTTTAAAGGTCATGCTATTGCCGAAAGCCGGATGGGTAATGGTGAGCATCTCTGCGTGCAGCAACAGTCGCGGCGCTAACGCCAGGGCCTGTGGCGGGGCATAGAAGCGGTCACCCAGAATCGGATGCCCTAACGCCAGCATATGCACGCGTAGCTGATGAGAACGCCCGGTAATGGGTTTCAGCACCACCCGCGCGGTATTATCCGCCGCGAATTCCACTACTTCATACTCAGTCTGCGCGGCTTTGCCCGTCTCATAACAGACTTTCTGTTTTGGTCGGTTCGGCCAGTCGCAAATCAGCGGTAAATCCACCAGTCCCTCGGCGGGTGAGGGATGCCCCCACACGCGTGCGACATACTGCTTCTTCGGTTCGCGCTCGCGAAATTGACGCTTTAGCTCGCGCTCTGCCGCTTTGGTCAGCGCCACTACAATCACGCCGCTGGTGGCCATGTCCAGGCGATGCACTGATTCTGCCAGTGGATAGTCGCGTTGAATACGCGTCATCACGCTGTCTTTGTGCTCTTCAAGGCGACCCGGCACGGACAACAAGCCGCTCGGCTTGTTGACCACCATAATGTGTTCATCCTGATACAGGATAACCAGCCAGGGTTCCTGCGGCGGATTGTAGTTTTCCATCCCCATGTATGGCTCCGTTACTGATGCGTCACGACGATGAGGCGCAGGGCATCCAGACGCCAGCCGGCCTGATCCAGGCTTTCCATCACCTGTTGACGGTTGCTTTCAATCGCGGCAAGTTCGTCATCACGGATGTTCGGGTTCACGGCGCGCAGCGCTTCCAGGCGCGACAGCTCCGCAGACAGCTTCTCATCGGCTTCCTTACGTGCGGCGTCGATCAGCGCGCGGGCAGATTGCTCAACCTGCGCTTCACCCAACTGCAGAATCGCATGGACATCTTGCTGCACGGCGTTGACCAGCTTGCTACCGGTATGGCGATTAACGGCACTGAGCTGGCGGTTAAAGGTTTCAAACTCCACCTGAGCGGCGAGGTTGTTACCGTTTTTATCCAGCAACATGCGCACCGGCGTCGGTGGCAGGAAGCGGTTGAGCTGCAGTTGCTTCGGTGCCTGCGCTTCGACCACGTACACCAGTTCAACCAGCAGGGTACCAACCGGCAATGCTTTGTTTTTCAACAGAGATATGGTGCTGCTGCCGGTATCACCAGACAGGATCAGATCCAGACCGTTACGGATCAGCGGATGCTCCCAGGTGATAAACTGGGCGTCTTCACGCGACAGCGCAATATCTCGCTCAAAGGTAATGGTGCAGCCGTCTTCAGGCAACCCCGGGAAATCCGGGACCAGCATATGATCGGACGGCGTCAGCACAATTAAGTTGTCTCCGCGATCGTCCTGGTTAATACCGACGATATCAAACAGATTCATGGCGAAGGCGATCAGGCTGGTGTCGTCATCCTGCTCCTCAATGCTCTCGGTAAGCCGCTGAGCTTTTTCGCCGCCGTTGGAGTGAATCTCGAGTAGACGGTCGCGCCCTTGTTCCAGCTGCGCTTTCAGTGCGTCATGCTGTTCACGGCAGGCTTTGATCAGATCATCAAATCCTTCGTTGTTTTCCGGCTCCGCCAGATAACCAATCAGGTTGTTATAGACCGTATCATAAATCGTACGCCCGGTCGGACAGGTGTGCTCAAACGCATCCAGACCTTCGTGGTACCAGCGCACCAGCACGGACTGGGCGGTTTTTTCCAGGTACGGGACGTGGATCTGAATATCGTGCGCTTGACCAATACGGTCCAGACGTCCAATACGTTGTTCCAGCAGATCCGGGTTAAACGGCAGGTCAAACATCACCAGGTTGCTGGCGAACTGGAAGTTACGGCCTTCAGAACCGATCTCCGAGCACAGCATCACCTGTGCACCGCTGTCCTCTTCGCTAAACCAGGCGGCAGCACGGTCACGTTCGATGATCGACATACCTTCATGGAATACGGCAGCGCGAATGCCTTCACGCTCGCGCAGCACCTGCTCCAGCTGCAACGCGGTGGTCGCTTTTGCACAGATAACCAGTACTTTCTGCGAACGATGACTGGTCAGGTAGCCCATCAACCATTCAACGCGTGGGTCGAAGTTCCACCAGGTGCCGGTATCGCCTTCGAACTCCTGATAAATCTGCTCCGGATAGAGCATGTCGCGGGCGCGCTCTTCTGCGCTTTTACGTGCGCCCATAATGCCGGAGACTTTAATGGCTGTCTGGTATTGGGTCGGCAGCGGCAGCTTAATAGTATGCAGTTCGCGTTTCGGGAAACCTTTCACCCCATTACGGGTGTTACGGAACAGTACGCGGCTGGTGCCATGGCGGTCCATTAGCATGGAAACCAGTTCCTGGCGCGCGCTCTGGGCATCTTCACGATCGCTGTTAGCAGCTTGCAGCAGCGGCTCGATGTCCTGCTCACCAATCAGATCGCCGAGCATGTTCAGCTCATTGTTGCTCAGTTTGTTGCCTGCCAGCAGCATGGCGACGGCATCGGCTACCGGACGGTAATTTTTTTGCTCTTCAACAAACTGCTCGAAATCGTGGAAACGGCTTGGGTCCAGCAGGCGTAAACGCGCAAAGTGACTTTCCATACCCAGCTGTTCCGGCGTTGCGGTCAGCAGCAAGATGCCCGGTACGCGCTCGGCCAGTTGTTCGATCGCCATATACTCGCGACTTGGCGCATCTTCGCTCCACACCAGGTGATGAGCTTCATCGACCACCAACAGATCCCATTCTGCTTCACACAAATGCTCCAGACGCTGCTTGCTACGACGCGCAAAATCCAGAGAGCAGATGACAAGCTGCTCGGTTTCAAACGGATTGTAGGCATCGTGCTGCGCTTCGGCATAGCGCTCATCATCAAACAGCGCAAAGCGCAGGTTGAAACGGCGCAGCATTTCGACCAGCCATTGGTGCTGTAACGTCTCAGGGACGATGATCAGCACGCGTTCGGCGGCACCGGACAGCAGTTGCTGATGCAGGATCATCCCGGCTTCAATGGTTTTTCCCAGGCCCACTTCATCTGCCAGCAAAACGCGAGGGGCATGGCGACGACCGACATCATGGGCAATATTAAGCTGGTGGGGGATCAGGCTGGTACGTTGACCGCGCAGACCACTCCACGGCATACGATACTGTTCGCTCTGAAATTTACGCGCACGATAGCGCAGCGCAAAGCGGTCCATACGGTCGATTTGGCCAGCAAACAGACGATCCTGAGGTTTGCTGAACACCAGCTTGCTGTCGAGCAGGACTTCGCGCAGCACGACGCCGGTTTCTTCGGTATCAAGGCGGGTTCCGATATAGGCAAGCAGTCCGTTTTCTTCTTTTACTTCATCGACATGCAATTGCCAGCCTTCATGGCTGGTGATCGTATCACCAGGATTGAACATCACGCGGGTCACAGGGCAGTCACTGCGCGCATACAGACGGTTTTCACCCGTCGATGAGAAAAGTAAGGTGACGGTTCGCGCATCCATGGCGACAACGGTACCAAGTCCCAATTCGCTTTCTGTATCGCTGATCCAGCGTTGACCAAGTGTAAAAGGCATATGTGTTCGGCTCTATATCTTTAATTGCAGGTAATACTCGTCATGTATCGGGTATCCCGAGTTTTCAGAGCATACGACCCCGCTACCAGGCTAATGAATCAGTGGTAGTGGTGTAAAATGGGTCCAGGAATGGAAAGGGCGCTATGGTACTGGATGGCGACGGTTTCGTCACGCGTCAAAATAACCCCAGTTGCCCTGTGAGTAGTGTAGCAAAGTTATCATCAACAAAGGGAAGAATTCCCTCGGCAACCGGCTGTATCTGGCGCGTAAGATAATGCTCATAATCCAGCGCAGAAAGCTGATAATCCACAGGTTCCGGGCCGTTTATCGTCCAGACATATTTTATGGTGCCACGGTTTTGATACTGCGGAGGACGGCCTCGCTTGATGTTCTGTTCATCGGCAAGCCGCGCGGCGCGAACGTGGGGTGGGACATTACGCTGATATTCGCTTAACGGGCGGCGCAGGCGCTTACGGTAAACCAGCTGATCGTCCAGTTCACCGGCCATCAGGCGGTCGATGGTTTCCCTGACAAAATCCTGATACGGCTCCTGGCGAAAGACCCGCAAATAGAGTTCCTGCTGGAACCGTTGTGCCAGCGGTGTCCAGTCAGTGCGTACGGTTTCCAGTCCTTTGAAGACCATGCGCTGCTGGTCCCCGTCCTGAATGAGTCCGGCGTAGCGCTTCTTACTGCCCGTATCCGCGCCGCGAATGGTCGGCATCAAAAAGCGGCGAAAATGGGTTTCAAACTCCAGTTCGAGCGCGCTGGTCAGGTTTTGTTGTTGCAGCGACTGCGCCCACCAGGTGTTGACATGATGGACCAACTCCCGACCAATCCTTGCCGCATCCTCTTCCGCGTGTGCGCCTTTGAGCCAGACAAACGTTGAGTCGGTATCGCCATAGATAACGTCATAACCCTGCGCTTCAATCAGCGCTTTGGTCTGGCGCATGATCGCATGCCCGCGCATGGTGATCGACGAGGCCAGTCTGGGATCGAAAAATCGACATGCCGTGGTGCCTAGCACGCCGTAAAAGGCGTTCATAATGATTTTGAGCGCCTGCGAGAGCGGCTTATTTCCCTGGCGTTTTGCTTCGTCACGCCCGTGCCAGATCTGGGTCACTATTTCCGGTAGGCAGTGTTTTTCGCGCGAAAACCAGGCACCAAGGAATCCTTCAGTGCTGTGTTCAGGATCCGGCTGCGCCATACCTTCGATAAGTCCCACCGGATCGATCAGAAAGGTGCGGATGATCGACGGGTACAGGCTTTTGTAATCCAGAACCAGCACCGAGTCGTACAAACCAGGACGCGAGTCCATCACATAGCCGCCGGGGCTGGCATGGGGGGGGACTTCCCCGAGATTTGGCGCAACGTAACCGGCACGGTGCATGCGCGGAAGATAGAGATGACCAAATGCCGCAACCGAGCCACCGTGCCTGTCGACCGGCAGACCGTTGACCGTCGAGCGCTCCAGCAGAAACGGCATGATCTCGGTTTTATGAAAGATGCGCGTGACCAGTTCACAGTCTTTGAGATTATAAGTGGCAAGCGCGGGCTTATCCTGAGCGAATCGGCGGTCAATTTCGTCCATGCGGTCCCAGGGATTATCAATTGATTTCCCTTCACCCAGTAGCTCCTGCGACACCGTTTCCAGCGAAAACGAGGAAAAGTTCCAGAACGCGGATTTGAGGGCCTCAATGCCGTCAATGATCAGGCGGCCTTTGGCCTGGGCGAAAAAAACGCCGTTTTTGAAACCGTGCTCGCGCCATTCCAGTTCGCTGTTGTCACGACCAAAACGCAGGGGAATTCGGTAACGCTCGGCATGATTTTGCAGGACACGTAAATCGAACTGCACTACGTTCCAGCCGATGATGACATCAGGATCGTGGTGGGCTATCCACGCGTTGAGCTTTTCCAGCAACTGCGGACGGCTCGCCACATATTCAAGTTCAAAATCAAGCTGTGAGGCATCACCGTTGGCCGGGCCGAGCATATAGACAATACGCTGTCCGCAGCCTTCGAGACCAATGCAGTAAAGCTCGCCGTGCCGCGTGGTTTCGATATCCAGCGATAGCCATTTTAAGGGTGGGCGATAGTCCGGGTTTGGCTTCAGCCGCGCGTTGATCAGCGTGTCGTTATACCGATCGCCATCCACCCAAACGGGGGAGGTGATAAAGCGCTCCATCAGATAACGTTCCGGCGGACGCACGTCGGCCTCATACACCGTGACGCTATTTTCGCGTAGCAGCTTCTCAAGACGCATCAACTGGCGATGGGATCGGCAGTACAGCCCCGAAACGGGCTGGCGATGAAAATCCTGCAGGTTAAGCGGAGCCAGCCGAAAGCCGTTTTCTGCGCGTAATAGTGAAGTAACGCGGGAAACCTGGCTGGTTGGGATGAAGGCAACTGACTCCTGCGGCGCAAGCGTGACCAGCAATGGCCCGTCGTCCGTTGCCAGCCAGAATGAAACCTCTGTCCCCTGTGGGGTATCCCGCCAGTGCCGGGTTAAAATAAAACCTGCCTGCGCCACGCTGCGTACCCATCAAAAAACCCGGCATGATTATAGCCTGGTTTATCTGATTGTACTGTTTTTTTATACAGCTTATGACGAATTTGATTCATGAATACGAGGATGAAGATTTGGGTGGATGAATTATTTTATTCGTAGGCTTACTTTTTTAATTTTTTATTACTTATCTTATTTATATATTGCGAGTTGAATTCAAGTCCATTTCCGGATTTTTGTCGATTTTTAGGAATTGTGCTTATTTAATTATGCAACTAATTTCTCGGAATTAGAAAAATATGTTTTTTCTATTTGTGTTTATTACAGGTTGGTGTAAGAATTTTATTCGAAGTGTTCGGGCTAGTGGGTTAAATATAATATATTTAATCGAGATTCTATTGTTGAATAAAAACGGATTTCAGTTCGATTTCGTCGGGTTATCTCTCTGTGTTATTTGATTTTTATTTTAATATAATTTTATTTCTAGCGCTAACTGGGATACTTCAAATGTTTATTATATTTTATGTAATTAATATGAGAATGGAGTCTTTATGAATATTTTCTCTAAACAGCAACTTAGCGCCAAGTACAGTAACTATATTTTTGTTAATACATTGCTGGCTAACCCTGCTGTAAAGACCGTGAGTAAATTTATTTTATATAAAACATGGAACGGTCAACTGTGGAATGCTGAAGTTATTGATGATGGCAATGCTTTTTTCCATTGGCAGGGTAGTGATAAAAGCAACGGTCATCGTGATACGGTTATTAATTACGTGGTGAATGGTCAGAAGTGGCAGACTACAATTTCAGATTATGTCTTTTTCCATTGTGTGGGGGGCGATCAAGATAATGGGCATTGTGATACTGTAATTGACTATCTCTGCTCAAATGATTGCGTATATCAAGCTTCCTTTGCTGAATACTTCAGCGAATAATGATACTGGAGCGCGTAGTTTATCTACGCGCTTATAAAAGAAGATTATTGTCCGTAGTAGGCTTTAGCACCGTGCTTACGCAGATAATGCTTGTCCAGCAGCGTTTGCTGCATATCCGGTAGCTGCGGTGCGAGCTGGCGGCAGAAAATCCCCATATAGGCGACCTCTTCCAGCACAATCGCGTTATGAACGGCATCTTCGGCGTTTTTACCCCATGCAAACGGGCCGTGAGAATGTACCAGTACGCCTGGCATTTGTGCCGCATCAATACCTTGTTTTTCAAAGGCTTCAACGATCACATTCCCGGTTTCCCACTCGTATTCACCGTTAATTTCTGCATCGGTCATTTTGCGCGTGCAGGGAATAGCGCCGTAGAAATAGTCTGCGTGGGTCGTACCGGTAGCCGGAATCGACTGACCCGCCTGTGCCCAGATCGTCGCGTGACGTGAATGGGTGTGGACAATACCGCCAATGCTCGGGAAAGCCTGATACAGCAGACGGTGAGTGGGCGTATCGGAAGACGGTTTTTTCTGCCCTTCCACCACTTCACCGGTGGCAATACTGACCACTACCATATCGTCCGCGGTCATTACGCTGTAATCAACACCGGAAGGTTTTATCACCAATACGCCATGTTCACGGTCGACGGCGCTGACATTCCCCCAGGTGAGGGTCACCAGGTTGTGCTTTGGCAGCGCCAGATTCGCTTCCAGGACCTGACGTTTAAGATCTTCTAGCATGTTAACTCCTGAATGCCGGATGGCGTTACGCTTATCCGGCCTACGGTGATTTGTAGGCCGGTAAATGAAATGCCACCGGGCAATCCGTTTCGATAATTAACGTTTGAACCCGTAGTACACTTCGTTCCAGCGCAGCGCGTCCTTAAAGGTCGGCAGGCGGGTATCGTTGTCGATCACCGCGATCTCGATATCGTGCATTTCAGCGAACTGACGCATGTCATTCAGATCCAGCGCATGGCTGAACACGGTGTGGTGTGCGCCACCGGCCAGGATCCAGGCTTCAGACGCGGTAGGCAGATCCGGCTGGGCTTTCCACAGCGCGTTCGCCACCGGCAGTTTCGGCAGGTCGTGCGGGGTTTGTACTGTATCAATGCAGTTGACCAGCAGACGATAGCGATCGCCGAGATCGATCAGGCTGGCAACCACGGCCGGGCCGGTTTTGGTGTTGAAGATCAGACGAGCAGGGTCGTCTTTACCGCCAATGCCCAGGTGCTGCACGTCGAGGATCGGTTTTTCTTCTACGGCAATCGACGGACACACTTCCAGCATGTGCGAGCCGAGCACCAGATCGTTGCCCTTCTCGAAGTGGTAGGTGTAATCCTCCATAAATGAAGTGCCGCCTTGCAGACCAGTTGACATCACCTTCATGATGCGAAGCAGCGCGGCAGTTTTCCAGTCACCTTCGCCTGCAAAGCCGTAGCCCTGCTGCATCAGACGCTGTACGGCCAGACCCGGAAGTTGTTTCAGGCCGTGCAAATCTTCAAACGTGGTGGTAAAGGCATTGAATCCACCCTGTTCGAGGAAACGCTTCATGCCCAGTTCAATACGGGCGGCTTCCAGCACGTTCTGACGCTTGTCACCGTGGATTTGCGTTGCTGCCGTCATGGTGTAGGTGCTTTCATATTCGTCGATCAGCGCGTTGATCTCGCCATCGCTAATCGCGTTCACTACCTGCACCAGGTCTCCAACGGCCCAGGTATTCACCGAGAAACCGAATTTGATCTGTGCTGCCACTTTATCGCCGTCAGTGACCGCCACTTCACGCATGTTGTCGCCAAAACGGCACACTTTCAGATGGCGGGTATCCTGTTTGGATACGGCCTGGCGCATCCAGGAACCGATACGCTCGTGCGCTTGCTTATCCTGCCAGTGACCGGTGACCACGGCATGCTGCTGGCGCATACGCGCGCCGATGAAGCCGAACTCACGGCCGCCGTGTGCCGTTTGGTTCAGGTTCATAAAGTCCATATCAATGCTGTCCCACGGCAGGGCGGCGTTGAACTGGGTATGGAACTGCATCAGCGGTTTGTTGAGAATGGTCAGGCCGTTGATCCACATTTTGGCCGGAGAGAAGGTATGCAACCAGACCACCAGGCCCGCACAACGATCGTCATAGTTGGCATCGCGGCAAATAGACGTGATTTCGTCAGGTGATGTGCCCAGCGGTTTTAACACCAGTTTACAGGGCAGTTTAGCTTCAGTATTCAGTGCGTTAACAACGTGCTCGGCGTGCTGGGTTACCTGACGCAGGGTCTCTGGGCCATACAGATGCTGGCTACCAATCACAAACCACACTTCATAGTTATCAAAAATCGTCATTGTCGTGTCCTTAATGTGTCAGGGTTGCCAGATCTACCGGGGCTTTGTGCGCCGGTGCGGCAGTCGGAAGGTATTGTTGTTCGGCGCTTACTGCCCACTGCTGGTAGCGGCGATACAGTTGTTCAAAACGTTGAGCCTGCTCAGGACGAGGGTGCAGTGTGTTTTCCACGGCACTCGCCATTTTTTGCTGGGCGGCGGGGATATCGGCATGCACGTTTGCGGCAACGGCGGCAAAAATTGCCGCACCAAGCGCGCAGCACTGGTCTGAGGCGACAATCTGCAGCGGACGATTAAGGACGTCACAACAGGCCTGCATGATGACCGGGTTTTTACGTGCGATGCCGCCGAGCGCCATCACGTTATTCACTGCGATGCCTTGTTCGGTAAAGCATTCCATAATGGCGCGTGCGCCAAACGCCGTTGCGGCAATCAATCCACCAAACAGCGCTGGTGCGTCGGTCGCGAGGTTAAGGTCGGTAATGACCCCTTTCAGACGTTGGTTGGCATTGGGTGTACGACGCCCGTTGAACCAGTCGAGTACTACCGGCAGATGATCCAGCGACGGATTTTTTGCCCATGCTTCGGTTAGCGCAGGCAGCAGCTGTTTTTGGCTGGCTTTAATCTGCGTTTTGAGTTCCGGGTGCTGCGCAGCAAGCTGCTCCAGCGGCCAGCTCAGCACGCGGCTAAACCAGGCATAGATATCGCCGAAGGCGGATTGACCGGCTTCCAGGCCAATAAAGTGCGGCACCACGCTGCCATCAACCTGGCCGCATATGCCTTTCACTGCGCGCTCGCCGACGCTGGCTTTGTCGGCAATCAGAATGTCGCAGGTCGAGGTGCCAATGACTTTCACCAACGTGTTTGGCTGTGCGCCCGCGCCGACTGCGCCCATATGGCAGTCGAATGCACCGCCGGAAATGACCACGCTTTCCGGCAGACCCAGGCGCTGTGCCCATTCCGCACAGAGCGTGCCCACTGGCAGGTCTGCGGTGAAGGTATCGGTAAACATCGGGTATTGCAGATGTTGGTTGATGAGGGGGTCGAGTTCATCAAAGAAACTGGCTGGCGGCAGGCCTCCCCAGCTTTCATGCCACAGGGATTTGTGACCGGCGCTGCAGCGTCCGCGACGAATATCCTGTGGGCGCGTGGTGTCAGAAAGCAGGGCGGGGATCCAGTCGCATAGCTCAATCCAGGATACGGCAGCCTGCGCGACCGCGTTGTCCTGGCGAGTCACGTGCAGGATCTTGGCCCAGAACCATTCACTGGAATAAATGCCGCCGATATAGCGGGAGTAATCAGTCTTACCCGGCGTATGACACAGGCGGGTGATTTCTTCGGCTTCTTCGACTGACGTGTGATCTTTCCACAGGACGAACATCGCGTTCGGGTTTTCCGCGAACTCCTGGCGCAGCGCCAGTACATTGCCGTTGGCATCAATAGGCGCAGGAGTTGAACCGGTGCTGTCAACGCCAATCCCGACCACTGCCGCACGTTGTTCTGTACTCAGTTCAGCGAGGACGGTTTTTAGCGCCGCTTCCATGGATTCAATGTAGTCACGCGGGTGATGGCGAAACTGGTTGTTTGGGCCATCGCAATATTGCCCTTCCTGCCAACGTGGGTACCACTCAACGCTGGTGGCGATCTCCTCGCCGGTGGCACATTCCACCGCCAGAGCTCGTACTGAATCACTACCAAAATCGAGGCCAATTGCAATCGCCATCGTCTTACTCCATCCAAAAATACGGGTATGGATAAACAGTAGATAATGGGGGTAAAAACCGTCAGGCAGGATCCGCTAATCTTATGGACTAAAATGCTGTGGCATCACAAAGTGTGACGCCGTGCAAATATTCAATGTGGACATTTCTGCCGTAGTTATAGACACTTTTGTTAGCCGTTTTTATCGTTGGCGCAGGACATGTTTTTTACAAAATGCTTTTCGCATGCGGGGTTGATGGTCCATTACTGAAACCATAGCGGCCTACAGGGGAGATGGTGACAATATCTTGCGTAATATGGACGATTGGTTTCTTATCAGAACACCGGGAGTATTGAAATTATGGCTGAACCGCAAAACGATCCCCTGTTGCCGGGCTACTCGTTTAACGCGCATTTAGTGGCGGGATTAACCCCTATTGAGGCGAACGGGTACCTGGATTTTTTTATCGACAGACCACTGGGAATGAAGGGCTATATCCTGAACCTGACCATTCGTGGGGAAGGCGTCATCAACAATCAGGGCAAGCAGTTTGTTTGCCGACCGGGTGATATTTTGCTGTTTCCGCCGGGTGAAGTTCACCATTACGGTCGCCATCCCGATGCCAGCGAATGGTACCACCAGTGGGTCTACTTTCGACCTCGCGCCTATTGGCAGGAGTGGCTTACCTGGCCGGCGATTTTTGCACAAACCGGTTTTTTCCGCCCGGATGAAGCACATCAGCCACACTTCAACGAACTGTTCGGCCAGATAATCAGCGCCGGGCAACGGGAGGGACGTTACTCTGAGTTGCTGGCGATCAACTTGCTGGAGCAACTGCTGCTCAGACGTATGGAAGCGATTAACGAATCACTGCATCCCCCCATGGATAACCGCGTGCGCGATGCCTGTCAGTACATCAGCGATCGCCTGGCGGACAGCAATTTTGATATTGCCAGCGTCGCGCAGCATGTCTGCCTTTCGCCGTCTCGTTTGTCGCACCTGTTCCGCCAGCAGCTCGGCATCAGCGTACTCAGCTGGCGTGAGGATCAGCGAATCAGCCAGGCGAAGCTCCTGTTGAGCACCACGCGCATGCCGATCGCCACCGTCGGGCGCAACGTCGGGTTTGACGATCAGCTCTATTTCTCCCGCGTTTTCAAAAAATGTACCGGCGCCAGCCCGAGCGAGTTCCGCGCAGGCTGTGAATAAAAAGTGAATGATGTGTCCGAAAAGTTGTCATATCTCGCAAACTATTCAGACAAATGATGGCTTGACGAAGTTGAGAAGGGTTATCAGAATCCTTGCTTCGTAAATCTGACGGACACATTATGCAAGCATTGCTGGAACATTTTATTCTCCAGTCCGCCGTATACTCATTGATAGCCGTACTGCTGGTGGCTTTTCTGGAGTCGCTGGCGCTGGTGGGCTTAATTTTACCCGGTACCGTGCTGATGGCCGGACTGGGTGCGCTGATTGGCAGCGGTGAACTGAACTTCTGGCATGCCTGGCTTGCGGGCATCGTCGGCTGCCTGATGGGTGACTGGATCTCCTTCTGGCTGGGCTGGCGGTTTAAAAAACCGCTGCATCGCTGGTCTTTTATGAAAAAGAACAAGGCGTTACTGGATAAAACTGAACATGCGCTCCATCAGCACAGCATGTTTACTATTTTGGTGGGGCGTTTTGTGGGTCCGACGCGTCCGCTGGTGCCAATGGTGGCGGGGATGCTTGATCTGCCTGTCGCTAAATTTATAGTGCCTAATATCATTGGCTGCGTATTGTGGCCGCCGTTTTATTTTCTACCAGGTATCCTGGCGGGCGCGGCAATTGATATTCCCTCAGATGTACAGAGCGGCGATTTCAAATGGCTATTGCTGGCGACCGCACTATTACTGTGGGTCGGGGGATGGCTGTGCTGGCGGCTATGGCGTAGCGGCAAAGCGGCTGTTGATCGCTTAACCGTTTATTTGCCGCGAGGTCGACTGCTGTATCTGGCGCCGCTTGTTCTCGGGATCGGCGTGGTGGCGCTGGTCGCACTGATCCGCCATCCGCTGATGCCGGTGTATATCGATATCCTGCGCAAAGTGGTGGGCTATTAGGGCTGATTTTGCCGGATGGCGCTGATGCTTATCCGGCCTACAAAATCTCGCAATCTATCATCCGGTTTTGATGCCCAACAGCGCCGAGGCGCTGGCGTGACCGCTCAACAACGCCTCCGTTTTACCTTGCCACGCAATGCGCCCGTCGGCGACCACGATTGAGCGTGGCGCAATGCGCGCGGCGTCTTCTACGCTGTGGGACACCATCAGCAGCGTCAGCTGCTTTTCACGACACACGTCGGCCACCAGTGTGAGCATCTCCTGACGCAGGGCGGGGTCGAGTGCAGAGAACGGTTCATCGAGCAGCAACACGGGCTGTTCCCGCACCAGGCAGCGCGCCAGCGCTACACGCTGGCGTTGCCCGCCGGAAAGCTCGCCAGGAAGTCTTTCCAGCAGCGTGTCGAGCCCCATTTGTTGAGCAATGTGGTGCATTTTCTCCCGCTGCTGTGCGTTCAGCTTTAACCCCGGGTTAAGGCCGAGGGCGATGTTCTGTTGCACACTCAGGTGGCTGAACAGATTGTTTTCCTGAAACAGCATGGAAACCGGACGCCGAGAGGGCGGCGTGGTGGTGTGATCCTCACCCCCAATCATCATTGTGCCGCTGGCCGGTGCCAGAAAACCGGCAATCAGGTTCAATAGCGTGCTTTTGCCCGCCCCGCTCGGTCCGAGTATGGCGACCTGTTCACCCCGCGCGACCGATAGCGAAAAGCGCATCGGCAAATGGTGATACAGCCATGTAATATCAATCAGTTTTAACATGTCGACCCGGTAATTTCTCAATAACAGTAAACAGCGTAAAGCACAGGATCAGCAGCAATAACGCGGTGACTGCACCATCCTGACTGCGATAGGAGCCAATCTGCTGATAGAGGTAAAACGGTAACGTGCGGAAGTCTTCGTTGCCGAACAGCGCCACCACGCCGAAATCACCAATCGACAGGACGCAGGCGAAGGCGATGGCTTGCGCCAGCGGACGTTTCAGCGCACGCAGCTCAACCACTTTCAACCGCGACCATCCTTCAATGCCTAAAGACTGGCACAACATGCTGTAGCGTGCGGTCACGTCACGCATCGGGTTTTCCAGCACTTTCAGTGCATAAGGGATGGCCATTAGCGCATTGGTAAAAATCACAATGCCGTCGGCAGAGTCCGGCAGTCCAATACTGTTATTGAGCAGCAGGAAGAACCCGGTTGCCAGTACGATGCCCGGCATGGCGAGGATCAGCATGCCGCTCAGTTCCAGCGCCTGACCGGCTAAAACTTGCTGCCGTGCCCGTAGCTCGCGACTGCTCCACAACAGCATCATGGTGAGAATGACGCACAGCAGGCCTGCCGCCAGCGCAATACGCAGCGACGTCCCCAGTGCTTGCCACAATATGGGTTGCGCAAGCACGTCCAGTAAATGACGGTTAACACCATCGACAATTACCGCCAGCAGCGGCGGCAACAACAGCAGCAAGGCCAGAATAATCAGCAGGGTGTCAGTCAGACGGCTGTGCAGGCGGTCGTCGGGATCGCGCCAGCCTTGTACCAGCGTGGTACCGGGGGCTATCGCTCGACTCATGCGCTGGCTGAGCAGCACCAGTCCTAAGCAGCAAATCATCTGGATCAGCGCCAGCATGGCGGCGCGGGCGGGATCGTAGTCGAAGCTCAGCGCCTGATAGATAGCCAGCTCGATGGTGGTTGCCTGCGGCCCGCCGCCGAGCGACAGCACGGTAGCAAAACTGGCGAAGCACAGCATAAAGATGAGCGCCGCTACCGGAGGGATCTGGCGGCGCAGCCACGGCCATTCAACGAAGCGGAAGAAATGCCAGCCGCGCATACCTAGCTGCGCGGCGAGCTGCCGCTGTTCGCCGGGAATATTCTCCAGCGACTGCAGCAGTAAACGGCTGGCCATCGGCAGGTTGAAAAAGACGTGTGCCAGCAGAATGCCCTGCAGACCGTACGGTGAAAACGTCCACTCCAGGCCGAGAGCCTGCCAAAGTGAGGCCAGCCAGCCCTGACGACCGTAGACGCTAAGGATGCCAAAGACGGCGACCAGCACCGGCAGGATCAGCGTCATTGCGCACAGGCGCAGCAGCGCTATACGCCCAGGGAAACGGCGACGATAAAGCGCCCTGGCAAGGAAGATTGCCGGGATCACCGACAGCGCAGCGGATAAAAATGCCTGCCAGAAGGAAAAACGCACCACGTGCCACAGGTAGCTGTCCTGCCACAGCGCGAGCCAGTCTCCCTGAGGGGCGTTCAGCCACAACGCCAGAAACGCCGCCAGGGCGACGGCCACTATCAGCGTAGCGGCCGAAAGCCCTGGGAGCAGCCAGCCGGGAATTAACGGCTGACGGCGCGTTGCCATGCGTTAATCCATGTCTGACGTTGAGTTGCTACCTGTTGTGGGGTGAATTCCAGCGCGGTGGACGGTTTTTCCAGTTGTGCAATGCCAGGAGGAAGCGTGACCTGGGTTACCGGATACATCCAGTTGCCGGTGGGGATTGCGTTCTGGAACGCCGGAGAAACCATAAATGTCAGGAATTTTTCCGCCAGTTCGGGCTGTTTGCTGGCGGCGGTACGTGCGGCGACCTCCACCTGCAAATAGTGTCCCTCGCTAAAATTGGCGGCGGCGTAGTTATCTTTCTTCTCTTCGATGATGTGATACGCCGGAGAGGTGGTATAGCTCAGCACCAGATCGCTTTCACCTTTCAGGAACAAACCGTAGGCTTCACTCCAGCCCTTGGTGACGGTGACGGTTTTAGCCGCCAGTTTCTGCCAGGCTTCCGGCGCTTTATCGCCGTACACTTTCTGCATCCACAGCAGCAGTCCCAGACCCGGCGTGCTGGTGCGCGGGTCCTGATAAATCACGCGCCATTTCTGATCGCTTTCGACCAGTTCTTTCAGGCTCTTTGGCGGATTCTTCAGCTTGTTTTTGTCATACACGAAGGCGAAATAGCCGTAATCAAACGGCACAAAGGTGTCATTTTTCCAGCCGCCAGGGACGTTGATGGCATCGCTTGCCACGCCGCTTTTGGCAAACAGTTTGGTCTGCATTGCCGCGTCGAGCAGGTTGTTGTCCAGCCCGAGTACCACGTCAGCTTTACTGTTTTTTCCTTCCATACGCAGGCGGTTAAGCAGCGAGACGCCATCTTCCAGCGCCACCAGCTTTAGTTCGCAGTTGCAGTCGGCTTCAAAGGCTTTTTTGATGGTTGGACCGGGGCCCCAGTCGGCGGCGAACGAGTCGTAGGTATAGACGGTCAAAACGGGTTTGGCGAAGGCAGGCGCTGCGCACAGCAGTAAAAGCGGAAGACATTTTTTAAACACTTTGCACCTCAAGAGTTGGGTGGCAAAGGACTTGAGATAAGCCTCAAATCCCTTCGCCGGCATTATCCGGATCAGGTTCGACGGGTATCTCTCAGCCCATACACTTCATCATTCACGCTGCCTCTGTGTTGGCTGCGCTCGCTCACCCCAGTCACATAGTTATCTATGCTCCTGGGGACTCACTCGCTTGCCGCCTTGAGGCATCATGAATGATTTTGTGTATGTTTTTTATTTAGCACCCCGTTGAGAACGGCGTTAGTGTAATGATTTTGTTGCTATGCGGCAATCAAGAGCCGGATCTACGGGTCCGGCGGTGCAAACCATGCTGATTTAAAATCAAACCAGCCGAGCGTATTCATGCGTAACCCGCGCATACTGCGCTGCCCCTGAATGATCAGCCAGTGGTGGATCAGCGGCACAATGGCTTTACTGGCAAGCAGTTGCTGACACCATGCCGCAAGGCTCATCTCGCCGGTGCGCCAGCGGGCGGCGTCGCTTTCCCAGTCCAGAGAAAGACAGTTTTGCAGCAGCGGGACTTCGCACAAATGGGCGAACAGCGAGAAGTCCAACGGTAAGGTAAAGTTGGCGCTGTTGAGCCAGATATCGCTGACGGTCTCGCCTGCGTGCCATTGATCGTAGTCGATCTCCTGAATATTCAGCTGTACCTGATGCTCCGCCAGCAATGTTTTCATGATCTGCGCAATCACCCGATGCTCGATATGATCGCGATAGTAGGTGAGCGTCAGTGTTTCCAGTCCCGCCGGTTTTTCACCGAGTCCTGGCCTGGCGTGATGCCAGCGAGGCAGTAATCCGTACGCGGGAAACCAGTGTCGTTGATACTGCTCGTCAGCCTGAAAAATTAAATTCGTCGGCGAGAGTATGCGGCTTACCCATTCGCGCACCTCCTGATTGGCTCCGCGATGGGCGCGGGAATCAAACAGCATGTAATAACACCCTTCCTCCAGCCGACTTTCGATGGCCTTTTCATCTTCCGTCGGGCCTTTGAGCGTGAGTCCGCCGCCAGGCTCTTCGGCGATGTCCGGTAACACCCACACGTTCACTTCGTCAATCAGCGCCCGGTAACCAAAGTAATCATCAAAAGCGTGAATTTTTAGCTGGTTACTCGTATTGCGGACGACCGCATAGGGACCGGTGCCAATCGGGTGGCTGGAAAAGTTATTCAGCGTTTCCCATTCGCGCGGCAGGATCATGGCGGGGACCTGTCCCAGTAGCCACGGCAACCAGCGATCAGGTTGCGCCAGATGGATATCCAGCGTCCACGCCGTGGGGGAGGCAATTTGCGTAATGTGCGAGTACAGAGGCAGGCTGTTGATCCGCCCCAGTGAGGCGATCACATCCTCCATTTCCAGCTCGCGACCATGATGAAAATGGATCCCAGGACGCAGGAAGAACCGCCAGTGCAGCGGCGAAATTTGTTGCCAGTGGTGGGCAATGTCGGCTTCCAGTTCCCCATTTTCCTCATTTACGCGGGTTAAGGCGCTGAAGATTTGCCTGGCGATATGGGTTTCGGAACGGCGTAGTGCCGTACCGGGGAGCAGATTGTGCATCGGGCGATAGTAAAGGACGCGCATGATGTGCCGCCCCTGGCGAAAGCTGCGGCCCAGATGGGAAACCAGCATTTGTCGCACGGCTGTTTTATCGCCGACCAGTTGCACCAGTTGATCAATGCGATCCTGTTCCAGCAGGTCTTCCGCCCGCTGCTGCTGGAGCGCCAGCCCGGTATAGAGAAAGGTCAGGCGTGAACGTTTGCCGCGACCGACCTCGGCTTCCCACGTTAGCCAGCCGCGTTCCTGCATGGTGTTGAGAAGGGTGCGCATATGGCGGCGCGAGCAACTGAGCAACTCTGCCAGCTCGTTCAGTGTGGTGTCTTGCGTTTTGCCGTCGCAGCATTGCCACAGGCGGATAAACTGTTGTTGCAAACGACCTGAAGACATAAAAGGGGAACTCCCACGGAAAACTCAGCAATTTTATTATCCCCATATTAAGCCAATAATGAATTCCGATGAAGCGATGAGACAACGAAGGGGTCATCTATGCGTCAGTTCTATTTAAAGTACTTTACCTCGACAACGCGTTTGTCCTGGTTGGCTTGCCTGAGTGCCCCGCAGCGCTTAAAGATGCTCGATGAACTGATGCAGTGGGAGTTGCAAGACTGACCTCTGAATTGGGAATTGCAGACATCATGTGTGACTGAGTATTGGTGCAGGCTGTATCCTGCCATTATCTCTGAGCATCGCTGGTGGCTATTTTTTCACATGGCAAGGCGCGAACAGTGAAATTTGGTGAACCAAATAAGGTGTGAGCAACACAGCTATGTGAAAAAATAGCCCCAGCCCTCTGGGACGCGTGTAAAAAACGCATACTCTGCGTTGTCAGGCTTGGGAATAGGTTTCTATACCCAGCGCCCTCCGCCTGGATTATGCGTTTTTTACCCAGCGTCGATGCCAGATATAATGGCAGGATACAGCCTCGTTCACCCGCCAGCAGGTATTATCTGCTGGCTTTTTTCGTTTCCGCTGCGCTTAAAAGGAAAGATATGCTCTGGATTATGACCATGGGACGGCGCCTCAACGGCGTGTATGCGGCGTTTATGCTGGTTGCCTTTATGATGGGCGTAGCGGGCGCGTTACAGGCACCCACGCTGAGCCTGTTTCTAAGTCGCGAGGTGGGGGCACAGCCATTTTGGGTTGGGCTGTTTTACACCGTCAATGCGATCGCCGGGATCGCGGTCAGCCTTGGTCTGGCGAAACGATCCGACAGTCGGGGCGATCGGCGTAAGCTGATCATGTTCTGCTGTCTGATGGCGATTGGCAATGCTTTGCTGTTTGCTTTTAACCGCCACTATTTAACGCTGATCACCTGCGGGGTGCTGCTGGCTTCGCTGGCAAATACCGCCATGCCGCAGCTGTTTGCGCTGGCGCGGGAGTATGCCGATAACTCGGCGCGAGAAGTGGTGATGTTCAGCTCGGTGATGCGTGCGCAGCTTTCGCTGGCGTGGGTGATTGGGCCGCCGCTGGCGTTTATGCTGGCGTTAAATTACGGCTTCACGATGATGTTTTCGATTGCTGCCGGGATATTTGCCGTTAGCCTGGTGCTGATCGCGCTGATACTGCCGTCGGCGGCGCGGGTCGAGCAGCCTGTCGATGTCCCGCTTGAGCAGACCGGCGGCTGGCAGGACAAAAATGTGCGCATGTTGTTTATTGCCTCCACGCTGATGTGGACCTGCAACACCATGTACATTATCGATATGCCGCTGTGGATTAGCCTTGAACTGGGACTACCGGACAAACTGGCAGGGATCCTGATGGGCACCGCCGCCGGGCTGGAAATTCCGGCAATGATTCTGGCGGGTTACTACGTGAAGCGTTTTGGTAAGCGGCGGATGATGATAACCGCCGTGGCGGCAGGCGTGCTGTTTTACCTTGGGCTTATCTTCTTCCATAGCCATACGGCGCTACTGGTCCTGCAGCTGTTTAATGCGGTATTCATCGGGATTGTTGCCGGAATAGGCATGCTGTGGTTTCAGGATCTGATGCCGGGCAGGGCGGGTTCAGCCACCACCTTATTTACCAACAGTATCTCCACGGGGGTGATTCTGGCGGGGGTGATTCAGGGAGCGGTGGCGCAAAGCTACGGGCATTATGCCGTCTACTGGGTGATTGCGGCGATTTCGGTAGTTACGCTGGTGATGACTGGACGGGTGAAAGACGTCTAGTCCGGTACAGTCCCGGCGTCGCTGTGCTCGCCGGATGGCGGCGTAAACGCCTTATCCAGCCTACAATTGGAGCGCGCTTGTAGGCCGGATAAGCGCAGCGCATCCGGCATCACAATGACTAGCGCATAAACGCCGGCTGTTTGTCCTCGTAAGTCGAGATCGCGTCCTCGTGCTGCAACGTCAGCCCGATGCTGTCGAGACCGTTCAGCATGCAGTGGCGGCGGAAGGCGTCGATTTCAAACGGATACGCTTTATCGCCAGCCTTCACCACCCGTGCCTGCAGATCCACCTCAAAACGGATCCCCGGATTGGCCTGTACCAACGTGAACAGTTCATCCACTTCGTCGTCGCTTAATTTCACCGGCAGCAGTTGGTTATTAAAACTGTTGCCGTAGAAGATGTCGGCGAAACTTGGCGCGATCACCACTTTGAATCCGTAATCGGTCAGCGCCCACGGTGCATGTTCGCGCGAGGATCCGCAGCCAAAGTTTTCTCGCGCCAGCAGAATAGACGCCCCTTTGTATTCCGGGAAATTCAGCACGAATTCCGGGTTAGGCTGCTGGCCGTTCTCATCGAGAAAGCGCCAGTCGTTGAACAGGTGCGCACCAAAACCGGTGCGCGTCACTTTCTGCAAAAACTGTTTGGGAATAATGGCATCCGTATCGACGTTGGCGGCATCCAGGGGGACAACCAGGCCGGTATGCTGGGTAAATTTCTCTGCCATGGTAGTTTCCTTATTTGATGCGGCGAATGTCGGCAAAATGACCGGTTACGGCGGCGGCAGCAGCCATGGCTGGGCTGACTAAGTGCGTACGCCCCCCGCGCCCCTGACGACCTTCAAAGTTACGGTTGCTGGTGGAAGCACAGCGTTCGCCCGGATTCAGACGGTCGTTGTTCATCGCCAGGCACATTGAGCAACCCGGTAAGCGCCATTCAAAACCGGCTTCAATGAAAATCTTATCCAGACCTTCTGCTTCTGCCTGGGCTTTAACCGGACCCGAACCCGGCACCACCAGTGCCTGCACGCCCGGCGCGACCTTGCGGCCCTTGGCGATTTCAGCTGCGGCGCGTAAATCTTCAATACGCGAGTTGGTGCAGGAGCCGATAAACACTTTATCAATAGCCACTTCCGTCAACGGAATGCCCGGTTTCAGCCCCATATAGGCCAGCGCCTTTTCTGCTGATGCGCGTTCAACCGGATCGCTAAACGACGCGGGGTCGGGAATGTTATCGTTCACGGCGATTACCTGGCCTGGGTTAGTGCCCCAGGTGACCTGCGGAGCAATCTCTTCTGCCTGCAGGGTGACGGTGGTATTAAACGTCGCTCCGTCGTCGGTTTTCAGCGTTTTCCACCAGGCGACGGCATCGGCAAAATCCTGACCTTTAGGGGCATGCAAACGTCCCTGTACATAGTTGAAGGTGGTTTCATCCGGTGCGACCAGACCCGCTTTGGCCCCCATTTCGATTGCCATATTACACAGGGTCATACGACCTTCCATGCTCAGGGCACGGATGGCATCGCCGCAAAACTCAACCACGTGCCCGGTACCGCCTGCGCTACCGGTTTTACCGATAATCGCCAGCACGATATCTTTGGCTGTAATTCCTGGTGCTGCCGTGCCATTAACTTCGATCTTCATGGTTTTGGCGCGCCCTTGCTTCAGGGTTTGCGTGGCCAGCACGTGTTCGACTTCTGAGGTCCCGATACCAAACGCCAGCGCGCCGAACGCACCGTGTGTGGCGGTGTGGGAGTCACCGCAGACAATGGTCATACCCGGTAAGGTCACACCTTGCTCGGGTCCCATCACGTGGACGATGCCCTGAAAAGGGTGGTTCAGATCGTACAGTTCGACGCCGAACTCATTGCAGTTTTTGATCAGCTCCTGCATTTGGATGCGCGCCATTTCACCGGAGGCGTTAATGTCTTTGGTTTGCGTCGAGACGTTATGATCCATGGTGGCGAAGGTTTTGCCCGGCTGGCGAACCGGGCGGTTATGCGCCCGCAGGCCGTCGAATGCCTGCGGTGAGGTCACTTCGTGCACCAGATGGCGGTCGATATACAGCAGCGGCGTTTCGTCCTGCGCTTCATACACGACGTGCGCATCGAACAACTTTTCATACAACGTTTTAGCCATGATTACACCCCTTCTGCGACGTAGCGAGCAATGATATCGCCCATCTCATCGGTACTGACTGCGGCTGTGCCACGGGCTAAATCACCGGTGCGAATACCTTCTGCTAATGCGCGGTTAACGGCGCTTTCAATGGCTGCTGCTGCATCATTGGCGTCCAGGCTGTAGCGCAGCAACAGCGCCAGTGACAAAATCTGGGCAATCGGGTTGGCAATGTTTTTACCGGCGATATCCGGTGCTGAGCCGCCGGCGGGCTCGTACAGGCCAAAGTCCTGCTCATTCAGGCTGGCAGACGGCAGCATGCCCATGGAGCCGGTGATCATCGCGCATTCATCGGACAGGATGTCACCAAACAGGTTGGAGCACAGCAGCACGTCAAACTGAGACGGATCTTTAATCAACTGCATGGTGGCGTTGTCGATATACATATGCGTCAGGACAACGTCCGGGTATTCATTGGCTATTTCATTGACCACTTCACGCCACAGAATCGAGGTTTGCAGCACGTTGGCTTTATCAATCGACGTCACTTTACAGCGACGCTTGCGGGCAGATTCAAATGCAATGCGCGCAATACGTTCGATCTCGAAACGGTGATAGACCTCGGTATCAAAGGCTTTTTCATGTTGACCGCTACCTTCACGGCCTTTTGGCTGACCGAAGTAGATCCCGCCCGTCAGTTCGCGTACGCACAGGATGTCGAAACCGTTGGCGGCAATATCGGCGCGCAGCGGGCAAAAATCTTCCAGCCCCTGGTACAGCTTAGCCGGGCGCAGGTTGCTGAATAATTTGAAGTGTTTACGCAACGGCAACAGGGCACCACGCTCCGGCTGCTGGTTTGGCGGCAAGTTTTCCCATTTCGGGCCGCCCACGGAGCCAAACAGAATGGCATCGGCCTGCTCACAGCCGTCAACTGTTGCGGGTGGCAGCGGCTGACCGTGGTTGTCGATGGCAACGCCGCCCACGTCATAGTGGCTGGTGGTAATGCGCATAGCGAAACGGGTGCGAATCGCGTCCAGTACTTTCAGAGCCTGCGCCATCACTTCCGGGCCAATACCGTCACCCGGCAAAACAGCAATATGATAATTCTTCGACATCACACGGTTTCCTTGTTGTTCTCGTTGTTTTGAGCTTTGCGTTGCAATTCTTTTTCGACTTCTTCGGCGCGCCAGATGTTGTTCAGTACATGCACCATCGCTTTGGCAGAGGATTCGACAATATCCGTTGCCAGACCTACGCCGTGGAAGCGGCGGCCGTTAAAGTTGGCGACGATATCTACCTGACCGAGTGCATCTTTACCGTGGCCTTTTGCGGTCAGGCTGTATTTCACCAGTTCGATGTTGTAGTCGGTAATGCGGTTGATAGCCTGATAGATGGCGTCGACCGGGCCGTTACCGTTGGCTGCTTCGGCTTTCACATTCTCGCCACAGGCCAGCTTGACGGAGGCGGTGGCAATATCATTGGAGCCAGACTGCACGCTGAAGTAATCCAGGCGGAAATGTTCGGGTTCTTCTTGCTGTTTGTTAATAAAGGCCAGCGCTTCCAGATCGTAATCAAATACCTGACCTTTTTTATCCGCCAGCTTCAGGAAGGCGTCGTACAGGTTATCCAGGCTGTATTCACTCTCTTTATAGCCCATCTCATCCATACGGTGTTTGACCGCAGCACGTCCGGAACGGGACGTCAGGTTCAGTTGCACCTGGTTCAGACCGATGGACTCCGGGGTCATGATTTCGTAGTTTTCACGGTTTTTCAGTACGCCGTCCTGATGAATACCGGAGGAGTGGGCAAAGGCGCCGCTACCGACAATCGCTTTGTTGGCCGGAATCGGCATATTGCAGATTTGGCTGACTAACTGGCTGGTACGCCAGATTTCCTGATGATTAATGCGGGTCTGTACGTTCAGAATATCTTTGCGGACTTTGATCGCCATGATCACTTCTTCCAGCGAGCAGTTACCGGCGCGTTCACCGATCCCGTTCATCGCCCCTTCGACCTGACGCGCACCGGCATGAACAGCGGCCAGCGCGTTACCGACGCCCAGACCTAAATCGTCGTGGGTGTGCACGGAAATGATCGCTTTGTCGATATTCGGCACTCGTTCATACAGGCCGGAAATGATTGCGCCAAATTCGAAGGGCATGGTGTACCCGACGGTATCGGGGATATTAATGGTTTTGGCACCGGCATTAATCGCCGCTTCTACCACGCGAGCCAGATCGGCAATAGGGGTACGGCCGGCGTCTTCGCATGAGAATTCCACGTCATCCGTGTAATTACGCGCACGCTTAACCATATATACAGCCCGCTCGATAACCTCATCCAGCGTACTACGTAATTTGGTGGCGATATGCATCGGCGAGGTGGCGATAAACGTATGAATGCGGAAAGCCTCAGCCACCTTCAGGGATTCAGCGGCCACATCGATATCTTTTTCCACACAGCGGGCTAAGGCGCAGACGCGGCTGTTTTTAACCTGTCGGGCAATGGTCTGTACCGACTCAAAATCACCTGGCGAAGACACAGGGAAACCGACTTCCATCACGTCAACGCCCATACGCTCGAGAGCCAGAGCAATCTGCAGTTTTTCTTTCACACTCAGGCTTGCCTGTAACGCCTGTTCACCATCGCGTAAGGTGGTATCGAAAATAATGACTTGCTGGCTCATGGTTTAGGTCCTTTGTCTTTTTTGGCGCCTTGCTTCGAGCATAAAAAAACCCGCGCAGCGGCGCGGGTTTTTGTCTTAACTGGAGCTGACGTAATGCTAAATGTCGTTCACCAGTCTACCGCGCAACGAAGATGCGTTTAGTAGTAGTAGACCGTTAAAACGAACAATGTAAGTCATCAATCAGGCTCCAGGCGAATGCGATATGCTTTTAGTGGTACTGGATATGAAAGCTGATGTCAACCCCGCTCCCCGTAAACGTCCGTATTCAGAAGAAAAACACCTTTGCAATCTAAGCGAATTGTGCTGAATTTTTAGAGAAGCATAAAATAAATCAGTGTGCGTTCGTACATACTTTTCATGCTTTGACATATTTGAGCATATTTGTTTGCAACTATTGTGACAGCATGCTGATGAGATGGGGTGTAGATACACTTTTTATCTTTATGATTTATCAGTTTTTATAGTGTCCATGAATGAATGCAGGGGGCACGCTTCTCAATGATTGATAAATTAATGTTAACTTTTAATGTATTAATAATATAAACATTTAATCAAATCTTAAATATATATTCACCGTACGTATGATTGTGTATTCGTCGTGCTTATGGTTATATTGTTCGTGAAATTTAAACATATGAATCATCGTGCAGTGACATCTGCCACACTGCGCTCGCATTGGGTTTCTGTTCATTTAGGTTCGTACCTTTATGTTTTCCTAATTTTAATGTTTTTCCTTTTTCTTATTTTATATGCATGGTAAATCATATTAACGGAGGTTATTTCTTCACTCCGTCTGGGAAAAGGGAGTTTAGAGTGACAGTGGAGTTAAATATGCCAGAAGTGAAAATAATAGATAAACCAAATCCTATAACAATGGGAAAGCCGCAGCTTCGCATGGTTGATCTTAATTTATTAACCGTCTTTGACGCGGTAATGCAGGAACAAAATATTACCCGCGCTGCGCATACTCTGGGGATGTCGCAACCTGCAGTCAGTAATGCTGTGGCGCGTTTGAAAATTATGTTCAATGATGAACTTTTTGTTCGTTATGGCCGTGGGATCCAGCCGACAGCGCGGGCCTTCCAACTTTTTGGCTCCGTCCGTCAGGCATTGCAACTGGTACAGAATGAACTGCCGGGTTCGGGGTTTGAGCCTGCCAGTAGCGAGCGCGTATTCAACCTCTGCGTATGCAGCCCATTGGATAATATTCTGACCTCCTTGATTTATAATCGGGTTGAGCAAGTTGCGCCAAACATTAATGTCGCATTTAAATCTTCACTCAATCAAAATACCGAACATCAATTACGCTATCAGGAAACGGAGTTCGTTATTAGTTATGAAGAGTTCCGTCGCCCTGAATTCACCAGTATTCCCTTGTTCAATGACGAGATGGTGTTAGTCGCGAGCAGAAAACACCCCCGTATTAGTGGTCCATTATTGGAAAACGATGTTTATAATGAACAGCATGCGGTGGTCTCTCTCGATCGCTTTGCATCATTTAGCCAACCCTGGTATGACACTGCGGATAAACAATCTTGTGTCGCTTATCAAGGTATGGCGTTAATCAGCGTGTTGAATATTGTTTCGCAAACGCATCTGGTGTCTATTGCACCACGTTGGTTAGCGGAAGAATTCTCTGAGCAGTTAGATCTACAGATATTGCCTTTACCGTTAAAATTGAATAGCCGTACATGCTATCTTTCCTGGCATGAAGCTGCGGGCAGGGATAAAGGCCACCAATGGATGGAAGAATTATTAGTCTCCGTCTGTAAGCAGTAGTATTCGACAGAATAAATCGGGCAAGATGTCTGGTTTATTCTGCTTTTGGCTTTTTATCTAAGATTTTGTGCTGAACTTGTCTTTCTGCATCTGTCCAAAAGTGTAAAAAAATAGACTAATCGCTGTAAGTCTCCATTTTTAAGCGATTATTTCTCATTTCATTAGCGGATGCTGGTTTAAATCTCCATTTATTCTGCGCTTACCTCCTTTTTATTCTTATTCATGCGAATTCCCCCTCTTAGGTGTCAATTGCCATGCGTCATCCTCAGCGGTTAATGTGTTGTTAAACCGTTATTCATTATAAGAGTGGAGGCAAGCCATGGAGATGTTGTCTGGAGCCGAGATGGTCGTGCGATCGCTCATCGATCAGGGTGTGAAGCAGGTATTTGGTTATCCTGGGGGCGCGGTCCTCGATATTTATGATGCGCTGCATACGGTCGGGGGAATCGATCATGTGCTAGTCCGTCATGAACAAGCCGCCGTACATATGGCCGATGGTCTGGCGCGTGCCACGGGTGACGTCGGCGTGGTTCTGGTGACCTCCGGGCCGGGCGCAACCAATGCGATTACCGGTATTGCTACGGCGTATATGGATTCCATTCCGCTGGTGATCCTCTCCGGGCAGGTGGCGACGTCGCTGATTGGCTACGATGCCTTTCAGGAGTGCGACATGGTCGGTATCTCTCGTCCGGTGGTGAAGCACAGCTTCCTCGTTAAGCAAACGGAAGATATTCCTCAGGTCCTGAAAAAGGCCTTCTGGCTGGCGGCAAGCGGTCGCCCAGGCCCTGTGGTCGTGGATTTGCCAAAGGATATTCTGAATCCGGCAAAGAAACTGCCGTATAGCTGGCCGGAGTCGGTCAGTATGCGCTCGTATAATCCGACGACAACCGGACATAAGGGGCAAATAAAGCGCGCGCTACAAACGCTGGTCGCGGCTAAAAAACCGGTGGTATATGTTGGCGGCGGTGCGGTCAATGCGGCCTGTCATGAACAACTTGGCCAGATTGCACAAGCGCTTAACCTGCCGGTTGTTTCTTCGTTGATGGGATTGGGCGCGTTTCCAGCCACGCATCGTCAGGCGCTGGGCATGCTGGGGATGCATGGCACCTACGAAGCCAATATGACCATGCATCATTCCGACGTGATCTTTGCCGTTGGCGTTCGCTTTGACGATCGCACAACCAATAACCTGGCAAAATATTGCCCAAATGCGACCGTGCTGCATATCGACATCGATCCGACCTCTATTTCCAAAACCGTCACGGCGGATATCCCGATTGTCGGCGACGCCCGACTGGTGTTGGATCAGATGCTGGAACTGTTACCGCAGGAGAAATCGCAGCAACCGCTTGATGATAACCGCGACTGGTGGCAGCAGATAGAACAGTGGCGTGCGCGCCAGTGTCTGAAATATGACACGCAAAGTGAGAGCATTAAGCCGCAGGCTGTCATTGAAACCCTCTGGCGTCTGACGAAAGGGGATGCGTATGTAACCTCGGACGTTGGTCAGCACCAGATGTTTGCCGCGCTGTACTACCCGTTTGATAAGCCGCGTCGTTGGATTAACTCCGGTGGCCTCGGCACCATGGGATTCGGTTTACCTGCAGCGTTAGGCGTAAAGATGGCGCTACCGAATGAAACGGTGGTGTGCGTCACCGGCGATGGCAGTATTCAGATGAATATCCAGGAGCTGTCGACGGCGTTGCAATATGAGCTGCCGGTGCTGGTACTCAATCTTAACAACCGTTACCTCGGCATGGTTAAACAGTGGCAAGACATGATTTACTCCGGGCGTCACTCGCAGTCTTACATGCAGTCGCTGCCCGACTTTGTACGTCTTGCCGAGGCATATGGTCATATTGGTATCCAGATAAACCATCCGGATGAACTCGAGAGCAAATTGGCTGAGGCGCTGGAACACGTGCGTAACCATCGTCTGGTGTTTGTCGATGTCACCGTTGATGGCAGTGAACATGTCTACCCGATGCAGATTCGCGGAGGCGGTATGGATGAAATGTGGTTAAGCAAAACGGAGAGGACCTGATTATGCGCCGGATATTATCAGTATTACTGGAAAACGAGTCGGGTGCATTGTCACGAGTGATTGGTCTCTTCGCTCAGCGCGGTTACAACATTGAAAGCCTGACCGTCGCACCGACGGACGATCCGACGTTATCGCGAATGACGATCCAGACGGTGGGTGATGAAAAGGTCCTTGAGCAGATCGAAAAGCAGCTGCACAAACTGGTGGATGTCCTGCGCGTAAGCGAGTTGGGACAGGGGGCTCATGTTGAACGAGAGATCATGCTGGTGAAAATTCAGGCCAGCGGTTACGGTCGTGAAGAAGTGGTGCGCAATACGGAAATATTCCGCGGGCAAATCATTGACGTCACGCCGTCCATCTACACCGTACAACTGGCAGGTACCAGCGATAAGCTCGATGCTTTCCTGGCTACATTGCGTGAAGTGGCGAAAATCGTCGAGGTTGCGCGCTCCGGCGTGGTGGGGCTTTCTCGCGGTGATAAAATCATGCGCTAATCATGGCCCAGTTATTAATTCGTGAGCCCAATGCTACCGGTTGGGCTTTTTTTTGAGAAATCAGCGGTAACCAGAGACAAAAGCGGTTGCCGCGGTCATTATTCTGCGCTTAGATGTTAAGAGTTTAACCCATGCCATCTCAAAGGTTATGGTTGGTACATTTTACGCAAGGGGCAATTGTGAAACTGGATGAAATCGCTCGGCTGGCCGGCGTTTCGCGAACGACTGCAAGCTACGTTATTAATGGCAAAGCAAAGCAATATCGCGTAAGCGACAAAACGGTTGAAAAAGTCATGGCGGTGGTGCGCGAGCATAATTACCACCCAAATGCTGTGGCAGCCGGGCTACGTGCTGGACGCACACGTTCTATCGGGCTGGTGATCCCGGATCTGGAGAATACAAGTTATACCCGGATAGCCAACTATCTGGAGCGCCAGGCGCGTCAGCGTGGCTATCAGCTGCTGATTGCCTGCTCTGAAGATCAGCCAGATAACGAAATGCGTTGTATTGAACATCTATTACAACGCCAGGTTGATGCCATTATTGTGTCGACCTCTTTGCCGCCAGAGCATCCGTTTTACCAGCGCTGGGCTAACAGCGCATTCCCGATTGTGGCGTTAGACCGCGCGCTGGATCGTGAACATTTCACCAGCGTTGTCGGGGCCGATCAGGACGATGCAGAAATGCTGGCGGAAGAATTGCGTAAGTTCCCGGCTGATACCGTCCTTTATCTCGGTGCGTTGCCGGAATTATCTGTGAGTTTCCTGCGCGAGCAGGGTTTTCGTACCGCGTGGAAGGACGATCCGCGTGAAGTGAATTTCCTGTATGCCAACAGTTATGAGCGGGAAGCCGCCGCGCAGCTGTTTGATAAATGGCTGGAAACGCACCCGATGCCACAGGCGTTGTTTACCACTTCCTTTGCGCTTTTACAGGGCGTGATGGATGTGACATTACGTCGTGACGGGCAGCTACCGTCTGATTTAGCGATTGCTACCTTTGGCGATCATGAATTGCTCGACTTCCTACAGTGCCCGGTACTGGCGGTGGCGCAACGTCATCGCGACGTTGCAGAGCGCGTACTGGAAATCGTGTTGGCCAGTCTGGATGAGCCGCGTAAGCCAAAACCAGGCTTAACGCGCATCAAGCGTAACCTGTATCGCCGCGGTATTCTCAGTCGGAGTTAAGGTGTTCTGCTGGACGCGCTGGAAGGCGATAACCTTCTGGCGCGGTCATTTATTCAATTATCAGAAATAACCTCATTATATTTAAGAATATTCTTTAGAATTATCTGAAATTCAATTTCTATATATCGTGATTAAAAACGCAACCCACCCTTTTTACGTTATTGATACGTAACGACGCGTTACGATTGTATTATTTTGTTACATGGTTGTGTGGATTTGCCGAATTAACAAACACTTTGCTTCCGTATTGCAGATTTTTCTCGCCTGCCTTGGTCGTACAAGGCGTACAGACCGATCAACTGGTACTGTTATCTCGCTGCATATTGTCCTAAAATGCCGCTCGCGTCGCAAACTGACACTTTATATTTTCTCGAGATGATATTGAGTTGTTTTAAACAATGATGAGTTGTTGGATTTTTTTCTTACAAATATTCATGACGTTAATTTGCTTCGTTCGCTGTACGGAATTTGTTCAACGCTGATATTGGCCGTAAACATTGGGTTTTTTGCTCCGCTAAGCGCCGTGACTTGCTTGACAAGGTTTTCCTCCGCTCCGTAAACTCCTTATAAGTGGGATTTTGTGGGACAAAGTGGTAATCGGGGGTGAGACTGGCATGTTCCGGGGAGCGACGTTAGTTAATCTCGACAGTAAAGGGCGCTTATCAGTGCCTACCCGGTATCGGGATCAACTGCTCGAGAGTGCTACCGGTCAAATGGTTTGCACCATTGACATCCATCACCCGTGCCTGCTGCTTTACCCCCTGCCTGAATGGGAAATTATCGAGCAGAAGCTATCTCGTCTGTCCAGCATGAATCCGGTCGAGCGCCGCGTACAGCGCCTGCTGTTGGGGCATGCCAGTGAATGTCAGATGGATAGCGCCGGTCGATTACTGATAGCACCCATTTTGCGGCAACATGCAGGGTTAACAAAAGAAGTGATGCTGGTTGGGCAGTTCAACAAATTTGAGCTGTGGGATGAAACGACCTGGTATCAACAGGTCAAGGAAGATATCGACGCTGAGCAATCTGTTACCGGCGCGCTGTCGGAACGATTGCAGGATTTGTCTCTATAAGATGATGGAAAATTTTAAACATACAACGGTGTTGCTGGATGAGGCCGTAAACGGTCTGAATATTCGTCCGGACGGCATCTACATTGACGGGACATTTGGTCGCGGCGGTCACTCACGACTGATCCTCTCGCAGCTTGGCGAAGAGGGGCGTTTGCTGGCTATCGATCGCGATCCGCAGGCCATTGCGGTGGCTCAGAGCATTAACGACCCCCGCTTCTCCATCATTCATGGACCTTTCTCCGCGCTGGCTGAGTACGTGAGTGAGCGCGGGCTAACCGGTAAGATCGATGGCATCCTTCTCGATCTTGGTGTCTCTTCTCCGCAATTAGACGATGCGGAGCGCGGCTTTTCGTTTATGCGTGACGGTCCGTTGGACATGCGTATGGACCCAACGCGCGGCCAGTCAGCCGCCGAGTGGCTGCAAACGGCAGATGAAGCGGATATTGCCTGGGTGATTAAAACCTTTGGCGAAGAACGCTTTGGCAAACGCATTGCTCGCGCCATTGTCGAGCGTAACCGCGTTGAACCGATGACCCGCACCAAACAACTGGCGGAAGTCATTGCGGCGGCCATGCCGGTAAAAGACAAATTCAAACATCCCGCGACCCGTACCTTCCAGGCGGTGCGCATTTGGGTGAACAGTGAACTGGAGGAGATAGAGCAGGCGCTAAAAAGCTCGCTCAGCGTGCTGGCTCCAGGTGGTCGCCTTTCTGTCATCAGTTTCCACTCGCTTGAAGACCGTATTGTGAAGCGCTTTATGCGCGAACAAAGTCGCGGTCCTCAGGTTCCGGCGGGGATCCCGATGACCGAAGCGCAGATCCAAAAGCTGGGCGGCCGTGAGTTGAGAGCATTAGGCAAGTTGATGCCGGGTGAAGAAGAGGTCGCAGAAAATCCTCGTGCCCGTAGTTCAGTTCTGCGCATTGCAGAGAGGACGAACGCATGATCAGCAGAGTGACAGAAGCCCTCAGCAAAGTTAAAGGATCGATAGGAAGTAACGAGCGCCATGCTTTGCCTGGCGTGATCGGTGACGATCTTTTGCGGTTCGGGAAGCTGCCACTCTGCCTGTTCATTTGCATTATTTTGACGGCGGTCACCGTCGTGACGACCGCGCACCATACGCGGTTACTGACCGCACAGCGTGAACAGTTAGTTCTGGAACGCGATGCACTGGATATCGAATGGCGTAACCTGATCCTCGAAGAGAACGCTCTCGGTGACCATAGCCGTGTTGAACGGATCGCAACGGAAAAGCTGCAGTTGCAGCATGTCGATCCCTCACAAGAAAATATCGTTGTACAAAAATAAGGATAAACGCGACGCATGAAAGCAGCGGCAAAGACGCTCAAACCAAAACGCCAGGAAGAACAAGCCAACTTTATCAGTTGGCGTTTTGCGTTACTGTGCGGCTGTATTTTGCTGGCGCTGTGCTTCCTGCTGGGACGCGTTGCGTGGCTGCAAATTATTGCGCCTGACATGCTGGTGCGTCAGGGCGACATGCGCTCCTTGCGCGTCCAGGAAGTCTCCACGTCACGTGGCATGATTACCGACCGTTCCGGCCGTCCGCTGGCGGTGAGCGTGCCGGTGAAGGCCATCTGGGCCGATCCAAAAGAAGTGCATGATGCGGGTGGCGTAAGCGTTGGCGAACGCTGGCGAGCGCTGTCGACTGCGCTGAACATCCCGCTCGACCAACTGGCTTCTCGCATCAATGCCAACCCGAAAGGGCGTTTTATCTACCTCGCACGCCAGGTCAACCCTGACATGGCCGACTACATCAAAAAACTCAAGCTGCCGGGGATTCATCTGCGCGAAGAATCCCGCCGTTACTATCCTTCCGGGGAAGTGACCGCTCACCTCATCGGTTTTACCAACGTCGACAGCCAGGGCATTGAAGGCGTTGAGAAGAGTTTTGATAAATGGCTCACCGGTCAGCCGGGCGAGCGCGTGGTGCGTAAAGACCGCTATGGCCGCGTGATTGAAGATATTTCTTCAACAGACAGTCAGGCGGCACATAACCTGGCGCTGAGTATTGATGAGCGCTTGCAGGCACTGGTCTATCGCGAACTGAACAACGCCGTCGCGTTTAACAAAGCGGAATCAGGTAGCGCCGTGTTGGTAGACGTCAACACAGGCGAAGTGCTGGCGATGGCGAATAGCCCATCCTACAACCCAAACAATCTCTCCGGTACGCAAAAAGATGTCATGCGTAACCGTACCATCACCGACGTATTTGAACCGGGCTCAACGGTTAAACCGATGGTGGTGATGACGGCACTGCAGCGCGGCGTGGTGCGTGAAAATACCGTGCTGAACACCATTCCCTATCGAATTAATGGCCACGAAATCAAAGACGTGGCGCGTTATAGCGAATTGACCCTGACCGGGGTACTACAGAAGTCGAGTAACGTCGGTGTTTCCAAGCTGGCGTTAGCGATGCCGTCCTCAGCGTTAGTAGATACTTACTCACGTTTTGGGCTGGGAAAAGCGACCAATTTGGGGTTGGTCGGAGAACGCAGTGGCTTATATCCTCAAAAACAACGGTGGTCTGACATAGAGAGGGCCACCTTCTCTTTCGGCTATGGGCTAATGGTAACCCCGTTACAGTTAGCGCGAGTCTACGCAACGATCGGCAGCTATGGCGTTTATCGCCCGCTGTCGATTACCAAAGTTGATCCTCCTGTTCCGGGCGAGCGTATCTTCCCGGAATCTACCGTACGTACCGTCGTTCATATGATGGAAAGCGTGGCGCTGCCCGGCGGCGGCGGCGTGAAGGCGGCGATTAAAGGCTATCGCATCGCCATTAAAACCGGTACGGCGAAAAAAGTAGGGCCGGATGGTCGCTACATCAACAAATACATTGCTTATACCGCAGGCGTTGCGCCTGCGAGTCAGCCGCGCTTCGCGCTGGTGGTTGTTATCAACGATCCGCAGGCGGGTAAATACTACGGTGGCGCCGTTTCCGCGCCGGTCTTCGGTGCCATCATGGGCGGCGTACTGCGCACCATGAACATCGAGCCGGATGCGCTGACAACGAGCGATAAAAGTGATTTTGTGAATAATCAAGGCGAGGCGACAGGTGGCAGATCGTAATTTGCGCGACCTTCTTGCTCCATGGGTGCCGGGTGCACCGGAGCGAGCACTGCGGGAGATGACGCTCGACAGCCGTGTGGCTGCATCGGGCGATCTCTTTGTGGCAGTGGTAGGTCATCAGGCGGACGGGCGTCGATATATCCCGCAGGCGATAGCGCAAGGTGTGGCTGCCATTATTGCAGAGGCAAAAGATGAGGCAACCGACGGTGAAATCCGTGAAATGCACGGCGTACCGGTTATCTATCTGAGCCAGCTTAACGAACGTTTATCAGCACTGGCGGGCCGTTTTTACCACGAGCCTTCTGACACTATGCGTCTGGTGGGGGTCACCGGCACCAACGGGAAAACCACGACCACCCAACTGCTGGCGCAGTGGAGCCAGCTGTTGGGCGAAACCAGCGCCGTAATGGGGACCGTCGGCAATGGCCTGCTGGGCAAAGTGATCCCGACCGAAAATACCACCGGTTCAGCCGTTGACGTCCAGCATGTGCTGGCGGGGCTGGTTGAGCAGGGTGCCACGTTAGGCGCGATGGAAGTGTCATCCCACGGTCTGGTTCAGCATCGCGTGGCAGCGTTGAAGTTTGCCGCGTCGGTATTTACCAACTTAAGCCGTGACCATCTCGACTATCACGGTGATATGGAACATTACGAAGCCGCGAAGTGGCTGCTGTACTCCACGCACCATTGCGGTCAGGCCATCGTCAATGCAGATGATGAAGTCGGCCGTCGCTGGCTGGCAAAATTGCCGGATGCGGTCGCCGTTTCGATGGAAGACCATATTAACCCGAACTGCCACGGTCGTTGGCTGAAAGCGGTTGAGGTGAATTATCACGACAGCGGCGCGACGATCCGCTTTACGTCATCCTGGGGTGACGGTGAAATTGAAAGCCGCCTGATGGGCGCCTTCAACGTCAGCAATCTGCTGCTGGCGCTGGCAACGCTGCTGGCATTAGGGTACCCGTTAGCGGATTTACTGAAAACGGCGGCACGTCTGCAGCCAGTTTGCGGGCGTATGGAAGTGTTCAGCGCGCCGGGCAAAACAACGGTGGTGGTGGATTATGCCCACACGCCGGATGCGCTGGAAAAAGCGCTGCAGGCGGCACGTCTGCACTGCTCCGGTAAGCTGTGGTGCGTCTTTGGCTGCGGCGGCGATCGCGACAAAGGCAAGCGTCCGCTGATGGGCGCCATCGCGGAAGAGTTCGCCGATATTGTGGTGGTCACCGATGATAACCCGCGCACTGAAGAGCCACGCGCCATCATTAACGACATTCTGGCCGGTATGCTGGATGCCGGGCACGCGAAGGTGATGGAAGGTCGTGCTGAAGCGGTCACCAACGCCATTATGCAGGCGAAAGAAAACGACGTTGTGCTGGTGGCCGGTAAAGGCCACGAAGATTACCAGATCGTCGGCGCGCATCGCCTCGACTATTCTGACCGCGTGACGGCCGCTCGTTTGCTGGGGGTGATCGCATGATTAGCGTAACGCTCAGCCAGTTGGCGGAGATCCTCGGTGGCGAACTGAAAGGGGGCGATCTGACCCTTGATGCGGTGACCACCGATACGCGTAAAGTCACGCCGGGTTGCCTGTTTGTGGCGCTGAAAGGCGAACGCTTCGATGCCCATGATTTTGCCCAACAGGCGAAGGAGAACGGGGCGGGAGCGCTGCTGGTCAGTCGTCCGCTGGATGTTTCTCTGCCGCAGGTGATTGTGAAGGATACGCGCCTGGCGTTTGGCGAGCTGGCGGCGTGGGTGCGCGCTCAGGTTCCGGCCCGGGTGGTGGCACTGACCGGTTCATCCGGTAAAACCTCTGTCAAAGAGATGACAGCCGCGATTCTCAGCCAGTGTGGGAACACGTTATACACTGCGGGCAATCTGAACAACGACATCGGCGTACCAATGACGCTGCTGCGACTGAACAACGATTATGACTATGCGGTGATTGAGCTTGGTGCCAACCACCAGGGCGAGATTGCCTGGACCGTCGGATTAACTCGACCGGAAGCGGCGCTGGTGAATAACCTGGCGGCGGCTCACCTGGAAGGGTTTGGTTCTCTGGCGGGTGTCGCCAAAGCAAAAGGCGAAATCTTTACCGGCCTGGCGGAAAACGGTATCGCCATTATGAATGCCGATAACAACGACTGGCTGAACTGGCAGAGCATTATTGGCGATCGCACCGTCTGGCGCTTCTCGCCGAATGCGGCCAACAGCGACTTTTCTGCTACCAACATTCATGTTACGTCACACGGCACCGAGTTTACGCTGCACACGCCGACGGGCAGCATTGATGTTTTGCTGCCGTTACCGGGGCGTCACAACATTGCCAATGCCCTGGCTGCCACCGCGCTCTCCATGGCGGTTGGCGCGACGCATGAGGCGGTTAAAACTGGCCTGAAAGAGTTACACGCAGTGCCGGGACGCCTGTTCCCTATCCCGCTCGCCGAAAATCAGCTGCTGCTGGATGACTCCTATAACGCCAACGTCGGTTCGATGACCGCCGCGGTACAGGTGTTGTCTGAAATGCCGGGCTATCGCGTGCTGGTGGTGGGCGATATGGCAGAACTTGGCGCGGAAAGCGAAGCCTGTCACATACAGGTAGGAGAGGCTGCGAAGGCGGCGGGTATCGACCGCGTATTGAGTACAGGGAAACTGAGTCAGGCAATCAGCGATGCCAGTGGTGTTGGCGAACATTTTGCGGATAAACCCGCGCTGGCCGCGCATCTTAAGACATTGATTGCCGAGCATCAGGTGATGACGATTTTAGTGAAAGGTTCACGTAGTGCCGCTATGGAAGAGGTAGTACGCGCATTACAGGAGAATGCAACATGTTAGTTTGGCTGGCCGAACATTTGGTCAAATATTATTCCGGCTTTAACGTCTTCTCTTATCTGACGTTTCGCGCCATCGTCAGCCTGCTGACCGCGCTGTTCATCTCGTTGTGGATGGGCCCGCGCATGATCGCCCGCCTGCAAAAAATGTCTTTTGGTCAGGTTGTGCGTAACGACGGCCCAGAATCGCATTTCAGCAAGCGCGGTACGCCGACCATGGGCGGCATTATGATCCTCACCGCGATTGTTATCTCCGTTCTGCTGTGGGCCTACCCGTCTAACCCTTACGTCTGGTGCGTACTGGTGGTGCTGGTGGGTTACGGCATTATCGGTTTTGTCGATGACTACCGCAAAGTGGTGCGTAAAGACACCAAAGGCCTGATCGCCCGCTGGAAGTACTTCTGGATGTCGGTGATTGCATTAGGCGTGGCCTTCGCGCTGTATCTGGTGGGCAAAGATACGCCCGCCACGCAGCTGGTCGTGCCGTTCTTTAAAGACGTCATGCCGCAGTTGGGCCTGTTCTACGTTCTGCTGGCCTACTTCGTGATTGTCGGTACCGGCAATGCGGTCAACCTGACCGACGGCCTTGATGGCCTGGCTATTATGCCGACCGTGTTTGTTGCTGCTGGCTTTGCGCTGGTGGCGTGGGCGACCGGGAACATGAACTTTGCCAACTATCTGCATATTCCGTATTTACGCCATGCGGGGGAGTTGGTGATCGTCTGTACGGCGATTGTCGGGGCAGGATTAGGCTTCCTGTGGTTTAACACCTACCCGGCACAGGTCTTTATGGGCGACGTCGGTTCGCTGGCGCTGGGCGGCGCACTGGGTATTATTGCCGTGCTGCTGCGCCAGGAGTTCCTGCTGGTGATCATGGGCGGTGTGTTTGTGGTGGAAACCCTGTCGGTGATCCTGCAGGTGGGCTCCTTCAAGCTGCGCGGACAGCGCATCTTCCGTATGGCGCCGATCCACCATCACTATGAATTGAAAGGCTGGCCGGAGCCGCGCGTGATTGTGCGCTTCTGGATTATTTCGCTGATGCTGGTGCTGATTGGCCTGGCAACGCTGAAGGTACGTTAATCATGGTTGATTACCAGGGTAAAAAAGTCGTCATTATCGGTCTGGGGTTGACCGGACTGTCCTGTGTGGATTTTTTCCTCGCGCGTGGCGTCACGCCGCGGGTGATGGACACCCGCATGACGCCGCCGGGGCTGGATAAATTACCGGAAGCGGTTGAGCGCCACGTTGGCAGCCTGAATGATGACTGGCTGCTGGCCGCCGATCTCATCGTCGCCAGCCCTGGTATTGCCCTCGCGCATCCTGCGCTGAGCGCGGCCGCTGATGCCGGGATTGAAATTGTGGGTGACATCGAGCTGTTCTGTCGCGAAGCGCAGGCGCCGATCGTGGCGATTACCGGTTCTAACGGTAAAAGCACCGTCACCACGCTGGTCGGTGAAATGGCAAAAGCGGCCGGGGTGAACGTCGGCGTCGGCGGTAACATTGGTTTGCCTGCACTGATGCTGCTGGATGCTGAACGCGAGCTGTACGTTCTGGAGCTCTCCAGCTTCCAGCTAGAAACCACCTCCAGCCTGCAGGCTGTGGCGGCCACTATTCTGAACGTGACTGAAGATCATATGGATCGCTACCCGTTTGGGTTGCAGCAGTACCGTGCAGCGAAACTGCGCGTCTATGAGAACGCGAAAGTGTGCGTGGTTAACGCCGATGATGCGCTGACGATGCCGGTTCGCGGGGCTGATGAACGCTGCGTGAGCTTTGGCATCAATATGGGTGACTATCACCTGAATCGTCAGCAGGGCGAAACCTGGCTGCGCGTGAAGGGCGAAAAAGTGCTGAACGTGAAAGAGATGACGCTTTCCGGCCAGCATAACTATACCAACGCTCTGGCAGCGCTGGCGCTGGCGGATGCGGCTGGCCTGCCGCGGGCATCCAGTCTGAAAGCGCTAACCACCTTTACCGGACTGGCGCATCGTTTTCAGGTTGTGCTGGAACATAACGGCGTACGCTGGATTAACGATTCTAAAGCCACCAACGTCGGCAGTACTGAAGCGGCGCTGAATGGCCTGCACGTTGACGGCACGCTGCATCTGCTGCTGGGCGGGGACGGGAAATCCGCTGATTTTTCTCCGCTCAGTCGTTATCTGGTTGGCGATCGTATTCGTCTTTACTGTTTTGGTCGCGATGGGGCGCAGCTTGCCGCTCTGCGACCAGACGTTGCCGAGCAAACTGAAACCATGGAGCAGGCGATGCGTCTGCTCGCGCCGCGCGTTAAACCGGGCGATATGGTGTTGCTGTCGCCGGCCTGCGCCAGCCTCGACCAGTTTAAAAACTTTGAGCAGCGTGGCGATGTCTTTACCCGCCTGGCGAAGGAGTTGGGTTGATGCGTTTATCTCTCCCTCGTCTGAGAATGCCGCGCATACCGGGATGGGGTGTCCTGGCGTGGATCTTCGCGGCGCTTAAAGGCTGGGTGATGGCGTCGCGTGATAAAGACGCGGACAGCCTGATCATGTATGACCGCATGTTGCTGTGGCTGACGTTTGGTCTGGCAGCGATTGGTTTTGTGATGGTGACATCGGCGTCAATGCCCGTTGGGCAACGTCTGGCGGGCGATCCTTTCCTGTTCGCCAAACGTGATGCGCTGTATATCTTCCTGGCGTTCTGTCTGGCGATGGTCACGCTACGTCTGCCGATGGAATTCTGGCAAAAGTACAGCACCACCATGTTGATCGCCTCGATCATCATGTTGCTGATCGTACTGGTGGTAGGCAGCTCGGTTAACGGGGCATCGCGTTGGATTGCACTGGGCCCGCTGCGTATTCAGCCGGCGGAATTTACCAAGCTGTCGCTGTTCTGTTATCTCGCCAACTACCTGGTACGTAAGGTGGATGAGGTGCGTAACAACCTGCGCGGCTTCTTAAAACCGATGGGCGTGATCCTGGTGCTGGCGGTGCTACTGCTGGCGCAGCCTGACCTCGGTACGGTGGTGGTGCTGTTTGTTACCACGCTGGCGATGCTGTTTCTGGCTGGTGCAAAATTGTGGCAGTTCATCGCCATCATCGGCATGGGGATCTCGGCGGTGGTGCTGCTGATCCTCGCCGAACCGTATCGTATCCGTCGCGTAACCTCTTTCTGGAACCCCTGGGAGGATCCGTTTGGTAGCGGCTACCAGCTGACGCAATCCCTGATGGCCTTTGGTCGTGGTGAGATTTGGGGGCAGGGGCTGGGGAATTCGGTACAAAAACTGGAGTATTTGCCGGAAGCGCACACTGACTTTATCTTCGCCATTATTGGGGAAGAACTGGGTTATATCGGTGTGGTACTGGCACTTTTAATGGTATTCTTCGTCGCTTTTCGCGCGATGTCGATTGGCCGTAAAGCGCTGGAAATTGACCACCGTTTTTCAGGCTTTTTAGCCTGCTCGATCGGGGTTTGGTTTAGTTTTCAGGCACTGGTTAACGTCGGAGCGGCGGCAGGTATGCTGCCCACAAAAGGTCTGACGCTGCCGCTGATCAGTTATGGTGGTTCAAGTCTGTTGATCATGTCGACGGCCATCATGTTTTTGTTACGTATTGATTATGAAACGCGTCTGGAAAAAGCACAGGCGTTTACACGAGGTGCACGATGAGTGGTCAACCGAAGCGGTTAATGGTGATGGCAGGCGGTACCGGTGGGCATGTGTTCCCGGGACTGGCGGTTGCGCACCATTTAATGGCCCAGGGCTGGCAGGTTCGTTGGCTGGGCACCGCCGATCGTATGGAAGCGGACTTAGTGCCGAAGCATGGCATTGACATTGATTTTATTCGTATCTCCGGTTTGCGTGGCAAGGGCCTCAACGCACTGCTGGCCGCACCCGTGCGTATTTTTAACGCCTGGCGCCAGGCTCGCGCCATTATGAAGCAGTTTAAGCCCGATGTGGTGCTGGGGATGGGCGGTTATGTCTCCGGTCCCGGTGGTCTGGCGGCCTGGTCGTTAGGTATTCCAGTCGTGCTGCACGAGCAGAACGGCATTGCGGGCTTAACCAACAAATGGCTGTCAAAGATTGCCACCACGGTGATGCAGGCGTTTCCTGGCGCCTTCCCGGATGCGGAAGTGGTGGGTAACCCGGTACGTACCGATGTGCTGGCGCTGCCGCTACCTGAAGAACGCCTGGCTGGACGTGAAGGTCCGGTTCGCGTGCTGGTGGTCGGGGGGTCTCAGGGCGCGCGCGTGCTGAACCAAACGCTGCCGCAGGTTGCTGCAAAGCTTGGCGACGCGGTGACTATCTGGCATCAGAGCGGTAAAGGCGCACAGCAGACCGTGGAACAGGCCTATGTTGATGCCGGACAGCCGCAGCATAAGGTCACCGAATTTATTGATGATATGGCCGCAGCCTATGCGTGGGCAGATGTGGTGGTTTGTCGCTCCGGCGCGCTAACGGTGAGCGAGATCGCAGCAGCGGGCCTGCCAGCGATTTTTGTGCCGTTCCAGCATAAAGACCGACAGCAGTACTGGAATGCGTTGCCGCTGGAAAAAGCGGGCGCCGCCAAAATTTTAGAGCAGCCGCAGTTTACTGTGGATGCCGTCGCCAGCACCCTTGAAGGGTGGTCGCGAGAAACCTTATTAACCATGGCAGAACGTGCTCGCAATGCATCCATACCGAATTCCACCGAATGGGTTGCAAATGCAGTGAGCCGGGCTGCCCGGGCGTAATTGTGGCGATGCCTTTTGCATCGCATGAACTGAGAAGTTAATGGCTAAACAATGAATACACAACAATTGGCAAAACTGCGTTCCATCGTGCCCGAAATGCGTCGCGTTCGGCACATTCACTTTGTCGGCATCGGTGGTGCTGGTATGGGTGGTATTGCCGAAGTTTTGGCCAATGAAGGGTATCAGATCAGCGGTTCTGACTTAGCGCCGAATCCGGTCACGCAACAGCTGAGTAATCTGGGCGCGACGATTTTCTTCAACCATCGCCCGGAAAACGTGCGTGATGCGAGCGTGGTGGTGGTGTCCAGCGCCATTTCTGCGGATAACCCGGAAATTGTGGCGGCGCATGAAGCGCGTATTCCGGTGATTCGTCGCGCAGAGATGCTGGCTGAGTTAATGCGTTTTCGTCATGGTATCGCCATTGCCGGGACGCACGGTAAAACCACGACCACCGCGATGGTCTCCAGCATTTACGCAGAAGCAGGGCTGGATCCGACGTTTGTCAACGGTGGGCTGGTGAAGGCGGCGGGCGTACATGCGCGCTTAGGCCATAGCCGTTATTTAATTGCGGAAGCGGATGAGAGCGATGCGTCGTTCCTGCATTTGCAGCCGATGGTGGCGATTGTCACCAATATCGAAGCTGACCACATGGATACCTACCAGGGCGACTTCGAAAATTTAAAGCAGACGTTTATTAATTTCCTGCATAACCTGCCGTTTTATGGTCGTGCAGTGATGTGCGTTGACGATCCGGTGATCCGTGAATTGCTACCGCGCGTCGGTCGTCAGACCACAACCTATGGTTTCAGCGATGATGCTGACGTACGCATAGAAGATTACCAGCAGATTGGCCCGCAGGGTCACTTTACGCTGTTGCGTCAGGGGATGGCCGACCTGCGCGTTACGTTAAATGCGCCAGGCCGTCACAATGCGCTGAACGCGGCAGCCGCGGTTGCGGTAGCGACCGAAGAGGGTATTGAAGACGACGCTATTCTGCGCGCGCTGGAAAGTTTCCAGGGTACTGGGCGTCGTTTTGACTTCCTTGGTGAATTCCCGCTGGAGCCCGTCAACGGTAAAGCCGGTAGCGCAATGTTGGTGGATGACTACGGGCATCACCCGACGGAAGTGGATGCCACGATCAAAGCCGCACGTGCGGGCTGGCCGGACAAAAATCTGGTGATGCTGTTCCAGCCGCACCGCTATACGCGTACCCGCGATCTGTACGATGACTTTGCTAACGTCCTGACACAGGTTGACGCGCTGTTGATGCTGGACGTGTATGCCGCAGGTGAAACGCCGATCCCGGGGGCTGACAGCCGTTCGCTGTGCCGTACCATTCGTGGCCGCGGCAAGGTTGATCCGATCCTGGTGTCCGATCCGGCCCAGGTGGCTGAAATGCTGGCATCGGTGTTAACGGGCAACGATCTGATTTTGGTGCAGGGCGCTGGAAATATCGGCAAAATCGCGCGTTCCTTAGCTGAAATCAAACTGAAGCCGCAAAACCCGGAGGAAGAGCAACATGGCTGATAAAATCGCGGTCCTGTTGGGCGGAACCTCTGCAGAACGAGAAGTGTCGTTGAATTCAGGCGCAGCGGTGCTGGCCGGTTTACGCGAAGGCGGCGTGGATGCGCACCCGGTTGACCCGAAAGAGGTCGATGTCACGCTTCTGAAATCAATGGGTTTTCAGAAGGTGTTTATTGCGCTGCACGGCCGTGGTGGGGAAGATGGTACCTTGCAGGGCATGCTGGAGTTGATAGGCTTGCCCTATACCGGTAGTGGTGTGATGGCTTCTGCTATCTCAATGGATAAACTGCGCAGCAAGCTGCTGTGGCAGGGGGCAGGGTTACCCGTTGCACCATGGGTGGCGTTGACCCGCGCTGAGTTTGAAAAAGGGCTTAGCGATGAAGTGGTTACGCAGATTTCTGCGTTAGGCTTGCCGCTGATTGTGAAGCCAAGCCGCGAAGGCTCCAGCGTTGGGATGTCAAAAGTTGAAGAAGAAAATGCTTTGCAGGCTGCATTAGCATTGGCTTTTCAGCATGATGAAGAAGTACTGATTGAAAAATGGCTGAGTGGCCCGGAATTTACCGTTGCAATACTTGGCGAAGAAATTTTACCGTCAATACGTATCCAACCGGCCGGAACCTTCTATGATTATGAGGCGAAGTATCTGTCTGATGAGACACAATATTTCTGTCCTGCTGGTCTGGAAGTTGAACAAGAGGCTGCTTTACAGGCGTTAGTCCTGAAAGCATGGACCGCGCTGGGCTGTAAGGGGTGGGGTCGCATTGACGTCATGCTGGACAGTGATGACCAGTTTTATCTGCTGGAAGCGAATACCTCTCCGGGTATGACCAGCCATAGCCTGGTGCCAATGGCGGCACGTCAGGCGGGCCTGAGCTTCTCGCAGTTGGTGGTACGAATTTTGGAGTTGGCGGACTGATATGTCGCAGGCTGCGCTGAACACGCGAAACGGTGATGATGAAGAAGATGTTCTCTCCTCACGCCGCAACAATGGAACGCGTCTTGCAGGAATCATTTTTCTGCTGACAGTGCTGTGCACCGTGTTTGTCAGCGGCTGGGTAGTGTTGGGATGGATGGAAGATGCGCAGCGTTTGCCGTTGTCAAAACTGGTTTTGACCGGCGAGCGTCACTACACGCGCAACGATGATATTCGTCAGTCCATCCTGGCGCTGGGCGCACCAGGAACCTTTATGACTCAGGATGTCAACATCATCCAGAGCCAGATTGAACGCCTGCCATGGATTAAACAGGCAAGCGTCAGGAAGCAATGGCCTGATGAATTGAAGATTCATCTGGTTGAATATGTGCCAATAGCGCGTTGGAATGATCAGCATATGGTCGATGCAGACGGAAATACGTTTAGCATACCGACGGGGCGAGCCAACAAGCAGGTATTACCGATGTTGTATGGCCCGGAAGGCAGCGCAAGTGAAGTGCTGCAAGGGTTCCGCGATATGGGGCAGGTGCTGGCTAAGGACAGATTCACCCTGAAGGAAGCGGCGATGACCGCGCGTCGTTCCTGGCAGTTGACGCTGAATAACGATATTAAGCTGAATCTGGGCAGGGGCGACACGATAAAACGTTTGGCTCGCTTTGTGGAACTCTACCCGGTTTTACAGCAGCAGGCGCAAACCGATGGCAAAAGGATTAGCTACGTTGATTTGCGTTATGACTCAGGAGCGGCAGTAGGCTGGGTTCCCTTGCCTCCTGAGGAATCTAATCAGCAACAGAATCAGGCACAGGCAGAACAACAATGATCAAGGCGACGGACAGAAAACTGGTAGTTGGACTGGAGATTGGCACCGCGAAGGTAGCCGCTTTAGTAGGGGAAGTTCTGCCCGACGGTATGGTCAATATCATTGGCGTGGGCAGTTGCCCATCGCGAGGTATGGATAAAGGCGGGGTGAATGATCTTGAGTCAGTGGTGAAGTGCGTACAGCGCGCCATTGACCAAGCTGAACTGATGGCAGATTGCCAGATCTCCTCGGTGTATCTGGCGCTTTCCGGTAAGCATATTAGCTGTCAGAATGAAATTGGTATGGTGCCCATTTCCGAAGAGGAAGTGACGCAGGAAGACGTAGAGAACGTGGTGCATACGGCGAAATCCGTCCGCGTGCGCGATGAGCATCGTGTTCTGCATGTCATTCCACAGGAATACGCCATTGACTACCAAGAAGGCATTAAAAATCCGGTAGGGCTTTCCGGCGTACGCATGCAGGCCAAAGTGCATCTGATTACCTGCCACAACGACATGGCGAAGAATATTGTTAAAGCCGTTGAACGTTGTGGTCTGAAAGTTGACCAACTCATATTTGCCGGGTTGGCGGCCAGTTATTCAGTCTTAACGGAAGACGAACGTGAGCTGGGCGTCTGCGTAGTCGATATTGGTGGTGGTACAATGGATATCGCCGTTTATACTGGCGGCGCGTTACGCCATACCAAAGTTATCCCTTACGCAGGGAATGTGGTGACCAGCGATATCGCGTATGCCTTTGGTACGCCGCCGAGCGATGCCGAGGCCATCAAAGTGCGTCATGGCTGCGCGCTGGGATCTATCGTCGGTAAAGATGAAAGCGTTGAGGTACCCAGCGTGGGTGGTCGTCCGCCGCGCAGTCTGCAACGTCAGACTTTGGCAGAGGTCATTGAGCCGCGTTATACCGAGCTACTCAACCTGGTCAACGAAGAGATTTTGCAATTACAGGAACAGCTTCGCCAGCAGGGTGTGAAACATCATCTGGCGGCGGGGATTGTATTAACCGGTGGTGCGGCACAAATTGAAGGCCTTGCGGCCTGCGCTCAGCGCGTGTTCCACACGCAGGTGCGAATTGGTGCGCCGCTGAACATTACCGGTCTGACAGATTATGCCCAGGAGCCGTATTATTCAACGGCGGTGGGGTTGCTTCACTACGGGAAAGAATCCCATTTGAGTGGTGAGGCTGAAGTTGAAAAACGTGTAACAGCATCGGTTGGATCGTGGATAAAACGACTTAACAGCTGGCTGCGAAAAGAGTTTTAATTTTTATGAGACCGGCAACAATTACGGTCTCAGGCGACAGGCACTACATGACGTCATTCAAGTTGCATCGCGGCGGCAACTGAGCGAATCTCCAGGAGCATAGTTTACTATGTGACGGGAGTGAGTGAAGGCAGCTAACAAAGAGGCGGCTTGAAGGATGAAGTGTAAAACGGAGAGAGAAACTATGTTTGAACCTATGGAACTAACCAACGACGCGGTGATTAAAGTCATCGGCGTCGGTGGCGGCGGCGGTAATGCCGTTGAACACATGGTGCGCGAGCGCATCGAAGGTGTTGAATTCTTCGCGGTGAATACCGACGCTCAGGCGTTGCGTAAGACTGCGGTTGGACAGACCATTCAGATTGGTAGCGGTATTACCAAAGGTCTGGGCGCGGGTGCAAACCCGGAAGTCGGTCGCAATGCGGCTGATGAAGATCGTGAAGCTCTGCGTGCAGCGCTTGACGGCGCAGACATGGTGTTTATCGCAGCAGGCATGGGCGGCGGTACCGGTACCGGTGCAGCGCCAGTGGTTGCTGAAGTAGCAAAAGATTTAGGTATTCTGACCGTTGCTGTCGTGACTAAGCCTTTCAACTTTGAAGGCAAGAAGCGTATGGCATTCGCGGAGCAGGGTATCACCGAGCTGTCCAAACATGTGGACTCTCTGATCACTATCCCGAACGACAAACTGCTGAAAGTATTGGGTCGCGGAATTTCCCTGCTGGACGCGTTTGGCGCAGCGAACGACGTGCTGAAAGGCGCGGTTCAGGGTATCGCTGAGCTGATCACCCGTCCGGGTCTGATGAACGTTGACTTTGCAGACGTGCGCACCGTGATGTCCGAAATGGGTTACGCGATGATGGGTTCTGGCGTGGCGAGCGGTGAAGACCGTGCAGAAGAAGCGGCTGAAATGGCGATCTCTTCTCCGCTGCTGGAAGACATCGATCTGTCCGGTGCACGCGGCGTGCTGGTCAACATCACCGCGGGCTTCGACCTGCGTCTGGATGAGTTCGAAACCGTAGGCAACACCATCCGTGCATTTGCTTCGGATAACGCGACCGTGGTTATCGGTACCTCTCTGGACCCGGATATGAACGACGAGCTGCGCGTCACCGTTGTTGCCACTGGAATTGGTATGGACAAGCGTCCGGAAATCACTCTGGTGACCAACAAGCAGGTACAGCAGCCGGTAATGGATCGTTACCAGCAGCACGGTATGGCGCCGTTGACGCAAGAGCAGAAACCGGTAGCAAAAGTGGTCAACGACAATACGCCGCAGACCACCAAAGAGCCGGATTATCTGGATATCCCCGCATTCCTGCGTAAGCAAGCTGATTAAGAATTAGCTGGAATTTGGGAATTGTGCCTCTTTGTGCTAAACTGGCCCACCGAATGTATAGTACACTTCGGTTGGATAGGTAATTTGGCGAGATTATACGATGATCAAACAAAGGACTCTTAAACGTATCGTTCAGGCGACTGGCGTCGGTTTGCATACCGGCAAAAAAGTCACCCTGACATTACGCCCTGCGCCGGCCAACACCGGGGTCATCTATCGTCGCACCGACTTGAATCCTCCGGTAGATTTCCCGGCCGATGCCAAATCTGTGCGTGATACCATGCTCTGTACGTGTCTGGTCAATGAGCATGATGTACGGATTTCAACCGTTGAGCACCTCAACGCTGCTCTGGCGGGCTTAGGCATTGATAACATTGTTATTGAGGTTAATGCCCCGGAAATCCCGATCATGGATGGCAGTGCTGCTCCGTTCGTTTACCTGCTGCTTGACGCAGGTATTGAAGAACTGAACTGCGCCAAAAAATTTGTACGCATCAAAGAGACCGTTCGTGTCGAAGATGGCGACAAGTGGGCTGAATTCAAACCGTACAATGGTTTCTCGTTGGACTTTACCATCGACTTTAACCATCCGGCGATTGATTCCAGCACCCAGCGCTATGCGATGAACTTCTCTGCGGATGCGTTTATGCGCCAGATTAGCCGTGCGCGTACTTTCGGCTTCATGCGTGATATCGAATATCTGCAGTCCCGTGGCCTGTGCCTGGGCGGTAGCTTCGATTGTGCCATCGTTGTTGACGATTATCGCGTATTGAACGAAGACGGCCTGCGTTTTGAAGATGAATTCGTTCGTCACAAAATGCTCGACGCGATTGGTGACTTGTTCATGTGTGGTCACAACATTATTGGTGCATTCACCGCGTATAAATCCGGTCATGCATTGAATAATAAATTGTTGCAGGCTGTCCTGGCAAAACAGGAAGCTTGGGAATTTGTGACCTTCCAGGACGATGCAGAACTGCCGCTGGCGTTCAAAGCACCTTCGACCGTACTGGCATAACGACACCCGTTGTCGCAAAATTCGACTGGTAAATCTGGTACTCTCTCCGGCCAGGTAAGCCAGTCGTTTTTTTTATATACTCACTAACGCAGCCTTTCTCAACGCAAACTTTTCCCTGCCGTAACGTTAAAATAGTGTGCGATCGCTGCTTTGTTGAGCATATTTTCCCATGGCGGGTTGTCATTACTGCTGTGGAGCGGTCGCTTTAATGATAAGATCCGTGCGCAAAAATCGTTTTGAATTTATAACCCCAAATGCAGGGTATATCAGGTGGCAAAAACGTGAGTGGAATACTGACGCGCTGGCGACAGTTAGGCAGACGGTACTTCTGGCCGCATCTCTTATTGGGGATGGTCGCGGCGAGTTTTGGCCTGCCCGCGATCGGTAATGCCGCTGAACCGAATACCCCCGCCAAGGCGACCACCCGTAATCACGATCAATCAGCTAAGGTCAACTTTAGCCAATTGGCGTTGCTGGAGGCGAGCAATCGTCGCCCGAATTTTACCGTCGATTACTGGCATCAGCATGCTATTCGTACGGTTATCCGCCACCTTTCTTTTGCCATGGCGCCTCAGGCGTTACCCGTTGCCGAAGATCCATTGCCGAATCAGGCACATCATCTTGCTTTACTGAATACGCTCAGCGCGATGCTGACGCAGGAAGGCAACCCGCCGGCGACCGTAAGTCGCGTGACGTATGCCCATTTTACTTCTCAAGCCGCGTTTAGCGTTCCTGTCTGGATAAGCCAGCTGCAGGGGATCCGCGCCGGTCCTCAACGCCTCAGCTAAAAAAGAACCTTCCAACTATAATTTTTGACTCCGCGCTGCGGGGCGTTTGAGATTTTATTATGCTAATCAAATTATTAACGAAAGTATTCGGTAGTCGTAACGAACGTACACTGCGTCGTATGCGCAAAGTGGTCAACGTCATCAATGCCATGGAACCGGAGATGGAAAAACTCTCCGATGATGAACTGAAAGCGAAGACCGCTGAATTCCGCGCGCGTCTGGAAAAAGGCGCGACCGTTGAGAGCCTGATCCCTGAAGCATTCGCGGTGGTACGTGAAGCGAGTAAACGCGTATTTGGCATGCGTCACTTCGACGTGCAGCTGCTGGGCGGTATGGTGCTCAACGAGCGCTGCATCGCTGAGATGCGTACCGGTGAAGGTAAAACGCTGACCGCGACGCTGCCGGCATACCTGAACGCGTTAAGCGGTAAAGGCGTACACGTTGTGACCGTCAACGACTATCTGGCACAGCGTGATGCCGAGAATAACCGCCCACTGTTCGAATTCCTCGGTATGACCGTAGGGATCAACATGTCTGGCCTGCCCGCGCCTGCTAAGCGTGAAGCCTATGCCGCCGATATCACCTACGGTACCAACAACGAATACGGTTTTGACTACCTGCGCGACAACATGGCGTTTAGCCCGGAAGAGCGCGTTCAACGTAAACTGCACTATGCGCTGGTGGATGAAGTTGACTCCATCCTGATCGATGAAGCGCGTACGCCGCTGATCATTTCCGGCCCGGCTGAAGACAGCTCGGAAATGTATAAAAAAGTGAACAAAATTATCCCGCATCTGGTGCGTCAGGAGAAAGACGATTCTGACTCCTTCCAGGGCGAAGGCCACTTCTCTGTCGATGAGAAGGCGCGTCAGGTGAACCTGACCGAACGAGGTCTGGTACTGATCGAAGAACTGCTGGTGAATGAAGGCATCATGGATGAAGGCGAGTCACTGTACTCTCCGGGCAACATTATGCTGATGCATCACGTAACCGCCGCGCTGCGCGCGCACGTACTGTTCACCCGCGACGTTGACTACATTGTGAAAGACGGCGAAGTTATCATCGTCGACGAACACACCGGACGTACCATGCAGGGGCGTCGCTGGTCTGATGGTCTGCACCAGGCTGTTGAAGCGAAAGAAGGCGTGGATATCCAGAATGAAAACCAGACGCTGGCATCCATCACCTTCCAGAACTACTTCCGTTTGTACGAAAAACTGGCCGGTATGACCGGTACAGCGGATACCGAAGCGTTTGAGTTCAGCTCTATCTACAAACTGGATACCGTTGTCGTGCCGACCAACCGTCCGATGATCCGTAAGGATTTACCGGATCTGGTGTACATGACTGAAGCGGAAAAAATTCAGGCTATTATTGAAGATATTAAAGAGCGTACCGCTAACGGTCAGCCGGTGCTGGTGGGGACTATCTCCATCGAAAAATCTGAAGTGGTTTCTAACGAGCTAACCAAAGCCGGTATTAAGCACAACGTGCTGAATGCCAAGTTCCACGCCAACGAAGCGGCGATCGTTGCACAGGCGGGTTATCCGTCAGCCGTGACCATCGCCACCAACATGGCGGGTCGTGGTACGGATATCGTGCTGGGCGGGAGCTGGCAGGCAGAAGTTGCCGAGCTGGAGAACCCGACCGAAGAGCAAATCGCGCAGATTAAAGCCGACTGGCAGGTGCGTCACGATGCGGTATTAGCCTCCGGTGGTTTACACATCATTGGTACCGAACGTCACGAATCTCGTCGTATCGATAACCAGCTGCGCGGCCGTTCTGGCCGTCAGGGGGATGCGGGTTCTTCTCGTTTCTACCTGTCGATGGAAGATGCGTTGATGCGTATTTTTGCCTCTGACCGTGTGTCAGGAATGATGCGTAAACTGGGCATGAAGCCGGGCGAAGCGATCGAGCACCCGTGGGTAACCAAAGCCATCGCCAACGCGCAGCGTAAAGTAGAAAGCCGCAACTTCGATATTCGTAAACAGCTGCTGGAATACGATGACGTTGCCAACGATCAGCGTCGCGCCATCTACACCCAGCGTAACGAACTGCTGGATGTGACTGACGTTAGCGAAACTATCAACAGCATCCGTGAAGACGTCTTCAAAGCTACTATTGATGCCTATATTCCGCCTCAGTCGCTGGAAGAGATGTGGGATATTCCGGGTCTGCAGGAACGTTTGAAAAACGACTTCGACCTCGAAATGCCAATTTCAGAGTGGCTGGATAAAGAGCCTGAACTGCACGAAGAGACGCTGCGTGAACGTATTCTGGCCAACGCTATTGAAGTGTATCAGCGTAAAGAAGAGGTTGTGGGCGCGGAGATGATGCGTCACTTCGAAAAAGGCGTGATGCTGCAAACTCTCGATTCCCTGTGGAAAGAGCACCTGGCAGCAATGGACTACCTGCGTCAGGGTATTCACCTGCGTGGTTATGCGCAGAAAGATCCGAAGCAGGAATACAAGCGTGAATCCTTCTCTATGTTTGCATCGATGCTGGAGTCGCTGAAATATGAAGTGATCAGTACTCTGAGCAAAGTTCAGGTGCGTATGCCTGAAGAAGTCGAAGCAATGGAGCAGCAGCGTCGCGAAGATGCTGAGCGTTTAGCGCAGATGCAGCAACTGAGCCACAAAGATGATGAATCTGCTGTAGCAGAGGAGCTGGCAGCACAGACCGGCGATCGTAAAGTCGGTCGTAACGATCCGTGCCCTTGCGGTTCCGGTAAAAAATTCAAGCAGTGCCATGGTCGACTGAGCTAAGAAAGTAACTCACTGAAAAGGCGCAGAATTCTGCGCCTTTTTTATGGATAAACAAAATGAAAATACTGCAAATTGCCGTTGGGATTATTCGTAATCAGCAGAATGAGATTTTTATTACTCAGCGGGCTGCGGATGCCCACATGGCGAATAAGCTGGAATTCCCCGGTGGCAAAATTGAAGCTGGCGAAACCCCTGAGCAGGCGCTGATTCGAGAGCTACAGGAAGAAGTCGGGATTACACCCGTTCATAGTACGCTGTTCGAAAAGCTGGAGTACGCGTTCCCGGACCGACACATCACGCTGTGGTTCTGGCTGGTCGACAGCTGGGAAGGTGATCCATGGGGTAAAGAGGGGCAACCGGCGCAGTGGATTGCGCAGTCAGCACTGAATGTAGAGGATTTTCCGCCGGCCAATGAACCGGTGATTAACAAGCTGATTGCGGGATAATGAACGGTATTCGTAGGCCTGATAAGCGCAGCGTCATCAGGCAGTATGGCATAAAAATGCCGGATGCGGCGTTGCCTTATCCGGCCTACGCTTTAGCAGAATTACTTCTGCTCTTCACTCCAGTCATCGCTTTCTGATAAGTCGCCGGAGCTGGGAATACGCTTCTCTTCTGCGGCCCATTCGCCCAAATCGATTAACTGACAGCGTTTACAGCAAAATGGGCGAAACGGACTCACGTCTCCCCAGACGACGGGTTTACCACAGGTTGGGCAGTTGACGATGGTTTGTTCAGACATGTTTACTCCTTAACAGCACGCCAGGTCAAAATCGAGGCGTTCTGGTACCTGGCCATTTTCGCTATCCAGCGGCATAAAACGAATGGCAAAACGGCTCTTATGACCGGATATCTGCGGGTAGAGTTGTGAATCAAGCGGCAGATGCAAACGTAGCAAATCCGCATCGTCACCGTTATCCTGGTAAAAACCGTTTAGGCTAGTTTGCTTACGGAACGGTGCCGAATTACGGATTAAATCCAGAACCAACGTCAGCGCCTGAGTCAGTGGATTCAGGCTGGCAAGCCAGTTTTCAACCTGCGCATCTCGCTGCGACTGAGGCAGATGCAGCCAGATATGCAGAGTTGGCAAATCAAAACTGCAGCATCCACCAGGAATACTTAAACGCTGGCGTACAAGACCAATCAGGCGATCTTCACGTAGCGTTTGTCCAATACGCGGGGCCGAAATCAAAACGCTACCTGCGCTTTTTAACTGCTGGCGCAGGGCATCTATTCTGCTTTGATCGACGCCGGGAACTTCAACCCAGGCCTGAAGTTTACGCTGTTGTCGTTCCAGTTCCTTGAGGAGTTCGGTACGGACTTCGCCGCGTTCAAATACATCCAGTAAATCCCCAATATTTCTAAAAAAATGCAGTGCGCCTGCATAATCGGCAATGGGTAAGTTAACGGAGAGTTGCTGGGTCAGAAACTCAATGCGCAGCCATGTACGCATCTTCTCATTGAGAGGGTGTTCAAAAAGGACCTGGGTGTGCATTACGGTTTTTCCTGTGAGACAAACTGCGACGCGCAGTGCAAATAGCGCGCGTGCAGGCGGGCGACATCCGAGGCGATGGCATCCGGTGCGCCATTATTATCAATAACATCGTCAGCCACGGCAAGACGCGCTTCACGCGTTGCCTGGGCTGCCAAAATCTGTTCAACATGCTCGCGCGTGACATCATCACGCTGCATGGTTCGTCTGAGCTGGGTCTCGGGAGTAACATCGACCACGAGTACGCGATTCGCCTTTTTGTACAGCGCGTTTTCCACCAGTAGGGGGACAACCCATAACACATAAGGGGAGGTCGCTTGCTGAAACTGGCGCTGAGTTTCCTGTTGAATCAGCGGATGGAGCAGGGCGTTCAGCCAGGATTTTTCATCAGGATGAGAAAAAATACGTTCGCGTAAAATTCGCCGTTGCAACGTGCCATCTGCGGCGATGAGTTCACTGCCAAAATGTTCAGCAATCGCGTTAAGGGCAGGCGTACCGGGCTCAACGACCTGACGCGCAATAATATCGGCATCAATCACGTTTATTCCGAGGTCTGCGAACGCATTGGCAACGGTACTTTTACCACTGCCAATACCGCCCGTTAAGGCTACCGTATACCTCATAGATCCGGATCCTGGAGTTTAAGTTTGATTATCAAACAGTTAAAAGTTAAGCATGCGAAGACGAGGCTGCTGCAGGATTAACCTACTCTGCGCCAGGTAAATTTATGGGATTGTAGCGTAAAAAAAGAGAATTTCGCAGTCTTGCGCGGTATTGATTAGTGCGTATGATAGCGTCACTGGAGTTGTGAGTTTCGATTTTTCGCCATTAACCCCAGGAATCCGCACATGCGTATCGAAGAAGATCTGAAGTTAGGTTTCAAAGACGTTCTTATCCGCCCTAAGCGTTCTACTCTCAAAAGCCGTTCCGATGTTGAGCTGGAACGTCAATTTACCTTTAAACATTCAGGTCAGACATGGTCCGGCGTGCCAATCATCGCCGCAAATATGGACACTGTCGGGACGTTTGCCATGGCAACCGCGCTTGCCTCTTTCGACATTTTGACTGCTGTACATAAACACTATTCCGTAGAAGACTGGTCTGCTTTCGTTGCGAATTCATCTGCTGATGTCATCAAACACGTGATGGTTTCGACCGGTACGTCTGACACCGATTTCGAAAAAACCAAACAAATTCTGGCGCAGAATCCTGCGCTGAACTTCATTTGCATTGATGTGGCAAATGGCTACTCAGAGCATTTCGTTCAGTTTGTGTCGAAAGCACGTGTTGCGTGGCCGACGAAAACAATCTGTGCCGGTAACGTGGTGACCGGTGAGATGTGTGAAGAACTGGTACTTTCTGGTGCGGATATCGTCAAAGTCGGCATTGGTCCGGGCTCTGTTTGTACCACTCGCGTAAAAACTGGCGTGGGCTATCCACAGCTGTCTGCGGTTATCGAATGTGCAGATGCTGCACACGGTCTGGGCGGTATGATTGTCAGCGATGGTGGCTGCACGATGCCGGGTGATGTGGCAAAAGCGTTTGGCGGCGGTGCTGACTTCGTGATGCTGGGCGGTATGCTGGCCGGTCACGAAGAAAGCGGCGGTAAAGTGGTGGAAGAGAACGGTGAGAAATTCATGCTGTTCTACGGTATGAGCTCTGAATCTGCCATGACGCGTCACGTGGGCGGGGTTGCCCAATACCGTGCTGCAGAAGGTAAAACCGTTAAGCTACCGCTGCGCGGTCCGGTTGAGAATACCGCCCGTGATATCCTCGGCGGTCTGCGTTCTGCCTGCACTTACGTAGGCGCGTCTCGTCTGAAAGAGTTGACCAAGCGTACAACCTTTATTCGTGTACAAGAACAAGAAAACCGTATTTTCAATAGCCTGTAAGAACCGGTAGCACGCTGTAAAATGCCTGATGGCGCTCAGCTTATCAGGCCTACGCTCATGATTTTCGTAGGCCGGATAAGGCGTTTACGCCGCCATCCGGCATCTGAATTTATCCCATTCCGCTCATTGCATCTCCCAGATGAAAAATCGGTAAATACATCGCCACTACCAGTGTGCCAATAATTAATCCCGTAATCACAAGTAATGCAGGCTCAAGCAGCGCAGCCAGATTCTCAGCCTGAGACATCGTGTTTTCGCTATGATGCCGGGCCAAATTATGCAGCATTGCATCCAGCGAGCCGGAGGCCTCACCGGTTCTCACCAGTTGCAAGCACAATGGACTAAATTCTCCGGCATTTTGCAGCGCCAGCCAGACTGGCTTTCCGGCACTGATGTCCTGGTGTACCTGCGCTAATCGTTGCGACCAGAAAGGGCAGGCGAGGGTTTCCGCTACGCTCTCCAGACCTTGTAGAAAGGGAATGCCCGCGTTTTGCGTCAACGCCAGGACGGTGAAGATCTGCGTGAGCCTTTGGCCCCTGACCAGCGGTCCCAGAACAGGACAACGCAGCAATAAACGCTGACGTAGAATAAGCCAGGATGGTTTTTTCTGTATCAGGCTATATGTCACACCCAGTGTCAGGCCGAATAGCCCGATCATCCATCCCCATCGACTGCTGTAATGGGCGAGGGTCATAATCCCCTGCGTTAATGCCGGTAACGGGGTGTTGAACGTACGATAGATGGCGGCAAATTCAGGCAGTATAAAATGCAGCATTGCGAAGACGACCATTACAGCCATGGTGAGAATAATCACTGGATAACGCAGTGCTTTTTTAACTTTATCGGTCAGCTGCTGCTGTTGTTTCTGCTGTCGGGCCAGTTCGAAACAGCAGACGTCCAGTTTGCCGGTAAGCTCTCCGGTGCGGATCATCGCCTGGTAAAGAGGCGGAAAAACGTGTTGCCAACGCGACAGCGAGGTGGAGAGTGAAATACCTTGTTCCATGTCGTAAGCCAGCGAGCGCAGCAGCGCCTGCCACTGGCTGCTGGGCTGCTGTTCGGCAAGCAGGGTTAATCCGTCGGACAGCGTCAACCCTGCTTTCAGCAATGTAGCTAGCTGGTGTATGACTTCCGTGCTTCGTTCTCGACGCCAGTGCGAGGTTTTAACTCGCAGGCTCTTGATTCGAATTGGCGTAATGTGCAGTTGTTGCAGTGCAAAGACCAGCGAGGGGCGATCGTCCGACCATAGTGCACCTTCTGCTGGCTGACCCTGAGCATTTATGCCCTGCCATTGCCAGAGTTGCTTAGCGGGCATGGGGCATGCCCAGTACGCGAATGAGCTCTTCAAACGTCGTCAACCCTTGTTCAACAGCCTGACATCCGTTTTCGAAAAGCGAATTCATTCCCGCCTGCCGGGCATCGGACTCCACTCCGTCAGCAGTGGTACCGTTAGCGATAAGCTGGCGTACTGTGGGCGTGACGGGCAGAACTTCAAACAGCGCCGTGCGGCCATAAAATCCCCGATAGCAGTGTTCGCAGCCTGGAGCCTGCCAGCGCGGAAGCGGCGTGGGCCAGAACGATGCTGGCAGCGTGACCGGGACATCAAGACGTCGCCGACAATGAGGGCACAGCTTTCTGACTAATCGCTGGGCAATAACCAGCGTCAGCGCGGAGGCGACCATCCAGCGGGCGACGCCCATTTGCTGCAGGCGTATCAGTGTTTCACTGGTGGAGTTGGTATGCAGCGTTGAAAGAACCAGATGGCCGGTTTGCGCGGCTTTAAGGGCGATCTCTGCCGTCTCGCCGTCGCGGATTTCACCCACCATGATAACGTCTGGATCCTGGCGCAGCAGTGCGCGTAACACGCCCTGAAACGTCAGGCCTGCGCGCGGGTGAATTTGCGTTTGATTTACCCCTTCAATCGGGATCTCTACCGGATCTTCCACGCTACACAGATTCACCTCGGGGGTATTTCGAGTTTGTAGCGCACTATAAAGCGTGACCGTTTTGCCGCTTCCAGTAGGACCGGTGACCAGGATCAGCCCTTGAGGCTGCTGTAAGGCTTGCGCAAAGGCGGCCAGCTGCACGTCCTGCATACCCAGCGCGTTAATTTCCAGCGCCTGCTCAACCTGATGCAGCAGGCGCAACACCACTTTTTCGCCGTAGCGACAGGGGAGTGTCGCAATGCGAAATGAGATTGGGGCACCTGAAATCTCAACGGTAAACTGCCCATCCTGCGGCAGTCGGTGCTCGGCTATGTCCAGACTGGCCAGCACTTTTAACCTTGCGGTAAGCGCGATACCCATCTCCGTTTGCACCTCAGGTAAGGTGTGCAGTACGCCGTCTATGCGTAGCCGTATCCGATAGCGATGTTGTGCGGGCTCAATGTGAATATCAGATGCCCGTTTTGCCAGCGCGGATTGTAGCGTCTGTGTGAGTAATTCTGCTGCGGTCGCGCTGCTTTCAGGGATGACCGCTGGCAGCATTTGCCGCGGTTTGTGCGCATGTCCTTCCATTTGCTGGCGCGTCCAACACACGATGTCGATGCGTCGGGTAGTGGCAAAATGCAGAGCATCCAGCAATTCGTGGGAAGGCGCATCTACGACGGCGATGTGAACCACGTCATTGTCTGCATCCAGTAATATTCCTTGATAGCGTTGGCACAGTGCCGTCAGTTGCGTGGTATTCATCTCTGTTCCTTAGTTGGCATCAAAGCGGAAAACGTCTTCACAGGCCTGCTGCAAAGCACTGTCATTTTGGATATTGCAGCTCCGGCTCCAGCCGGTAATACCGTTGGCATTGTCCCAGTTGGGCGCCAGGGTCACGCTCAGGCCGTTGAGGCTTTCCTGCCCGGTGAGGCTGACGACGCCTTTTTCGACGCTCATGCCGGAGACATAGCGCGTGGTGGCAGGAGAGGGAATACCATTGGCCCCGGCATCACAGGTATCCGTACCACCATGCTCCAGCGCGCAGAGCTCGACAGCCGTGCGATAGGGGACAAAGGTTTGCAGCATGTCGATCAGTGCCGCCTTACGTAGATAGTTCTGATAAGCCGGAATACCGATGGCACTGAGAATGGCAATGATGCCAATGACCACCATCAGTTCGATAAGCGTGAAGCCTCGTTGCTTGTCCATCGTTCGCTCCTTGAGTTAGCTGGCGCTACTGTGGCAAACGCTTGGGGTCACGGCGAGAGAGAAAAAATAGAACGGGAAGGTAGGTTCAGAGCGTTTTTACGGAATTACAGAATCAGACAACGTATTTGCGAGGGAGCGCGAAGAAACGGCCGAATGGCGGCGTAGATGCTTTATCCGGCTGGGGTTGTAGGCCCGATAAGCGAAGCGCCATCGGGCATTACCATGAGCAATTAACGAAAACGCATGGAGAGATCGAGCGCGCGCACATGCTTGGTCAGAGCACCAACGGAGATGAAATCCACGCCGGTTTCGGCAAATTCACGCAGCGTTTCATAGGTGACGTTTCCTGAAACCTCCAGACGCGCCTGGCCGTTGGTCCGTTTTACCGCTTCGCGCATTTGGTCGGTCTCGAAATTGTCGAGCATGATGATGTCCGCCCCGGCTTTCAGCGCGTCGTCCAGTTCATCCAGACTTTCCACTTCCACTTCAACAGGAACGTCCGGATGCAGCCAGAAGGCTTTCTCTACGGCCTGACGCACCGAGCCAGAGGCAATAATGTGATTTTCTTTAATCAGGAAAGCGTCAGAAAGTCCCAGACGGTGATTCGCGCCACCGCCGCACAGCACGGCATATTTTAGCGCGGTACGTAGCCCCGGCAGAGTTTTACGCGTATCCAGCAGCTGCGTCTTTGTCCCTGTCAGCAGGTCGACGTAGCGGCGTACTTCACTGGCGACGCCGGACAACGTCTGCACAAAGTTAAGGGCGGTGCGTTCGCCGGTCAGCAATACGCGGGAGGGACCGTCCAGTTCAAACAATGGCTGATTCGCTTTAATGCTGTCGCCATCTTCAACGTGCCAGCTGATTTTTACATCATCGCCAGCAAGTTGAATAAAGACCTCTTCCACCCAACGTTTTCCACAAAAAACGCCCTCTTCGCGGGTAATCACGGTGGCGTGGGAGCGCATATCCTCTGGCAAAAGTTGTGCAGTGATATCGTTCCTGGCATCAACGTCGCCGCCTAAATCTTCACGCAGCGCCTGAGCGACAGCGGCAGGGATATCCAGGTTGATGCGTTCCAACAGCGCGTCACGTCGGGAGTCAGGGTTATAGCGGCGAGGCGGCATGATAAAACTCCAAATAGCTAACGAATCATAAGAGAGAAACATGCTACCCTGAACCCGATATGAGCACCACCAATAAGGAGATTATGCATGTTGTTAGACAAGGGTTGGCTGACTGAGGCGCGACGCGTTCCTTCTCCCCATTATGATTGCCGCCCGGATGACGAAAACCCTTCTTTGCTGGTGGTGCATAATATCAGCCTGCCACCCGGTGAATTTGGTGGTCCGTGGATCGACGCGTTATTCACGGGAACAATTGATCCTAACGCCCATCCTTTTTTTGCTGAAATCGCCCATTTGCGCGTTTCGGCCCATTGTCTGATTCGGCGCGATGGTGAAATCGTCCAGTATGTCCCTTTTGATAAACGTGCCTGGCATGCGGGCGTGTCGAACTATCAGGGACGTGAGCGTTGTAATGATTTTTCGATCGGTATTGAGCTGGAAGGGACGGATACGCTGGCCTATACCGATGCGCAGTACCAGCAGTTGGCGGCCGTAACACATGTCCTGATTCAGCGTTATCCGGCGATTGCCAATAACATAACCGGGCATTGCAATATTGCGCCCGAGCGCAAGACCGATCCTGGCGCGTCTTTTGACTGGGAAAAGTTTCGTGCTCTGGTCACCCCCTCGTCACGCAAGGAGATGACATGACGCTGTTTACAACATTACTGGTGCTGATTGTCGAGCGCCTGTTTAAGCTGGGTGAACACTGGCAGCTCGATCACCGAACGGAAGTCCTTTTTCGCCGGATTAAGCATTTTTCTATGGCCCGCACTCTCGGCATGACGATGATAGCGATGGGGGTGACATTCCTGCTGCTGCGCGCGCTGCATGGACTGCTGTTTAACGTCCCGCTGCTGGTGGTGTGGATCTTAATTGGCGTGCTGTGCATTGGCGCGGGCAAGATACGCCTGCATTATCATGCGTACCTGAATGCGGCGTCGCGTAATGATGCCCACGCTCGTGAGGCGATGGCCAGCGAGTTAACGCTTATCCATGGCGTCCCGCCGGAGTGCAATGAGCGGGAGTATTTGCGCGAGCTGCAAAATGCGCTGTTATGGAATAACTTTCGCTTTTATCTGGCACCGCTATTCTGGCTGATTGTCGGTGGCGCGTGGGGACCGGTGACGCTGGTTGGCTATGCTTTTTTACGTGCATGGCAGTCCTGGCTGGCACGCTATCAGACACCTCATCAGCGTTTGCAGTCGGGAATTGATGCGATCCTGCATGTGCTGGACTGGATCCCGGTGCGTCTGGCGGGCGTGGTCTATGCACTGTTAGGACACGGTGAGAAGGCGCTGCCCGCGTGGTTTGCTTCGCTTGCGGATCTGCATACCTCGCAGTATCAGGTGTTAACGCGCCTGGCGCAGTTCTCGCTGGCGCGCGAACCGCACACCGATAAAGTTGACACGCCGAAAGCAGCCGTGGCGCTGGCAAAAAAAACGTCGTTTGTGGTGGTGGTGATTATTGCGTTACTGACCATTTATGGAACATTAGTATAGCGTTATGCCGGATGGTGCTAACGCGTATCCGGCCTACACCATATGTAAGCCCGGTAAGCGCAGCAGCGCCACCGGGCAAACATTTTAAAGCGTATCGGCAGGCGGGATGCCAAAATCCGGCATGCCGTTTTCGTCCCAGCGCACAAGCTTTAAACGCGTATGACGGTTGGGATCGTACAGCGGGTCGCCCTCAATTTCGGTGTAATTCCTTGCATGGTACACCAGCACATCTTCCCCTTCCGGCGTTTGCGTAAAACTATTGTGCCCCGGTCCGAACTGGCGATTTTCATAGCTGGTGGTAAAGACTGGACGCGGAGATTTGTGCCAGTTTTCCGGGTTTAGCGGGTCAGCACTGAGATCAATCCACAGTAACCCCATGCAGTAGTTTTCGTCGGTCGCGCTGGCGGAATAGCTGACGAACAGTTTGTCGTCGTGCACCATCACGGCAGGGCCTTCGTTGACCCAAAAGCCGCGACACTCCCAGTCATATTCTGGATGGCTGAGCATCACCGGCTCGCCTTTAATCGTCCACGGATTTTCCAGTTCCGCGAGATAAATATTGGAGTTCCCGGCGATATCGGGTGATTTTTGCGCCCACAGATACCACTGCTTTCCCTGGTGGTGAAAGGTCGTGGCATCCAGCGAGAAAGTATCAAACTGCGTTTTAATCTGGCCTTTTTCTGCCCACGAGCCGGTCAATGGGTCGGCATCTGCACACTCGAGGGCGAACATGCGGTGCTGGAACATTCCCAGTTTGTCGAGCGCCTGCGTGTATGTGGCAGCAAAATAGATGTACCACTTGCCGGCAATATGATGGATCTCCGGTGCCCAGATCAATTCGCTCATCGGGCCGCTGTCTGGTTTGCGCCAGACAACCACCGGATCGGCGGTGCGTAGCCCTTCCAGGGAGCCAGCCCGACGGATCTCCAGACGATCGTATTCCGGCACCGAAGCAATGAAATAATAGTGGCTGCCGTCACGGAGAATAAACGGATCGGCGCGCTGTTCGATAAAGGGGTTAGGCCACTGATTCATCAGGCTTTCCTTACGTGTTCAGTCGATTTAACGTCATGGTACTCATTCAGTTCACGGTAGTTGGCACGACGTTTTTCCAGGTCTGACTGGATTTGCTGCATAAATTCGCGGTCAACTTTCAGCAGGCGAACTACGCCTGCGGTAATCAGATAACCGACGCCCGGAATAATAGTGAACAGCAGCATAATACCGTTAATAGCAGATTCGCTTTGCGCTTTAGCGCCTGCGTCGTAACCGTACCAGGAGAGCAGGAAGCCAACCATCGCTCCGGCAATCGCCAGGCCCAGTTTCAGGAAGAACAGGTTGCCGGAGAAGCTGATCCCGGTGATGCGTTTCCCGGTTTTCCACTCGCCGTAATCATCCACATCGGCCATCAGCGACCAGTGCAGCGGAGAAGGGATCTGATGCAGAATGTTGAGCAGGAAGTAGAGCACCATAATCATCATGGTGGCTTTCGGATCGAAGAAGTAAAACGCGCCGGAGAAAATCGCCAGTACGATATTGGTCCAGAAGAACACTTTCAGTTTACACCAGCGATCGGTTAACACCTTCGCCAGGACACTGCCGATCATCATACCGACAACGCCGAGACTGATAAACAAGGTGGCGAAGTGTGTGCTTTGCTGCATAACCCAGGTGACGTAGTACATGGTGGCGGCCATGCGAATAAAGCCCGGGCAGACGTTGCACAGGGTCAACAACAGGATTTTAACCCACTGATCGTTCTTCCAGACATCTTTTAGGTCAGCTTTTAAATCGTCATTTGTCTGTACAGCAGGGCGTACGCGCTCACGTACCGTCGCGAAGCAAAACAGGAACATGCACATACCAATAAAGGCCAGCACGGCCATCGCCATCTGATAGCCCTTCGCTTTGTCTTCTCCACCGAACCAGTCAGCCATCGGCAGCAGGGTGAGAGAAAGTAGTAGGGTAGCAATGCCCACCAGTACAAAGCGATAAGATTGGCAGGCGACACGTTCTTTCGGGTCGTTGGTAATGACGCTGCCGAGCGAGCAGTAGGGAATGTTGATCGCCGTGTAGGTGATAGACAGCAAGAAGTAGGTGACAAACGCATAGATAACTTTGCTGTTGTACGTCCACTCAGGGGTGGTAAACATCAGCACGCTGAATAATGCGTAGGGGAAAGCCATCCATAAAAGCCATGGACGAAATCGGCCATATTTACTGCGTGTGCGATCGGCCATTGCGCCCATTATTGGGTCCGTTATGGCATCAATAACGCGAACTGAGAGTAATAAAACGCCGACCAGTGCAGGGGCCAGGCCAAATATATCTGTATAAAAATAGTTAACAAACAGCATGATAGCGCCAAATATGATGTTGCATCCGGCGTCGCCCATGCCATAACCGATCTTTTCTCTCACCGACAGTTTACTGGTTTCCATCAACTGCGCTCCATAAATAAGATATGGAGAGAATTATTGTCTGCTGAAGGTGTTTTTGCGTTGCAGGATAGCGCCGCTGATATGGATGAAATAGTCGTCTATGGGAAAGTGTGAGGCAGATAACACCCCCTGCCTTTGCAGGCAGGGGGAGAAAATTAATGCGCTTTAACCGCTCTGGCTGTTTTCTGCTTACACAGATAACCGACGCCAAGAATGGCAATCCACACCGGGATCAGGTAAACGGAGATCGCCATGCCCGGCGTCATCAACATAATTACCAGTACTGCCGCCATGAAAATCAGGCAGATCCAGTTACCCAGCGGGTAGAAAAGCGCCGGGAAGCGGCTGGCGACGCCCTGCTGCTGTTTCGCTTTGCGGAACTTGATGTGCGCAAGGCTGATCATCGCCCAGTTGATCACCAGTGCGGAGACCACCAGAGCCATTAACAAGCCAAATGCAGACTCCGGCGCCAGATAGTTGATTAATACGCACAGCGCGGTGACCAGTGCGGAGACCAGAATGGTGTTCACCGGAACGCCGCGTTTGTCCACGCTCATCAGTGCTTTTGGCGCATTGCCCTGTTGAGCCAGACCGAACAGCATACGGCTGTTGCAATACACGCAGCTGTTATAGACAGACAGGGCGGCGGTCAGCACCACAACGTTCAGTGCGTTGGCCACAAACGTGTCGCCCAGTTCGTGGAAGATAAGGACAAATGGGCTGGTATCTGCCGTTACGCGTGTCCATGGCATCAGGGAGAGCAGGACGGCCAGCGAACCTACATAGAAAATCAGGATACGGTAAATAACCTGGTTGGTCGCTTTCGGGATGCTCTGCTCCGGGTTATCCGCTTCTGCCGCGGTAATACCGACCAGTTCCAGCCCGCCGAAGGAGAACATGATAATCGCCATCATCATCACCAGACCGGTGAAGCCATGCGGCAGGAAGCCACCTTGATCCCACAGGTTGCTGACGCTGGCCTGCGGGCCACCGTTGCCGCTGAACAGCAACCAGCCGCCGAACAGGATCATCGCCACAACCGCAATAACCTTAATAATGGCAAACCAGAATTCCATCTCACCGAACACTTTTACGTTGGTCAGGTTGATGGCGTTGATGGCCACGAAAAAGACGGCGGCAGAGACCCAGGTAGGGATTTCCGGATACCAGAACTGGATGTATTTCCCGACGGCAGTCAGCTCAGCCATGGCAACCAGAACGTACAGCACCCAGTAGTTCCAGCCGGAGGAGAACCCGGCGAAACCACCCCAATACTTATAGGCAAAGTGGCTGAAGGAACCGGCTACCGGCTCTTCAACCACCATTTCACCTAGCTGGCGCATAATTAAAAAGGCGATAAAACCGGCGATAGCATAACCCAGGATAATCCCCGGCCCTGCAGACTGGATAACGGATGCGCTACCGAGGAATAACCCGGTGCCTATCGCGCCACCCAGCGCGATAAGCTGTATATGGCGGTTTTTCAGGCCACGCTTTAGCTGATCGCCATGCTGTTGACTTTCCATCATGAAACCTCGTGTGTGGTTTTACTCTTCATCTTTCGAGTACTTATATTTTGAACCACGCAGTGACGCGTGTGTAAGTTTGCAATTCCGTTTGTTGTATTAATTTGTTTACGGTGGCGCTTAGTAAAATGTTGCCTAAATACTTTTGTCTTGATCAGAATAATGTTATGTGAGCGCGAATGCACCTGCTTTATGAAGGGAGGATGACGAGTTGAATAAAAAGAAACCATTTGTAAGCGCGAGTTTATCTACCACAAAATTTCCATTTTGAATTTTTATTCGTTAATTTTGCTTGATAAATCGATATTTAAGCAGGTGAATCGGTTCAGATGGGATAATTTTTCGTTTCAATTACGTTAAAACTACCTCGTGATGGGTAAATTTAACATTTGTGCATAGTTACATGTTTGAAACGTTATTTCTGTAATGTTGTTAAAATATGCCTCCTTTACTGATTTCAATCAAAACCTGTATGGACAGAAGGTGAATACTTTGTTACTTTAGCGTCAAGAACATGAAATTGGTAAGACCAATTGACTCCGGGCAAATGGCTTAAGACAGGAAATCATGGCCTACAGCAAAATCCGCCAACCAAAACTCTCCGATGTGATTGAGCAGCAGCTGGAGTTTTTAATTCTTGAGGGGACACTTCGCCCCGGAGAAAAACTCCCACCGGAACGTGAACTGGCAAAACAGTTCGACGTCTCCCGTCCCTCCTTGCGCGAGGCGATCCAACGTCTCGAAGCGAAGGGTTTGCTGCTTCGTCGTCAGGGCGGTGGCACTTTTGTTCAGAGCAGCCTGTGGCAGAGCTTTAGCGACCCACTGGTAGAGTTGCTCTCCGACCATCCTGAATCCCAGTTTGACCTGCTTGAGACGCGCCATGCGCTGGAAGGTATTGCTGCTTATTACGCCGCACTACGCAGCACGGATGAAGATAAAACGCGTATCCGTGAACTCCACCATGCGATCGAGCTTGCTCAACAGTCCGGCGATCTTGACGGCGAATCTGATGCGGTTCTCCAGTATCAAATTGCTGTCACCGAAGCGGCGCACAATGTGGTACTGCTCCATTTACTCCGCTGTATGGAGCCGATGCTGGCCCAGAACGTTCGTCAAAACTTTGAATTGCTGTATTCGCGTCGGGATATGCTGCCGTTGGTAAGCAGTCACCGTACGCGTATTTTTGAAGCGATTATCGCCGGGAAGCCGGAAGAGGCACGCGAAGCGTCCCACCGTCACCTGGCGTTTATCGAAGAAATTCTCCTGGACCGAAGCCGTGAGGAAAGCCGTCGTGAACGCGCCTTACGCCGCCTGGAGCAACGAAAGAATTAGTGATTTTTCTGGCAGCTAGTTAACCAGAAGATGTTGTAAATCAAGCGCGAACCAAAAGCGCGGCAACTAAACGCAGAACCTGTCTTATTACGCTCTCTGGCGAGAACGTAATGGGACAGGTTCCAGATAACTCAACGTATTAGATAGATAAGGAATACCCCCATGTCAGAACGTTTCCCAAATGACGTGGATCCGATCGAAACTCGCGACTGGCTACAGGCGATCGAATCGGTCATCCGTGAAGAAGGTGTTGAGCGTGCTCAGTATCTGATCGACCAACTGCTTTCAGAAGCCCGCAAAGGCGGCGTGAAAGTAGCGGCAGGTACAGGGGCCAGCAATTATGTAAACACTATTGCCGTTGAAGATGAGCCGGAATACCCGGGCAATCTGGAGCTGGAACGTCGTATTCGTTCTGCTATCCGCTGGAACGCCATCATGACCGTACTGCGTGCGTCTAAAAAGGACCTCGAGCTGGGTGGCCACATGGCATCCTTCCAGTCCTCCGCAACGGTCTATGATGTGTGCTTCAACCATTTCTTCCGTGCACGCAATGAGCAGGATGGCGGCGACCTGATTTACTTCCAGGGCCACATCTCTCCGGGCATCTATGCTCGTGCATTCCTGGAAGGTCGTCTGACTGAAGAGCAGATGAACAACTTCCGTCAGGAAGTTCATGGCAAAGGCCTGTCTTCCTATCCGCACCCGAAACTGATGCCGGAATTCTGGCAGTTCCCGACCGTATCCATGGGTCTGGGTCCAATCGGTGCTATCTACCAGGCTAAATTCCTGAAGTATCTGGAACACCGTGGCCTGAAAGATACCTCTAAGCAGACCGTTTATGCCTTCCTGGGCGACGGCGAGATGGATGAGCCAGAATCTAAAGGCGCTATCACCATCGCGACCCGTGAAAAACTGGACAACCTGGTCTTTGTTATCAACTGTAACCTGCAGCGTCTTGACGGCCCGGTCACCGGTAACGGCAAGATTGTTAACGAACTGGAAGGCATCTTCGCAGGTGCTGGCTGGAACGTTATCAAAGTCATGTGGGGCGGTCGTTGGGATGAGCTGCTGCGTAAAGACACCAGCGGTAAACTGATCCAGCTGATGAACGAAACCGTTGACGGCGACTACCAGACCTTCAAATCCAAAGACGGCGCGTATGTTCGTGAGCACTTCTTCGGTAAATACCCGGAAACTGCAGCCCTGGTTGCTGACTGGACTGACGAGCAGATTTGGGCGCTGAACCGTGGCGGTCACGATCCGAAGAAAGTTTACGCTGCACTGAAAAAAGCGCAGGAAACCAAAGACAAAGCAACTGTAATCCTCGCCCATACCATCAAAGGTTACGGCATGGGTGACACCGCCGAAGGTAAAAACATCGCTCACCAGGTTAAGAAAATGAACATGGACGGCGTGCGTTACATCCGCGACCGTTTCAACGTTCCAGTTACCGATGAGCAGGTTGAAAACCTGTCTTACATTACCTTCCCGGAAGGTTCTGAAGAGCATACCTATCTGCACGCTCAGCGTCAGAAACTGCACGGCTACCTGCCGGCTCGTCAGCCTAACTTCACTGAGAAGCTGGAGCTGCCGGCGCTGGAAGACTTCGGTGCGCTGCTGGAAGAGCAGAACAAAGAAATCTCCACCACTATCGCTTTCGTTCGTGCCCTGAACGTGATGCTGAAGAACAAGTCGATCAAAGATCGTCTGGTGCCGATCATCGCCGATGAAGCACGTACTTTCGGTATGGAAGGTCTGTTCCGTCAGATTGGTATCTACAGCCCGAACGGCCAGCAGTACACCCCGCAGGACCGTGAGCAGGTTGCTTACTACAAAGAAGACGAAAAAGGTCAGATCCTGCAGGAAGGTATCAACGAACTGGGTGCTGGTGCATCCTGGCTGGCGGCTGCGACCTCTTACAGCACCAACGATCTGCCGATGATCCCGTTCTACATCTACTACTCCATGTTCGGGTTCCAGCGTATCGGTGACCTGTGCTGGCAGGCGGGTGACCAGCAGGCGCGCGGCTTCCTGATCGGTGGTACTTCCGGTCGTACGACGCTGAACGGTGAAGGTCTGCAGCACGAAGATGGCCACAGCCATATTCAGTCTCTGACTATCCCGAACTGTATCTCTTACGATCCGTCTTACGCGTACGAAGTTGCGGTCATCATGCACGATGGTCTGGAGCGCATGTACGGTGAGAAACAAGAGAACGTTTACTACTACATCACCACGCTGAACGAAAACTACCACATGCCGGCAATGCCAGCAGGTGCCGAGGAAGGTATCCGTAAAGGTATCTACAAACTCGAAACCCTCGAAGGTAAGAAAGGTAAAGTTCAGCTGCTGGGCTCCGGTTCTATCCTGCGTCACGTGCGTGAAGCAGCGCAGATCCTGGCGAACGACTACGGCGTAGGTTCTGACGTGTATAGCGTCACTTCCTTCACTGAACTGGCGCGTGATGGCCAGGATTGTGAGCGCTGGAACATGCTGCATCCGCTGGAAACTCCGCGCGTTCCGTACATCGCTCAGGTGATGAACGACGCACCGGCTGTAGCATCTACTGACTATATGAAACTGTTTGCCGAACAGGTTCGTACTTATGTACCGGCTGATGATTATCGCGTACTGGGTACTGACGGCTTCGGTCGCTCTGACAGCCGTGAAAACCTGCGTCACCACTTCGAAGTTGATGCTTCCTATGTGGTTGTAGCGGCACTGGGCGAACTGGCTAAACGTGGCGAAATCGATAAGAAAGTGGTTGCAGACGCAATCATCAAATTCAACATCGATGCAGATAAAGTTAACCCGCGTCTGGCGTAAGAGGTAAAAGAAACATGGCTATCGAAATCAATGTACCGGACATCGGGGCTGATGAAGTTGAAATCACCGAGATCCTGGTCAAAGTGGGCGACAAAGTTGAAGCTGAACAGTCGCTGATCACCGTAGAAGGCGACAAAGCCTCTATGGAAGTTCCGTCCCCTCAGGCGGGTATCGTTAAAGAGATCAAAGTCTCTGTTGGCGACAAAACTGAGACCGGCAAACTGATCATGATTTTCGATTCCGCCGACGGTGCAGCAACTGCTGCACCTGCTCCGGCAGAAGAGAAGCAAGCAGCCGCTCCGGCAGCTGCACCTGCTGCGGCAGCAGCGAAAGACGTACACGTACCGGACATCGGCGGCGACGAAGTTGAAGTCACCGAGATTATGGTCAAAGTCGGCGACACCGTTGCGGCTGAGCAGTCTCTGATCACCGTAGAAGGCGACAAAGCCTCGATGGAAGTCCCGGCACCGTTCGCGGGTACCGTGAAAGAGATCAAAATCAACACCGGCGACAAAGTGTCTACTGGCTCCCTGATTATGGTCTTCGAAGTCGCTGGCGCAGCGCCAGCCGCGGCACCAGCTCAGGCTGCTGCACCGGCAGCCGCAGCGGCTCCGGCAGCGTCTGGCTCTAAAGAAGTTAACGTACCGGACATCGGCGGTGATGAAGTTGAAGTCACTGAAGTGATGGTCAAAGTGGGCGATAAAATTGCCGCTGAGCAGTCACTGATCACCGTTGAAGGTGACAAAGCCTCGATGGAAGTGCCGGCACCGTTCGCAGGTACCGTGAAAGAAATCAAAATCAGCACCGGCGATAAAGTGAAAACCGGTTCTCTGATTATGGTCTTCGAAGTTGAAGGCGCGGCACCGGCTGCGGCCCCTGCGCAAGCGGCTGCTCCGGCTCAGGCCGCAGCACCTGCACCTGCCGCAGCTCCGGCTCCGGCAGCAAAAGCTGAAGGCAAATCTGACTTCGCAGAAAACGACGCTTACGTCCACGCTACTCCGCTGATTCGTCGTCTGGCGCGCGAATTCGGTGTGAACCTGGCGAAAGTTAAAGGGTCTGGCCGTAAAGGTCGTATCCTGCGCGAAGACGTTCAGGCTTACGTGAAAGACGCGGTTAAACGCGCTGAAGCAGCTCCGGCTGCAGCAGCAGGCGGCGGTATCCCGGGCATGCTGCCTTGGCCGAAAGTGGACTTCAGCAAGTTTGGTGAAATCGAAGAAGTGGAACTGGGTCGCATCCAGAAAATCTCTGGCGCTAACCTGAGCCGTAACTGGGTGATGATCCCGCACGTTACCCACTTCGATAAAACCGATATCACCGATCTGGAAGCGTTCCGTAAACAGCAGAACGCCGAAGCTGAGAAGCGTAAACTGGATGTGAAATTCACCCCAGTAGTCTTCATCATGAAAGCGGTCGCAGCGGCTCTCGAGCAGATGCCACGCTTCAACAGCTCCCTGTCCGAAGATGGCCAGAAGCTGACGCTGAAGAAATACATCAACATCGGTGTTGCGGTCGATACGCCAAATGGTCTGGTTGTTCCGGTCTTTAAAGATGTGAACAAGAAGAGCATTACCGAGCTGTCTCGTGAACTGACGGTGATCTCTAAGAAAGCGCGTGATGGTAAGCTGACGGCTGGCGAAATGCAGGGCGGTTGCTTCACTATCTCCAGCATCGGCGGCCTGGGGACTACCCACTTCGCACCGATTGTGAACGCGCCTGAAGTGGCTATCCTTGGCGTGTCCAAGTCGGCTATTGAACCGGTGTGGAATGGTAAAGAGTTTACTCCGCGTCTGATGATGCCGATTTCTCTCTCCTTTGACCACCGCGTGATTGACGGTGCTGATGGTGCTCGTTTCATTACCATCATCAACAACACGCTGTCTGACATTCGCCGTCTGGTGATGTAAGCGAAAAAGCCGGCCCGACGGCCGGCTTTTTTCTGGTAATCTCATGAAGTCAGTGAGGTTATTGTGCGAAAGACAAATCGGTTGCCGTTTGTTGTTTCAAAATTGTTAACAATTTTGTAAAATACCGGCGGATAGAACGACCCGGTGGACGACGGGTATAAATTAAGAGGTCATGATGAGCACTGAAATCAAAACTCAAGTCGTGGTACTTGGGGCAGGCCCGGCAGGTTACTCTGCTGCCTTCCGTTGCGCAGATTTAGGTCTGGAGACCGTCATCGTAGAACGTTACAGCACCCTTGGTGGTGTTTGTCTGAACGTCGGCTGTATCCCTTCTAAAGCGCTGTTGCACGTAGCAAAAGTTATCGAAGAAGCGAAAGCACTGGCCGATCACGGTATCGTCTTCGGTGAGCCGAAAACCGATATCGACAAGATTCGTACCTGGAAAGAAAAAGTTATCACCCAACTGACCGGCGGTCTGGCTGGTATGGCTAAAGGCCGTAAAGTGAAAGTGGTAAACGGTCTGGGTAAATTTACTGGGGCTAACACCCTGGAAGTTGAAGGCGAAAACGGTAAAACCGTGATCAACTTCGACAACGCTATCATCGCGGCGGGTTCCCGTCCGATTGAACTGCCATTTATTCCGCACGAAGACCCGCGTGTGTGGGACTCCACCGACGCACTGGAACTGAAAACCGTACCAAAACGCCTGCTGGTTATGGGTGGCGGTATCATCGGTCTGGAAATGGGGACCGTTTACCATGCGCTGGGTTCAGAGATTGACGTGGTTGAAATGTTCGACCAGGTTATCCCTGCTGCCGATAAAGACGTGGTAAAAGTCTTCACCAAACGTATCAGCAAGAAATTCAACCTGATGCTGGAAACAAAAGTGACTGCCGTTGAAGCGAAAGAAGACGGTATTTACGTTTCCATGGAAGGCAAAAAAGCACCTGCTGAAGCACAGCGTTACGACGCCGTATTGGTTGCTATTGGTCGTGTACCGAACGGTAAAAACCTCGATGCAGGCAAAGCGGGCGTTGAAGTTGACGACCGTGGCTTTATCCGCGTAGACAAACAGCTGCGTACCAACGTACCGCACATCTTTGCTATCGGCGATATCGTCGGTCAGCCGATGCTGGCGCACAAAGGTGTTCATGAAGGCCACGTTGCCGCTGAAGTTATCGCTGGTAAGAAACACTACTTCGATCCGAAAGTGATTCCGTCCATTGCCTACACCGAACCAGAAGTTGCCTGGGTCGGTCTGACTGAGAAAGAAGCGAAAGAAAAAGGCATCAGCTACGAAACCGCCACCTTCCCGTGGGCTGCTTCTGGCCGTGCTATCGCTTCTGATTGTGCAGACGGTATGACTAAACTGATTTTCGACAAAGAATCTCACCGTGTTATCGGTGGTGCGATTGTCGGTACCAACGGCGGCGAGCTGCTGGGCGAAATCGGTCTGGCGATCGAAATGGGCTGTGATGCGGAAGACATCGCGCTGACCATCCACGCACACCCGACTCTGCACGAGTCCGTGGGCCTGGCAGCTGAAATATTTGAAGGTAGCATTACCGACCTGCCGAACCCGAAAGCGAAGAAGAAGTAATCTTCTAACTTTGTAAGAAACGCCTCTTCGGAGGCGTTTTTTTTTCCTGTAACGACCTGTAATTTCAGATAATCTGCCGGGTAGCACTCGTGCTGACCCGGCCTTCGGTTTTCCCCCGTTTTACTGCGCGACGGGGTGCCAGCTTTTATCCGGGGCGTAGGTGGTCAACGCCTGCGCTTTTTCTTGTGATGCTTCACCAAGATCTGCCTGGTAGACGGTGTCATCGCCGTTAATCATAAAGCTCATCACGCCCGTATGACCGTAGCTGACGGGCCAGGCCACCATCGCAAAGCCGCTGGTTTTGTCGGGAAGGATGCGGAAACGATAACCGTGATAACCCGTGCCAGGCTCTTGCGGGCTGAATGCTGGGCCCAGAGGACTAGGCGCTTCGCCAGGTGCGACAGGCCAGTACAGACCATCCTTTTTCCCTTCCGTGCTGACAACCTTCTGCGCATACTTCTGGTTCATCGCAAAATAGCTCTGCTGAGCATCCACATAGGCGTGTAATGCCTCGATGGCGGCGAGTTCGTTGCGGCCAATTTCGCGAGTCTGGATCTCTTCGGCGGCTTGCTGCATATCAAATTGCCAGCCGGATGTGGTTTTGATAACCGGGATTGGCAACTGCCAGCCGCTGTCCCCGACAACAAGGTGCGCGGTATTGCCCTCGACGACGGTATTATGATGGACCTTCCAGTCACGCAGGAAGCGATCAACGGCATCAGGATCGACACCTTCTGGCGGCAGAAAATCGCGCCAGTCTTCTCCAAGCAGGTTGTTCATCGCACTTTCATTTTGTTCACCGATCGCGCTTGCCAGTGCGTCGGTTGCCTGGTCTGGTGTACTGAAAGATTGCTGTGCCATCGCGGTGGCCGAAACCATGAACAACACCATTCCACTGAGTAATTTCATTTTCATGTCGGTTCCCTTAACGATGGCGGAGTTCACGGTGTTCAGCGCGCCCGCCGGATGCCTGGCGCGATGGTTGGTTGCGGGATATTTCCCTGCTCTGAGCGCCTCGCTGCTGCTGTGCTTGCCAGCTGCCTGAGCGACTATCGTTACCGCTCAGCGCATTGGCGCGCGGCTGGCTGGTTCGCTGTTGGATATTGCGTTGTTGCACATTGCGTTGCTGTGCAGGTTGCGAAACCCGTTTCTCCTGTCTCTGCGCGGTCGTCTGGCGAGTCTCTCGTTGTTGCGTGCTTGTCCGCTTCGCGGTTTGTGGTTTTGTGTCGTAGCCACGGTAGTTATTACGCTGGGAAATTTGCTTTAACTGCTGGCTCGATGCCTGACGTTGGGCATCTTTTGTTCCCGGACGCGCGGTCTGAGGGAACGTTTTTCCCGTTGATTTCTCCATCTGGCTCATAGCGGCCTGGCGCTGGCTATCGCGGTTGGCCGAACGTTGCGGGGTTTGCTGGGTCGCACTGAGCCCCGTTGCCGTATTCGTGGAATGGAAACGGTTATTGAGCTGGTTATTCGCATAGGGCACACCCTCACGATAGGCCGGGTTATGCTGCCAGGTCCGGTTGGCGTCGGTCAGACGTTGTCCGCTTATTTTATTGAAGTTATCAACGTTGATATTGATGTTGTTATCGCCGTTGCGGTTATAACCGCCATGATTATCCCAGTCATCATTATTATGGTGGTGGTCCCAGTCGTCGTCATCATCCCAGTCGATGTTGCTGAAGATGGCATAGGTGGTCGCTACCCCCAGGCTGAAGCCTAAACCGTTAACGAAGCTGCTGCCAAATTGCTCACCGGGCGATGGCGGCAGATAGGTGGGCGGGTAGGCGGTATTTGGCCAGGTGCCGTACACCGTATTCGGGTTATAGGTCGGAACGTAAACCACCTGTGGATCGGCGGATTCAATTTTAATAACCGTTGGGCTTGTTGTGGTGGTGGTCGTGGTATGGGTTGTCGACTGACTGGTGTCGGTTTTCGTCGGTGCAGGCTTTGTTACGGTGGTAACCGTCTGCTGCGGCGTTGATTGTAATGCCCCGGTTTGCTGCGCCAGTACGCGCAGGCGTTGAATGGAGTCCATCACGTCCTGTGGTTGCGCGAGGAAAGCATCACCCAGGCTTTGTACCCACGGCGGATTTTCACCTAACAGCGACATCAACTGAGGAAACGCGACCAGCGATTTTACGCTGGGGTCCCAGGGTTGCCCGGCAACGGCCTGAATAGCGGCGTCACCCTGCATTTTAGGATTGTCTTTAGACCACTGCGCGGCCTGGATAACGTTGGCCGGATAGGTCGCCGCCATCAAAATTTGCGACAGCAATGCATCCGGGTACAGCGCGACTGGCGCAACCCACTGATCGATTTGTGCGGCAGTGTATGTTGGTGCGACAGCGGGCGCGGATTGCACGGCAGGTGCAGCTACGGGTGCTGGAGCAGGTGCTGAAGGTTGTTGTGCGACAGGGGCCGGTGCAACGGGTTCCGTTGTGCGACTTTTGACGAACATCACGCCAGAGGCGGCAAACAGCCCGGCACTGCACAGAAAGACGAGCAGATGTGGCTTAAAGGGCAACTTCATAAAATGACTCCAACGAGACAAGCGCTGTGCCGTGAGGCGTTTCTGTTGCCGCGAGTATTATTCACCCGTGTTTTACAGTTTTGACTTTTATTGGGTAACCGCCCGGTATGTCCGGAAAAAGAGTGTGAACATTTATTACACAATTATATCTGCTGCCTGAAAACGCGTTGAAATATTCTGATGCCGCCGTTTTAAATCAATCGCTTTAAGAGAGTGGGAGGGGACAGAAATTCGCCTCGCCTCCTTGCTATACCATTCTTAACGATTCAGCCAATTTTTTATGTTGCTTTTTTGTAAACGGATTAACACTTAGTGAAAATCCTGTTATTGTGCCTTATGCGGTACCGGGCATTTACCCTACAAACTGCTGTCTCACAGGAGCGTGAAGAGAATCGCCTACCGCATATGACAATGAGAGCGAGGAGATACCGTCGTGCTAGAAGAATACCGTAAGCACGTAGCTGAGCGTGCCGCCTTAGGGATTGTGCCAAAACCGTTAGACGCAACCCAAATGGCCGCACTTGTCGAGCTGCTGAAGACCCCGCCTGTGGGCGAAGAAGAATTCCTGTTAGACCTGTTGATCAACCGCGTTCCTCCTGGCGTAGATGAAGCCGCTTATGTTAAAGCGGGTTTTCTTGCTGCCGTCGCCAAAGGCGACACTATGTCCCCGCTGGTGACACCCGAGAAAGCCATTGAACTGCTGGGCACCATGCAAGGCGGATACAACATTCATCCGCTGATTGACGCGCTGGACGATGCGAAACTGGCGCCGATTGCTGCTAAAGCACTGTCCCATACGCTGTTGATGTTCGATAACTTCTATGACGTAGAAGAAAAAGCCAAAGCGGGCAACGCCTACGCGAAGCAGGTAATGCAGTCCTGGGCCGATGCCGAATGGTTCCTGAACCGTCCAGCACTCGCTGAGAAAATGACGGTTACCGTGTTCAAAGTGACCGGCGAAACCAATACCGACGACCTGTCTCCGGCTCCGGATGCATGGTCGCGTCCGGATATCCCTCTGCACGCGCTGGCGATGCTGAAAAACGCCCGTGAAGGTATTGAGCCGGATCAACCGGGTGCCGTTGGTCCGATCAAACAGATTGAAGAACTGCAGAAGAAAGGCTACCCACTGGCCTACGTGGGCGACGTTGTCGGCACCGGTTCTTCCCGTAAATCTGCGACCAACTCCGTACTGTGGTTCATGGGCGATGACATCCCGAACGTGCCGAACAAGCGCGGCGGTGGTCTGTGCCTCGGTGGTAAAATTGCGCCAATCTTCTTCAACACCATGGAAGATGCAGGCGCGCTGCCGATTGAAGTGGACGTAAACAACCTGAACATGGGCGACGTGATTGACGTTTACCCACTCAAAGGTGAAGTGCGTAACCATGAAACCAATGAACTGCTGGCGACCTTTGAGCTGAAAACCGATGTGCTGATTGACGAAGTACGCGCCGGTGGCCGTATTCCGTTGATCATCGGTCGCGGCCTGACCACCAAAGCGCGTGAAGCGCTGGGTCTGCCGCACAGCGACGTATTCCGTCAGGCGAAAGACGTGGCGGAAAGCAACCGCGGCTACTCGCTGGCACAGAAAATGGTCGGTCGTGCCTGCGGCGTTACCGGTATTCGCCCGGGTGCTTACTGTGAACCGAAAATGACCTCTGTAGGTTCTCAGGACACCACCGGTCCAATGACCCGTGATGAACTGAAAGACCTGGCGTGCCTGGGCTTCTCCGCAGACCTGGTGATGCAGTCATTCTGTCATACCGCCGCCTATCCGAAGCCGGTTGACGTGACCACGCACCACACGCTGCCTGACTTCATCATGAACCGTGGCGGCGTCTCGCTGCGTCCGGGCGATGGTGTTATTCACTCGTGGCTGAACCGCATGCTGCTGCCGGATACCGTCGGTACCGGTGGTGACTCGCATACCCGTTTCCCGATCGGTATTTCCTTCCCGGCGGGTTCTGGTCTGGTAGCGTTTGCTGCGGCAACCGGCGTGATGCCGCTGGATATGCCGGAGTCAGTGCTGGTGCGCTTCAAAGGCAAAATGCAGCCGGGTATCACCCTGCGCGATCTGGTCCATGCGATCCCATTGTACGCGATCAAGCAGGGCCTGCTGACCGTTGAGAAGAAAGGTAAGAAAAACATCTTCTCCGGCCGCATCCTGGAAATCGAAGGCCTGCCGGATCTGAAAGTCGAGCAGGCATTTGAACTGACCGATGCGTCCGCTGAGCGTTCTGCTGCTGGCTGTACCATTAAGCTGAACAAAGAGCCGATCGTTGAGTACCTGACATCTAACATCGTCCTGCTGAAGTGGATGATCGCAGAAGGTTACGGCGATCGACGTACGCTGGAGCGTCGTATCCAGGGCATGGAAAAATGGCTGGCGGATCCACAGCTGTTGGAAGCCGACACTGACGCAGACTATGCGGCAGTGATCGACATCGATCTGGCGGATATCAAAGAACCAATCCTGTGTGCGCCGAACGATCCTGACGACGCGCGTCTGCTGTCTGACGTGCAGGGTGAGAAGATCGACGAAGTGTTCATCGGTTCCTGCATGACCAACATTGGTCACTTCCGTGCCGCAGGTAAGCTGCTGGATGCGCATAAAGGCCAGCTGCCGACCCGTCTGTGGGTGGCACCGCCAACCCGTATGGATGCCGCACAGCTGACCGAAGAGGGCTATTACAGCGTCTTTGGTAAGAGCGGGGCGCGTATCGAGATCCCGGGCTGTTCACTGTGCATGGGGAACCAGGCGCGTGTGGCCGACGGTGCGACCGTGGTGTCAACGTCAACGCGTAACTTCCCGAACCGTTTAGGTACCGGCGCGAACGTCTATCTGGCGTCTGCGGAACTGGCGGCAGTGGCTGCGCTGATTGGCAAGCTGCCAACGGCGGAAGAGTATCAGACCTATGTTGCCCAGGTGGATAAAACCGCCGTGGATACCTACCGTTATCTGAACTTTGACCAGCTTTCTCAGTACACTGAGAAAGCGGACAGCGTGATTTTCCAGACGGCGGTATAACTCGCTAGCGGATTTTGCGCAAAAACGCATCAATGCCCGGAGAGGTCAACTTCTTCGGGCATTTTTATTTCTATTCCTTATGCCCGTTACGCTTTTTTTCTGCCGCGCTGCTGCGATAATTACAGCAAGGTGCAGTGCGGTATTGGCGCATTGCCGGGAGCAGAGGAACACATTATGGATTACGAATTTCTGCGCGATATTACCGGAGTGGTAAAAGTGCGTATGTCCATGGGCCACGAAGTGGTAGGGCACTGGTTTAATGAAGAAGTGAAAGAAAACCTGGCCTTACTGGATGAAGTGGAACAGGCAGCGCGTGCGGTAAAAGGCAGTGAGCGTTCCTGGCAGCGGGCAGGGCATGAGTACACGCTCTGGCTGGATGGCGAAGAAGTGATGGTGCGTGCCAATCAACTGGAGTTTACGGGCGACGAAATGGAAGAAGGGATGAACTATTACGACGAAGAGAGTTTGTCTCTGTGCGGCGTCGAGGACTTCCTTCAGGTAGTGGCGGCATACCGCGAATTTGTTCAGCAGAAATAATGACTGCCTCCCTGTCGGGAGGCGGTTTTCATTTAGTGGGCAAAAGTGAGATGAAACAATCTGGCGGTCAGTTTCTCCGGTAGTGAAATCATTAATTCATGTTTGTTGATCGTTGGCTGACAGAGCACTTTGGCGAAGTGCGGGTAAACGCAACTTGCCTGCGTGACGCCACCGAGTGGTAGCGTGATTGAACTCCGCTCACTTTCCATACGCCAGACCGCCAGCCAGGCTTCACTGTCGTTGCGCAGACCAAATGCCAGCCACGGTGACGCGAAAGAGGGCATGCCCAGAGGCCAGAACGGCTCGAGGTGAGGGATCTGCTGGCGAAACGATTTATACAGTGCGATCCCTTCCTGAACCAGTTCGAAACGCTCTTCACTCAGTTCCGCCAGATGCCCGCTTTGATGAACCCGCAGCAGCAGGCTATTCACCATGTTCATCACCACTTCTTCACGGTCGCCTTCACGTAAGGGATAAGACCAAATGGCGGCCTGTTCAGGCGTTACCGCCGAGGCCGCAGCGGCGGCAATCGAGGCCATTAAGCGATAGTCGGTCTGATCGGTAACGGATTGAATGCTGTGCTGCTGCAAAAGCGCATAGTCCATGCGCAAGCCGCCACTGCCGCAGTTTTCAATCACCAGTTGCGGGTAGCGAGCCATGATGTTTTTCAGCCAGCTAAGATAAGCCCTATTGTGCTGTAGCAATCCGTCGCCGGGGCTGTCGGCTGCGTACTCTGTCCCGATACCCGCATTAATGTTGTAATCCATTTTGATATAGCTGATGCCATATTCCTCGACCAGACGGGAAATAACCCGATCGGCATGCTCCAGCACTAAAGGATGGCGAAAATCCAGCTGATAGCGCTGATGGTCAATAACCCGTTTACTGTGGCGCAGGAAAAAACACTCATCAGGTAAGGATTGCGCCAGCGGGCAGGCAATCCCCATCACTTCCAGTTCCAGCCACAACCCCGATTTCATGCCTTTGGCGGTAATATAATCGAGCGGTTCACGGATCCCTCCAGGGAAGCGCGTTGGTGCGGGAAGCCATTCGCCGACCCCGTCCCACCATTCACCATCAGAGTACCAGCCGCAGTCGATACAAAAGTACTCACATCCCGCCTTTGCGGCGGCGTCAATGAGTGGCAGCAGCTTCGCGGTGGTTGGATCGCCGGAAAGACAGTTCATATAGTCATTGAATATCACCGGGAGCCACTGGTTATCCTCCGACGGGCGCACTATTTTTCGTCGATAACGGGTAATTTCCCGTAGCGCGTCTTGCAACCCTCCCTGAACCAGCGCTACGGCGACCGGTACGGAAGTAAAGGTTTCTCCCGGTGCGAGATTTTTCCACCAGTGGCTTTCATTCTCGGTGGGGCCGCTGACTTGCAAATAGAGATGGTCGCGGAAATCGCCGATTTCCCACTGCCATGAGCCGCTGTGTTCAATCTGCCACAGTAGCGTGGTGCCAGCTGCGGTATCCTCAAAAGCGGCGCAGGGCAAATAACCGATGCTGGACCAGGTTCCGGTACTCTCAACCGAGAGACGATCGAGTGAAAAATGGTTCACTTTATCCAGCCCGAGGTCCGGCAGTGAGCGACTCTTCCACTGTGCCTCGCCGTACCAGTTATTGTGCGGCAAGTGCAGAAGCGCTGTTTTTTCCCATTGCTGGCTATTGATGGCAAACAGCGTTAAGGAGCTGACATATTCCAGTCCGAGGTGCTCAGGGGAATCATTGCGTACCTCGCACCAGACTCGTACCGTACGCGTGTCGCGAAAATGCTGAAGGTGCCAGCCTACGGTTATCGCTTCACGGCTAAGGCTGATTTCAAGCTTCTTGCCCAGCTTATTTTCGCTAAAACGATGGGACTGGTAGCGTAACGATGAACCCGGCTCGCTACCGGTATGCTTCCGGGCATGGTGATCGTTTTGGTTGTAGCCGCTGGCATGTACCTGTACCAGCGGAAACTCTCCGTGCGCTGCAGAATCCGAGGTTGTTGAAAACCGGCTAATATAAATTTGCTGTTTTTCATTAAGCGAAAAAGAAATATGCAAATTATCTTCAGTAAATTCTATAAAACTCATGTCCGATACTCCCTTTTATCATCGGCCAATGTTGCGTAATTTTTTTCCTGCCATTAGATTCTGTTCGATTTTTTCTAGTGAAATGTTTTTTGTTTCAGGAACAAAGAAATAAATAATGATAATGGCTGTAAGGTTTAATAAAGCATATAAGTAGAACGTATGAGCGCTACCTAATGTATTGAGTAGCGACAGGAAGGTCGCACTGACAATCATCCCGGCGATATGGCAGGTAAATGTGGAGCAGGTAATGCCAAATTCACGCCCTTTTAATGGCTGAATTTCGGAGCATAATAACCAGATTAGCGGGCCTGCTGACATAGAAAAACCGACGATAAACAGCAGCAGCATCGCCACGGTGACGCCTTTCTCCATCACCGATAACGCATCACCACCCAGTAGTGAGCCTACCACGCTCATCGCAATGCCCATGGTGATAAAACCAATATACAGCATAGGTTTACGTCCCCAACGGTCGACGAAGCCGACGGCGATAAAGGTCGCCACCGTCATCACCAGGCCAACGATTACCGTTCCCCACATTTGGTCTGCCGTGGAGCTAAAGCCAATTTCGTGGAAGATGCGTGGCGCGTAGTACATCATCACATTGACGCCGGAGAACTGTTGCATGATTTGCAGGACGATCCCTAATCCGACGCTACGGCGAAAGTGTTTATTTTCTTTAAATAAATGCCAGCCGTGTTGTTTAACTTTAAGCTGTTCTTTAATTTCCTGCAGCTCGCTTTCAACCTCTTCGCGGCTGTTGCGCAGGCGCAGCAATACGGCTCTGGCATCCTCCTCTCTGCCATGCATCATCAGCCAGCGTGGGCTGCGAGGCAGGAACAACGCGCCAAACAGGAAAATCAGTGATGGGATAGCGACAACCAGCAGCATTCCACGCCAGTTGCCGCTGTAGCTGAAGGCGGTATTGGTCAGAAAGACGATTAAAATTCCGAGGGCAATCATTAACTGATAAGCAGAAATCATCGCGCCGCGGATATTTTTTGGCGTGATTTCAGAAAGATAAAGCGGCGTTGCGTAAGATGCGACGCCGAGGCCAACACCGAGAATCAAGCGCCCGGCGATCAACATATCCGCGCTGACGGCACAGGTACAGATAATGGCACCGATACAGAATGAGCCAGCGGCAATGAGCAAGGCATATTTACGGCCTAATCGATATGCCAGAAAGCCGCTGCACAGGGTCGCAGCTGCGGCACCGACCATCATTGAACTGACGATCCATTCTTGTTGGTTATCAAGTAGATGATATTCTTTGGCGATAAGCGGGAGCGCGCCGGAGATGACGCCAATATCCAGACCGAATAACAAACCGGCGAGAGCCGCTAACAGACAAATCCAAATCACCTGTGGCCGTGTTTTATTGACGGATGCTGCAACAGGAAACGGACTATCTAATTGCATAAGGATTACCTTTGTTAGTTTTGTTTATACCCGACATACTTCAAGCCACATCTTTGTTGGCTGCCTGCGCTTACCCCGGTTACGTACTATTTGTATGTACCCAGGGATGCACTTAGTTGCCGTAGCGATGCAACTCGAATTATTTAGGCTATAGAGATGTCTAAAATACTTAATCGATTTCGTATTATTTATGCTAGATCTGAAAAATAACGATAGCAATGGCTTTTCCTACGTAATTGTGATCTCTTCAACATAATCATGTTGTGTTAAAATGATTTTTTATTGTCATCGGGAAATTAATGGTTTAGATTGCAGAAATATCCTTGTCTGAAGCAATTTAGTCCATGCGGAAAAATGAATATTAAAGAACTTGCTGAGTTTCTGAATCTTTCTACGGCGACGGTCTCGAAGGCGTTGAATAACAAAAGCGATATCAGTAACCATACGCGGAAAAAAGTGCTGGAGGCGGCGGAAAAACTGGGCTATCGGCCGAATGCTTCCGCCCGGCATCTGCGCAGCGGTAAGGTGGGGGCCGTGGCGCTGCTGCTGCCTGCCGCAGACGGCGGCAACGTTCATACCGCATCATTTTTTGTGCGTATTGCCAGAGGGCTACAGTCCAGCTTGAAAGCCAGCGGTATCGATCCTGTCATCCACATCACCACAGATCGGCAGGGGGAGCAGCAACTGTTGCAAAAAATCATTGAGCAAAACCGTGCGGATGCGGTCATCCTGACGGATACGCGTATTGATGATGAGCGGATTTTATTGCTGAACGATCGACGGTTTCCTTTCGTCACGATGGGACAAAGTCGGGTGCTGAAAGGGCATTTTAACTGGGTCGATTTCCACCATGAAGAGATGGGGCGGCAGTGCGTGCGTTTTGCGCTGCGTCAGGGGGCAAAGCGTATTGCTGTTGCGACGCTAGGTGCTGACAGCATGCATGGGCTGCAGTTTCTTGACGGCTGTCTGGAGGAAATGCGTGAAAGTGGACAAACGCCGAACGACGGGCTGATTTTCTTTGGTGCCGTTGCTGAGTCATCTGGTGAGGAGGCCATGCAGAAGTTTATGCAGCAAAATGCAAAGCCTGACTTTATTATTTTTATTAACGACTTTCTGCTGATGGGCGCCTGCCATTATCTGGCTGGATTGCCTGATTGCGGTCTGGATGAAAAGTCGATGCTGTGCGCCACGGCGAGCAGCGACTTTTCGTCACGGGTGATGTCGTCCGCCTGCCTGTTTACCGTCGATCACGAAGAGGTCGGGCGACAGTTGGGCGAAGCGGTACTACGGGTGACACAGGGGGATAACGCGGTGAAGTCGGTTTTGCTGACGCTGCCGGTCAACGCCATCCGGCATCACATTATTTAACGTAGGCCAACAGGCTCAGGGAGTCACGCGCCAGCGCTTTGCACTTTTTGGCAACCGGGATCCCGATACCGCTTAAATCGCGATAGCTGTCTTCACCGAGTGATTTCATGTCGAAGGTGTCGTAATTACTGAGGTCCCACTGGTTCTGCTGGGCAAAAAAGACCAGTGCGCGACGGATCTGCCCATTGGGCAAATTCTGGTATCCACAGTCATTTTTCAGAAAGACAAACACTGCCGTTAAATCGGCCATATCTTCGGCTTCGGACTCGCTGAGCGCGTAGCTATTTGCGCATACGGCCATCAGGCTGCCGAACAAAATTGTTCTGAAAAACGTCTTCATTGCTTCTACCACTGCATCACGGAATTTAAACGTTAGCACACTGCGAGCGAAGCGACGACCTTTATTATCAGCGGTTCACTTGACCTTCCCGTAAGGGGAAGGCTTATGCTTAAAAGATAGCCTGCTTAAGCTGCTGAATATAAGGAAGTGATTATGCAACGTCGTGACTTTTTAAAGTACTCCGTAGCGCTGGGCGTCGCGTCAGCGTTACCTCTCTGGAGCCGTTCGGTTTTCGCTGCTGAGCGTCCTGCGTTACCTATCCCTGACCTGTTAACGACAGATGCTGCCGATCGTATACAGTTGATCGTTCAAGCCGGGCAGTCGACCTTTGCAGGTAAAACCGCGACCACCTGGGGATATAACGGTAATTTACTGGGACCGGCGCTGAAACTGCAGAAAGGTAAAGCGGTCACCGTTGATATCCATAATCAGCTGGCCGAAGAGACGACGCTGCACTGGCACGGCCTGGAAATTCCCGGTGACGTCGATGGCGGACCGCAAGGGGTTATTCAGGCGGGCGGGAAACGTTCTGTGACCTTCACGCCCGAACAACGGGCAGCGACCTGCTGGTTCCACCCACATCAGCACGGCAAAACCGGTCGTCAGGTGGCGATGGGGCTGGCCGGACTGGTGCTGATTGAAGATGAGGACATCCACAAACTGCTGTTGCCGAAACAGTGGGGCATTGATGATGTTCCGGTGATTATTCAGGACAAACAGTTCTCCGCAGACGGACAAATTAACTATCAGCTGGATATGATGACCGCCGCCGTCGGGTGGTTTGGCGATACGCTGCTGACTAACGGGGCGATGTATCCGCAGCATGCCGCGCCGCGCGGTTGGCTGCGTCTGCGTTTGCTGAATGGCTGTAACGCCCGCTCACTTAACGTGGCGGCCAGCGACAACCGTCCACTGTACGTCATTGCCAGCGACGGCGGACTGTTGGCAGAGCCGGTGAAAGTCTCCGAGCTGCCCATGCTGATGGGCGAACGGTTTGAAGTGCTGGTGGATATCAGCGATGGCAAAGCTTTTGATCTGGTCACGCTGCCGGTGAGTCAGATGGGGATGGCGATTGCGCCCTTTGATAAGCCGCATCCGGTGATGCGCATCCAGCCATTGCGTATCACCGCTTCCGGTACGCTGCCGGACACGTTGACCACCCTGCCAGCCTTGCCTTCACTGGAAGGACTGACGGTGCGCAGGCTGCAGCTGTCTATGGACCCGATGCTCGACATGATGGGCATGCAAATACTGATGCAGAAATATGGCGACCAGGCCATGGCAGGCATGGGGCATGGGCAGATGATGGGGCATATGAATAATGGCGAGATGGGCCACGGTAAAATGAATCATGGCAACATGAATCACGGTAATATGAATCACGGCAATATGGGCAGCATGGACCACGGCGGGACGTTCGATTTCCATAATGCCAACCGCATTAATGGCCAGGCATTTGATATGAATAAACCGATGTTTGCCGCGACGAAAGGTCAGCACGAACGCTGGGTGATTTCCGGGCAGGGCGACATGATGCTGCATCCGTTCCATATTCACGGCACCCAATTCCGCATTCTGTCTGAGAACGGTAAAGCACCGGCCGCGCATCGTGCGGGCTGGAAGGATACTGTTCGTGTTGAAGGCGGCGTCAGCGAAGTATTAGTGAAGTTTGATCACGATGCACCGAAAGAGCATGCCTATATGGCGCACTGCCATCTGTTAGAGCATGAAGACACCGGCATGATGCTCGGCTTTACCGTGTAACAAAATGACCGGATGGCATTTTTGCCATCCGGTAAAACAGGATGTTCTTAAAATGGGCATTTACCGTTTCATTCATTAGCGCGGCGGATATACTGATATGATTAATAATAAATCATGAGGTTAGAATGGATCTTTTCCGCAAGGTACTCACCGCATCTTTTGTCATGATGGTGGCGATTTCAGCGCATGCCGAAATGAAAATGCAACGCCAGAATATCCCGCAGCTCAATTTGAGTATCGAAATTCCGCAAGCGCTGACGCCAATGTCCGACGAAATGGCGAAAATTAAGTACCCTTCGGAAAATCGTCCGCAGGTTATTTATGGCGACGAGCGTGGCAAGGCCTCTTTAGGGATGACCGCCGGGCGCAGCGCGTTGCCCGCATCACAGTTGGATCAAGCGAAAGATGCGATGCTAAAAATGCTGACTAACTTCAAACCGCAGGCGGAAGCCGTGACCGTGGATGGGCATAAAGCCTGGCTGATTACCTTCCGCTCCCAGGCGCCGGATACCGAAATCCTGAATATGATGCTGGTAACGTCGGAAAAAGATAAAGCCGTGCAGGTCGCTTTTAATATGACCAAAGATTTGGTTGAACAATATCAGGATGTGGCGAAAGCATCGTTAATGTCGCTTAAATTTGATAAGTGATTGTTGTCAAAAATCTGAGAGCAATAAAATACCCGCAGTAAATAGCGGGTATTTTTATTGAGTCTTGCCCAGGGCGGCCAGGGAAGACCCATGTTCTCTGTTCTGATGTGGGGTAAAGATACCGTCATAGGACAACAGATGCCGCGAATAAAGGCTTTTACTGGTATACTTCGTACCTTGCGCTTAGATGCTGTCTTATTAAGAGTGAGCATTGAGTGATTTGTTTTTAAATCATATGGTTAGAGATATGAAACATACTGTAGAAGTCATGATCCCGGAAGCGGAGATCAAAGCGCGCATTGCTGAACTCGGGCGTCAGATTAACGAACGTTACAAGGACAGCGGCAGTGACATGGTGCTGGTTGGTCTGTTACGCGGCTCATTTATGTTTATGGCAGACCTGTGCCGTGAAGTGCATGTCTCCCACGAAGTCGACTTCATGACTGCCTCAAGCTACGGCAGCGGCATGTCGACTACCCGTGATGTTAAAATCCTCAAAGACCTGGATGAAGACATTCGTGGTAAAGATGTACTGATTGTCGAAGATATCATCGACTCCGGTAACACGCTGTCAAAAGTGCGTGAAATCCTCAGCCTGCGCGAGCCGAAATCTCTGGCTATTTGTACGCTGCTGGACAAACCCTCCCGTCGTGAAGTGAATGTTCCAGTCGAATTTATCGGCTTTTCCATTCCGGATGAGTTTGTTGTCGGTTATGGCATTGACTACGCCCAGCGTTATCGCCATCTGCCGTATGTTGGCAAAGTGGTACTGCTGGACGAGTAAAACTGCGAACGTGCCTGATGGTGAGCGTTTTGTAGGCCGGGTAAGGCGTAGCCGCCCCCCGGCAATGTTGCGTTACTTATGGTTACTGTGCTTTTGGCTGAGGTTCGACAGCCCCTGTCGGTAGCGCTGTTCCAGGGATTCACGGCTGGTGGCGGTCACGTCCAGATCGCGAAGTAGGCCATCATGAATACCGTAGGCCCATCCGTGAATAGTGACCTTCTGACCACGCTTCCAGGCTGAACGCATGATGGTGGAGTGGCCCAGGTTGTAGACCTGCTCCATGACATTCAGCTCGCACAGTGTATCAATACGACGCTCCGGCGGCATTTCCCCGAGCAGTGAGCTGTGTTTAAACCAGATATCGCGGATATGCAGCAACCAGTTATCAATCAGTCCCAATTCTGTATTTTCAATGGCGGCCTGTACGCCACCGCAACCGTAGTGCCCACAAATAATAATGTGTTCCACTTCCAGCACATCAACCGCATACTGAACCACTGAGAGGCAGTTCAGATCGGTATGAATTACCAGATTGGCAACATTACGGTGAACAAATAATTCGCCCGGTTCAAGACCGGTTAAACGTTCCGCGGGAACGCGGCTATCGGAGCATCCAATCCATAGAAAGCGCGGATTCTGCGCATGCGTCAGCGTTTCAAAAAATCCGGGGTCCTCTTCTATCAGCATCTTTGACCATAGTGCATTGTTGCTGATAAGTGTATCTATGTCTTTCATGGAGGCTGTAACCCAGTAAATTGCGTTGCGCTAATATAGGGTAACTCCTGATTTATTAAAACCAAATATCAAGCATTAGAATGTAAGGTAAGTAAAAAACCATGACCATTGCTCTGGAACTTCAACAACTTAAAAAGACTTATCCCGGTGGCGTTCAGGCGCTACGCGGCATAGATTTACAAGTCGAAGCGGGTGATTTTTATGCGCTTTTAGGTCCTAACGGCGCAGGGAAATCCACCACCATCGGGATTATCAGTTCGCTGGTGAATAAATCCTCAGGGCGGGTGAGCGTCTTTGGCTACGATCTTGAAAAAGATACGGTTAACGCTAAACGCCAGCTTGGGCTCGTGCCGCAGGAGTTTAACTTTAACCCGTTTGAAACCGTGCAGCAGATCGTGGTGAACCAGGCGGGCTATTACGGCGTTGAGTATAAAGAGGCGGTAAAACGCAGTGAAATTTATCTAAAACAGCTCGATCTGTGGGAAAAGCGTAACGAACGGGCGCGTATGCTGTCCGGCGGTATGAAGCGACGTTTGATGATTGCCCGTGCCTTGATGCATGAGCCGAAGCTGCTGATCCTCGATGAACCGACGGCGGGCGTTGATATCGAACTGCGTCGTTCAATGTGGGGATTTTTAAAAGATTTAAACGACAAAGGCACGACGATTATTCTGACCACCCACTACCTCGAAGAAGCGGAAATGCTGTGCCGTAATATCGGCATTATCCAGCATGGTGAGCTGGTGGAGAATACGTCGATGAAAAACCTGCTTTCCAAACTGAAATCCGAGACCTTTATTCTCGATTTAGCAGCGAAAAGCCCGTTGCCCAAACTGGAAGGCTATCAATACCGTCTGGTTGATACTTCCACGCTGGAAGTCGAAGTGCTGAGAGAGCAGGGGGTAAACAGCGTGTTTTCCCAGCTGAGCGCCCAGGGCGTTCAGGTATTGAGTATGCGTAACAAGGCGAACCGACTGGAGGAGCTGTTTGTTTCTCTGGTGCATGACAAACAAGGAGATCGCACATGATGCAGCTTTACTGGGTGGCGCTGAAAAGCATTTGGGCGAAAGAGATCCACCGCTTTATGCGGATCTGGATCCAGACGCTGGTCCCACCGGTCATTACCATGACGCTGTATTTTATTATCTTCGGTAATTTGATTGGCTCACGCATCGGCGAAATGCACGGCTTTAGCTACATGCAGTTCATCGTACCGGGGCTGATTATGATGGCGGTCATTACCAATTCGTACGCCAACGTCGCGTCGTCATTTTTCAGCGCCAAGTTTCAACGCAACATTGAAGAACTGCTGGTCGCGCCGGTACCGACGCACGTCATTATTACTGGTTTTGTCGGTGGTGGCGTGGCGCGCGGGCTGTGTGTCGGCATTCTGGTAACCGCTATCTCCCTGTTCTTTGTGCCGTTTCAGGTACATTCGTGGGTCTTTGTGGCGCTTACGCTGGTGCTGACGGCGGTCCTGTTCTCGCTGGCCGGATTGCTGAATGCGGTTTTTGCCAAAACCTTTGACGACATCAGCTTGATCCCAACCTTTGTGCTGACACCGCTGACCTACCTGGGGGGCGTGTTCTACTCGTTAACGCTGCTGCCGCCGTTCTGGCAGGGTCTGTCGCACCTGAACCCGATCGTCTACATGATCAGCGGCTTCCGCTACGGTTTCCTCGGCATTCATGATGTTCCGCTGGTTACGACGTTTGGCGTGCTGGTGGTGTTTATTGCCGCCTTTTATTTACTCTGCTGGTATCTGATTCAACGCGGACGTGGGTTACGTAGCTGATTCTTTCTTCCTCTCCGGGACCGGGAGAGGAAGATTTTTGATGTTTATCACCGTTATGTATTTATCACCCTGATAAACTACTTGTCTGCTAAGGAGGTAGGCAATGTTAGGTTGGGTGATTACCTGTCATGACGATACGGCACAGGATATGCTGCATCGCCTGGAAAAAAAGTTCGGCCCGCAGGCGCAATGCCGGGCGGTGAGTTTTTGGCGCGGGCTCAGCGCAAATATGTTAAGCCGGATGATGTGTGATGCGCTTCACAACACCGACTCTGGCGAAGGCGTGATATTTCTGAGCGATATTTCGGGTTCTGCACCCTATCGCGTCGCGGCGCTGATGAGCCATAAACATTCCCAGTGTGAAGTGATCTCAGGCGTGACGTATCCATTGCTTGAGCGAATGCTTTTGTCGCGAGAATCGATGAGCAGCGCGGCGTTTCGCAATCAAATTGTTTCCCTCGGCGGTCCTGATGTCACCAGCCTGTGGCATCAGCAACAGAAAAATCCCCCCTTTGTGTTGAAGCATGATTTGTATGAGTATTAAGCATTGGTATTGATGATGCTTTTGCTACAATAGCCGAGGTTCTTCGCCTCGGTTATCCCATATGGTTATGCGTGCTCTGCTTATTCTGATGTTCCTGTTTTCGGGTTTTTCGGTCGCGGCGTTGCCTGCGCGCTATATGCAAACCACTGAAGATGCTGCTGTCTGGGCACAGGTTGGCAATAAAATGGTGACGGTAGGGAATATTCGTGCGGGCCAGATCCTCTCGGTCATTCCCGGTGGCGAAGAGTATTACGCGTTCAATTTTGGCTTTGGTAAGGGGTTTATCGATAAAGGCCATCTGGAGCGCGTTCAGGGGCGGCAGAAGGTTGAAGATGGATTGGGCGATCTCAATAAGCCCCTGAGTAATCAGAACCTGATCACCTGGAAAGATACGCCGGTTTATAACGCCCCCGGCGCCGGGAGTGCACCGTTTGGCGTGTTGGCGGACAATCTGCGCTATCCCATAATAAACAAGCTGAAAGACAGGCTGAACCAGACGTGGTTTCAAATCCGTATTGGTGACCGGCTGGCTTATATCAGCGCCTTAGATGCTCAGACCGATAATGGGATCCCGGTGCTGACTTACCATCACATTCTGCGTGATGAAGAGAACACCCGTTTTCGCCATACCTCGACGACCACTTCCGTGCGAGCCTTCAACAATCAGATGACCTGGCTGCGTGATATGGGCTACACCACGCTGACGATGTACCAGTTAGAAGACTACGTGCGTAACCGTGCTAATCTGCCCGCGCGCGCGGTGGTGGTAACCTTTGACGATGGCCTGAAGTCGGTCAGCCGCTATGCGTATCCGGTGTTGAAACAATACGGCATGAAAGCAACGGCGTTTATTATCTCATCGCGTATTAAGCGGCATCCGCAAAAGTGGGATCCAAAATCGCTGCAGTTTATGAGCGTCTCTGAATTGAATGGCATCAGGGATGTGTTTGACTTTCAGTCACATACCCATTTTTTACATCGGGTAGATGGTTACCGTCGGCCGATCCTGCTGAGTCGTAACCACCATAATATCCTGTTTGATTTTGCCCGTTCGCGGCGCGCGCTGGCGCAGTTTAATCCGCATGTGCTGTATCTCTCTTATCCCTTTGGCAGTTATAACGCCACAGCGGTGCAGGCAGCAGGGGAGGCGGGGTTTCACATGGCGGTGACGACGGTAAAGGGGAAGGTGAAGCCGGGGGATAATCCGATGTTGTTAAAGCGGCTTTATATTTTAAGAACGGATTCGCTGGAAACCATGTCGCGGCTGGTCAGCAACCAGCCGCAGGGGTAACACGTGTCAGGCAACCTGTACTGGAATCGCTTTCGCAGTACGTTTCATTTCGTTATCGCCTTCGAAGTAGGCAACTTTCGGGCGCCAGGTTCGTGCTTCTTCATCAGACATCGTCACGAAGCTGGCGATAATCACGATGTCGCCAACTTCAGCGCAATGTGCCGCTGCACCGTTCACGGAGATAATCTTCGAGCCGCGTTCAGCCGCAATGGCATACGTAGAGAAACGTTTACCGTTGGTCACGTTCCAGATATCAATCGCTTCGTTTTCCAGAATACCGGAAGCATCGAGGAAGTCCTGGTCAATAGCGCAGGAGCCTTCGTAATGCAGGTCCGCCTGAGTGACCTTCACGCGGTGAAGCTTGCCTTGCAGCATGGTGCGAATCATAACGTCTATACCCTGTCGTTTACCTTGGCAAAGCAGGCACAAACGACCTGCTTTGAGAAATTTTCAGGCAGTATTGCCCGATTTTTAGCCCCTGTCTACTGGGCTAATGTAACGCTTTGATTGTCGATGAGACGCGCCTGGCCCAGCCATGCAGCGACCAGAATTACTGCACGTTTACTGGTTTCGCTTAGCGCCAGCAAAGTATCGGCATCGCGAATCTGAATATCATCGGCACGGAAGCCTTTTTCGTTTAGCTCCTGCTCGGCAATGGCAATGATCTCTTCCTGATCGCGCTCACCGGCCTGTAATTTCTCCCCAATGCGGTTCATCACTTTGTACAAGCCTAGGGCGATTTTACGCTGCTCAGCCGTCAGGTAGCCGTTGCGTGAGCTGAGGGCCAAACCGTCTTTGGCGCGAATAATCGGCACACCGACGATCTCAATGTCGTAACCCAGATCGGCCACCATTTTGCGAATTAGCGCCAACTGCTGAAAGTCTTTCTCGCCAAAGCAGGCGATATCAGGCTGGATCAGGTTGAACAGCTTGCTGACGATGGTGGCAACACCGCGGAAGTGACCTGGACGACTTGCACCTTCCAGCATGGTGGAGAGGCCGGGAACATCAACGAAAGTGTGGTCTTCCAGACCCTGAGGGTAGATTTCTTCTACGGCTGGAGCAAAGACGTAATCGACTTTACGTTTGTTCAGCTTTTCGCAATCTTCTTGCAGCGTACGCGGGTAGCGCACCAGATCGTCCGGGCGGTCAAACTGCATCGGGTTAACGAAAATGCTGGCGATCACTACATCCGCTCGAGCCCGAGCTTCATCGACCAGCTTCATATGACCATCGTGCAGGTTGCCCATGGTGGGAACTAACGCGACGCGCTTACCTTCCTGACGCAGACGACGAACGTGCTGGCGCAGCAGCGGTAGGGTTTCAATAATTAGCACACCTTGACTCCTTAATGGAAACTGTGTTCTTCACCCGGGTAAACGCCGGATTCAACCTCGGTAATATACTGCCGCACCGCGGCGCGCATGTCGCCCGCTTCATTGAGGAAATTTTTGGCAAATTTCGGAATATGACCGCCGGTAATACCAAACGCATCATGCATCACCAGGATCTGACCGTCGGTGACATTGCCTGCGCCGATGCCGATGACCGGGATGGACAGCGCTTCGGTCACGCGTTTTGCCAGCTCAACCGGAACACACTCCAGCACCAGCAGCTGCGCACCTGCGGCTTCTAATGCCAGGGCATCGTCGAGCAGCGTTTGGCCAGCATCGCCACGGCCCTGCACTTTATAACCGCCAAAGATATTCACCGACTGGGGTGTTAAGCCCAGATGACCGCACACCGGGACCGCACGTTCGGTCAGCATTTTCACCGTATCAACCAGCCACGCGCCGCCTTCAATCTTGACCATGTTTGCACCAGCGCGCATCACTACTGCCGCGTTAGCAAAGGCTTGCTCCGGCGTGGCGTAGGCCATGAACGGTAGATCGGCAAGTAGCAGGCAGTTTGGCGCACCGTGACGTACTGCCCGGGTGTGATAAGCGATGTCCTCAACGGTGACCGGCAGGGTGGAATCATGCCCTTGTATTGTCATTCCCAGTGAATCGCCTACCAGCATCACATTGATACCTTCGTCGGCAAAGAGTTTAGCGAAGCTGTAGTCGTAGGCCGTAATCGTCGCGAAGCGCTTTTTCTCTTGCTTGCATTTTTGCAGCAAGGAAATGGTCGTCGGTTTCATAACATTTCCTGAGTGTGAAAGTCATATTTAACGGCATTCTAGCAGTCACATTCAGGGGGGCAATGGTTTTAAGCAACCGTTTGGCGCGAAAGCAGTAAACGCTAAAGGGGAGGAGGAAATTTACCAGTGGGCAGGTTTTGCTGCGCCAAGGTGGGTGAGGTGCTGATGCAGGCGGGTACCGTCCGGGAAAGTCAGTTCCGGCGCGATTTCAAACAGCGGCCACAGCATAAAGCCCCGGTTTTTCATATCGTAATGCGGAACGGTCAGGCGGTCGGTATTAATCACTTCGTTGCCAAACAACATGATGTCGAGATCCAGCGTGCGCGGACCCCAGCGTTCGGCTTTCCTTACTCGCCCTTGCTGCAACTCGATACGCTGCGTGTGGTTGAGCAGCTCTTCAGGCGCGAGCGTTGTTTTCAGCGCCACGGCAGCGTTCAGGTAATCAGGTTGATCCTGAGGACCCAATGGTGGCGTGCGGTAGAAGGAGGATACGGCGACGATCCGGCTGTCCGGGATTTCTCCCAGCGCCTGTACGGCAGCATTAACCTGCTCCAGCGGAGAGGCTAAATTGCTGCCGATGGCGATATATACCCGTCGTCTTTCAAGCTGCATCTGTGTCACCGCCTTGATGCGACTCGAAATTTGTAGGGTATACGTGATGGGTCACGCGGAACCTTCACGGCGCGGCGCACGTTTACGCGGACGACGATGGCGACGGCGTGCGTCTGGCTCTTCATCCAGCTCGTTCAGCATGCCTTTTTGTTCTGGTGGCGCGGAAACTTGGAATTCGCCCCACCACTGCGCCAGACGCTGCAGTTCGGCGTTATTTTCCACTTCGGCACGCAGTGCCAGTAAATCGTAGGCTGCGCGGAATTTCGGATGCTCCATGAGCTTCCAGGCGCGTTTTCCCTGACGACGGGACATGCGTAACTGAAGCTGCCAGATATCGCGGGTGAGCGATGTTAGGCGTTTAGGAATCGCCAGCGAGCGGCACGCTTCGTCCAGTACGTCGTTCATCGCCAGCGCGAAAGCGTCGTAGTAGGCCAGACCGCTTTCCTGAGCAATTTTCTGCGCGGCTTCCAGCAGCGGGTACCAGAACATGGCGGCAAACAGGAACGCCGGATTGACGCGCATATCGTTGTGGATACGGGTATCGGTGTTCTTCAGTACCTGGGCAATAATGCGTTCCATTGCGCTGTCACCTTCTTCGGTGAAATAGCGGGTAATGGTCGGGAACAGCGGCTGGAACAGGCTGTACTCGCGCAGTTTCTTGTAAGTTTCGTAGCCGTAGCCCGCCTGTAACAGTTTGAGCGCTTCTTCAAACAGGCGTGCCGGCGGAATATCGTTCAGCAAGGTTGCCAGACGCGGGATCGGCTCGGCAGTTTCCGGGCTGATGCGCATGTCGAGTTTTGCTGCAAAGCGGACGGCGCGTAGCATACGCACGGGATCTTCACGATAGCGAGTTTCAGGATTACCGATCAGGCGAATAACGCCGTCTTCCAGATCCTGCATCCCGCCGACGTAATCGCGAACGGTGAAATCCGCAACGCTATAGTAAAGGCTGTTAATGGTGAAATCGCGGCGTTGCGCATCTTCTTCGATGGAACCGAAGATGTTGTCACGCAGCAGCATACCGTTTTGTCCGCGCTGTGAGGTTGCACGGTCGGCTTCGCTGCCTTCATGGTGTCCGCGAAAGGTTGCCACTTCGATAATTTCCGGGCCAAACATCACATGGGCCAGACGGAAACGACGACCTACCAGACGGCAGTTACGGAACAGTTTCCGAACCTGATCGGGGGTCGCGTTGGTCGTGACATCAAAGTCTTTCGGCTTTTTGCCCAGCAAAAGATCGCGTACGCCCCCGCCGACCAGCCATGCCTCGTATCCGGCCTTATTAAGCCTGTACATTACCTTCAGGGCATTTTCACTGATATCTTTGCGGGAGATAGAGTGCTGCTCACGCGGGATTACCGTCATATGTGGACGGGCGATGGCAAGCTCGGCCTCGCGCTCCTCGCGGCTTAGCACCTTGCGGCAAAAATTAGCGACTCGGGTAAAAATAGTACACCTCGGTAGTGTCAAACTTCAGTCAGAACAAGTGTTGCTGTGTAAAAATAGCGGCTAATCATAGCTCAGCATGAGTCATTTGAGAATGCCGGATTTACATTCACTGAACCCGGCACTGTCGTAAGCGTCCAATTTTGCACCGCAGTTTGCAGTAATTCCTCCACGTTTAGCGCTTGCCAAGGTATTGCTATGTCCTGTCCGAGGAAGCGCAACGCGTCGATAAGAACCGGGCGCGGATCGCCTTGCGGCAGGGCAGGCGCATGATTCTGCTTTGAAAGTTTAGCGCCGTGTTCATTGAGCGCCAGCGGGAGATGAATATAGTCCGGTACCGGCCAGCCAAACTGCTGATACAGCGAAATTTGGCGCACCGTGGGTTCGATAAGATCTGCACCACGGACGATTTCCGTCACGCCCTGAAAGTGGTCATCAACCACCACAGCCAGGTTATAGGCAAACAGCCCATCGCGTCGGTGGATGACAAAATCTTCCCGCGCAAGCTGAGGGTTGGCTTGAATCTCGCCGCGCAGTCGATCGTTAAACTGCATGACCGGGTGGTGTTGTTTGATACGCACCGCCGCGTGCTCCGGTCCGTGGCGTAATGTGCGACAGTGACCGTCATAAATGCCGCCAATACTCTGAATGCGGGCGCGGGTGCAGGTGCAGTAATAGCTCATATCCTGTTCTTGTAACCAGGCCAGCGCTGCACGGTACGCGTCATGGCGCTGAGATTGCCACAGTACTTCGCCATCCCAGTGCAGTCCGTAATGTTCCAGCTGACGCAGAATCGTATCTGCAGCACCGGGAACTTCACGAGGGGGATCGATATCTTCAATGCGCACCCACCAGATCCCGTGTTGCGCACGCGCCTGCAGGTAACTCCCGAGAGCGGCAATCAATGAACCAAAATGCAGTTCACCGGAAGGGGATGGGGCGAAACGGCCAATATAGCGTTTGTCAGTCATGTCAGTGGATAGCATAAAAGAAGAAGGCGGGAGAAACTCCCGCCTGTAGTCAACGTGGTACAAATGACGGGATTAACCTGCCATCTGTTTTTCGCGAATCTCAGCCAGCGTTTTGCAGTCGATGCACAGATCGGCTGTCGGACGCGCTTCCAGACGGCGAATACCAATTTCTACGCCGCATGATTCGCAGTAGCCGAAATCTTCGTCTTCTACTTTCTTCAGCGTCTTCTCGATCTTTTTGATCAGTTTGCGCTCACGGTCACGGTTACGCAGCTCAAGGCTGAACTCTTCTTCCTGTGCGGCACGGTCAACCGGATCGGGGAAGTTAGCTGCTTCATCCTGCATATGAGTCACAGTGCGATCGACTTCATCCCTGAGTTGATTACGCCATGCTTCAAGAATACGCCTGAAGTGCGACAGCTGGGCTTCGTTCATATACTCTTCGCCCGGTTTCTCCTGGTACGGCTCCACCCCAGCGATGGCGAGAATACTCAGGGACGATGTTTTACGGTTTTGCCCTTCTTGCATGTTGCTTCTCCTTAACACGCACTATCGATCCCCATGTTCGGGGGAAAAATCAGGTCGCTATAAATAGCAGATGCTTTTCCGGATAGCAATTATCTAAACGTTACACTTGACAACCCTGTGAGGAAAAGCGTATTTGCGCACGCGGCCAGAATACTAATTAACCCGTTTGTATATGCCATTACAACGTAATGGCTAATGGCTCTTTAAGAGTCATACCATGGGCAGAAAGTTCCGCTTTATATGCCAGAATTTCTACCCCCTTAAGCCGTGCTTCGACTAATAATTGCGCATATTTTGCATCGATATGGCGCGCGGGTGAAAATTGTGTAATGGCTGAATGCAGCACTGCGAAAAATATCACCGCTCGCTTGCCTTCAGCCGCTACGCTCATCAATTCCCGAAGATGTTTCTGACCTCGTTCAGTGATGGCATCGGGAAAATAACCCTGATTTTTTTCCGCCAACGTGACTGATTTCACTTCAATATAGCAGTCAGGTCGAGAATCTGCCTGTAACAAAAAATCAATGCGGCTGCCTTCGGCGCCGTATTTTACTTCACTTTTCAATATGCTGTAGTTCGAAAGTTCTGAAATTAATGCATTCTGAATGGCTTCTTTCGTTAATCTGTTAGCCCACAGAGTGTTAACACAAATAAATGCACCGGATTGGGTTTGCGTTAATTCCCAGGTATGCGGGTATTTCCGTTTCGTATTTTCTGATGTTGAATACCAGACTGTATCACCCGGTGTTGCGCATCCGGTCATCGCGCCGGTATTCGGGCAGTGTAGCGTTAACGTCGTGCCGTCAGGTGTGATCACATCCGCTAAAAAACGCTTATAGCGCTGAATTAAGGTCGCGCGCTGAAGAGGGGGAGAAAATTCCATGGAGATCCTTTTATTTATCGTCAAGCGTCCAGCGTTGTAGCGGCGTGTAGCGCGTGCGCCCGCGAGCAAATGAAGAGGCGTACAGTGCAAACTCGGTGACCGGAAGAGACCAGCAAAAGCCCGGTGCCGGAATGGTGACCGCATGGCCGGCATCGCGCAACAGTGTGATATGCGGATGAAACGGCTGTGGGCTTTGGTAACACCCGCTACGCGCGGCCTGTGCCCGCAGCATACTCGCCAATTGCAACAGTCCGCGTGGCGGCTGGCGCATGCCCAGCCAGACGACGCGTGAGCGCAGCCACTGCCCGGCGTCATCCAGTGTTAGCGTAAAACCCGGCTGGCGAATACGTCCGGCCAGCTGCGCCAGCGCCTGCTGCTTCTCAGCGCTGATCTCGCCTAAAAAGGCCAGCGTCAGGTGCAGATTGTCAGCCGCGACCGGGCGACCCGCTTCAGAGGGGAACTGCGCGGCCCTCCAGTGGATTAATTGCTCCCGAATCTCGCCAGGCAATTCAATCGCAAAGAACAGCCTTTTTGGCTCAGACATGATGGATACTCGGTTATGAATTAACGCGATGCTACAATGCAGCGCGAAGAATGTTAACCCTCTGGAGCCATTTGTGACGTCGTTGCCCGTTGCCGCCGTAGTGCCTGAACTGCTTACCGCCCTTGAAACCTCTCCGCAGGTTCTGCTGACCGCACCGACCGGCGCCGGGAAATCGACCTGGCTGCCGCTGCAGCTTCTTGCGCACAATGGCATTCAGGGGCGGATTATTCTGCTGGAGCCGCGTCGTCTGGCGGCCCGCAACGTGGCGCAGCGTCTGGCCGAGTTGCTGAAAGAAAAGCCCGGTGAGACCGTGGGCTACCGCATGCGTGCTCAACACTGCGTGGGGCCACAGACCCGGCTCGAAGTGGTAACAGAAGGTGTGCTCACGCGCATGATCCAACGCGATCCCGAGCTAAACGGCGTTAGCCTTGTGATCCTCGACGAATTTCATGAGCGCAGCTTGCAGGCTGACCTGGCGCTGGCGCTATTGCTGGATGTACAGCAAGGGCTGCGGGATGATTTAAAACTGCTGATCATGTCGGCAACGCTGGATAACGGGCGTTTACAGCAGCTGTTGCCCGATGCGCCGACGATTGTCTCTGAAGGCCGCGCCTTTCCCGTAGAACGACGCTATCAGCCGCTGGCGGCGCATCAGCGCTTTGATGAAGCCGTGGCGGTGGCAACGGCGGAGCTATTGCGCCAGGAAAGCGGCTCGTTGCTGCTTTTTTTACCGGGCGTGGGGGAGATTCAGCGAGTGCAGGAACAGCTGACCTCGCGCGTGGGCAATGATGTTCTGCTTTGCCCGCTGTACGGTGCGTTATCGCTTACCGAACAGCGTCAGGCTATTTTGCCCGCACCGCCAGGCTCGCGCAAAGTGGTGCTGGCCACCAATATTGCCGAGACCAGTTTAACTATCGAAGGTATCCGGCTGGTGGTGGACTGTGCGCAGGAGCGCGTGGCGCGTTACGACCCGCGCACCGGTTTGACGCGCCTGATTACCCAGCGTATTAGCCAGGCGTCGATGACCCAGCGAGCCGGGCGAGCAGGCCGTCTGGAACCCGGTATTTGCCTGCATCTTCTGGCGAAAGAGCAGGCCGAAAGAGCGGCGGCGCAGGGTGAGCCGGAGATGCTGCAAAGCGACCTGTCCGGCTTGCTAATGGAATTGCTGCAATGGGGATGCACTGACCCAGCGCAGTTAAGCTGGCTGGATAGGCCGCCGACGGTCAATTTGCAGGCGGCAAAACGGCTGCTGCACATGCTGGGCGCACTTGAGGGCGACAGGCTCAGTGCGGCGGGGCAGAAAATGGCGGCGCTCGGCAACGATCCGCGTCTGGCGGCGATGCTGGTCCGTGCCACAGATGACAACGAAGCGGCAACGGCAGCAAAACTGGCGGCGATTCTCGAAGAGCCCCCGCGCGGTGGCAGTACCGATCTGACGGTGGTGTTTTCACGCAATCAGCCGAACTGGCAGCAGCGTAGCCAACAATTGCGAAAGCGCCTGAACATTCGGGGTGGGCAGCCTGATAGTGCGCTGATCGCCCCGTTACTGGCTTCGGCTTTCGCCGATCGCATTGCCCGACGTCGTGGTCAGGAGGGGCGGTATCAGCTGGCTAACGGGATGGGGGCGATGCTGGATGCCGACGACGCATCAGGGCGTCATGAATGGATTATTGCGCCTTTATTGCTGCAAGGCAGCGCCTCGCCGGATGCGCGTATTTTGCTGGCCCTGCCGCTGGATATCAATGCGCTGATACAATCATCTCCTGAGTTGCTGCAGCAGTCCGACACTATCGAATGGGATGAAAATCAGGGGACACTAAAGGCATTGCGCCGCACGCAGGTAGGTCAGTTGACGCTAAAAGTGCAGCCGCTGGCCAAACCCTCGGAAGAGGAACTGCATCAGGCGATGCTGAATGGTATTCGCGATAAAGGGCTAAGTGTGCTCAACTGGACGCCGGAAGCAGAGCAGTTCCGACTGCGTCTGCAATGCGCGGCAAAATGGCTACCGGAATACGACTGGCCAGCCATGGACGACGCGTCGTTGCTGGCGACGCTGGAGAGTTGGCTGCTGCCGCATATGAGCGGTGTGCACGCTTTACGCGCGCTTAAAGCAGTAAATGTGGGCCAGGCATTGCGCGGATTACTGGACTGGTCAATGCTGCAACGTCTGGATAGTGAATTGCCCACACATTACACTGTGCCGACGGGAAGCCGGATAGCCATTCGCTATCACGAGGATAACCCACCGGCGCTGGCGGTCAGGATGCAGGAAATGTTTGGCGAGGCCAATACGCCGACCCTCGCACAGGGGCGCGTCCCGCTGGTGCTGGAACTGCTCTCCCCGGCGCAGCGACCGCTGCAAATCACCCGTGATTTGAGCGCGTTCTGGCAGGGGGCGTACCGTGAGGTGCAAAAAGAGATGAAAGGGCGTTATCCCAAGCATGTCTGGCCGGACGATCCGGCGAATACCGCGCCGACGCGGCGCACCAAAAAGTATTCATGAGTTGTAGTGGTAGGCCTGATAAGCGAAGCGCCATCAGGCAAAAAAATTGAGAGATTTCTTCTTCTGTCGCTTGACGGAAGAACAGAGAATCAGGTCTTTGCGCCTGAATGTTGCGGAGAAAAAGCATGGCGGGGAATGACCGCGAGCCAATTGGACGTAAAGGGAAACCGACGCGTCCGGCGAAACAAAAGGTGAGCCGTCGTCAGCTCAGAGATGATGAGTATGACGACGATTATGATGATGACTATGAGGATGAAGAACCGATGCCGCGTAAAGGTAAAGGCAAAGGGCGTAAGCCTCGTGGTAAACGCGGCTGGTTCTGGCTGCTGGTAAAACTGTCGATTGTCTTTTTGGTGCTGATTGCCATTTACGGCGTCTATCTGGATCAAAAAATCCGTAGCCGTATTGATGGCAAAGTCTGGCAGCTGCCTGCGGCCGTGTATGGCCGGATGGTTAACCTCGAGCCAGAAATGCCCATCGGCAAAAAAGAGATGGTGAAGCTGCTGGAGGCTACGCAGTATCGTCAGGTCTCGAAGATGACGCGGCCCGGTGAGTTTACCGTGCAGGCGAACAGCATTGAGATGATCCGTCGTCCGTTTGACTTCCCGGACAGTAAAGAAGGGCAGGTGCGTGCGCGTCTGACCTTTGACGGCGATCATCTGGACACCATCGAGAATCTGGATAACAACCGTCAGTTCGGTTTCTTCCGTCTCGATCCACGCCTGATCACCATGCTCTCTTCGGCAAATGGCGAGCAGCGTCTGTTCGTGGCGCGTAGCGGTTTCCCGGATCTGCTGGTGGACACGCTGCTGGCAACCGAAGATCGTCATTTCTACGAGCATGACGGCATTAGCTTGTATTCCATTGGTCGTGCGGTGCTGGCGAACCTGACTGCAGGTCGCACGGTGCAGGGCGCCAGTACGCTGACCCAGCAGCTGGTGAAAAACCTGTTCCTCTCCAGCGAACGTTCTTACTGGCGTAAAGCCAACGAAGCGTACATGGCCGTGTTGATGGATGCCCGTTACAGCAAGGACAGGATCCTTGAGCTGTACATGAACGAAGTCTATCTCGGCCAGAGCGGCGACAACGAGATCCGCGGCTTCCCGCTGGCGAGCCTGTATTACTTTGGCCGTCCGGTTGAAGAGTTGAGCCTCGATCAGCAGGCGCTGTTGGTGGGGATGGTGAAAGGGGCGTCAATCTACAACCCGTGGCGTAACCCGAAACTGGCGCTGGAGCGACGTAACCTGGTGCTGCGTCTTCTGCAACAGCAGCAGATTATCGACCAGGAACTGTATGAAATGCTGAGCGCGCGTCCGCTAGGCGTGCAGCCGCGCGGTGGGGTGATCTCTCCACAGCCCGCGTTTATGCAGATGGTGCGTCAGGAGCTACAGGCTAAGCTGGGCGACAAAGTTAAAGACCTTTCCGGCGTGAAGATTTTCACCACCTTTGATTCCGTGGCGCAGGACGCCGCAGAAAAAGCGGCGGTGGAAGGCATTCCGGTGCTGAAGAAACAGCGTAAGCTGAGCGATCTGGAAACGGCGATTGTGGTAGTGGACCGCTTTAGTGGTGAGGTTCGCGCCATGGTCGGCGGGTCGGAGCCGCAGTTCGCAGGCTACAACCGTGCTATGCAGGCGCGTCGTTCAATTGGTTCTCTGGCGAAGCCCGCGACCTATCTGACCGCCCTGAGCCAGCCGAAGCTGTACCGCCTCAATACCTGGATTGCCGATGCGCCGATTGCGCTGCGTCAGCCAAACGGTCAGGTGTGGTCCCCACAGAACGATGACCGTCGCTACAGCGAAAGCGGTAAAGTGATGCTGGTGGATGCGTTAACCCGTTCCATGAACGTGCCAACGGTTAATCTGGGGATGGCGCTGGGGCTGCCAGCGGTCACCGAGACTTGGGAAAAACTGGGCGCACCGAAAGATCAGCTGCATCCGGTGCCAGCTATGCTGTTGGGGGCATTGAACCTGACGCCAATCGAAGTGGCGCAGGCGTTCCAGACCATCGCCAGCGGCGGTAACCGCGCGCCATTATCAGCGTTGCGCTCGGTAATTGCCGAAGACGGTACGGTGTTGTATCAAAGCTTCCCGCAGGCCGAACGCGCTGTGCCAGCACAGGCCGCGTACATGACGCTGTGGACCATGCAGCAGGTGGTGCAACGCGGTACCGGCCGTCAGCTTGGCGCGAAGTATCCGGGGCTGCATCTGGCGGGGAAAACCGGGACCACCAACAACAACGTTGATACCTGGTTCGCCGGTATTGACGGCAGTCAGGTGACCATTACCTGGGTGGGTCGCGATAACAACCAGCCTACCAAGTTGTACGGTGCGAGCGGGGCGATGTCGATTTACCAGCGCTATCTGGCAAACCAGACGCCAACGCCGTTAACGCTGACGCCGCCGGAAGATATTGTCGACATGGGCGTGGATTATGACGGCAACTTCGTGTGCAGCGGCGGGATGCGTACGCTCCCGGTGTGGACCAGCGATCCGGATTCGCTGTGTCAGCAAGGTGAGATGCTGCAGCAGTCTGGCAATCCGTTTGATCAGTCAACGCCGTCGCAGCAGCCTCAACAGCAGCAACAGCAACAGCAACAACAGCAACAACCGCCGCAGCAAGAGAAGAAAGATGGCGACGGTGTCGCAGGCTGGATCAAAGATATGTTCGGCAGTAACTAATCTCTCCCAAAACCCGCTTCGGCGGGTTTTTCTTTTCTCATCCCAGTCCCCGACCAAACAACATTTCAGCGTAATTCATTAACCCTTTCTTTTCATCTGGTTATTTCTTGACCCCTCAGTTTTAGTAGGGATGTGTATCGCTTGCTATCTCGCCAGCGTTTCGAATATTATGCTGCCGTTATAATAATAATTCTCGTTTACGTTATCATTCACTTTCATCAGAGATATACCAATGGCGCGTTATAAAACTGCTCAGCCAAATTCCTCGCTGCGTAAAATGGCAGTGCTGGTAGCCACAGCGGTTAGCGGCATGTCTGTCTATGCACAGGCGGCGGTTGAACCAAAAGAAGAAACCATCACGGTCACCGCAGCACCTGCCGCGCAGGAAAGCGCATGGGGACCTGCTCCGACCATCGCTGCCAAGCGTTCTGCCACAGCCACCAAGACCGATACGCCGATCGAAAAGACCCCGCAGTCTGTTTCGGTCGTGACCAACGAAGAGATGCAAATGCATCAATTCCAGTCGGTGAAAGAAGCACTGGGCTATACGCCAGGTGTTACTGTTAATAGTCGTGGTGCATCTAACACCTATGATTTTGTGATTATCCGTGGTTTCTCTTCCGTCGGTCTGAGCCAGAATAACTATCTGGATGGGCTGAAATTGCAGGGTAACTTCTACAACGATGCGGTTATCGATCCTTACATGCTTGAGCGTGTTGAGCTGATGCGTGGCCCAACGTCTGTACTCTACGGTAAGAGCAACCCTGGTGGCATTATCTCTATGGTCAGCAAGCGCCCGACCACCGAGCCACTAAAAGAAATTCAGTTCAAAATGGGGTCGGACAATTTGTTCCAGACCGGTTTTGACTTTAGCGATGCGCTGGATGACAACGGTGAGTTTTCCTACCGTTTAACCGGGCTGGCTCGCTCAACAAATGAGCAGCAGAAAGGGTCCGAATCGCAGCGTTACACGATTGCTCCGTCCTTCTCCTGGCGTCCGGATGACAAAACCAACTTTACGTTCCTGTCCTATTTCCAGAACGAACCGGAGACGGGTTACTACGGTTGGTTACCGAAAGAAGGTACCGTTGAGCCGCTGCCAAATGGCAAGCGTTTGCCGACCGATTTCAATGAAGGTGCTTCAAACAACACCTATTCCCGCAATCAAAAAATGGTGGGATACAGCTTCGAGCATGGCTTTAACGATACCTTCACCGTTCGCCAGAACCTGCGCTTTACTGAAATGAAGACGTCGCAGCAGAGTGTGTACGGTACCGGGATTGCTTCCGATGGACATACATTGAACCGTGGGACGGTCGTGGATGATGAGCGCCTGCAAAACTTCAGTGTCGATACACAACTGGAAAGCAAATTCGCAACTGGTGCTGTTGAACACACGTTGTTAACCGGTGTTGATTTCATGCGCATGCGTAATGATATCAATGCTGCTTTTGGTAGTGCGCCACCGATTGATCTTAACGGCAACTACGACCCTGAGTATTTTGCATTCGGTGATACCGAACCGTATCAGATGAATGAAACCAAACAGACCGGTATCTACGTTCAGGATCAGGCTGAGTGGAATAAGTGGGTGTTTACCCTCGGTGGTCGCTACGACTGGTCTCAGCAAGCCACAACGATACGTCAGAACTCTTATACGCCAACAGAAGGATACATTGAGCGTAATGATCATCAGTTCACATGGCGCGGCGGTGTAAACTATCTGTTTGATAATGGTATTACGCCGTATATCAGCTACAGCCAGTCGTTTGAGCCGAGTTCATTTGACTTATGGAGCGTTCCACGCGTTTCTTACGAGCCTTCGAAAGGCGAGCAGTATGAAGCCGGGATTAAGTATGTACCGAAAGATCTGCCGATTGTCGTAACCGGGGCGGTTTATCAGCTCACGAAAACCAATAACCTGACTGCCGATCCTAATAATCCGCTAGCTCAGGTTCCTGCAGGTGAAATTCGCGCGCGTGGAGTTGAACTGGAAGCCAAAGCGGCACTTACCGCAAATATCAATATGACGGCTTCTTACACCTATACTGATGCGGAATACACGAAAGATACCAAGCTTAAGGGGAATACGCCTGAGCAGGTGCCAGAACAAATGGCTTCTCTGTGGGGCGATTACACCTTCTATGAAGGTCCGTTATCTGGCCTGACGCTGGGCACCGGCGGCCGCTTTATTGGTTCCAGCTACGGCGATCCAACAAACACCTTTAAAGTGGGTAGCGCAGCAGTTATGGATGCTGTTGTAAAATACGATTTAGCACGTTTCGGTATGGCTGGCTCTAGCATTGCGGTTAACGTTAACAACTTGCTTGACCGTGAATATGTCGCCAGCTGCTTCCAGACCTATGGCTGCTTCTGGGGCGCGGAACGTCAGGTCGTTGCAACTGCAACCTTCCGTTTCTAATTTCTCTTTGGGCACGCTTTGCGTGCCCGTTTTACAAGTTGGCCGCTATGCAGGAAAACAGATCCCATCCCGACACCACTTTTGCGTTAAGTAACGTCTCCTTTCGTGTGCCTGGCCGCACGCTTTTACATCCCCTCTCGTTAACGTTTCCCGTGGGAAAAGTGACCGGTCTTATCGGTCATAACGGCTCCGGTAAATCAACCTTATTGAAAATGCTCGGACGTCATCAGCCACCGTCAGACGGCGAAATCCTGCTCGACGAGCAGCCGCTGGAGAGCTGGAACAGCAAAGCATTTGCCCGTAAGGTTGCCTATTTACCGCAGCAGCTGCCGCAGGCGGAAGGGATGACGGTGCGTGAACTGGTGGCGATTGGTCGCTATCCCTGGCACGGCGCGCTGGGACGCTTTGGCGTGGCTGACAGAGAAAAAGTGGAAGAGGCGATCACGCTTGTCGGGTTAAAGCCGCTGGCGCATCGACTGGTTGATAGCCTGTCAGGCGGCGAGCGTCAGCGCGCGTGGATCGCCATGCTGGTGGCGCAGGACAGTCGCTGCCTGCTGCTTGACGAACCGACGTCGGCGCTGGATATCGCGCATCAGGTTGATGTGCTGGCGCTGGTGCATCGCTTAAGCCAGCAGCGCGGACTGACGGTGATCGCCGTACTGCATGATATCAACATGGCGGCCCGCTACTGCGATTATCTGGTGGCGCTGCGCGGTGGCGAAATGATTGCTCAGGGAACGCCCGCAGAGCTGATGCGCAGTGAAACCCTGGAACTGATTTACGGCATCCCGATGGGCATTTTGCCGCATCCGGGCGGTGCCGCACCCGTGAGTTTTGTCTATTAATGGTCGGATTACATCATATCACCCGTCGACGTTTATTAACGGCGATGGCGCTGTCACCGCTGCTCTGGCAGATGAATTCGGCGCAGGCGGCGGCGGTTGATCCAAAACGTATTGTGGCGCTGGAATGGTTGCCGGTAGAACTGTTGCTGGCGCTGGGAATCACGCCCTATGGCGTAGCCGATGTTCCTAACTACAGGCTGTGGGTCAATCAACCCCCGTTGCCGGACTCGGTGATTGACGTCGGGTTACGCACAGAACCCAATCTTGAACTGCTGACCGAAATGAAACCCTCGTTTATGGTCTGGTCGGCAGGCTATGGCCCCGCGCCAGAAAAACTGGCGCGTATTGCGCCGGGTCGCGGATTTAGCTTCAGCGACGGCAAAAAACCGCTGGCAGTCGCTCGCCAGTCGTTGCAGGAGATGGCGCAACTGCTGAATCTGCAAACTGCCGCTGAAGGTCATCTGGCGCACTACGATAGCGTGATTGCCAGCCTGAAACCGCGCTTTATTCACCGCGGCGCGCGTCCCGTGCTCCTGACATCCCTGCTTGATTCGCGGCATATGCTGGTATTTGGCCCGAACAGTTTGTTCCAGGAGGTGCTGGACGAATACGGGATCCCTAACGCCTGGCAGGGAGAAACCAACTTCTGGGGCAGCACTGCCGTGGGGATTGACCGGCTTGCCGCGTATAAAGATGTTGATGTGCTGTGCTTCGATCATGGTAACGATAAAGAAATGGACGCGCTGATGTCCACGCCGCTGTGGCAGGCGATGCCGTTTGTTCGCGCCGGGCGCTTTCAGCGGGTACCCGCGGTCTGGTTTTATGGCGGCACGCTGTCGGCGATGCATTTTGCCCGCATTCTGGACACTGCGCTGGGAGGCAAAGCGTGAGCAGGAAACTTGAAATGCCGGATGGCGACGCTAAAAGCGCCTTATCCGGCCTACGGTTCGGGCGCGTTGTAGGCTGGATAAGGCGAAGCCGCCATCCGGCGTTGCTGCTGGTGGCACTGTTTATTGTTGCGATCTGGCTGACCTGGATTAACTTCTCCATTGCCCTGCCGCGTGACCAGTGGCAGCAGGCTATCTGGTCACCGAATATCGACGCCATCGAACAGATGGTTTTCCATTACAGCCTGCTGCCACGACTGGCGATTGCGTTACTGGTCGGTGCCGGATTGGGCCTGGTTGGCGTGCTGTTTCAGCAGGTGTTACGTAACCCGCTGGCGGAGCCGACCACGCTGGGTGTGGCAACCGGTGCGCAACTGGGCATTACGGTCACCACGCTGTGGGCCATTCCCGGCGCGTTGACCACGCAATTCGCAGCGCTGGCCGGGGCGTGTATCGTCGGGGCGCTGGTGTTTGGCGTTGCCTGGGGCAAGCGTTTGTCACCTGTGACGCTGATCCTCGCTGGTCTGGTGGTCAGCCTGTACTGCGGTGCGATTAACCAGCTAATGGTCCTCTTCCACCACGATCAGCTGCAAAGCATGTTTATGTGGAGCAGCGGAACGCTCACCCAAACCGACTGGAACGGCGTGCAGCGTCTGTGGCCACAGCTGCTGGGCGGCGTGATGCTGACCCTGCTGTTACTGCGTCCGATGACGCTGATGGGGCTGGATGACGGGGTAGCGCGTAATCTCGGGCTGGCGCTGTCGCTGGCGCGTCTGGCGGCGTTAACGCTGGCGATTGTGCTCAGTGCCTTGCTGGTTAACGCGGTGGGGATTATCGGCTTTATCGGCCTGTTTGCCCCGCTGCTGGCGAAAATGCTCGGCGCGCGGCGTTTGCTGGCGCGCCTGATGCTGGCCCCGCTGATTGGGGCCCTGATCCTCTGGCTTTCCGATCAAATTATTCTGTGGTTGACCCGCGTGTGGATGGAAGTCTCCACCGGTTCGGTGACCGCGTTGATTGGTGCGCCGCTGCTGCTGTGGCTGCTGCCGCGCCTGCGCAGCATGAGCGCGCCGGATATGAATGCCAATAACCACGTGGCAGCAGAACGTCAGAACGTGCTGATGTTCGCGCTGGCGGGTGGGGCGATATTGCTGCTGACCGTCGTTGTGGCGCTGTCGTTTGGTCGCGATGCCCACGGCTGGAGCTGGGCCAGCGGTGCGATGCTGGATGAGCTGATGCCCTGGCGCTGGCCGCGTATTCTGGCGGCGCTGATTGCCGGGATGATGCTGGCAGTGGCGGGCTGTATTATTCAGCGCCTGACCGGTAACCCGATGGCCAGTCCGGAAGTCCTTGGGATTAGCTCCGGTGCCGCGTTTGGCGTGGTGTTGATGCTGTTCCTCGTACCGGGTGATGCGTTTGGCTGGCTGCTGCCCGCCGGAAGTCTCGGGGCGGCGGTAACGCTGCTGATTATTATGATTGCCGCCGGGCGCGGCGGCTTCTCGCCGCAACGCATGCTGCTGGCGGGGATGGCGCTCAGCACCGCGTTCACGATGCTGCTGATGATGTTGCAGGCCAGCGGCGATCCGCGGATGGCAAGCGTGCTGACCTGGATCTCCGGCTCGACCTACAACGCCACTGGCGAACAGGTGCTACGGACCGGGATCGTGATGGTGATTCTGCTGGCGGTTACGCCGCTGTGCCGTCGCTGGTTAACGATTTTACCGCTGGGCGGGGAGACGGCGCGGGCGGTGGGTATCGCATTGACGCCGTCGCGCGTGACGTTACTGATGTTGGCTGCGGGCCTGACGGCGACAGCCACCATGACCATCGGGCCGCTGAGCTTTGTTGGGCTGATGGCGCCGCACATTGCGCGGATGTTAGGTTTCCGGCGCACGATGCCGCATATGGTCATCTCGGCGCTGGCGGGAGGCGTGTTGCTGGTGTTTGCCGACTGGTGCGGGCGAATGGTGCTGTTTCCGTATCAGATCCCGGCGGGATTACTGTCGACGTTTATTGGTGCGCCGTACTTTATCTATTTGTTGAGAAAGCAGAGTCGCTGAGTTTGCCGGATGGCGGCCTATGGACGGACCCCTTTCATGTAGGCCGGATAAGACGCTTTGCGTCGCCATCCGGCAATAAAAAAGCCGGGTGGCGGCTTCGCCTTACCCGGCCTACGTTGTTTCTGGACGTTCTCTTTTACAGCTTCGCAAACACCCGGCGCGCGGCGTCGACAGTGTTATTGATATCTTCCATGCTGTGCGCCACGGACATAAAGCCCGCTTCAAACGCGGACGGTGCCAGATAAACACCTTCATCCAGCATCATGTGGAAGAAGCGCTTGAAGCGCTCAACGTCACATGCCATCACGTCCTGATAGCAGGTCACGGTTTCGGCATCGGTGAAGAAAATCCCGAACATCCCGCCCACATGGTTCACCACCAGCGGAATATTGGCTTCCTGAGCGGCTTCCAGCAGACCTTCTGCCAGACGCGTGGTGAGGTCATCTAAGGTCTCATGAATTCCCGGCTGAGCAACTTCGTTCAGACAGGCGAATCCTGCTGCCATGGCTATCGGGTTACCGGACAGCGTTCCCGCCTGGTAAACCGGGCCGGTAGGTGCCAGTGCGTCCATCACATCACGACGACCGCCGAATGCACCAACAGGCATGCCACCACCGATGATTTTGCCCAGACAGGTCAGGTCCGGCACCACGCCGTAGTAATCCTGCGCGCCCGCCAGCGCGACGCGGAAACCGGTCATCACTTCATCGATGATCAACAGCGCACCGAACTCGTCGCACAGCGCACGCAGGCCTGGCAGGAATTCCGGCAGAGGCGGGATGCAGTTCATGTTGCCCGCGACTGGCTCGACGATGATGCAGGCAATGTCCTGCGGATACTGCTCGAATGCCGCCCGCACCGAGGACAGATCGTTATAGGTGCAGGTCAGGGTATGCTTGGCAAAATCGGCCGGAACGCCCGGAGAGTTCGGCTGGCCCAACGTCAGCGCACCGGAACCGGCTTTTACCAGCAGGCAGTCAGCATGACCGTGATAGCAGCCTTCAAATTTGATGATTTTATCGCGACCGGTGAAGCCACGCGCCAGACGGATGGCGCTCATCGTTGCTTCGGTACCGGAGTTGACCATACGCACCATGTCCATGGTGGGCACAAGCTCGGTAACCAGCGCCGCCATTTTGACTTCCATCTCGGTCGGTGCACCAAAGCTCAGACCGCGCTCGGCGGCTTCGATCACTGCATTGCGGATCGCCGGGTGGTTATGACCCAGCACCATCGGGCCCCAGGATCCGACGTAATCGATGTAGGCTTTACCATCGACGTCATACAGATACGCGCCATCTGCTTTTTCGATAAACAGCGGAGTACCACCCACGCCGGTAAAGGCGCGAACAGGGGAGTTAACGCCGCCGGGGATCAGTTCGCGTGCTGCGCTGTAGAGGTTCTCAGACTTACTCATGGATGGGGTCCTGGTTCGTAGAAAAAGTGAATGCGGGCTATTCTAGTTATTCAGTGAAGGTTATGAAAGTTTTGTGCATTGGAAACAATACGATTTGCAGGGGATTTTCACAAAATGAGCGAGTAGAATGCCGACTCCGTATTTGTATTACCAATTAATGATCATCTGATGAAAACAGACTCTCCCTCTTTTGAAGCACAGCAAATTGTGCGTTTACGGCGCAGGGATCAGATCCGTCGACTCCTTGATCGGGACAAGACACCGCTGGCGATCCTCTTTATGGCGGCCGTGGTGGGTACCGTAACCGGGCTGGTGGGCGTGGCGTTTGAGAAATCTGTCACCTGGGTACAGAACCTGCGCATTGGCGCACTGGCACGGGTTGCCGATCATGCCATTCTGGTATGGCCGCTGGCCTTTATTCTCTCGGCGCTGCTGGCCATGGTGGGCTATTTTCTGGTGCGTAAATTTGCACCCGAGGCCGGTGGTTCGGGGATCCCTGAGATAGAAGGCGCGCTGGAAGAGCTGCGTCCGGTGCGCTGGTGGCGCGTATTGCCGGTGAAGTTTATCGGCGGCATGGGGACCTTGGGTGCCGGTATGGTGCTCGGTCGCGAAGGGCCAACGGTGCAAATCGGCGGTAATATCGGTCGCATGGTACTGGATGTCTTCCGCATGCGCAGCGCCGAAGCGCGGCATACCCTGCTGGCGACCGGTGCGGCTGCCGGTCTTTCCGCGGCGTTTAATGCGCCGCTGGCGGGCATCTTGTTCATTCTTGAAGAGATGCGTCCGCAGTTTCGTTACAACCTTGTGTCGATCAAAGCCGTGTTTACCGGCGTTATCATGTCGAGCATTGTGTTTCGTATTTTCAACGGCGAGGCCCCGATTATTGAAGTTGGGAAGCTCTCCAACGCGCCGGTGAATACCCTGTGGCTGTATCTGATCCTCGGGATTATTTTTGGCTGCGTCGGGCCATGGTTCAATACCCTGGTGCTACGTACCCAGGATATGTTTCAGCGGTTCCACGGCGGTGACATTAAAAAATGGGTGCTGATGGGTGGGGCGATCGGCGGCCTGTGTGGGATCCTGGGCTTAATTAAACCTGAAGCCGCAGGCGGTGGGTTTAACCTGATCCCGATCGCCGCCGCGGGTAATTTTAGTGTCGGCATCTTGCTGTTTATTTTTGTTGCCCGGGTTATCACCACGCTACTGTGCTTCTCATCCGGTGCGCCGGGCGGGATTTTTGCTCCGATGCTGGCGCTGGGGACACTGCTCGGTACCGCGTTCGGCATGGCGGCCGCGGCCTCTTTCCCGCAGTACCATCTGGAGGCCGGGACGTTTGCCATTGCCGGAATGGGGGCGTTGCTGGCGGCGTCGGTACGTGCGCCGCTGACTGGCATCGTGCTGGTGCTGGAAATGACAGATAACTATCAGCTCATTTTGCCAATGATTATTACCTGTCTTGGCGCAACACTATTAGCCCAATTTATGGGCGGAAAGCCGCTATACTCGACTATCCTTGCCCGTACGCTGGCAAAACAGGAAGCGGAGCAGGCGGCGAAAAGCCAGGGTACTGCCGCTGGCGAGAATACTTGAACGAAATACCAGGGTATTAGATAATGGCCTTAACCATTGGGTTATAATTTGCCCAATTGCCAATGTCGTTTGGAGCAATATATGAGTGATGATGTAGCGCTGCCACTGCAATTTACTGAAGCAGCAGCCAATAAAGTAAAAAGCCTGATCGCTGACGAAGATAACCCGAATCTGAAATTGCGCGTGTATATCACCGGCGGTGGTTGCAGCGGTTTCCAGTATGGTTTCACCTTTGATGATCAGGTGAATGATGGCGATATGACCATTGAGAAACAGGGCGTTGGCCTGGTGGTTGACCCGATGAGCCTGCAGTATCTGGTAGGCGGCGCGGTTGACTATACCGAAGGTCTGGAAGGTTCCCGCTTCGTGGTGACTAACCCTAACGCCAAAAGCACCTGCGGGTGTGGTTCTTCTTTCAGCATCTGATTGTTGCCCGTAGTGCCGGATGGCGGCGTAAACGCCTTGTCCGGCCTACGAATTCTGCTTTGCCCCATCAACGTCCGTTATCATCCAGCGCAAACGTCGGTAGCTTTAAGTGCCAGCGAATAGCGGCCAGTCGAATCACCAGCGTGACAACCATCCCCATCATACTGGCGTTTTCCAGTGGTATTGCGAAGGTATAAAACGCGGTTGCGTGAACAATGCCGCCGATAATGCAGGCCGTGGCGTAGATTTCTGTACGCAGTATCATCGGCACTTCACGGGCTAACACGTCACGTATGATCCCGCCGCCGACGCCGGTAATGACCCCCATACAAATCGCCACCAGCGGACCGGTTCCGGCGAGAAACGCCTTATTGACGCCAATGCCGACGAACACTGCCAGACCCACGGCGTCCAGCACCGGAAGGATCCATTTAGGCAAACGTCTGGGCTGGCGCACCAGCACGATCGTCAGCATGCTGGTGATCATCGCAACCACCAGATCGGTAGGATCTTTAACCCAGAATACCGGTCCGTGATCCAGTGCCATATCGCGGATCGTGCCGCCGCCGACGGCGGTAACCACGCCGAGGACCAGCACGCCAAACGGATCCATGCGCAATTTCCCGGCCAGTAATACGCCAGAGATAGCAAATACCGCGGTACCGACAATATCCAGCCAATAGACGAGCATGGTTAAATCCTCACAGCACACCTGGTGGGGGCCGACGCTAATTTATCTGTGAAAGCGCATTACAGAGTTGTTTTGCGGCGAGGATAATACGCGGGCTCGCGCGTTCAAACCAGTCACTATTAAGGGTAATAACCGGGATTTTTAACTGTTCTCCCCAGTATTGCTCAATTTTAATCGTTTCGCCCGAACCGCCGGTGGCGACGATTGCCTGGGGGGCTCTGGCCAGTACTTGTTCACGGCTGACCTGTGGCCAGGGAACCCGGCTGCCAGCAAAGATGTTTTCTCCCCCGCATACCTCAAGAACCTGGTGTTGAAGGGAGCCTTTTCCACTGGTAAACAGAGGATTTGCACCAAACTGGAGAAACACCCGTTTTTTCGGTTTATTGGCATACTGAGATTTTAGTAAAGCATACTCATCAAGCAATGTTTGCGCGGCCTGTTTTGCTTGCTCAGGCTTGGGGCTCCACGGTGCCAACTGGCGCAGTGCGTCGGCAACCTGCTCGATGGTGACGGCATCCACCCAGATAACCTTAATCCCCAGTGCGGTTAGCTGATTCACCTGCCGCTCGGCATTGCCTCCGCGCCAGGCGATGACCAGATCCGGTTTGAGCGCCACGATGCGTTCCAGATTCATGCCTTGCCAGGTGGAGACCTCTTCAATCTTTTTGGCCTCGGGCGGATAATTTGAGTAGCTGCTGACGCCAACGGGCGTAATGCCGGCGGCAAAGGCAAGTTCGGTGTTAGCAGGGGAGAGGGAAACTACACGCGGAGCGGCATAAAGCCACGCCGGAAGCGTAAAAAGCAGGGCGACCAGCGCCCTGGAGATGAATTTAGCCATGCGCCAGTTTCTGTACCAGCGCTTCGACCATCAGGCTTGACTGCTTCGCGGCAACCACCAGGAATTCGTCAAAGCTCAGGTGGGACTGCTGATCGGCAACGTCAGAGATGGCGCGAACCACCACGAACGGAACGCTAAAGTTGTGGCACACGTGCGCAATTGCCGTGGCTTCCATTTCTACAGCGATGGCCTGCGGAAAGTTATGCTGAATTTTTGCCAGGCCGACAGAGCCGTTGATGAAGGCATCGCCGCTCACGATCAGACCACGAACGGCGTTCAGGTTCAGTTCTGCAATGCAGGATTCTGCCGCGGCGATAAGCGCAGGGTCGGCTTTAAAACCTGCCGGGCAGCCCGGTAACTGACCGAATTCATAGCCAAACGCGGTGACGTCAGCGTCGTGATAACGCGCTTCGTCAGAGACCACAATATCGCCGACTTTCAGCGTAGAAGCCAGACCGCCCGCAGAACCTGTATTAATGATGGCATCAGGCTTGCAACGTTCCAGCAGCAGCGTGGCGCCCAGCGCCGCAGCCACTTTACCGATGCCCGATTTCAGTAGCGCAACCTCAGTCCCGTTCAGTTGGCCGGTATAAATTTCACAACCGCCGAGAGTGATTGTCTGACGGTTTTCGATTTTGTCACGCAGTAGCGTAACTTCTTCTTCCATTGCACCAATGATGCCGATTTTCATAGATTTACTCGCGATAAGCCAGATTTGAGGGCATAGTCTATCATGCGCTTAAGGGGTAGCGCATTTCTCAGGCGGGAGAGGACATGGCACAGATCGATTTTCGAAAAAAAATAAACTGGCATCGTCGTTACCGTTCGCCGCAGGGCGTAAAGTCTGAACATGAGATCCTGCGCATTTTTGAAAGCGATCGTGGACGTATTATCAATTCTCCGGCAATCCGCCGACTGCAGCAAAAAACCCAGGTCTTTCCGCTGGAGCGTAACGCCGCAGTGCGTACGCGTCTGACGCACTCAATGGAAGTACAGCAGGTCGGGCGCTACATCGCCAAAGAGATCCTCAGCCGACTGAAAGAGCTAAAACTGTTAGAGCAGTATGGCCTGGATGAATTAACCGGTCCGTTTGAAAGCGTTGTCGAAATGTCTTGTCTGATGCATGACATTGGCAATCCGCCGTTTGGTCACTTTGGTGAAGCGGCGATTAACGACTGGTTTCGCCAGCGGCTTTTCCCCGCCGATGCGGAAAGCCAGCCTCTCAGCGACGATCGCTGCCTGATCGCGGCGCTACGTTTGCGCGAAGGCGAAGAGTCGCTCAATGACATTCGCCGCAAGGTGCGTCAGGATCTGTGCCATTTTGAAGGGAATGCGCAGGGTATTCGTCTGGTGCATACGTTGATGCGCATGAATCTGACGTGGGCGCAGGTCGGCGGTATTTTAAAATATACTCGTCCGGCGTGGTGGCGTGGAAAGACGCCCGCAACGCATAACTATTTAATGAAGAAACCGGGCTATTACCTTTCCGAGGAACCGTATATTGAACGGTTACGTAAAGAGTTATCATTAGCACCTTACAGTCGTTTTCCATTAACCTGGATTATGGAAGCCGCTGACGACATCTCTTATTGCGTGGCCGATCTTGAAGATGCCGTGGAGAAAAGAATCTTCAGCGTCGAGCAACTGTATCATCATCTGTATGAGGCCTGGGGGCAACATGAAAAAGGCTCCCTGTTTAATCAGGTCGTGGAGAACGCGTGGGAAAAATCGCGCTCAAATACATTAAGTCGTAGTACAGAAGATCAGTTCTTTATGTATTTGCGGGTCAACACGCTAAATAAACTGGTGCCCTACGCCGCGCAGCGTTTTATTGATAATTTGCCACAGATTTTTGAGGGCAGCTTTAATCACGCCCTGTTAGAAGACGCCAGCAGCTTCAGCCAATTGCTGGGAGTCTATAAAAATGTGGCAATGAAACATGTGTTTAGCCATCCTGATGTCGAGCAACTGGAATTACAGGGCTATCGGGTGATCAGTGGCCTGCTGGAGATCTATCAGCCGTTATTAAAGATGGCGCTTGCCGATTTTTCTACACTTGTTCAAAATGAAAGATTAAAACAGTTCCCCATTGAGTCACGCTTATTTCAAAAGCTCTCTACGCGCCATCGACTTGCTTATGTCGAAGTGGTCAGTAAAATATCTCCGACGTCTGCCGAGTACCCGGTACTGGAATATTATTATCGCTGCCGCCTGATCCAGGATTATATCAGCGGGATGACCGATTTGTATGCCTGGGATGAATATCGACGGTTGATGGCGGTAGAACAATAAATATCCATTTGTAAAGACGGACAATAAAATTTTACTTTTTCCTTAAAGTTTATTCTGGAACTTAGCGCGATAAAACGACTCTGACGTATACAGCAATTTTGCGTTATCAGTTAATCGAGAATGAAACACATGAAAAAAACCACATTAGCAATGAGTGCACTGGCTCTGAGTTTAGGTTTGGCGTTGTCCCCTCTGTCTGCAACGGCGGCTGAGACTGCGTCTTCAGCAACCACGGCTCAACAGATGCCAAGTCTGGCCCCGATGCTCGAAAAAGTGATGCCATCGGTGGTGAGTATTAACGTCGAGGGGAGCACGACGGTGAATACGCCGCGTATGCCGCGTAATTTCCAGCAGTTCTTTGGGGATAACTCCCCGTTCTGTCAGGACGGTTCTCCATTCCAGAGTTCCCCATTCTGTCAGGAAGGCGCTCCGGGCGCGGGTAATGGAGGCGGTCAGCAGCAGAAATTTATGGCGCTGGGTTCTGGCGTGATTATCGATGCTGCAAAAGGCTATGTTGTGACCAACAACCACGTGGTGGATAACGCCACAGTGATTAAAGTTCAATTGAGCGATGGGCGTAAATTTGATGCGAAGATGGTTGGTAAAGACCCGCGTTCTGACATCGCGCTGATTCAGATTCAGGATCCGAAGAACCTGACGGCAATCAAGTTGGCAGACTCTGATGCGCTGCGCGTGGGTGATTATACCGTGGCGATTGGTAACCCGTTTGGCCTCGGTGAAACGGTGACCTCCGGTATTGTTTCTGCACTGGGTCGTAGCGGCCTGAACGCAGAAAACTATGAAAACTTTATCCAGACGGATGCGGCGATCAACCGCGGTAACTCCGGTGGCGCACTGGTCAACCTGAACGGTGAGCTGATCGGTATTAACACCGCGATCCTCGCGCCGGACGGTGGCAACATCGGTATCGGTTTTGCTATCCCAAGTAACATGGTGAAAAACCTGACCTCTCAGATGGTGGAGTTCGGTCAGGTGAAACGCGGTGAGCTGGGGATTATGGGGACTGAGCTGAGCTCTGAGCTGGCGAAGGCGATGAAAGTAGATGCCCAGCGTGGGGCATTCGTCAGCCAGGTGATGCCGAACTCCTCTGCAGCGAAAGCGGGTATTAAAGCCGGTGACGTAATTACCTCGCTGAACGGTAAGCCGATCAGCAGCTTCGCCGCGCTGCGTGCGCAGGTGGGTACCATGCCGGTAGGCAGCAAAATTAGCCTTGGCCTGCTGCGTGATGGTAAACCTGTGACGGTGAATCTGGAACTGCAGCAGAGCAGCCAGACTCAGGTTGATTCCAGCTCCATCTTCAAAGGCATTGAAGGGGCGGATATGAGCAACAAAGGCCAGGACAAAGGTGTCGTGGTCAGCGATGTGAAGCCAAATACGCCGGCAGCAATGATTGGACTGAAGAAAGGGGATGTGATTATCGGCGCGAACCAGCAGCCGGTGAAAAACATTGCCGAACTGCGCAAAATCCTCGACAGCAAACCGGCTGTTCTGGCGCTGAATATTCAGCGTGGTGACAGCTCTATCTATCTGTTGATGCAGTAAGCCTCTCTAAACCCCTTCCCGTTAGCGGGGAGGGGTTTCTTTTTGTGAACCCTCCCACAACTCCACACTTCTCTCCTTCAGTTTGTGCATCTGCACAATGCCGCCGCTGATTATCTTCCTTATGCTGAGCGCTGCTCACAGGAGGGTTTTATGGCTGGCTGGCATCTTGATACTAAAATGGCGCAGGATATCGTGGCGCGCACGATGCGCATCATCGATACCAATATCAACGTAATGGATGCCCGTGGGCGGATCATTGGCAGCGGCGATCGTGAACGTATTGGTGAATTGCACGAAGGTGCGCTGCTGGTGCTTTCACAAGGCCGGGTAGTTGATATTGATGATGCGGTCGCGAAGCATTTGCACGGCGTACGACAGGGGATAAACCTGCCGCTACGGCTCGAGGGTGAAATTGTTGGCGTCATTGGCTTAACCGGCGAGCCGGAGCATCTGCGCAAATACGGTGAGCTGGTGTGTATGACCGCCGAAATGATGCTGGAGCAGTCGCGGCTGATGCACCTGCTGGCGCAGGACAGCCGTCTGCGCGAAGAGCTGGTCATGAACCTGATTCAGGCGGAGGAAAATATCCCCGCGCTGATGGAATGGGCGCAGCGTTTAGGTATTGATTTGAACCAGCCTCGCGTGGTCGCAGTGCTGGAAGTCGATAGCGGCCAACTGGGTGTTGACAGCGCGATGGCTGAGCTGCAGCAGCTACAGAATGCGTTGACTACGCCCGAACGTAACAACCTGATTGCGATTGTGTCACTGACCGAGATGGTGGTGCTGAAACCGGCGCTTAATCAGTTTGGCCGCTGGGATGCGGAAGATCACCGCAAACGCGTGGAACAGCTTATCGCCCGCATGAAAGAGAACGGACAGCTGCGTTTTCGCGTGTCGCTGGGTAACTTCTTTACCGGACCAGGCAGCATTGCCCGTTCGTATCGCACTGCGCGTACGACAATGATGGTCGGTAAGCAGCGCATGCCAGAAAGCCGCAGCTATTTCTATCAGGACTTGATGTTGCCGGTGTTACTGGACAGTCTGCGCGGTGGCTGGCAGGCTAACGAGCTGGCGCGTCCGCTGGTGCGGTTGAAAGCGATGGATAACAATGGGTTGCTGCGCCGGACGCTAGCGGCATGGTTTCGCCATAACGTGCAGCCGCTGGCGACCTCAAAAGCGTTGTTTATTCACCGGAATACGCTGGAATATCGTTTGAATCGCATATCTGAACTGACCGGGTTGGATTTGGGAAATTTCGACGACAGGCTATTGCTGTATGTGGCGTTACAGCTGGATGAACAGCATTAATTGCCTGATGACGCTACGCTTATCAGGCAAAGTGCCGGGTGGCTGCTTCGCCTTACCCGGCCTACGAATACATCCACTCACGGTTATTTCCGCGTCAGTTTTTCCAGATCGGATTCAATTTCGCTGATCTTGTTGGTGACGACGCTTTCCAGATGACGTAAGTCATCAAGGATCTTGCGTTTAAGATCGACTTCACTGCGATCGCGCTGGCAGATCTGATCCAGCTCATCAATCACATAGCGCAGGTTTGGACTGATCTCCTGCACCTCTTTGTAACCCTGGCCGATGCCATCGGCAACCACGGTTTTACGCTGACGGGGATACTTAAACTTAACGCTCTTGGCAAAAAACTCGCCTTTATCCTTCTGGAAATAGATTTTCAGGATATCGTTGTTGGCTTCTTGCCGCAGGCTGTAACGATCGATCTCTTCAGGATTGGTAATGCCCAGACTTTTCAGATTGTCATACATAGCGGTACCCTTAAGCTCACTATAACCATTGAATAATTAACGAAAAGCCCTGTTTATGCCACTCGCAGATGTAAAAAAAGCGGGCTAAGCCCGCTTTTTCAAATTGCCGTTAGTCGATAGTACGCAACAGCTCGTTAATCCCGACTTTGCCACGCGTTTTGGCGTCGACTTTCTTGACGATTACCGCGCAGTACAGGCTGTACTTACCGTCTTTTGACGGCAGATTGCCCGATACCACAACCGAACCTGCCGGAACGCGGCCATAGAAAACTTCGCCGGTTTCGCGGTCGTAGATTTTGGTGCTTTGACCCAGGTATACGCCCATGGAGATAACGGAGCCTTCTTCGACGATCACGCCTTCTACCACTTCAGAACGTGCGCCGATGAAGCAGTTATCTTCGATGATGGTTGGGTTCGCCTGTAACGGTTCCAGCACGCCACCGATGCCGACGCCGCCGGACAGGTGAACGTTTTTACCGATCTGCGCGCATGAGCCGACGGTCGCCCAGGTATCCACCATGGAACCTTCATCAACGTAAGCGCCGATGTTGACGTAAGACGGCATCAGGACGGTATTACGGGCGATGTAGGCACCCTGGCGCACGGCCGCAGGGGGGACCACGCGGAAGCCTTCTTTCTGGAAGCGCGCTTCGTCATAGTCAGCGAATTTCATCGGGACTTTATCGAAGTAGCGGCTTTCTGCGCCGTCAATAACCTGGTTATCGTTAATACGAAAAGAGAGCAGTACCGCTTTCTTCAGCCACTGATGCGTGACCCACTGACCCTCAATCTTTTCTGCAACGCGCAGCGCACCGGAATCCAGCAGAGAAATAACCTGATTAACCGCTTCACGGGTTACGGTATCTACATTTGCCGGAGTAATTTCGGCGCGGCGCTCGAAAGCGGACTCAATAACGTTCTGTAACTGCTGCATTGTTAAACTCTTTCCATAATAAATAAACACATCACCCTTTATCGTTTGGATTGAGGGCCTCTGTCAACCGTTGATGCACTTCCTGCTGCAGCGCATTATTAAGGGCACGCCGGTCGGCCGTGGCGATTATGAATAAATCTTCTACTCGCTCGCCAATGGTTGTAATTCGGGCGCCATGCAGCGAAATTCCCAGATCGGCAAAAATCTGCCCGACCCGCGCCAGCAGGCCGGGCTGGTCGAGCGCGATAAGTTCGAGGAATGATTTTCGGTCAGTATGGGTCGGTAGAAAAGTGACCTCGGTCTCGACGGTAAAATGACGTAATTTTGCCGGCTGGCGACGTGGTTGCGGCGGCTGCCAACTGCGTTGGGTGATCGCCTGCTCCAGCCCGGAGCGGATTGCTTCGTGGCGGTCTGATGACAGCGGGCTACCGTCCGGCTCCAGCACGATAAACGTATCCATTGCCATGTTGTCGCGGGTGGTAAAAATCTGCGCATCGTGGACGCTAAGGTTACGCCGGTCCAGTTCGGCGCAAACCGCGGCAAACAGATACGGGCGGTCCGGGCTCCAGATAAAAATCTCCGTTCCGCCGCGCGTGGCCTGCGGGCTGAGTAAGATCAGCGGCTTGCTCATGTCGTGCTGCAGCAGATGACGTGCATGCCAGGCCAGCTGGTTTGGGCTGTGGCGCACGAAATAGTTGGCGCGACAGCGCGACCAGATATGGTGCAGCGCTTCTTCATCGATGTTATCCATGCGTAGTAGCGCCAGCGCCTGCAGCTGGTGATGGCGCACACGTTCGCGCATATCCGGCGTGTTTTGCATGCCCCGACGCAGCTGTTTTTCGGTAGCGAAGTACAGCTCACGCAACAGGCTTTGTTTCCAGCTGTTCCACAGCGTTTCGTTGGTGGCGCAAATGTCTGCTACCGTCAGGCAGACCAGGAAACGCAGGCGGTGTTCTGTTTGTACTTCTTCGGCGAACTGCTTAATGACTTCGGGGTCCTGAATATCGCGGCGCTGAGCCGTGACCGACATCAACAGGTGCTGGCGCACCAGCCAGGCGACCAGATTTGTTTCGCGGGAATTCAGCCCGTGGAGCTCGGCGAACTTGAGGACGTCCTGGGCACCGAGAACCGAGTGGTCGCCGCCGCGACCTTTAGCGATATCGTGGAATAGCGCGGCAATCAGAATCAGCTCCGGCTGGCGCAGGCGCGGCCAGAGATCAACACACAGCGGGTGGCGTTGGCGGGTCTCTTCTTTGGCGAAGCTTTCCAGCTTCAGCATCACGCGAATCGTGTGCTCATCCACCGTATAGGCATGAAACAGGTCAAACTGCATTTGGCCGACAATGTGCGACCACTGTGGCATATAGGCCCATAGCACGCTGTGGCGATGCATCGGCAGCAGACCGCGGCTCACTGCCCCCGGGTGGCGTAGCATGCTGAGGAACAGCGAACGCGCTTCCGGGATGTAGCACAGTGGTTGCGTCAGATGGCGACGGGCATGGCGCAAATGGCGCAGCGTAGTGGAGTAAATCCCGGTGATCGCGCTATTACGCACCATGATGTAAAACATCCGCAGAATGGCTTCCGGTTCGCGGATAAACAGATCGTCGTTACGTAAATCAATTAACGTGCCGCGTAGCTGAAAGTCGTCATCGATCGGGCGTGGCTTTTCATCAGCGGGCAGGGCGAGGATCGCCTCGTCAAACAGCTGTAGCAGCATGTGGTTCAGCTCACTGACCCTACGGGTGACGCGAAAATAGTCTTTCATCATCCGTTCGATTGGCTCGTTGCCTTCACCGCCGTAGTGCAGCCGTTGGGCCACGCTAAGCTGACGGTCAAACAGCAGACGGTTATCGTAACGCGTGACCTCCAGATGCAGCGCGAAGCGAATGCGCCAGAGGATATGCAGACACTCATTCAGTTCGGCACGTTCCGCCAGCGTCAGGAAACCGAAGCCGACCATCTCATCCAGCGACGTGGCGCCAAAGTGGCGGCGGGCCACCCACTGGAGGGTGTGAATATCGCGCAGGCCGCCGGGGCTGCTTTTGATATCCGGCTCCAGATTGTAGCTGGTGCCGTGATAGCGCTGGTGGCGCAGGTTTTGCTCTTCCACTTTGGCGGCGTAAAACTTATCGGAGGGCCAGAAACCTTCGCTGAAAATATGTTTTTGTAGCTCAAGAAACAGCGCCACGTCGCCAATCAGCAGGCGGGTTTCGATCAGGTTGGTAGCGACGGTTAAATCAGAAAGACCTTCCAGCAGACACTCTTCCAGCGTACGCACGCTGTGCCCCACCTCCAGCCTCACGTCCCACAGCAGTGTGAGCAACTCGCCGACTTTCTCAGCCTGCGCGTCAGGCAGTTTTTTACGACTCAGGATCAGCAGGTCGATATCGGAGAGCGGATGCAGCTCGCCGCGCCCGTAGCCACCGACGGCAACCAGCGCCAGATCGGCAATTTGACCGAAACCGGCTTCAATCCACAGACGTTGCAGCAGTTGGTCAATAAACTCGGTGCGGACTTCTATCAGCTGTTCTGCGGAAATACCGTTGTCAAAGGCTTCACCTAGCCAGCTCTGGAACGAATCGATATGCGCTTTTATGCCGGTACAGTTGAGATCGTGCTGAGGCCAGGTTCCCGGGTTTTGCGGTTGGCCCGGCAGGGTGGGGAGGGCAGTATTTGCGTGTTGTTCAGGAAGAGTATTCATTGTGCGCCACCCATAAAAAAGCCGGATGACGCTTACGCTTATCCGGCCTACGGGAGAGTGCCATTTGTAGGCCTGATAAGCGACAGCGCCATCAGGCAAAACATTATTCGTCGTGAGTAATGATCGCCGGGATGGTGTCATCCTTGCGTAACGTCAGAATTTCACAACCGTTTTCCGTCACCACAATAGTATGCTCGTACTGTGCAGACAAGCTACGGTCTTTGGTTTTTACCGTCCAGCCGTCTTTCATGGTGCGGATACGATAATCACCGGCGTTGAGCATCGGTTCAACGGTGAAGGTCATGCCCGGTTGCAGTACTACGCCGCCATCGTCTGCATCGTAGTGCAGAACCTGAGGCTCTTCATGGAAGCCGCGACCGATGCCGTGGCCGCAGTATTCGCGTACCACAGAGAAGCCTTCGCCTTCCGCGTATTTCTGAATGGCCGCGCCTAGCGTGCGCAGACGAATACCCGGTTTTATCATCCGCAGCGCCAAATACAGGCTTTCCTGCGTGACGCGGCACAGACGCTCGCCCAGAATCGTCGGCTTACCGACGATAAACATTTTGGAGGTGTCACCGTGGAACTCGTCTTTAATCACGGTGACGTCGATGTTGACGATGTCGCCGTCTTTCAGGTGCTTGGCGTCGTCCGGGATCCCGTGGCATACCACTTCATTGATGGAGATGCAGACGGATTTCGGATAACCGTGATAACCCAGGCACGCGGAGATCGCCTGCTGCTCGTTCACGATGTAGTCATTGCAGATGCGATCCAGTTCGCCGGTGCTGACGCCCGGTTTGATAAACGGTTCGATCATTTCCAGCACTTCGGCGGCCAGACGACCAGCGACGCGCATTTTTTCGATTTCTTCAGGGGTCTTGATTGAGATAGCCATAAATTCTGTCCATCAGTGTCGATGATTTCGACAATAATTGTGTAAGTGCTGCCAATGGTATCAGTCCCGCATACATGCTGCCAAATTGAGAATCATTAACAGCACAGACCGCCAACTATTATTGGTGTCTATGGCGTATTTGTGGTATAAAGCGCGCCGGACTTCCGATCCATTCGAAGACTACACACGATGGACGGGAGCGACAAATCTCACTTTGTGTAACAACACACACGTATCGACACATATTCCGGGGTGCCCTTTGGGGTCGGTAATATGGGATGCGTGGAGGCTTAACCCCAACTTTTATATATAGAGGTTTTAATCATGGCAACTGTTTCCATGCGCGACATGCTCAAGGCTGGTGTTCACTTCGGTCACCAGACCCGTTACTGGAACCCGAAAATGAAGCCTTTCATCTTCGGTGCGCGTAACAAAGTTCACATCATCAACCTTGAGAAAACTGTACCGATGTTCAACGAAGCTCTGGCTGAACTGAACAAGATCTCTGCTCGTAAAGGTAAAATCCTTTTCGTTGGTACTAAACGCGCTGCAAGCGAAGCGGTGAAAGAAGCTGCTAACAACTGCGACCAGTTCTTCGTGAACCATCGCTGGTTGGGCGGCATGCTGACTAACTGGAAAACCGTTCGTCAGTCCATCAAACGTCTGAAAGATCTGGAAACTCAGTCTCAGGACGGTACTTTCGAAAAGCTGACCAAGAAAGAAGCGCTGATGCGCACCCGTGAGCTTGAGAAACTGGAAAACAGCCTGGGCGGTATCAAAGACATGGGCGGTCTGCCGGACGCTCTGTTCGTAATCGATGCTGACCACGAGCACATTGCTATCAAAGAAGCAAACAACCTGGGTATCCCGGTATTTGCAATCGTTGATACCAACTCTGATCCGGACGGTGTTGACTTCGTTATCCCGGGTAACGACGACGCAATCCGTGCTGTGACCCTGTACCTGGGCGCTGTAGCTACTACCGTTCGTGAAGGCCGTTCTCAGGATCTGGCTTCCCAGGCGGAAGAAAGCTTCGTAGAAGCTGAATAATAAGGCACGCTCGTTAGAGCCCTTATAGACCAGGTAGTATCACGTTTGGTTAGGGGGCCTGTATATGGCCCCCTTTTTCACTTTTAAATCTGTGCGGTTTGACGCCGGGCAGATCAAATCTTCCGAGGATTTTAGAATGGCTGAAATTACCGCATCCCTGGTAAAAGAGCTGCGTGAGCGTACCGGCGCAGGCATGATGGATTGCAAAAAAGCACTGACTGAAGCTAATGGCGACATCGAGCTGGCAATCGAAAACATGCGTAAATCTGGTGCGATCAAAGCGGCGAAAAAAGCAGGCAACGTTGCTGCTGATGGCGTGATCAAAACCAAAATCGACGGCAACTACGGCATCATTCTGGAAGTTAACTGCCAGACTGACTTCGTTGCTAAAGATGGTGGTTTCCAGGCATTTGCCGACAAAGTTCTGGATGCTGCAATCGCGGGCAAAATCACTGACGTTGACGTTCTGAAAGCACAGTTCGAAGAAGAACGTGTTGCGCTGGTTGCTAAAATCGGTGAGAACATCAACATCCGTCGTGTTGCTTCCATCGAAGGCGACGTACTGGGTTCATACCAGCACGGTGCGCGTATCGGTGTTCTGGTTGCGGCTAAAGGCGCAGACGAAGAGCTGGTTAAACAACTGGCAATGCACATTGCTGCAAGCAAGCCTGAATTCGTTAAGCCAGAAGACGTATCTGCTGAAGTGGTAGAGAAAGAATACCAGGTTCAGCTGGATATCGCGATGCAGTCTGGTAAGCCGAAAGAAATCGCAGAGAAAATGGTTGAAGGCCGCATGAAGAAATTCACCGGCGAAGTTTCTCTGACGGGTCAGCCTTTCGTTATGGATCCGAGCAAATCTGTTGCTCAGCTGCTGAAAGAGCACAACGCTGACGTAACAGGCTTCATCCGCTTTGAAGTGGGTGAAGGCATCGAGAAAGTTGAGACTGACTTTGCAGCAGAAGTTGCTGCGATGTCCAAGCAGTCTTAATTTTTTAAAGGAGCCGCCTGAGGGCGGCTTCTTTTTGTGTCTGGCTTGTAAATTCAGCTAACCGCTATAGTGGCTACGTTGAAAAGCGACATACAATGTCGCTGGTATTAACTCATCTCATTCGTTGACAGTCTCAGGAAAGAAACATGGCTACCAATGCAAAACCCGTCTACAAACGTATTCTGCTTAAGTTAAGTGGCGAAGCGCTGCAAGGTTCAGAAGGCTTCGGTATTGATGCAAGCATACTTGACCGTATGGCTCAGGAAATCAAAGAACTGGTTGAGCTGGGTATTCAGGTTGGCGTAGTGATTGGTGGCGGTAACCTGTTCCGTGGTGCTGGTCTGGCGAAAGCGGGAATGAACCGCGTTGTGGGCGACCACATGGGCATGTTAGCCACCGTAATGAACGGTCTGGCGATGCGCGATGCGCTACACCGCGCCTATGTGAACGCTCGCCTGATGTCCGCAATTCCTCTGAACGGTGTGTGCGATAACTACAGCTGGGCGGAGGCTATCAGCCTGCTGCGCAACAACCGTGTTGTTATCCTGGCGGCCGGTACCGGCAACCCGTTCTTTACGACAGACTCTGCAGCCTGCCTGCGCGGTATTGAAATTGAAGCTGATGTAGTGCTGAAAGCCACCAAAGTTGACGGCGTATTTACCGCAGATCCGGCGAAAGATCCAACCGCGACCATGTACGAACAACTGACCTATACTGAAGTTCTGGATAAAGAACTGAAAGTGATGGATCTGGCGGCGTTCACGCTGGCTCGTGACCACAAATTGCCTATTCGTGTCTTCAACATGAACAAACCGGGCGCGCTGCGCCGTGTGGTGATGGGTGAAAAAGAAGGGACGTTAATCACGGAATAATTCCCGTTGCGGCTAAATGCAGGTAATATTCTGCTTTAATGTCGCGGGATACGTCCCTCAAAATTAATCAAGACTATACTTGTCGCATCTTGCGTGGTGGATATGGTCTGACTGAAACAAGCTTTCAAGGATTCGTAACGTGATCAACGAAATCAGAAAAGATGCTGAAGTACGCATGGACAAATGCGTCGAAGCATTCAAAAATCAAATCAGCAAAATTCGCACGGGTCGTGCTTCTCCTAGCCTGCTGGATGGCATTATCGTGGAATATTACGGCACGCCAACGCCGCTGCGTCAGCTAGCAAGCGTAACGGTTGAAGATTCCCGTACTCTGAAAATCAACGTATTTGACCGTTCTATGGGCCCGGCCATTGAGAAAGCGATTATGGCTTCTGACCTTGGTCTGAACCCAAGTTCTGCGGGTACTGACATCCGCGTTCCGCTGCCGCCGCTGACTGAAGAACGTCGTAAGGATCTGACCAAGATCGTACGAGGTGAAGCAGAAGGTGCGCGCGTTGCCGTGCGTAACGTTCGTCGTGATGCTAACGACAAAGTGAAAGCGTTGTTGAAAGATAAAGAGATCAGCGAAGATGACGATCGCCGTTCTCAGGACGACGTGCAGAAACTGACTGACGCTGCTATCAAGAAAGTGGATGCGGCGCTGGCAGAGAAAGAAGCGGAACTGATGCAGTTCTGATTCGCCTGTACGCTTAAAACGCCGCTCAGAAGGTCTGCAAAGGCTGGATGGCGGCGTTTTGCTTTTTTCTGTCTATTCCCTAAAGGGTAAAATTCTTCTGGATGTCTGATGAAGCAATTAACCATTCTCGGCTCAACCGGCTCTATTGGTTGTAGTACGCTGGATGTCGTACGCCATAACCCGGAAACGTTTCGTGTTACTGCGCTGGTCGCGGGTAAAAATGTTGCCCGTATGGTCGAGCAGTGTCTTGAGTTCTCTCCCCGCTATGCGGTGATGGATGATGAAACAAGCGCTGCGCAGGTGAAAGCGGCTCTGCTGGAGCAGGGCAGTCGTACCGAGGTGATGAGCGGACAACAGGCGGCCTGTGAGATGGCTGCGCTGGATGATGTCGATCAGGTGATGGCCGCGATTGTCGGCGCGGCGGGGCTGCTGCCAACGCTTTCAGCAATCCGTGCAGGCAAAAGCATTTTACTGGCGAATAAAGAGTCGCTGGTGACCTGCGGTCGTTTGTTTATGGATGACGTGCAGCGCCACAAAGCGCAGCTTTTGCCGGTAGATAGCGAACATAACGCGATTTTTCAGAGTTTACCCCAACCTATTCAGCACAATCTGGGATACGCTGACCTTGAGCAAAATGGCGTCATGTCCATTCTGCTTACCGGGTCTGGTGGCCCTTTCCGTGAAACGCCATTGCACGATCTGGTGTCAATGACCCCCGATCAAGCATGCCGTCATCCGAACTGGTCGATGGGACGAAAAATCTCCGTCGATTCTGCCACTATGATGAATAAAGGTCTGGAATACATTGAAGCGCGCTGGTTGTTCAATGCCAGTGCAAGCCAGATGGAAGTGCTGATTCATCCGCAGTCGGTGATTCATTCGATGGTTCGTTATCAGGATGGTAGCGTTCTGGCACAGCTGGGTGAGCCTGATATGCGCACGCCTATTGCCCATACTATGGCATGGCCGGAACGTGTCACATCTGGCGTGAAACCTGTCGACTTTTGCAAACTGAGTGCGTTGACGTTTTCCGCACCGGATTACCAACGCTATCCGTGCCTGAAACTGGCGATGGATGCGTTTGAGCAAGGGCAAGCGGCGACTACCGCGCTGAACGCCGCGAATGAAATTACCGTTGCCGCATTTCTGGCGCAACACATTCGATTTACCGATATTGCCGAGCTCAATTTATCCGTACTGGATAAGATGGATTTGCAGGAACCCCAGAACGTTGATGACGTGTTGAGGGTTGATGCTGTTGCACGGGACGTCGCCAGAAAACAAGTGATGCGACTCTCAAGCCGATGATAATCCCTCTACAGGGGATCGTGCTATTTGTTAGCGTTGGGCTTCAGTGATATAGTCTGCGCCACCCGATCGCAGGTATTGGCATTTTTTCGATCGAGTAAGCCGTGGTTTGACACGGCTTTTTTGTGTAGAGGCTTCAGTATTCCTGAGTACCGTTAAATCCTTTCAGGGACTAAAAACGCGTTATGTTGTCTGCAACTCAACCATTAAGCGAAAATTTGCCAGCACATGGCTGTCGCCATGTAGCCATTATTATGGATGGCAATGGCCGCTGGGCGAAAAAGCAAGGGAAGATTCGTGCCTTTGGGCATAAGGCCGGAGCAAAATCCGTCCGCCGGGCTGTCTCTTTTGCTGCCAATAACGGTATTGATGCGTTAACGCTGTATGCCTTTAGCAGTGAGAACTGGAACCGACCTGCGCAGGAAGTGAGCGCGTTAATGGAATTATTCGTGTGGGCGCTTGATAGTGAAGTGAAAAACCTGCATCGCCATAACGTTCGTCTGCGTATTATCGGGGATATCAGTCGATTTAACTCACGTTTGCAAGAACGGATCCGCAAGTCGGAAGCGCTTACCGCCCAGAATACGGGGTTAACGCTGAATATTGCTGCGAATTACGGCGGACGCTGGGACATTGTCCAGGGAGTCAGGCAACTGGCGCAACAGGTGCAAGACGGTCTGCTGCGCCCTGAGCAAATTGACGAAGAAATGCTTGGTCAGCAAGTTTGTATGCATGAGCTGGCTCCTGTGGATTTAGTGATAAGGACTGGGGGAGAGCATCGCATCAGTAATTTTTTGCTGTGGCAAATTGCCTATGCTGAACTTTACTTTACGGATGTTCTCTGGCCTGATTTCGATGAACAAGACTTTGAAGGTGCGCTGCATGCCTTTGCTAATCGAGAGCGCCGTTTCGGCGGAACCGAACCCGGTGATGAAAAAGCCTGATGGGGGTCGCTTTTGCTGAAGTATCGCCTGATTTCTGCTTTTGTTTTAATACCCGTTGTCATCGCGGCGCTGTTTTTATTGCCGCCGGTGGGGTTCGCCATTGTTACGCTGGTTGTGTGTATGTTAGCCGCGTGGGAATGGGGACAGTTTAGCGGTTTCACCACTCGCACGCAGCGAGTCTGGCTGGCGGTTCTGTGCGGGCTTTTGCTGGCACTGATGCTGTTTTTACTGCCTGAATATCATCATAATATTCATCAGCCGTTGGTCGAAGTGTCGCTTTGGGCGTCGTTGGGCTGGTGGGGCGTTGCATTATTGCTGGTGTTATTTTACCCAGGTTCGGCGACTGTCTGGCGTAATTCAAAGATATTACGCATCATTTTCGGCATCTTAACCATTGTCCCTTTCTTTTGGGGAATGCTGGCACTACGTGCCTGGCATTATGATGAGAATCATTATAGTGGCGCAGTATGGCTGCTGTATGTCATGATCCTCGTCTGGGGAGCGGATTCCGGTGCGTATATGTTTGGCAAGTTATTTGGTAAACATAAACTGGCGCCGAAGGTTTCTCCGGGTAAAACCTGGCAAGGTTTTATTGGCGGGCTCGCCACTGCGGCTGTGATCTCATGGGGTTATGGTATGTGGGCGAATCTTGATGTTGCGCCTGTCACCTTGCTCATTTGCTCTATAGTTGCGGTCCTGGCCTCGGTGCTGGGTGACTTGACTGAGAGTATGTTTAAGCGTGAAGCAGGCATTAAGGACAGTGGTCACTTAATCCCAGGGCACGGCGGCATTCTGGATCGTATTGATAGTCTGACGGCTGCGGTACCGGTCTTTGCTTGCTTGCTGTTACTGGTTTTCAGGACGCTTTAACGGATGGTCTTATGCTGAGTATTCTCTGGAATCTGGCTGCATTCATCGTCGCACTCGGTGTGCTTATCACCGTGCATGAATTTGGTCATTTCTGGGTTGCCCGGCGCTGTGGTGTTCGCGTTGAGCGTTTTTCCATTGGTTTTGGAAAGGCGCTGTGGCGGCGCACTGATAGACTGGGCACCGAATACGTCATCGCCCTGATCCCCCTCGGCGGCTACGTCAAAATGCTGGATGAGCGTGCAGAACCGGTGGTACCGGAACTGCGCCACCACGCGTTCAACAACAAAACGGTTGGGCAGCGTGCGGCCATTATTGCCGCAGGTCCGATTGCAAACTTCCTTTTCGCTATTTTTGCTTACTGGCTGGTGTTTATCATCGGCGTCCCTGGTGTTCGTCCGGTTGTGGGTGAAATAACACCCAACTCGATTGCCGCACAGGCGCAAATTCAGCCAGGTACGGAACTAAAAGCGGTTGATGGTATCGAAACCCCTGATTGGGATACCGTGAGATTGCAGCTGGTCGCTAAAATTGGCGATGAGCAGACCATTCTTAGCGTGGCGCCGTTTGGCAGCAACCAGCGACAGGACAAAACGCTGGATTTGCGCCAATGGGCATTTGAGCCAGACAAACAGGATCCCGTTACGAGTTTAGGGATTCGCCCACGCGGTCCGCAGATTGAACCGGTGCTGTCAGAAGTACAGGTTAACTCCGCAGCAAGTAAGGCGGGTTTGCAAGCTGGCGACAGGATCGTTAAAGTCAATGGTCAGCCGCTCACGCAATGGATGACGTTCGTGACGCTGGTGCGTGATAATCCGAATAAGCCGTTAGCGCTAGAAATTGAAAGGCAGGGGAGTTCCTTGTCTTTGACGTTAACTCCGGACTCAAAACCGGGTAACGGTCAGGAAGAGGGATTTGCGGGTGTCGTGCCTAAAATTATTCCTCTGCCTGATGAGTATAAGACTGTACGCCAGTATGGACCATTCGGCGCCATCCTCGAAGCCTCGGATAAAACGTGGCAGTTGATGAAGTTGACGGTCAGTATGCTGGGAAAATTGATTACCGGTGATGTGAAACTGAACAACCTCAGTGGGCCGATTTCTATCGCCCAGGGGGCTGGGATGTCAGCGGAGTTCGGGGGGATTTATTACCTGATGTTCCTTGCGCTTATCAGCGTGAACTTAGGGATAATTAACCTGTTTCCGTTGCCCGTTCTTGACGGGGGGCATCTGCTGTTCCTGGCGATTGAAAAGCTGAAGGGCGGTCCGGTATCCGAGCGGGTTCAAGACTTTAGTTATCGCATTGGCTCGATTTTGCTAGTGTTGTTAATGGGGCTTGCACTTTTCAATGATTTCTCTCGGTTGTAAGAGAGTGTTAGGAAGAACGCATAATAACGATGGCGATGAAAAAGTTGCTCATAGCGTCGCTGCTGTTTAGCAGCGCCACCGTATACGGTGCTGAAGGGTTCGTCGTGAAGGACATTCATTTCGAAGGCCTACAGCGAGTCGCCGTTGGTGCGGCTCTCCTCAGTATGCCGGTGCGCACAGGCGACACGGTTAATGATGAAGATATCAGTAATACCATTCGTGCTCTGTTCGCCACCGGTAACTTTGAGGATGTCCGCGTCCTGCGCGATGGTGATACCCTTCTGGTTCAGGTAAAAGAACGTCCGACGATTGCCAGCATCACTTTCTCCGGTAACAAATCGGTAAAAGATGACATGCTGAAGCAAAACCTCGAGGCGTCTGGCGTGCGTGTTGGCGAGTCTCTCGATCGCACCACGATTGCCGATATCGAAAAAGGCCTGGAAGATTTCTACTATAGCGTAGGTAAGTACAGCGCCAGTGTGAAAGCGGTGGTGACGCCGTTGCCGCGTAACCGCGTTGACCTCAAACTGGTGTTCCAGGAAGGTGTCTCGGCGAAGATCCAACAGATCAATATCGTTGGTAACCATGCATTTACAACCGACGAGTTGATCTCTCACTTCCAACTTCGCGACGAAGTGCCGTGGTGGAACGTGGTGGGCGATCGTAAATACCAGAAACAGAAACTGGCGGGCGACCTTGAAACCCTGCGTAGTTACTATCTGGATCGCGGCTATGCTCGTTTCAATATCGACTCTACGCAGGTCAGCCTGACGCCGGATAAGAAAGGTATCTATATCACCGTCAACATCACAGAAGGCGAGCAGTACAAGCTTTCTGGGGTACAGGTGAGTGGTAACCTGGCCGGACACTCTGCCGAAATTGAGACCCTGACGAAAATAGAACCGGGTGAACTCTATAACGGCACCAAAGTGACCAAAATGGAAGATGATATCAAGAAGCTTCTGGGGCGCTATGGTTATGCCTACCCGCGCGTACAGTCGCAGCCTGAAATCAACGATGCTGACAAGACGGTTAAATTGCGTGTAAACGTGGATGCGGGTAACCGTTTCTACGTGCGTAAGATCCGCTTTGAAGGTAACGATACCTCTAAAGATTCCGTCCTGCGTCGTGAAATGCGCCAGATGGAAGGTGCCTGGTTGGGTAGCGATCTGGTCGATCAGGGTAAAGAGCGTCTGAACCGTCTGGGCTATTTCGAAACCGTCGACACAGATACTCAGCGTATTCCGGGCAGTCCTGATCAGGTTGATGTGGTCTACAAGGTGAAAGAGCGTAACACCGGCAGCTTTAACTTCGGCGTCGGGTACGGTACCGAGAGCGGCGTAAGCTTCCAGGCGGGCGTTCAACAGGATAACTGGTTAGGTACCGGGTATTCTGTCGGCATTAACGGCACCAAAAACGATTACCAGACCTATACTGAATTGTCTGTAACCAACCCGTACTTCACCGTGGATGGTGTGAGCCTTGGCGGCCGCGTCTTCTATAACGACTTTGAAGCGGATGATGCAGACCTGTCTGACTACACCAACAAAAGTTATGGTACAGACGTCACGCTGGGCTTCCCGATCAACGAATACAACACGTTGCGTGCGGGCTTGGGTTACGTGCATAACTCCTTGTCTAACATGGATCCACAAGTTGCAATGCAACGTTATCTGGTTTCCATGGGTGAGGATCCTGATGCGGATAGCTTCAAATCAGACGATTTCACCTTCAACTACGGTTGGACGTATAACAAGCTGGACCGGGGCTATTTCCCAACGGAAGGTACGCGTGTCAACCTGAACGGAAAAGTCACCGTTCCGGGTTCTGATAACGAATACTACAAAGCAACGTTGGATACCGCGACCTACGTACCGATCGATGACGACCATAAGTGGGTTGTTCTGGGTCGTACCAAGTGGGGCTATGGTGATGGATTAAGCGGCAAAGAAATGCCGTTCTATGAGAACTTCTATGCCGGTGGTTCCAGCACCGTGCGTGGCTTCCAGTCCAACACCATTGGTCCAAAGGCCGTCTATTTACCGGCAAATCGTTATAATGATGATGACGATTATGACAACGAATGTGACACCACCAATACGTCACCGTGTAAATCGGACGATGCAGTGGGCGGTAACGCCATGGCTGTCGCTAGCCTGGAGTTTATTACCCCAACGCCGTTTATTAGCGACAAGTATGCTAACTCGGTCCGTACCTCTTTCTTCTGGGATATGGGTACCGTCTGGGATACCAATTGGGATTCTGCGAAGTATTCTGGCTATCCAGACTACAGCGATCCGAGCAATATCCGTATGTCTGCGGGTATCGCATTACAATGGATGTCCCCATTGGGGCCGTTGGTCTTCTCCTACGCCCAGCCGTTCAAAAAGTACGATGGAGACAAAGCAGAGCAGTTCCAGTTTAACATTGGTAAAACCTGGTAATTGTTCTGCGCAAAGGAATGTAGTGGTAGTGTAGCGATGACTTTAGGCGATCCTGAATGGGGTCGCCTGGCCACGCAAAGAACTGTACCTTCGGGTGCAAATGGGATGGTAAGGAGTTTATTGTGAAAAAGTGGTTATTAGCTGCAGGTCTTGGCTTAGCGATGGCAACGTCCGCACAGGCTGCTGACAAAATTGCAATCGTCAATATGGGTAGCCTGTTCCAACAGGTTGCACAGAAGACTGGTGTTTCTAATACACTGGAAAACGAGTTCAAAGGCCGCGCCAGCGAACTGCAGCGCATGGAATCCGATCTGCAATCTAAAATGCAGCGTCTGCAATCCATGAAAGCAGGTAGCGATCGTACTAAGCTGGAAAAAGACGTTATGGCTCAGCGCCAGACTTTCTCTCAGAAAGCGCAAGCTTTTGAGCAGGATCGTGCACGTCGTTCCAACGAAGAACGTGGCAAACTGGTTACGCGTATCCAGACAGCCGTGAAATCTGTCGCTAGCAGCCAGAGCATTGATCTGGTCGTTGACGCAAACACCGTTGCTTACAACAGCAGCGATGTTAAAGACATCACCGCTGACGTACTGAAACAGGTTAAATAAGTAATGCCTTCAATTCGACTGGCTGATTTAGCAGAGCAGTTGGATGCAGAATTACACGGTGATGGCGATATCGTCATCACCGGCGTAGCGTCCATGCAATCTGCGCAAACTGGCAATATTACGTTCATGGTGAATCCTAAGTACCGTGAGCATTTAAGCCTGTGCCAGGCTTCTGCCGTTGTGATGACGCAGGACGATCTTCCTTTTGCTAAGAGTGCAGCGCTGGTAGTGAAGAACCCCTACCTGACTTATGCACGAATGGCGCAAATTTTAGATACCACGCCTCAGCCGGCACAGAACATTGCACCCAGTGCAGTGATTGATGCGACGGCAAAGCTGGGTAGCAATGTCTCTGTTGGCGCAAATGCGGTCATCGAGTCTGGCGTAGAACTGGGCGATAACGTGGTTATCGGCGCAGGCTGTTTCGTCGGAAAAAACACAAAAATCGGCGCAGGTTCACGCTTGTGGGCGAATGTGACGATTTATCACGATATCCAGATCGGTGAACATTGCCTGATCCAGTCCAGTACCGTTGTCGGATCTGACGGCTTTGGCTATGCGAACGATCGTGGTAATTGGGTGAAGATCCCACAGCTTGGTCGCGTAATTATTGGCGATCGTGTTGAGATCGGCGCTTGCACGACCATCGATCGTGGCGCTCTGGACGATACCGTGATCGGCAATGGTGTTATCATTGATAACCAGTGCCAGATTGCGCATAACGTTGTGATTGGCGACAATACGGCGGTAGCCGGTGGTGTCATTATGGCGGGCAGCCTGAAGATTGGCCGTTACTGCATGATTGGCGGCGCCAGTGTGATCAATGGGCATATGGAAATATGCGACAAAGTCACGGTCACTGGTATGGGTATGGTGATGCGTCCTATCACCGAACCAGGAGTCTATTCCTCAGGTATTCCGCTACAACCCAACAAGGTATGGCGTAAAACAGCTGCACTGGTGATGAATATTGATGATATGAGCAAGCGCCTCAAAGCGATTGAGCGCAAGGTTAATCAACAAGACTAAAGCACTTTTTTGCACGTCTGACTTTTCGGCCTGTCCCATTCATACGATTGCGACAGGCCGTGTTATTATTGCCTTTTAGCATATTTTGACAGGAAGAGTATTTTGACTACTAACACTCATACTCTGCAAATTGAAGAGATTTTAGAACTTCTGCCGCACCGTTTTCCGTTTTTACTGGTTGATCGTGTGCTGGATTTTGAAGAAGGTCGTTTTCTGCGCGCAGTGAAAAATGTATCCGTTAACGAGCCTTTCTTCCAGGGCCACTTCCCGGGTAAACCGATTTTCCCTGGCGTGCTGATTCTGGAAGCAATGGCCCAGGCAACGGGTATTCTGGCGTTTAAAAGCGTCGGAAAACTGGAGCCAGGCGAGCTGTATTATTTCGCTGGTATCGATGAAGCACGCTTCAAGCGTCCTGTCGTACCTGGCGATCAGATGATCATGGAAGTCACTTTCGAGAAAACGCGCCGTGGCCTGACCCGTTTTAAAGGGGTTGCACTGGTTGACGGTAAAGTTGTGTGCGAAGCAACGATGATGTGTGCCCGTAGCCGGGAGGCCTAATACGTGATTGATAAATCCGCCTTTATTCACCCGACCGCCATTGTGGAAGAGGGCGCCAGTATTGGTGCCAATGCCCACATTGGACCTTTTTGTATTGTTGGACCCCATGTTGAAATTGGTGAGGGTACCGTACTGAAGTCTCACGTTGTCGTGAATGGCCATACTAAAATTGGTCGCGATAACGAGATCTATCAGTTTGCCTCCATCGGCGAAGTAAACCAGGATCTGAAGTATGCTGGCGAACCGACCCGCGTGGAAATTGGCGATCGCAACCGCATCCGCGAAAGCGTCACCATTCATCGTGGCACAGTGCAAGGCGGTGGGTTGACGAAGGTGGGCAGCGATAACTTACTGATGATCAACGCGCACGTTGCGCATGATTGTACGATTGGTAACCGCTGTATTCTGGCAAATAACGCCACGCTTGCCGGACACGTTTCGTTGGATGATTTCGTTATCATCGGCGGGATGACGGCGGTGCATCAGTTCTGCATCATCGGCGCACATGTGATGGTTGGTGGTTGTTCTGGTGTTGCTCAGGACGTTCCGCCGTACGTTATCGCCCAAGGCAATCATGCCACGCCGTTTGGCGTCAACATCGAAGGTCTGAAGCGTCGCGGGTTCACCCGTGAAGCGATTACCGCGATCCGTAACGCCTATAAAGCGTTGTACCGCAACGGAAAAACGCTGGAAGAAGCGAAGCCGGAAATCGCCGAGCTGGCGAAGCAGTACCCGGATGTTCAGGCTTTCAGTGATTTCTTTGAACGCTCAACGCGTGGCCTGATTCGTTAATGACTGAGCAGCGTCCATTAACGATTGCCCTCGTCGCCGGAGAAACCTCCGGCGATATTCTTGGTGCAGGATTAATTCGCGCACTCAAGGCGCGTGTACCCAATGCCCGTTTTGTTGGCGTGGCAGGTCCGCTGATGCAGGCCGAAGGCTGTGAAGCCTGGTACGAAATGGAAGAGTTGGCGGTGATGGGTATTGTTGAAGTGCTCGGACGCCTGCGCCGTTTGCTGCATATTCGCGCCGATCTGACTCGTCGTTTTACCGATCTCAAGCCGGACGTTTTCGTTGGCATTGATGCACCTGATTTTAATATTACCCTTGAAGGGAACTTGAAAAAACAGGGCATTAAAACCATTCATTACGTCAGCCCTTCCGTGTGGGCATGGCGACAGAAACGTGTTTTCAAAATAGGCAGATCCACCAATATGGTGCTGGCCTTTCTGCCTTTCGAAAAAGCGTTTTATGACAAATTTAATGTCCCGTGCCGCTTTATCGGCCACACCATGGCGGACGCCATGCCGTTGGATCCGGATAAAAACGCGGCTCGCGACGTGCTGGGTATTCCCCATGATGCGCACTGCCTGGCACTATTGCCAGGAAGCCGGGGCGCTGAAGTGGAGATGCTTAGCGCTGATTTTCTGAAAACAGCACAGTTGTTACGCCAGCAGTATCCCGATCTCGAAGTGGTCGTGCCGCTGGTGAATGCCAAACGACGAGAACAGTTTGAGCGCATTAAAGCTGAGGTAGCACCGGAACTTTCCGTACATCTGCTTGATGGGATGGGACGCGAAGCGATGGTTGCCAGCGATGCAGCGCTGCTGGCTTCAGGCACGGCAGCGCTGGAGTGTATGTTGGCGAAGTGCCCGATGGTTGTCGGCTACCGTATGAAACCCTTCACTTTCTGGCTGGCGAAACGTCTGGTGAAAACCGATTATGTTTCGTTGCCGAACCTGCTGGCGGGAAGAGAATTAGTCAAAGAGCTGTTGCAGGATGAATGCGAACCGCAGGCGTTGGCGAAAGCGCTGCAGCCGTTGCTGGCGAATGGCAAAACCAGCCATGCGATGCACGATACGTTCCGCGACCTGCACCAGCAGATCCGTTGTAATGCCGATGAGCAGGCGGCGGATGCAGTCCTGGAGTTAGCACAATGATTGAATTTGTTTATCCACATACGCATTTAGTGGCGGGTGTGGATGAAGTAGGACGAGGCCCTTTGGTCGGTGCTGTGGTGACAGCTGCTGTTATTCTTGATCCAGCGCGTCCGATAGTCGGTCTGAACGACTCCAAAAAACTCTCTGAAAAGCGTCGTCTGGCGCTTTACGATGAAATCAAAGAAAAAGCGTTAAGCTGGAGCCTGGGACGGGCGGAACCGCATGAAATCGACGAGCTGAATATTCTACATGCCACCATGCTGGCCATGCAGCGCGCGGTGGCCGGTTTGCACATTACGCCTGAATACGTGCTGATTGACGGTAATCGTTGCCCGGTATTGCCGATGCCGTCGATGGCGGTGGTGAAAGGGGACAGTCGCGTGGCGGAAATCAGCGCAGCGTCTATTTTGGCGAAAGTCACCCGCGATGCGGAGATGGCGACGCTGGATACGGTTTTCCCGCAGTACGGCTTTGCGCAGCACAAAGGCTACCCAACTGCTTTTCATCTGGCGGCGCTTATAGAGCATGGCGCGACAGAACACCACCGTCGCAGCTTTGGCCCTGTTAAACGCGCACTGGGACTCACGTCCTGATTCTTGTGGCAAGAATAAGTAAACCGGAATCTGAAGATGTCTGAACCACGTTTCGTCCACCTGCGGGTGCACAGCGACTACTCCATGATTGATGGGTTGGCAAAAACGGGGCCGCTGGTGAAAAAGGCGGCCGCGTTGGGCATGCCTGCACTGGCGATCACCGATTTTACCAACTTGTGTGGTCTGGTGAAGTTTTACGGAGCGGGTCACGGTGCGGGCATTAAACCGATTGTTGGTGCTGATTTTCATGTCCGTAGCGAGCAGTTTGGCGACGAGTTGACGCAACTAACGGTGCTGGCGGCTAATAATACGGGCTATCAGAATCTGACGTTGTTGATATCAAAAGCCTATCAACGTGGCTATGGATCCGAAGGACCGGTCATCGACAGAGACTGGTTGCTTGATTTAAAAGAAGGCTTAATTTTACTTTCCGGTGGTCGCATGGGCGACGTCGGACGGAGCTTGCTACGCGGTAACAGCGCGCTGGTTGATGAGTGCGTCACGTTTTATGAAGAACATTTCCCCGATTGTTATTTTCTGGAACTGATCCGTACCGGCAGGCAGGACGAAGAGAATTATTTGCATGCCGCAGTGGCGCTGGCCGAAACGCGGGGTCTGCCGGTGGTGGCGACCAACGATGTTCGCTTCCTTGAAACCGGAGATTTTGACGCGCATGAGATCCGCGTGGCGATCCATGATGGTTTCACACTCGATGATCCGAAACGTCCGCGCAACTATTCGCCGCAGCAGTATATGCGCAGCGAAGAAGAGATGTGCGAGCTGTTTTCCGACATTCCGGAAGCGCTGCAAAATACCGTCGAGATAGCCAAGCGCTGTAACGTGACGGTGCGTCTGGGTGAATACTTCCTGCCGCAGTTCCCGACCGGAGATATGACCACCGAAGACTATCTGGTTAAAAAATCGAAAGAAGGTCTGGAAGAGCGTCTGGCGTTTTTGTTCCCGGATGAAGCCGAACGCAAAGAGAAGCGCCCACCTTACGACGAACGCCTGGACATTGAACTTCAGGTTATCAACCAGATGGGGTTCCCGGGCTACTTCCTGATCGTCATGGAGTTTATCCAGTGGTCGAAAGACAACGGCGTGCCGGTCGGACCTGGCCGTGGTTCCGGTGCCGGCTCACTGGTGGCCTATGCGCTAAAAATTACCGATCTCGATCCGCTGGAATTTGACCTGCTGTTCGAACGTTTCCTTAACCCGGAACGTGTCTCGATGCCTGACTTCGACGTTGACTTCTGTATGGAGAAACGCGACCAGGTGATTGAACATGTGGCGGAAATGTATGGTCGTGACGCGGTATCACAGATTATTACCTTTGGTACGATGGCCGCAAAAGCGGTTATCCGCGACGTGGGCCGCGTACTGGGGCATCCGTACGGGTTTGTCGACAGGATTTCTAAACTGGTGCCACCCGATCCGGGGATGACGCTGGCAAAAGCCTTTGAGGCAGAGCCGCAACTGCCAGAAATCTACGAGGCGGACGAAGAGGTCAGGGCGCTGATCGACATGGCGCGTAAGCTGGAAGGCGTCACGCGTAATGCCGGTAAGCATGCGGGCGGCGTGGTTATTGCTCCCACTAAAATTACCGACTTTGCTCCGCTCTATTGTGATGAAGAAGGTCTTCATCCGGTCACTCAGTTTGATAAAAACGACGTGGAATACGCCGGGTTGGTTAAGTTTGACTTCCTGGGTCTGCGTACGCTGACGATCATTGACTGGGCGCTGAAAATGATCAACCCGCGTCGGGCAAAGCAGGGACTGGAGCCGATTGACATCGCCGCCATCCCGCTCGACGATAAAAAATGTTTTGATATGCTGCAGCGCTCGGAGACAACCGCCGTCTTCCAGCTTGAATCTCGCGGCATGAAGGATCTGATCAAACGCCTGCAGCCTGACTGCTTCGAAGATATGATAGCCCTGGTGGCGTTGTTCCGCCCAGGCCCACTGCAGTCGGGAATGGTAGATAACTTTATCGACCGTAAGCACGGGCGAGAAGAAATATCCTACCCGGATGTACAATGGCAGCATGAGTGCCTGAAACCTGTTCTGGAGCCGACCTACGGCATTATCCTGTATCAGGAACAGGTCATGCAGATTGCCCAGGAGCTGTCTGGTTATACTCTTGGCGGCGCGGATATGCTGCGCCGTGCGATGGGTAAGAAAAAGCCGGAAGAAATGGCCAAGCAGCGCGGCACCTTTGAAGAAGGGGCGAGAAAGCGCGGCGTAGACGGTGAGCTGGCGATCAAAATCTTTGACCTGGTGGAGAAATTCGCCGGGTACGGGTTTAACAAATCGCACTCCGCAGCCTATGCGCTGGTGTCTTACCAGACGCTATGGTTGAAAACGCATTACCCCGCCGAGTTTATGGCCGCGGTAATGACCGCCGATATGGATAACACTGAGAAAGTGGTCGGGCTGGTGGATGAATGCTGGCGTATGGGACTGAAAATCCTGCCGCCGGATATCAACTCCGGGCTGTATCATTTCCACGTAAATGATGATGGCGAGATTGTGTATGGCATCGGCGCGATAAAAGGCGTGGGTGAAGGCCCCATTGAAGCTATTATTGAAGCGCGTAACAAAGGTGGCTATTTCCGCGAGCTGTTCGATCTCTGTGCCCGTACGGATATCAAAAAGCTAAACCGCCGGGTGCTGGAAAAACTGATCATGTCCGGGGCGTTTGACCGCCTTGGCCCGCATCGCGCCGCACTGATGAATTCGCTGAACGACGCGCTTAAAGCCGCCGATCAGCACGCAAAAGCCGAAGCCATCGGTCAGGCCGATATGTTTGGCGTTCTGGCCGAAGAGCCGGAACAAATTGAACAATCCTATGCCAACTGCACGCCGTGGCCGGAGCAGGTGGTATTAGATGGTGAGCGTGAAACGTTAGGGCTTTACCTGACGGGACACCCCATCAACCAGTATTTAAAAGAAATTGAGCGCTATGTCGGAGGCCACAGGCTGAAAGACATGCATCCGACAGAACGTGGTAAAGTTACCACGGCTGCGGGGCTCGTCATTGCTGCGCGGGTAATGGTCACCAAGCGCGGCAATCGTATCGGCATCTGCACGCTGGATGACCGTTCCGGGCGTCTGGAAGTGATGTTATTTACCGATGCCCTGGATAAATACCAGCATTTGCTGGAAAAAGACCGCATACTTATCGTCAGCGGACAGGTCAGCTTTGATGACTTCAGCGGTGGGCTTAAAATGATGGCCCGTGAAGTCATGGATATTGACGAAGCCCGGGAAAAATACGCTCGCGGGCTTGCTATCTCGCTGACGGACAGGCAAATTGATGACCAGCTTTTAAACCGACTCCGTCAGTCTCTGGAACCCCACCGCTCGGGGACAATTCCAGTACATCTCTACTATCAGAGGGCGGATGCACGTGCACGGTTGCGTTTTGGCGCAACGTGGCGTGTCTCTCCGAGCGATCGTTTACTGAACGATCTCCGTGGCCTTATTGGTTCGGAGCAGGTGGAACTGGAGTTTGACTAATACAGGAATACTATGAGTCTGAATTTCCTTGATTTTGAACAGCCGATTGCAGAGCTGGAAGCAAAAATCGATTCTCTGACTGCGGTGAGCCGTCAGGATGAGAAACTGGATATTAACATCGATGAAGAAGTGCATCGCCTGCGTGAAAAAAGCGTAGAACTGACGCGCAAAATCTTTGCCGATCTTGGCGCATGGCAGGTAGCCCAGCTGGCTCGTCATCCACAGCGTCCGTACACCCTGGATTACGTCCGCCTGGCGTTTGATGAATTTGATGAGCTGGCGGGCGATCGTGCCTATGCGGATGATAAAGCTATCGTCGGCGGCATCGCGCGTCTTGATGGTCGTCCAGTGATGATCATTGGTCATCAGAAAGGCCGCGAGACCAAAGAAAAAATTCGTCGTAACTTTGGCATGCCAGCACCGGAAGGCTATCGCAAAGCGCTGCGCCTGATGGAAATGGCCGAACGTTTCAAGATGCCGATCATTACCTTCATCGACACCCCTGGGGCTTACCCGGGCGTCGGCGCGGAAGAACGTGGCCAGTCTGAAGCGATTGCACGCAACCTGCGTGAAATGTCTCGTCTGAGCGTACCGGTTATCTGCACCGTTATCGGTGAAGGTGGCTCCGGTGGCGCGCTGGCTATCGGCGTGGGCGATAAAGTGAATATGCTGCAATACAGCACCTATTCCGTTATCTCCCCGGAAGGCTGTGCATCCATTCTGTGGAAAAGCGCAGACAAAGCGCCGCTGGCGGCGGAAGCGATGGGCATTATTGCCCCGCGTCTGAAAGAGCTGAAGCTGATCGATTCTATCGTACCGGAACCGCTGGGCGGGGCGCATCGTAATCCAGAAGTCATGGCTGCGTCGCTGAAAGCACAGCTGCTAGCCGATCTGGCCGATCTCGATGTGTTAAGTACGGAAGAGCTGAAAAATCGCCGTTACCAGCGACTGATGAGCTACGGTTACGCGTAAACTGCATATATTCTGAAAAGGGCCACAACGCTGTGGCCCTTTTTTTTACCTGCGGTTTGACCAGGCTATGATTAACTAAGGTTTTTCCAGGAGGAACGCATGAATATCATTGCCATCATGGGACCGCATGGCGTCTTTTATAAAGATGAGCCCATCAAGGAACTTGAACGTGCACTACTGCAGCAGGGATTCCAGATTATCTGGCCGCAGAATAGCGTCGACCTGCTGAAATTTATTGAGCACAACCCGCGAATTTGCGGCGTCATTTTTGACTGGGATGAGTACAGCCTGGAGCTGTGTAGCGATATCAACCAGCTTAACGAATATCTGCCGCTTTACGCCTTTATCAATACCCATTCGACGATGGATGTCAGCGCACACGACCTGCGCATGGCGCTGTGGTTTTTCGAGTATGCTCTAGGCCAGTCTGACGATATTGCCACCCGTATTCGCCAGTACACCAATGAATACCTCGATAACATCACTCCGCCGTTTACCAAGGCGTTGTTCACCTACGTGAAAGAAGGGAAGTATACCTTCTGTACGCCGGGGCACATGGCGGGGACGGCATACCAAAAGAGTCCAGTGGGCTGCCTGTTCTATGACTTTTTTGGCGGCAATACGCTCAAGGCCGACGTCTCCATTTCCGTGACCGAACTGGGGTCGCTGCTGGACCATACTGGCCCGCACCTGGAGGCCGAAGAATATATCGCCCGCACCTTTGGGGCAGAGCAGAGCTATATGGTGACGAATGGCACCTCGACGTCGAATAAAATTGTCGGTATGTATGCAGCCCCGACCGGAAGTACGCTACTGATCGATCGTAACTGTCATAAATCACTGGCGCATTTGCTGATGATGAGCGACGTGGTACCCATCTGGCTGAAGCCCACGCGTAATGCGCTGGGTATTCTTGGCGGTATCCCTAAGCGTGAATTTACCCGTGAGAGTATTGAGCGCAAAGTCGGAGAGACCGCCCAGGCCCAGTGGCCAGTACATGCGGTGATCACCAACTCTACCTACGACGGTCTGCTGTATAACACCAACTGGATCAAACAGACGTTGGACGTGCCGTCTATTCATTTTGACTCGGCCTGGGTGCCATACACTCATTTTCACCCGATCTATCAGGGGAAAAGCGGCATGAGCGGCGAACGAGTACCTGGTAAGGTTATCTTTGAAACCCAGTCGACCCACAAGATGCTGGCGGCGCTGTCGCAGGCCTCTCTGATCCACATTAAAGGTGACTACGATGAAGAGACCTTTAATGAAGCCTTTATGATGCATACCTCGACGTCGCCGAGCTACCCGATTGTCGCGTCAATAGAAACGGCGGCGGCAATGCTGCGCGGCAACTCAGGCAAGCGCTTAATCAATCGCTCCGTTGAGCGTGCGCTGCATTTTCGCAAAGAAGTACAGCGACTGCGGGAAGAATCGGACGGCTGGTTCTTTGATATCTGGCAGCCGGAAAAGGTGGATGAAGCGGAATGCTGGCCCGTAGCGCCGGGTGAAGACTGGCATGGGTTTACCGATGCCGACGCCGACCACATGTTCCTCGACCCGGTGAAAGTGACTATTCTGACACCGGGGATGGATGAACAGGGAAACATGAGTGACGAAGGGATCCCGGCGGCGCTGGTGGCGAAATTCCTCGACGAACGCGGTGTCGTGGTGGAGAAAACGGGTCCGTATAATCTGTTATTTTTGTTCAGCATTGGCATTGATAAAACCCGGGCGATGGGGTTGCTGCGCGGGCTGACAGAGTTCAAACGATCGTACGATCTGAATTTGCGTGTGAAGAATATGCTGCCAGATTTGTATGCTGAAGATCCGGATTTCTATCGCAATATGCGTATTCAGGATCTGGCACAGGGGATCCATAATCTGATCCGCCAACACGATCTCTCCGGGCTAATGCTACGGGCATTTGACACCCTACCGGAAATGAAAATGACGCCACATCAGGCCTGGCAGCGGCAGATCAAAGGCGAGGTGGAGACGGTGACGCTTGACCAACTGGTGGGGCGCATTTCTGCAAATATGATCCTGCCTTATCCTCCCGGCGTACCGTTGCTGATGCCGGGGGAAATGATCACCGAAGACAGCCGGGCGGTGCTCGATTTCCTGTTGATGCTGTGTTCTGTCGGCCATCATTATCCCGGATTCGACACGGATATTCATGGCGCTAAACTGGGTGAGGACGGCGTGTACCGTGTGAGAGTCCTAAAAATGGCATCGCAGCTTGCCTGAACCGACCGCGGACGAGTAACGTGCGAAAAGAAAACTAAAGAGGCTAAGACGCTATGCTGGGATTAAAACAGGTTCACCATATTGCCATTATTGCGACGGACTACGCGGTGAGTAAGGCATTTTACTGCGACGTGCTGGGCTTTACGCTGATGAGCGAGGTCTACCGGGAAGAGCGTGACTCCTGGAAAGGCGATCTGGCGCTGAACGGGCAGTACGTGATTGAGCTTTTTTCTTTTCCATTTCCACCTTGCCGTCCCAGCCGACCGGAAGCCTGCGGGTTACGCCATCTGGCGTTCAGCGTGGATGATGTGGAAAAGGCGATAGCCCATCTGGAAAATCATCATGTGAAATGTGAGGCAGTACGTGTCGACCCCTTTACCGGCAAACGCTTTACTTTTTTCAACGATCCGGATGGATTGCCGCTTGAATTATACGAGCAGTAAGGCTTGTTATTGTAACGGTAGCCCGGTAACGTGCCGGGCAATACCCTGGTAAGTATTCATCATGACGACACTCACACTTAACACTTCACTTCTGACATCCCCCCATATTCTGGTGGCCTTTAGCGGTGGCCTCGACTCGACCGTGCTGTTGCACCAGTTGGTGCTGTGGCGAAAACAACACCCCGACGTAGTGCTACGCGCTATCCACATCCACCATGGATTGAGTCCGCACGCAGACGAATGGGTGACGCACTGCGAATCGGTTTGTGAACAATGGCAGGTGCCGCTGGTGGTTGAACGGGTGCATCTTCAGGATGACGGGCTGGGGATAGAGGCGCAGGCCCGGCGGGCGCGCTATCAGGCTTTTGCCCGGACGCTGCTGCCGGGTGAAGTGCTGATGACCGCCCAGCATCTTGATGACCAGTGTGAAACCTTTTTGCTGGCGCTCAAACGCGGCAGCGGCCCGGCCGGGCTTTCTGCAATGGGGGAAAGTTCACCGTTTGCTGGGACCCAGCTTATTCGCCCGCTATTGGCGCAAACGCGTGACGCGCTTGAACGCTGGGCGTTGGAGCATGGACTACGCTGGATTGAAGATGAAAGTAATCAGGATGATGCCTACGATCGCAATTTTCTGCGGCTACGTATAATCCCGCAACTGCAACAGCGCTGGCCGCACTTTGCTGACGCGGCGGCCCGCAGTGCGGTGCTGTGTGCCGAGCAGGAACGTTTGTTGGATGAGTTACTTGCCAATGATTTAGCGGAGTGTGTCACCGAGCAGGACACCCTTTTAGTTGAGCCATTAATGACGATGAGTGATGTACGACGTGCAGCGCTGCTTCGTCGCTGGCTGGCAGGGCTGAATGCACCGATGCCATCCCGGGATGCGCTGGCGCGAATCTGGCAGGAAGTGGTGCTGGCGCGGGAAGATGCTGCGCCGTGCTTGTGCGTAGGCGAATATGAAATCCGCCGCTATCAGTCACAGCTGTGGTGGGTGAAATCCGTTACCGGGCAAAGTGAAACTGTCATCCCGTGGTCATGCTGGCAAACACCGCTGACGCTGCCTGCCGGGCTGGGAGACGTACAGTTACTCCCAACGGGAAAATTACGTATGCCGCACGTGGGTGAACCGGTCAGTATTCGCTTTAAAGCGCCCGGGTTATTACACATTGTCGGGCGTAACGGTGGGCGTAAGCTCAAAAAAATATGGCAGGAGCAGGGAATTCCGCCCTGGCGACGCGATACCACGCCGTTACTGTTTTACGGCGAAACGCTGATTGCGGCAGCCGGTGTCTTTGTTACGCGGGAAGGACTGGCGGAAGGGGAAGAAGGCGTGAATCTGGTATGGCATGCCTGATGGCGCTGCGCTTATCAGGCCTACGTATCGCATGGAAAGTAGGCCGGATAAGGTGCTTGCACCGCCATCCGGCAACAAAATAATCAGGATTCGCTAACCACCACGGTACCGATTTCCGGGTGGCTGAAGCTGGCAATCTTGTCGAGACGAAGCTCACGTGATTCTCCAGAGACGTCTGCAACCAGATATTCCACATTTTTGCGTGAAACCAGGTCATTGGCTTTCGCCTGCAGCACTTCGCCATCTTTCAGCGCCAGCGTCAGTAATAAATGGTGCTGGCAGGCGAGCTCAAGATTGTCGTAATCATCACAGTTAATGGGTTGATACGTTTCATTCATTGACATAATCGCTCACCAGTAAGTTCGCGGCAGCATAGGCCGCTTTTTCTCTGACCGACTCTGAAAGGGCGCTGTCTTCCGCCACTTCATTCAGCACTTTCAATACGCAACCCAGCGCATCCGGGACATACCCTAAGTCTCCGCTGGCGATTTCCGCGTACCGCTTGCGTATTAACTCACAATATTTTTCCACATGCCCTCCTGTCAGTACTCTGACTTAACCGTGGATGCAAGTCTAAGCCTACGAAGATAAACTCTGTTTAGCAAGGTGACTATACCATACTCATTCAAGCAATATCAGCGCCTTGATAGAAGAGCTGCTAGCAGCCTTTTGGCGTAGTTTTCGCTACAATGTGCGCCTGATTCGAAAGGAGTTCTCTCATGGCGCTTAAAGCGACAATTTATAAAGCCGTTGTCAACGTGGCGGATCTTGACCGCAACCAGTTTCTTGACGCGGCATTGACGCTGGCGCGTCACCCTTCTGAAACCCAGGAGCGCATGATGTTGCGCCTGTTAGCATGGATTAAATATGCCAATGAGCGGTTACAGTTTACGCGGGGCTTGAGTGCAGAAGATGAGCCAGAAGCATGGCTGCGTAACGATCATCTGGGCATTGATTTATGGATTGAACTCGGCCTGCCGGATGAGCGTCGGATTAAGAAGGCCTGTACTCAGTCTGGGGAAGTTGCTCTGTTTACCTATAACAGTCGGGCGGCGCAAATCTGGTGGCAGCAAAACCAGAATAAGTGCGCACAGTTTAAAAATTTGACTGTCTGGTATCTGGATGACGAACAGCTGGCGCAGCTGAGCGACTTTGCCGGGCGTACTATGACGTTGCAGGCGACCATCCAGGATGGGGCTATCTGGTTGTCAGACTCTCAGAACAATCTGGAAATTCATCTGACCGCGTGGCAGCAGCGTTGATGATCGTTCTCTCCCGAAACGTCTCTATCCCTGATAATGAGCTGGAAATCACGGCTATCCGGGCACAGGGTGCGGGTGGGCAGCACGTTAATAAGACCTCGACGGCCATCCATTTGCGCTTTGACATTCGGGCCTCTGGCCTGCCAGAGTATTACAAGGAACGCTTGCTGGCGGCCAGTCATCATCTGATCACTGCCGATGGCGTCATCATCATTAAGGCGCAGGAATATCGCAGTCAGGAACTCAACCGGGAAGCGGCTCTGGCCAGGCTGTTGGCGTTGATTAAAGAATTAACCGCAGTGCAAAAAAGCCGCCAGGCAACGCGTCCTACGCGCGCCTCGAAAGAGCGCCGGTTGTCATCGAAGGCGCAAAAATCCACCGTGAAGGCGCTGCGCGGGAAAGTTCGTCGTTCGCAGGACTGACGAACAGGAATAAAAAAATCATAAGGATTTTATAGTGAAAACAGCAATATTGTCAGTGGTCGCTGTATGCACGCTCTTTTCCTTGATCGGCTGTAATAATCGTACTGACGTCGAAGCATTGCAGTCGACGCGGGCGGCAGAATTAAAACCGATGCAGCAAAGTTGGCGTGGCATCTTGCCCTGCGCCGACTGCGAAGGGATTGAAACCTCGCTGTTCCTGGAAAAAGACGGGACCTGGGTGATGAACGAACGGTATCAGGGCGTACGGGATGAACCGTCTTCCTTTGCCTCCTATGGCACCTGGGCACGCACGGCGGATAAGCTGGTGTTGACCGACAGCAAAGGTGAGAAGTCTTACTACCGGGCAAAAGGCGAGGCGCTGGAAATGCTCGATCGTGAAGGTAATCCGATCGAATCGCAGTTCAACTATACCCTTGAGCCGGTGTCAGCCAGTTTGCCCGTCACGCCAATGCCGATGCGTGGGATGTATTTCTACATGGCGGATGCGGCTGTCTTTACCGACTGTGCGACGGGCAAGCGCATGCCGGTAGCAAATAATGCCCAGCTTGAACGCGGCTATTTAGCTGCTCGCACGGAAACTGGCCAATCGGTCTTGTTGACCCTTGAAGGGCATTTCACGCAGGAGGCGAACCCGGATACGGGCGAGAAGGTGAAAACGCTGATGGCGGATAAAGACGCGAAGTTTATACCCGGTAAAGGGTGTAATTAATCTCTGAAAAAAAGGCCCTGATGATCAGGGCCTTTTGCTGTATCAGCCTTTAATGGCTTTAATCAGATAGTCGACGATGTCGCCGGTTTTAATCAGCTGTTTCTCGCCGTGACGACGGTATTTGTATTCGATATCATCGTTGTCGAGGTTACGGTCACCCAGCACGATGGTATGCGGAATACCGATCAGTTCCATATCGGCAAACATCACGCCTGGACGCTCTTTACGATCGTCCATCAGCACTTCGATACCCTGCGCACGCAGCTCAGCGTAAAGCTTCTCAGCCAGTTCCTGCACGCGGTAGGATTTGTGCATGTTCATTGGCAGAATCGCTACTTGGAACGGGGCGATAGCGTCTGGCCATACAATGCCACGATCGTCAAAGTTCTGTTCAATCGCCGCAGCAACAACGCGAGTGACCCCGATACCGTAGCAGCCCATGGTCAGAATCTGGTTGCGACCATCTTCACCCTGTACGGATGCTTTCATCGCTTCAGAGTACTTGGTGCCCAGCTGGAAAATGTGGCCGACTTCGATACCACGTTTAATCAGCAAGGTGCCTTTACCGTCCGGGCTTGGGTCGCCAGCGACCACGTTACGGATGTCAGCCACTTCTGGCGTGGCGACATCACGATCCCAGTTAATACCGAAATAGTGTTTACCGTCGATGTTAGCACCTGCTGCGAAGTCGCTCATGACCGCAACGGTACGATCGATAACTACCGGGATCGGCATGTTCACTGGACCGAGCGAACCCGGACCGGCTTTGACTACGGCACGAATTTCTTCTTCGGTGGCGAAGGTCAGTGGGCTGGCAACCTGCGGCAGTTTTTCTGCTTTGACTTCGTTCAGTTCGTGATCGCCACGAACCAGCAGCGCAACCAGCGGGTAGCTGCTGCCTTCGACCGCTTTCACTAGCAGCGTTTTAACGGTTTTTTCGATCGGCAGATTGAACTGCTCAACCAGCTCAGCGATGGTTTTCGCGTTTGGCGTATCGACCAGCGTCATTTCCTGCGTGGCGGCGCCGCGCGGTTCTTTTGGTGCTACGGCTTCTGCAAATTCGATGTTGGCAGCAAAGTCGGAGCTGTCAGAGAACACCACGTCATCTTCGCCGCTCTGCGCCAGAACCTGGAATTCGTGAGAAGCGCTACCGCCGATAGAACCGGTGTCAGCCTGTACCGCACGGAAATCCAGACCCATACGGCTGAAGATCTTGCTGTACGCGGCATACATCGCGTCGTAGGTTTCCTGCAGTGATTCCTGAGTCGTATGGAAAGAGTACGCATCTTTCATCAGGAATTCACGGGAGCGCATGACGCCGAAACGCGGACGCACTTCGTCACGGAATTTAGTCTGGATCTGGTAGAAGTTCAGCGGCAGCTGTTTGTAGGAGCTGAGCTCGTTACGGATCAGGTCGGTGATCACTTCTTCATGCGTTGGGCCGAGTACGAATGGACGATCGCCGCGGTCAGCAATACGCAGCAGTTCCGGGCCGTACTGTTCCCAACGGCCGCTCTCTTCCCACAGTTCAGAAGGCTGAACTACCGGCATTAACACCTCGATAGCACCGGCGTTGTTCATCTCTTCACGCACGATGTTTTCGACTTTTTTCAGGACGCGCACGCCGGTCGGCAGCCAGGTGTATAACCCGGAGGCCAGCTTGCGAATCATCCCGGCGCGCAGCATCAGCTGGTGGCTGATAACCTCGGCGTCGGCAGGTGTCTCCTTCAGAGTGGAGAGCAGATATTGGCTAGTACGCATGTTGTTACGGTTCCAGTTGAACGATCGAACAGGCTCACGCGAGCCTGACACAAAAAAAGTGGTTTAGTTTACCAGCGAGAAAGGGATGTCAAAAGAGAAGGCCGCGAAATTACCGGGGTTCGAGCGCAAAGACTTCGAAACCCTGTGCCGTCACGCGCCAGCGCACGTTGAAATCGTGTAGCCAGACGGCGTACGTTTTGCCTGTCTCTTCACCCTTACGATACGCAGGACGCGGGTCCTGTGCCAGCACTTCACCAATAAATGTTTTTAGCAGCGGATAACGTTTTTCCAGCATCAGAAGTTGTTGCTCAACCTCAGGGGTGAAACCGACCGCCATTTCCGCGACTGGCGCATGCTGTGCATAGCTGGCGGTGGCATCGGGTAATGCTTCAGCAAACGGCAGGTAGGGCTTGATATCGACCACCGGAGTTCCGTCGACCAGATCCAGACTGCCCAGTTGTAGGACAACGTTATCTTTCTGGCAGACAATGCCTTTTAGTTCGACCAGCGACATGCCGACAGGGTTAGGGCGAAAGGTCGAACGTGTGGCAAATACGCCCATTCTGGCGTTGCCGCCAAGTCGGGGCGGGCGTACGGTTGGCCGCCATCCACCTTCCATTGTCTGGTGAAAAACAAATATCACCCACAAATGGCTAAACGCTTCCAGGCCGCGAACGGCATCGGCCTGGTTATACGGTGCGAGCAAATGCAGTTCGCCGTTGGCACTTTTCACCAGACCAGGCTGGCGTGGAACGGCGAATTTTTCTTTATAGGGAGAGCGGATAACGCCTATTTGCTCGAACTGAAAGTGGCTCATTTCGTCGAAATATTCAGTGCAGAACCAATGCAAACCGCCTGACGGTAGCAACCCGGTGTTCCGCTGGTCACTTCGCAGCTGTGCAGCAATACCGCATTCGCTTTCATTTTAGAGGCATTTATCTGCATGCGTTTGCGTGCGGTTGGAATACTTGGAGGAGAATCCTGGTTTGATGCCTGGCAGGATTCACCGCTGACTTCACCCAGATCGCGGAATGGTTTACCGACCAGATCTTCAGCGTTGGTGATAATTCTTACCGGTGTGGCACGCGGTGCTTTTGGTTTTTCTGGCTCCACTTTCGGCGGGGTCGTAGTGCTTTGAACGGGTTCAACAGGGGATCTGCTTAACATAGAACAGCCGCTCAACATGAGTGCTACTAAACAGATCGGTAAAGCACGCATAATATTTCCTCAATGAATGATCTAAACGTCAGATATTGAATCAGGTGCTTGCATAAATGACAAGACGGGCAAGCGCCCGTCCTGATGATATTACAGATTCTGGAAACAGCCTAAAATTACCAGCCCTTAACAGCGCCGCCATTGAAGACTTTGTTTGCCGCTTCGTAAACTTCGTCGGACTGATACGCTTCAACGAATTTCTTCACGTTCTCAGCATCTTTATTGTCTTCGCGAGTTACGATCAGGTTTACGTACGGGGAGTCTTTATCTTCAACAAAGATACCGTCTTTTGCCGGGGTCAGGCCGATCTGGCTGGCGTAGGTGGTATTGATAACCGCCAGCGCGATCTGTGCGTCGTCCAGTGAACGCGGCAGCTGTGGTGCTTCCAGCTCTACCAGCTTCAGGTTTTTCGGGTTTTCAACCACATCCAGCGCGGTTGGCAGCAGGCCAACGCCGTCTTTCAGTTTGATCAGGCCCACTTTCTGCAGCAGCAGCAGGGAACGACCGAGGTTAGTCGGGTCGTTTGGAATCGCTACCTGAGAACCGTCCTGCAGTTCATCCAGTGATTTGATTTTTTTGGAATAGCCAGCAATTGGGTAGACGAACGTATTGCCTGCAGCAACCAGTTTGTAACCGCGATCTTTGATCTGCTGATCCAGGTATGGTTTGTGCTGGAAGGCATTGGCATCGATATCGCCTTTGCTCAGCGCTTCGTTAGGCAGGACGTAATCGTTGAACGTGACCAGTTCAACGTCCAGACCGTATTTTTCTTTCGCCACTTTCTGTGCGACTTCGGCAACCTGCTGCTCTGCGCCAACAATAACGCCCACTTTGATGTGGTTTGGATCTTTTTCATCCTGACCGCAACCCACAAGTGCCAGAGAACCGATCAGGGCTCCAACTGCCGCAAAGGTTTTGAATTTGAACGCCATGCTTATTTCCTTTTCTTAATGAGTTTTTCTGTGTTGTGTGTAACGTTACTTGTGCGTGACCGCCCGGACGATGCGATCGCCGGATAACTGAATTAAATAAACCAGAACGACAAGTAATACCAGTACTGTATTCATCACGGTAGCGTTGTATCCAATGTAACCGTATTGATAGCCAATCTGCCCAAGACCGCCCGCACCGACGGCCCCGCCCATTGCTGAGTAACCGACCAAGGTAATCAGCGTGATCGTTGCCGCATTCACCAGGCCTGGCAACGCTTCTGGTAGTAACACTTTACGCACGATCTGTAACGGCGTAGCGCCCATCGCTCTTGAGGCTTCAATCAGCCCGGTCGGGATTTCCAGCAGGGCGTTTTCTACCATTCGGGCAATAAACGGTGCGGCACCCACGGTCAGCGGGACGATAGCGGCCTGTAAACCGATCGAGGTGCCGACTATCATGCGGGTAAATGGAATCATCCATACCAGCAGTATAATGAATGGGATGGAGCGGAAAATATTGACCAGCGCTGACAGCGTACGATAGAGCTTCGCGTTCTCGATGATTTGCCCCGGACGCGTGACGTACAGTAGTACGCCTACGGGCAGGCCAATCACAAAGCCAAAAAAACCGGACACAAAGGTCATTGCCAGCGTTTCCCATACGCCGCGAACTAGCAGCCACATCATTGGCTCAGACATAACCCAGTACCTCTACTTTTACATGGTGTTCCTGCAGCCAGTTGATGGCCGCTTGTGTATCTTCTTGTGCGCCGTGCATTTCAGTCAGCATGATGCCGAACTTGACGCCACCGGCGTAATCCATCTGCGCACTGATAATGTTGTTGTTCACATTAAAGCGGCGAGCAATTTCGGAAAGCAGTGGGGCATCGACAGAGTGGCCGGTAAACTCCATACGCAGCATCGGGACGCTATCGGCTTCTGGTTCTGCTTTTAAACGCTGCAGATAATCTTCCGGAATATCCAGATGCAGTGTGGATTGAATAAATTTCTGCGCCAGCGGCGTTTTCGGATGTGAAAACACTTCGCTCACCGTGTCCTGCTCGATCAATTCACCGTTACTGATAACCGCCACGCAGTCACAAATACGTTTTACGACGTCCATCTCATGGGTAATCAGCAGGATGGTTAACCCAAGACGGCGGTTAATGTCTTTCAGTAATTCCAGAATCGAACGGGTCGTTGCCGGATCGAGTGCGCTGGTGGCCTCATCGCACAGCAATACCTTCGGTTGGCTTGCCAGAGCACGGGCAATTGCGACACGCTGTTTCTGGCCGCCTGAAAGGTTGGCGGCATAGCTGTCGTGCTTATCGCCAAGGCCCACTAAATCCAGCAGCTCGGTAACGCGACGTTTGATCTCTTCTTTTGGGGTGTTGTCCAGCTCCAGTGGAAGCGCGACGTTACCAAATACCGTGCGGGAAGACAGCAGGTTAAAGTGCTGGAAAATCATGCCGATTTGACGGCGAGCTTTGGTCAGCTCGGATTCAGAAAGCGTAGTGAGCTCCTGACCGCCGACCTGTACACTGCCCTCCGTTGGGCGTTCAAGTAAGTTAACGCAGCGGATGAGCGTACTTTTACCGGCACCTGAGGCGCCAATAACGCCATAAATCTGTCCGGCAGGAACATGCAGGCTGACATTGTTCAGTGCCTGAATGGTGCGCGTCCCCTGCTGGAACACTTTGGTGATATTCGAAAGTTTAATCATGGGTTATTTATTATCGTAATTAAGTTAGCCGTGGCATTTTCGTCTGTCTGGTACGGTCGACGTCGTTAATAAGATGGATGTTAAGGCATCCAGACGTCTAAATCAATCTGGCTTTGCACGATGAGCACTTTCTTGCCTGCCGAAACATGCGATACTAGAGCAACATGCCTTATTCAGGAGCTATAAAAGGTGGCAAAGTCTGTACCTGCAATTTTTCTCGACCGTGACGGCACCATTAATGTGGACCACGGTTACGTACATGAGATCGACGAGTTCGAGTTTATCGACGGCGTTATTGATGCCATGCGTGAACTTAAACAGATGGGCTATGCACTTATCGTCGTGACTAACCAGTCGGGTATTGCCCGCGGTAAATTTACTGAAGCGCAGTTTGAAACGCTGACGGAGTGGATGGACTGGTCGCTGGCCGATCGTGATGTTGATCTGGATGGCATCTACTATTGTCCTCACCACCCGCAGGGAACAGTAGAAGAGTACCGCCAGGTTTGCGACTGTCGTAAACCGCATCCAGGAATGCTTCTCTCTGCGCAAGAGTTCCTGCACATCGATATGGCGGCTTCCTATATGGTGGGCGACAAAATAGAAGATATGCAGGCGGCAGCAGCCGCTAACGTTGGGACCAAAGTATTGGTGCGCACGGGTAAGCCTGTCACGCCAGAAGCAGAAAATGCGGCTGATTTAGTGATAAATAGCCTGGCTGACCTGCCATTGGCGATAAAAAAGCAGCAAAAGTAAGCGTTATGGATAAAAGGTGAGCGGTTGAAACAAAAATGCATTTTTCCGCTTGTCTTCCTGAGTCGAC